>JBEKPW010000029.1:0-124182 GCA_049520315.1 Syntrophobacteraceae bacterium
TTCACCAAATAAATCCGAAAGTTAGCGCCAGCAGAATGCCAGAAAGCCGAGCAAAATGCAATGGAAAAATCGTCGATTTTGTTAAATAATTCAACATAATAGTGGTTTCCGGATGGACACTAATTAATGAGCCTTCTGCGCATCACGACCAGTGCGACCGGGAAAAGCAGGACAAACAAAAGAGTGATGTAAGCGATACGCCAAATAAGGTCAGGGGTCAATTCGCCCAGGCAAAAAGCGCGGCACAGGTCCACAAGGTGGGTTAAAGGGAGCGCCAGGGAAACTTTTTGGGCCCATCCGGGAAGGGCAGATATTGGGAAAAATGTCCCACTGAACAGGAACATCGGGGTTATGAAAAGAAAAATCGGAAGGTTGAACATGTCGATACTGGGCACAAGACCCGTAAAAACCATCCCGATCGTTCCGAAAGCAAGCCCGCCAAGAAAAGCGAGGGGCAGAATCAACAGGCCGTGAGGAAAATAGACCAAGCCGAAAAAACTCACCACCGCGAGCATTATTGCGGTTGCGATAGCCGACTTGGTGGCGCCCCAGACAATTTCACCGGCGATGATATCTTCCAGGGACAGCGGGGTGGCCATCATGGCGTCAAAAGTCTTCTGGTAGTACATGCGCACGAAAGAAGCGTAAGTATTTTCGAAAAAGGAGTTGTACATCATTGTTATGGCCAGCAAAGCGGGGGCGATAAAAACAATGTAGGAAAGCTCTTCTCCATGATAGTGCACCTGCCCGATAAGAGTGCTCATCCCCACTCCGAAGGCCGCAAGGTATAATAGAGGTTCGAAGAGGGGCACGAGAAAGTTTACAAGCCAGATTTTGCGATACACTACCATATTGCGGTTCCAGACGCGGATAAAGCGCCATGAGATATTCTTAATCCGAAGCCCGCTGCTCATTCGCGAAGCTCCCTTCCGGTGAGTCTCAGGAAAACGTCTTCAAGGGTTGCCAGTCTTTTAATGCAGGTTTCCGCACAGAATTTGTCCCCGATAAGGTCGAAGAGCCTATCGGTCTCCTTGCCGTAGATAATCATCCGATGGTCCAGGGCATCGTGGAGGAAATTGTGAGCATCTACGAACTCCTTTACATCGCGGCCCGGATTTACGATTTCAACCACGTGGTCGCCGGCATGAGAACGGATCAGATCGGCGGGTTTGCCTTCAACGAGAATTTTGCCGTGATCCATGATTATCAGCCTCTCACACAGCCGGGAGGCCTCGTCCATATTGTGGGTGGTAATAAGGATCGAAAGGCCGTTTTCCTGAAGAAGCTCCAACCGCTCCCAGACCTGGTGTCTTGACTGTGGATCGAGCCCGGTGGACGGTTCATCCAGGATAAGAAGTTCAGGATTGTTGATGAGTGCGCGTGCGAGCACCAACCTGCGCATCATTCCCCCTGAAAGGCTGGTTACCTTGTCATCTTTTCGGCTCTCGAGCGCGATAAACTTCAGTAGCTGGAGGGCACGATCACGGGTCTCCTTGCGTGGAATGTTAAAATAGCGTGCAAATATCTCGAGGTTCTGGAGTACGGAAAGATCGGGGTCGAGATTGTTATCTTGCTGGCATACGCCGAGTCTGGCCTTTATCTGCCTCCACCTGGTGTTTATGTCCAGACCGAAGACCTCGAGTCTGCCGGAAGTCATTGGAGAGAATCCGTATACCATGCGAATAGTCGAGGTCTTGCCAGCGCCATTGGGGCCAAGCAAACCGAGGCACTCACCGGGAACCAGATGGAACGATATGCCGTCAACGGCATGGAAGCCGTTGAATTTTTTTCGCAAGTCCGTGGCCCGGATTATGTATCGCTCTTTTTCAGCCATTGTCTGAATTCTGCCTCAAGATTCCAGTTCTTTTCCGCACGCAAGACAGAATAAGGGGTAAGGCTGTTAAGCTCAAGATATTTGTAATGGTTCACCGGAAAACGTGGGTCTGATGAATTTACGAGCTTCGTGCATACAATTGACACTAGGACAAGCCCTTGGCTGAGAGCGCACGGATTTATTCATCCGGCGTCTGTTTGGCTTCAGATAGGTCCGGCGTCCATCAGGAAACCAGGTCTAGTGCCGGCCGCCTGAGTTTTCAGGATGGTAGTATGGCGGATACGGGCTCACTCGGTCTCCGTTAGGGGCCATCCTTTCGGGTGGGGAACTGAAGGCCGGGGCCCTGTCCTGATTCGGCAGTCTCCTCACCGAAGGGGCCCGCTGGTCCTGGACCCCCACCCCGGAACCCTGCGCCAGGACGACTGCTGCGAAAACTACCGACAAAGCCAATCTTTTCAATTCCATGGGCAAGTCGCTCCTTTCGTCCTGCAATGACCACCTCCAACATGGCAGCGTGTCATAAAAGACATCGCCACCTAAAAACCGGTGACCGCCGATGATTCCCAGTGACCAAGCTTTAAGATAATCACACTGATTGAATTTTGCAGAACGCTGGTTTGCGGCATGTTGGCAGGGATGGAAGAGATAAATGAAAGGAGCGAAGAATACAGGAATCAATGAATTGAGAATCAGGAGTCAGCCGCCAGTCCCTCAATTACCCAATCCCCGCCCTGGTTTCTTTTATCCTTCATCCGGTTTCTCATTCACGCGATGAGAGATTCTTTCCTCGATGGTCCAGTCATCGACGTCAATATACTTGAAGACCCCCGGTCCATCCGGAAGAACGACCCGGCTGATGCCTGCGTTTATGATTACTCGTTTACAGAGCAGGCAGGGAATTACTTGCGCGACAAAATGGCCCGTTGCCACTTCAATGCCCACCAGATACAAGTCTGCCCCAGCCATGTCGAGACGCGAGGCGTGGATTACGGCGTTCATCTCGGCGTGCACCGCCCGGCAAAGCTCATAGTTCTGGCCGGCGGGAATATTTTGTTGCTGGCGAATGCAATAGCCAAGGTCGACACAGTTGGTGGTTTGCCGCGGGGCGCCATTATAGCCGGTGCTGATTATCTGGTCGTTTTTGACGATTACCGCACCGAATCTGCGCCTGAGACAGGTGCTTCGCATTGCCACAGCACCGGCGATATCCACGTAATACTGGCTCTTGGTTGGTCTTTTCACTTTCACCTCATGGGTTGGTTTGCGTCCGATGTTTCCGAGTGTACTCTATTTAGATCACCGACGATGAAAAATTCAATCCGAAAATGACAAAGTGACTTTATGCCTTGACATTAGAGAGCTGATTGTATAAACGTGTATTTATACGTTTTTAGCTCCGCTGCCTCTGCAATTCGCTCAAAGGTATGTGCGGTCGATCTTTTTGTCCTGTGGAAGGAAAGGCAATTTCAAATGGTTCGAAACGAAATCTACGACGTTATCATCATAGGTGGTGGACCTGCGGGTCTTACAGCCGGAATTTACGCCATACGGGCGGCTCTGAAAGCTGTGCTTATCGAGCAGGGTATTCCAGGCGGTCAGGTAGCCATCACAAAAGGAGTGGAAAACTACCCGGGATTTATCGACATAAGTGGATTTGATCTTTCAGACAAGTTCTTACAGCACGCCAAGTCCTACGGCCTGGAGATAGTGCAGCAAGAGGTCGTGGCGGTTGAGCCGGGAATCGATTTCCATTCGGTTCGCCTCGAGAATGGGGATGTCTTGAACGCATACAGCATCATCATGGCTGCGGGAGGCAAGTCCCGGAAGCTGAACGTTCCGGGCGAGATCGACAATTTTGGTAAAGGAGTTTCCTATTGTGCTACGTGCGACGGCTTTTTCTTTCGCGATAAAATCGTTTGCGTGGTTGGTGGCGGTGATACCGCCCTCGAGGATGCGCTCTATTTGGCAAAAATAACGGAGCGCGTTTATCTGATCCACCGGCGCGATGAGTTCCGTGCGAGCAGGATTCTCCAACAGCGCGTCTTTTTAGAACCCGGGATTGAAATCATTCTGAATACGGTTGTCACCGAGATTAAGTCTGGAGAGCAGGGTGTCCGGGCGGTCGCGTTAAGAAACACTCAGACGAGCGAGCAGAGAGAGCTTGAAGTCGATGGTGTTTTTATTTTCGTCGGTTTTTCGCCACATAGTGCGTTGGCGCCCATAGGCGTAAAGACGAGCACCACAGGTTATGTGCTCACCGATGACAAATGCGAGACGAATATTCCCGGGATCTTTGCCGCCGGGGACTTGAGACAAAATTACGCCAAACAGATAGTAATTGCGGCTTCAGAGGGCTGCATTGCTGCATTGGCTGCGGCTCGCTACGTAGAAGCCAGAAAGCCGCACGGAAAGCATGCGACCGTTCAGCCTGAACCGGCCGATGCTTCGCAATGACGCAGGGTGGTTGCGATGCAAGAGATGATAGGAATAAAGCCATCAAACCTTGGCGATGCGCTGAAGGGCGGCGAAGAACCGGTGGACGAACCAAGGCAGGAGAAACCGGTATCAACGACCGAGTATTTCCAGCCGGTAGCCTTTTTAGCGAGGAGTCTTTCAGACGAAAACCGTCTGCGGATACTTCAGTACATCAGCGGCGGGAAGAGGTCGGTCAGCAGTATAGTCGAGGAGCTAAACCTTTCGCAGCCCCTTGTATCCCATCATTTGAGGGAGCTGAAACGGTCTCTTCTAGTCAAAATCGAGCGCAACGGGCCATTTATTTACTACGAGCTGAACGATCCGAGAATTCTGATTATAATTCAATCCCTTAGCAGCGTAGCAAGGGATTTGCTATCGGCAAGAAAAATCTTTTAGCGTACACGGGGGATCGAACCTTGACGGGAGATGTAATAAAGGTAATCGATCGGATGGATCCAGTGGAGGCAGTTGCAGAAATGGGCGAAGCGCATCATTCCGTGATCATACGGGAGACAAACAGCAATTTTGGCTTTAGTTCCCCCTGGTGGGACCGTCTGTTCGGAACCTATCGCAATCAGCCTTCCTGTGGGCATGAAGGAATGACGATTGGGGTTTCGCACATTCGGGAGTCCATGAGTCTGCCTCGGTTGCTCGTTATGCCGTTTCTTGATGAGCCTGGCGCCGTGCCTATCAATCGCCATTGAGGTCAAAACGACGAAGTTCCGGTTCGATCATGCATTCTATTTGTATAAGAAAATGTATCATACTGAATCGATATGACACGTTTTCTATTGACATATGTTGTAGGCAATTCTAACTTCAAGCCCCTGATCGTAGTACTGTTGATACAATACGAAACATACCGTTACATATTGCAACAATCATCAAACAGCTATTGCACGGTGCAACAGCGCTTCCGATCCTGCAATGCAAGACATGCCAATAAACCTTGTCGCGGTTCTTGATGAAATACCTATCGGGGTCTGCCTCGTGAGTAAAGAGCGCAGGATCGTTTTTATAAATCGTGCGCTCGAGGCCCTGACGGGCTTTGTGAGAGCGGATTGCAACGGGCTTCCCTGTTCGCACGTTCTGCGGTTCAGCCACTGTTTCGGCAATTGCCCGGTCAAGAGGATGGCGAAGGGTGAAAGATGCGTTCTGGAAGGTGACATAATCAACCAGGAGAATCAAAAGATACCGGTTCGCGTGACTTTTGCGACCTTGAGCGAGAGCACAGGGAAAATTTCCGGCTACATTGAAACTCTGGAGGACTTGCGTCAGGTTCGTAATTTCGACCCGGCTCGGATAAATCCTTTCAGTTTCGGCCGCATCATCGGCCGCAGTCCTCGGATGGAAAAGATTTTTCAGTCTCTGCCCGTTATAGCGAGATCGGAAATGCCTGTTTTGATTACCGGCCAGATCGGCACGGGGAAATATCTTGTTGCCGAAGCGATTCATCATGCTTCTTCGCGGGCTAAAAAGCCGTTTGTTACTTTTCGTTGCGGGGCCTTGCCCGAGTTCCTGGCTGAATCCGAACTTTTTGGCGTGCAAAAAGGCGCCTTTCCGGGGGCCGAAAATAAACCGGGAAAATTCCGGCTCGCTCAAAATGGGACCCTCTATATTAGTGAAATTGGCGACCTGGCGCCTTCACTTCAAAGTAAGCTTCTCAACTGGCTGGACGAAAAAATCATTTATCCGTTGGGCAGCTCTAATAGCTTTGAGGCTGATGTAAGAATAATTGCGGCGACGAGCAGAAATCTCAGTCAAATGGCCAAAGAGGCGACATTTCGAAACGACCTCTATTGCAGGCTGAACGCGCTGAGCCTTCATCTGCCGCCACTAAAGGAGCGAGTTGAGGATTTGAGACTCCTTGCGGATCATTTTCTGCATACGCGCGCCTCGCTCCTGAACAAGACGATTCGGGGCTTTTCGGACGCTTGCCTCAAAAGACTGCTCGAATACGACTATCCGGGAAATATCCTCGAACTCAGGCACATAGTCGAATATGCAGTCAGTTTAAGCCAGGCCGGATGGATCGAGCTTGGAGACCTGCCGGCCTATCTAACCGAAAATCTTGCCGGCCTCGATGCAGAATCCGCAATGTCGCCTCCGCCTCCGGGGCCGACTGCGCTGAGCCCCGACGAGGGTTTTGACTGGGCCGCGATAGAGCGCAGAATGATAATGGATGCGCTCATGAAAGTGAAAGGACGCCGCAGCAAGGCGGCTGAGTTGTTGGGGTGGGGGCGGAGCACTCTATGGCGAAAAATGAGACACTACGGGATTGCTTGCGAAACGGTCGGGGTGAATGAAAAGAGTTCTCGTTGTGCTTGAGGGAGATGATATCGCTCCAAGATTCGATCTCACCCTGGAGCTGTTGATTGTTTCTCTCGGTAAGGATGGAAAACCGGCGGGAAGAAGCGATATAGTGCTTGCGCGAGCATCGGCTGAGGCGCTCTGCCGCGTGGTTACTGACGAAGATGTGCATACGGTGATATGCGGAGGAATCGAAAAGGAGCACCTTCAGTACCTGAGGTGGAAGAATGTAGAGGTAATTCACTCGGTCATAGGGCCGGCCAAAGTTGCTCTCAGCCGATTTCGAAAGGGAGGCCTTAAGTCCGGGGACATACTTTTAAAAGAAGGGAAGGCTTGAGGTGTCTTTGGCCGGTTGGCTCAAAAACCTGAGTTTGCTCGAGTTTCCCGATGAAGGCGGGTCCCCTGAAATTTACCGCCTGCTTCGCAGACGGATCATTGTCCTGATGATAGCGGTCACGGTCATTCCGCTTTTTTCCATGGCGATGATAAACGCTCACCAGTACCAGAACACGCTCAGGCAGGAGATCGTTAACCCGCTGCTCGTCCTGGTGAACAAGAGCAAGCATTCGATGGAGCTTTTCCTTGCCGAACGACTTTCGGCCTTAAGTTTTATCGGTTCCGAGCATACCTTTGAGGAACTGGTTGACGAGGGAAACCTAAACCGCATATTCCGTGTCATGAAACAGGAGTTAGGGGGGTTTGTAGATCTGGGCGTCATAGATGAAAACGGAGTGCAGGTGAGCTATGTGGGACCCTACGATCTCAAGGGCCGCAACTACAGCGATCAACTGTGGTTCCAGGAGGTTCGATCACGGGGTGTGGCCATGAGCGATGTCTTCATGGGTTTCCGCAGGTTTCCGCATATTGCCATGGCTGTGCAGAGAAAAATAGAAGGCGGAAAATCCTGGATTCTGCGGTCCACCATCGATACGCATACGATAGATGATCTAATTGCTTCGATGCAACTGGGCGCGAAGAGCGATGGATTTGTCGTTAACCGCGACGGCACCCTGCAAACCACCAGCCGGAATTACGGTGGCGTTCTGGACCATTTCCCCCTGGGCCTGCCGCCTTTTTCAAGCGAGCCGACCTACACCGAGACAAAGGATTCACTGGGCCGTGAAGTTCTGGTGGCATACGCCTATTTCCAGAACTCTCCCTTCATACTTGTAGTCGTCAAACCCAGGGGAGAACTTTTCAAGTCCTGGCACACGCTAAAAAGCGAAATATTCTATGTGTTTCTTGCAGGCGTACTGATAACCCTGCTGGTTGTATTCAAGCTGACCGGTTCTCTCATCAGCAGGCTCCAGGAAAGCGACGAAAGGCGTGAAGCCGCTTTTCGGGAAATCGAGCACAGCCAAAAACTCTCATCCATCGGAAGACTCGCCGCGGGGGTGGCGCATGAAATAAACAACCCGCTGGCGATTATAAATGAGAAAGCCGGCCTGATGAAGGACCTGATCGAGATCGAGAGTGATTTTAAGGACAGGAGTAAATTTCTCGCTTTGAGCGATGCGATTATCAGCTCCGTTGAGCGCTGCCGATCGATTACCCACCGGCTGCTCGGGTTCGCACGCAGGATGGAGCCCCATATCGAGAATCTCGACATCAATGAGGTGGTTCGCGAAACCGTGGGGTTCGTTGAAAAGGAAGCCCACTTCCGAAATCTGGACCTTCGGCTTGAACTTGTGGACAACCTGCCTGAAATTGCCTCGGATCGCGGGCAGCTTCAGCAGGTCTTTCTAAACTTGCTGAGCAATGCTTTTGCGGCTGTGCAGGACAGGGGAACAATTGTCATATGCACCCATGACAGTGGTGAAGCTCTTTCGGTATCAGTCGAGGACAACGGCTGCGGTATGTCGCAGGAAACGCTCAATCGCTTATATGAGCCGTTTTTTTCCACAAAAAAGAAGGGACATGGGACCGGGCTCGGTTTGTTCATTACCTACGGCATCATCAAGAGGCTTGGCGGGCGCATTGAGGCCAGCAGCAAGGAAGGGCAGGGGACCAAGATGACTGTTCATTTGCCTAAAGAGCTCAAACCGCTGCAAACCGGGTAATCCCGCATGGAAAAAATCCGAGTGCAAGAAACTGATATGACTATCTTTGAGGAAATGTGTTTATGTTTCGCAAGGTTTTTCCGTTTGTCGAGTGGCTAAAAGTTTCGAATCTCTCCTCGGTCAAAGTTGACATCGTTTCCGGCTTGACTGTCGCCCTTGTACTGATTCCGCAATCGATGGCTTATGCGCAGCTCGCAGGGATGCCTGTTCAGTATGGACTTTACGCCTCCTTTCTCCCTCCGATCCTTGCCGCTCTGTTCGGATCGAGCCGGCAGCTTGCAACGGGTCCGGTTGCGATCGTTTCCCTCATGACCTCAGCAGCCCTGTCACCTTTTGCAACTACGGGAAGCGAGGGCTTTATAGCCTATGCGATCCTGCTCGCACTCATTGTCGGAGTTTTCCAGCTTGCCCTGGGAATTCTGCGGCTGGGACTGGTTGTGAATTTTCTTTCGCATCCGGTAGTAAACGGATTTACCAACGCGGGCGCAATCATCATTGCCACTTCACAGCTCTCGAAGATGTTCAACGTCCAGGTGGAAGACGCTGAACACCACTATGAGACCATATACCTGGTAATTAAAGCGGCGCTTCGCTATACACACTGGCAGACCCTGGCGCTGGGAATCGGCGCTTTTGTGATAATGTACGGACTGAGGTGGATCAACAGGCGCATACCCTACGTGCTTGTCGCTGTAGCGGTTACGACTGTGATTTCCTGGGCAATTGGATACGAACACAACGTCCGGGTCCCTGTTGATACGATCGCTTCAAATGAGTGCAGGGACCTGATCGCCAAATTCAACGAAGCGGCAAAGGAGTCGAAGGAACTGGCGAAAACCCGTGCCGAACTCACTCCCCGCCTCACAGACGCCGAGAAACTATACGGCAGCCACTCCAAGGAAGCCCTGCAGATAAAGTATGAATGCGACGTGGTCGATTTAAGAATCGCCGATCTCAAGGAGACAATGGCTCGAAGGCGCTCGAGGATTAGAGATTATCTCTTTACCGCCGCTTCGGACGCTGATGGAAAAAAGATTTACCTTCCTTACGACGAACTCCATGGAACTTTAAAGGGAGACGGTTCGACCTGGAGGGTAAGACTCGGCAATTCTGCGGTCGACGAGAAAGCTATTGTAATGATGGGCGGTGGAAGCGTTGTCGGAAGTATTCCACGTGGATTGCCAAGTTTCGGGATTCCCATGCTGGATTTGACTATGCTGCTCAAGTTGCTCCCGATAGCGGCTATCATCTCTCTTCTCGGATTTATGGAAGCAATTTCGATTGCCAAGGCGATGGCCGCTAAAACAGGGCAGAGGCTCGACCCGAATCAGGAACTCATCGGTCAGGGTATTGCCAACATTATGGGGGCTTTCACAAGAAGCTTTCCTGTATCGGGATCTTTCTCCCGATCGGCCGTAAATATCCAGGCGGGTGCGCTCACAGGGTTATCAAGCGTGGTAACCAGCATTACAGTTGCCATAGTGCTTCTTTTCTTTACCCCGTTTCTCTATTACCTGCCTCAGTCCGTGCTTGCTGCAGTTATCATGATGGCGGTCATCGGCCTGATAAATGTATCGGGTTTCATTCACGCATGGAAGGCTCAATGGTACGACGGGCTTTTCTCAATCCTGACCTTTCTGGCAACCCTTATTACGGCCCCACATCTTGACAAGGGAATCATTTTCGGCGTTCTGCTCTCGCTCGGGATGTTTCTCTACAAGAGCATGCGTCCTAAGGTGACAACCCTTGCGATGCATGAGGACAGTTCTTTTCAGAGTGCTCGAGATCACGGCCTCAAAGAGTGCAGGCACATTGCCATGATCCGTTTCGATGGAGCACTGTTTTATGCGAATGCAGGCTATCTGGAAGAAAAGGTTACAGAGCGAATTCGTGCGATGCCGGAACTCAAACACATTCTCATTATCTCCAACGGAATAAACGATATGGACGCCTCGGGGGAGGAAATGCTCTCACTCATTGTCGATCGGGTGCGAAGCGCCGGCTACGGGATATCGTTTGCCGGGCTGAACGAAAAAGTGCTCGGAGTTATGAACCGCACCCATCTGCTGGCAAAAATCGATGAAAACAATATCTATTCGACGATCCCCCATGCCGTTGAAGCAATACACTCCAGCAGTCACACGCAGTGCGGGGAAATCTGTCCGCTCCTTTCGGTCCGCTTTGTAGATGACATGCCACAACATCCCGCAAAGAAGGAATAATCAATCATGCCGGTTCTCAATGTTTTTTGCGGTTCTTATTGCGGTGCAGAGGAAGTCGTACGCAGCGTTATAGAAAAAACAGGTTACACGCATCTTGACGATGCCGCTCTTGCGGCTGCGGCGACTAAGCGGTTCAATATTGAAGAGAGCAAAATCTGGAATGCGCTCAGGGGGAAAGTTTCTATTTTCAATAAGTTTACGCATGAAAAGGAGCGAAGCCTGGCCTGCCTGAGGCAGCTTGTTGCCGATTCTCTGAAGAGCGATAATTTACTCCTGTTCGGATTATGCACTCTGATGGTTCCAAGGAAAATATCTCACGTGCTCAACGTGTGCATGATTGCGGACACTGGATATCGTTCCAACCTGGCCTCCCGCCTGGAGAGGATTTCGACGAAGGATGCGCTGAAGAAGATCCACAAGGATGACGAGTCCCTTGTTCTCTGGGTTGAATATCTCCTGCGGCAAAAAGACCCTTGGGCCTCCTCGCTATATGATATCGTTATACCGATGAATAAAATCGCTCACGACGATGCGGTCCGTCTTATATGCGACCATCTTAAGAGCAGCGTTCTGACGGTATCGCAGGACTCTCAGAAAGCTGTGGCCGATTTTGCTCTGGCTTCTGAGGTCAATCTGAAGCTGGCGATGGAAGGTCATGATGTTTCGGTTTCGGCAAAGGATGGCCTGGTAGTAATGGAAATCAACAAGCACGTGATGATGCTTGCTTCGCTTGAAGAAGAACTCAAAAGGCTTGCATCGACTATTCCGGGCGTGAAAGGGGCAGAGACCAAAGTGGGGCCTGGATACTACCAGAGTGATGTCTACCGCAAGTTCGACTTCGATCTTCCCCTGCCCTCAAAGGTGTTGCTGGTAGATGACGAACGAGACTTTGTCGAAGCCCTGTCGGAGCGCCTTCAGATGCGTGATTACTCTTCGGCTGTGGTTTACGGTGGAGAAGAAGCGCTCTCGATAGTCGAAGAAGATGAACCCGAGGTAATGGTCCTGGATCTAAAGATGCCGGGCATAGACGGTCTGGAAGTTTTGCGCCGGGTCAAAGAAAAGCATCCGAACGTCGAGGTGATTGTACTTACGGGTCATGGTTCGGAGGACGTTGCCAGGCTTTGTGCCGAACTTGGGGCATGCGCCTACCTGGAAAAGCCGGTTGATATTGAGAAACTCACTGAAGCAATGCAGCAGGCCCATAGAAGGATAAGAGAATCAAAGGCGAAGGCCAAAGTTGACTGAACGTGCGCCATTTTACGCAAAAATCGCTCAAGGGGAATTGTGGTGAAAGCAAACGAGCTTGCTTTTTTCGGTAAAATTGCCGCCAGTGTGACTCACGAGCTGAGAAACGTTCTGGCCGTAATTAACGAATCAAATGGGCTGATGGCGGACTTCCTTGCCATGACGAGGGAGGCCCCGTTTCCGCACCGGGAGAAGTTTCAGCGCTCGGTGCAAAAGATCGAAGAGCAGGTTCGAAGAGGGGTCGATATCACTTCCAGGTTCAATCGCTTCGCTCACAGCATGGACCACACCTGCGCCGATATCGATCTGAATTCAATCCTGACTCAGACGATTTCGCTGGCGCAAAGACTAGCCGCACTCCGCAACGTGGAACTCAAGGCAGAGGTATGCGATCACCCGATCATGCTTTTTTCCAATGCGTTCAGGATCCAGATGGCTTTGACCATGGCCATCGAGGCCTTTATAGGATGTATGAGCGGTGGGAGTGGTTCTATTTTGATTCTCGTAAGCGACGATCCCGGTTCTCCAGGTCTTGATTTTTATTTCGAGGGCGAATCCTGTGAAAAAGTTGTAAAAGAAGCCGTTGCCAAGTTCAGCGAATGGCAGGAGTTCGAGGAGTTGGCCTCCAGTTTGGGTATGCGTTATAATTGGCGAGCCTCTGATGCAAGCTTTGTCCTTTTAGTTCCCGGTGGGCGACCCCCTGAACCAGCCGCCTCGCCGGAATGATGTTTCGCACCGGCCCGATCGGGTTTGCGGGTCTTGAAATTTCTATCTGAGAAGGTTTGATCTGAATGGGAATCGAGATTCTTATCGTTGACGACGAAGTGGAATTTGCCGACGCTTTTGCGGAACGGCTTCGGTTGAGGGGGTTCACCGCTCATACGGCCTCCACTGGCGAGCAGGCGTTGCAAATTATTGACCAGGGATCGGCAAAGGTCATGGTGCTCGATCTCAAAATGCCCGGCATGGATGGTTTGGAAGTCTTGCGCCGCGTGAAAAAGACTCATCCCGAGGTCGAAGTGATAATCCTTTCGGGCCATGGGTCCGAAATGGATGAAGCGTACGTCCGCAATCTCGGTGCGTTCGCTTACTTAAGAAAACCAGCCGACATCGGCGATATTCTCGAAGCGGTGAAGAGAGCTGAGAAGCTGCTGGCAAGCAGGACCGTTTAACGCATTCTTTTAGTTCTATGAACGAATCCGCCTGAAATCCGATATGAAGGAAAAGCATTATTACACATCTTTGACCAGGAACATGACCCTGATCGTGATCCTGGTCTCCTTTACGCCCCTCATTCTGATAGCGGGTCTCATCGGTTACTATTTTGAGACTTCTTATCGGGAAAAGGTCATGGAGCATCTCCACGAACTGGTGGAAAAACATCAGCAGCTCATAAATTCGTTTCTCGATGAAAAGCTTTCCTACGTAAAGGTCCTCGCCGATTCTTACACTTACGATGAATTGACTGACGAAACCTTTCTGCAAAACAAGTTGATTATTCTTCAAAATGCCTATTCGGGTGTTTTTGTCGATTTAGGGGTAGTAGACTCGGCGGGTGTTCAGATTTCATACGCCGGGAACCTCAAGCTCGAAAACGCCGACTACTCTAAAGCAGAATGGTTCCGGGAAGCCATAACGCGAGATTATTACCTGACGGACGTATTCCTTGGTCTTCGCCGTACCCCGCACTTTGTCATCACTGTAAAAAAAAGGCGAGGTGACACAGAATGGCTCTTGCGGGCAACCATAGATTTCGCGGCATTCAACTCGGTGGTTGAACAAATTCACATCGGTAAAACGGGCTCGGCTTTCATAGTGAACAGTGCGGGAGAGCTTCAGACGCGCCTTGGGACTGACCTGATGCCCAACATTGCCAGCCTGCTCGGCAGAACCTCATGGGCCAGGGTGGGAGGTGCGGAAAGCGCCGAACCCGCCGGCTCCCGCATCGAGGAGGTCAAAACATCCTCATCGGGCAGCAATGCCGTCTCGGGAATAGTTAAGAGCCGGAATAGAAACATCATCTACTTTCTCATGCCGCTCAAGTCAGGCGAGTGGACGCTGGTCTACCAGCAGGACCAGGATGACGCGTTCTCCGAGGTGAATCGTGCAAGGGTTATTGCTCTGGCTATCTTTACCTTCGGCTGCCTGGCAATTGTCCTGGTTGCCCTTTTTATTTCGAAAAAGGTGGTTAGGCATATCCAAAAAGCCGACCTCGAAAAGGAAATGATGAACGAGCAGGTAATAGAAGCCGGAAAGCTTGCCTCGATCGGCGAACTTGCCGCTGGGATAGCTCACGAGATAAACAATCCCGTCGCCATTATGGTCGAGGAAGCCGGGTGGATGGGAGACCTGCTCGAGGAGGAAGAGCTTAAGGAAAGCCAACACGTCGACGAGTTCAGGCGCTCCCTCAAGCAGATAAGCCTTCAGGGAGTGCGGTGCAAAGAGATAACCCATAAATTGCTTAGTTTTGCCCGCAAGACGGACCCCGTTCACCAACAGATCCAAGTAAACGATACAATAGAACAAATATTGAGCATTTGTAAGGAGCGCTCAAAATTCAATAATATAAGAATTCAAACCGAATTAGATCAGGAGCTGCCGCTTATTTCGGCTTCCCCCACTGAATTGCAGCAGGTTTTCATGAATCTCATCAATAATGCCATTGACGCGATTGGTTCCGGAGGCGGATTGCTCGAGATACGCAGCGGGGTGGAAGGCGACAAGGTGGTGGTCGACATTGCGGACACAGGGCACGGAATATCCAAAAGTGTTATGGCACGCATATTCGATCCCTTTTTTACCACCAAGCCTGTCGGAAAAGGCACCGGGCTTGGACTATCGATATGCTACGGGATCATTCAAAAACTGGGAGGAACTCTTACCGTGGACAGTTCGGTTGGACTCGGCACGACTTTCCATGTACACATTCCCATTCACGATGAGACCTCGTGATGCAGTCCGGAGACCTCATTAATTCTGAACAAGACAAAAGCAAGGGAACCAAACTTCTGCTTGTCGATGATGAGGAGGGCTATGTTACAGTCCTGGCAAAAAGGCTGTCCAAGCGCAATTTTCTGGTCAAAACCGCTCTTTCGGGAAGCGAGGCGATTCGCATTTTGCGAAATGAATCTTTCGATCTCGCTGTTCTTGACTTTAAGATGGAAGATATGGACGGCATCGAGGTTTTGAAAGTATTTAAGACTATGGAACCCAAAATGCCGGTTATCATCCTCACTGGGCATGGGTCTGAAACCGCAGCCCGCGAGGGAATAGAATTCGGGGCGTTCGATTACCTTGTCAAGCCCTGCGATCTTTCCGAACTGGTCGAACGCATCAGGCAAGCTTGCGCCAAGGGCGTCTAATGTGTATTAAAGGCTCATTTCAGGTCCCGATTGAGTATGTGAATCATTTGCTTCCAACCTCGAGATGGAAGGCGTCGCGAAATGAGCCTCACGCTCTTTCTTCAACAACTTATAAACGGCGTCTCGCTGGGTAGTCTCTATGCCCTGATTGCCATCGGATATACGATGGTTTACGGAATTCTGAGGCTCATCAACTTCGCTCACGGCGATCTGTTGATGGTTGCGGCCTATGCCGGCATGTATGGAGTTTTGCTTTTCTCACTTCCCTGGTTTATTAGTTTTCCTCTTGCAGTCATGGCAACCGGGGCACTGGGTATTCTGCTCGATCGTGCAGCCTACAAGCCTTTGAGGCAGGCCCCTCGTATTTCATTGCTGATCTCCGCAATCGGGGCCTCTTTCCTTATGGAAAACCTTGCCCTTGTGCTCATTGGGGGCGTTCCAAAGCCCTTTCCAAGGCCTGATTTTTTCGGCTACGTCATCAAGGCCGGAGACCTCCACATCCTGGTGCTCACGATTTACTCTCCGATCATAACACTGCTTCTGGTTCTGGGACTTCTTTATATCGTCTTCAAGACCAAGGCAGGCAAGGCCATGCGCGCAGCTTCGCTGGATTTCGAGGCGACACGGCTCATGGGCATCAACCTCGACAGGATCATTGCCCTCACTTTCCTCATAGGCTCGAGTCTGGCCGCAGCCAGCGGGATCATGTGGGCGATGAAATACCCGCAGATAAATCCGTTCATGGGTGTCATACCGGGTTTCAAAGCTTTCATTGCAGCGGTTATTGGAGGGATCGGAAACATTGTCGGCGCTGTTCTGGGTGGTTTTCTGCTTGGACTTTGCGAGATTCTGATCGTGGCCCTTTTGCCCGACCTTGCTGAGTACCGGGATGCATTCGCTTTTTTGATTCTTATAGGCGTGCTGCTTTTCAGACCAACCGGGATTATGGGCGAGCCTATAATTCAGTAATTCGGGATTGGGGTCTTGAGCGAAAAATTGAAGTTTTGGCTTAATGTTGCCTCGCTTGTTCTGTTGTTCGGCGTTCTTTTTCTATTCAGCCGCTACGGTTCGGGCTATCAGATTAGAATACTTAATAATATCGCTATTTTCATCACCCTTGCGGTCAGCTACAACCTGGTAAACGGCGTCTGCGGCCTTCTTCATCTGGGTCCTAACGGTTTCATAGCGATTGGCGCTTACACTTCTGCGTTGCTGTCGATGACCCCGGCGGAAAAGCAGCTCAATTTCATCATTGAGCATGCAATCTGGCCGATAAACGTTATCCAGGTCCCCTTCGTCGTATCGCTCATCGCGGCTGGAGTTGCGGCGGCTTCTGTTGCCTTTCTCATCAGCTTTCCGGTTTTGCGTGTGCGTGGTGATTATCTGGCGATCGTAACCCTGGGGTTCGGGGAGGTCATCCGTGTACTGTGCAATGCCGCCCAAAGCGTGACGAATGGGCCGCTTGGACTCAAAGGCCTCCAGGCGCATACGAACCTCTGGTGGTCATGGGGTGTGGCGACCCTGGCGGTGGCCGCCATTCAGCGGTTGATAAACAGTAATTACGGCCTGGCGATGAAAGCAATCCGGGAGGACGAGACGGCCGCAAGGGCGATGGGAGTCGATCCGTTTCAGCGCCTTATGCTTGCCTTCCTGATAAGCGCTTTTTTTTCCGGAATCGCCGGGGGACTGCTGGCTCACCTCATAACTACCATTTCACCCGGTCTGTTTACATTTTTGCTTACGTTCAACCTTCTTATAATGATAGTCGTGGGAGGCCTTGGGAGTACGACAGGATCAATCATCGGGGCGGTGCTTTTCGCCTGGGGGGGCGAGGCGCTGAGAATAGTCGAACGGCCCATGGAGATCGGCCCTTTCACGATTCCGGGAATCCCCGGAATGCGCATGGTTATCTTCAGCCTGATCCTGATGCTGGTTATTCTGTTCGTCAGAAAGGGAATCATGGGGCGCAGTGAATTCAGTTGGGATGCTCTGGCATCGAAGTTCGCCGGATGGAGGAGAACTCAAACACCGCCATGAGATCATTTTTCCAGATGCGCCATGTGACAAGGAAGTTCGGAGGGCTAATGGCGGTAAGCGATTTCTCCATCACGATCGAGCGGGGTGAGCTTATGGGGCTGATAGGTCCCAACGGAGCCGGAAAGACTACGGTTTTCAACATGATAACCGGCATGTTGAGGCCCACTGCAGGCGATATAAGCTGGAAGGGAGAAAACATCACCCGTCTTCCCACTCACCTGATAACGGCAAGGGGCATTGCGCGCACTTTCCAGAATATAAAGCTTTTCGCCGATATGAGCGTGCTCGAAAATGTTATGGTTTCCTGCCATTATCCGCTCGATTCGTCCTTCTTGGCCGCGATGCTCGGGCTGGCCAAACACAGAAGGGAAGAAAAAAGAATTCGGGAGCACTCCCTGAAATACCTTGTAGAAGCAGGGCTTGCGCCCTTTGCTTTTGAAAAGGCTCAAAACCTTCCTTACGGCCTTCAGCGCAAGCTCGAAATCGCCCGAGCGCTTGCCACCGAACCTGGTATGCTCTTACTGGACGAACCGGCGGCCGGGATGAACCCGATGGAAAAAATGGAGCTTGCCGCCTTCATTCGTCGGATCCGGGAAAAAAACGGGATCACTGTTTTCTTGATCGAGCACGACATGAAGTTCGTCATGAACATTTGCGAGCGCATAAAGGTCATCAATTACGGCCAGTCGATCGCCGAAGGCAGTCCTGATGAAATCAGGAGAGACCCGGAGGTCATCTCGGCTTACCTCGGAGGCGCATCTCGTGCTCAGGGCTGAGGACCTCCACGTATATTACGGAGGGATACACGCGCTCAAAGGGGTCAGCCTCACAGTCGGCCGGGGCCAGATAGTGTCTTTGATCGGCGCCAACGGCGCGGGCAAAACGACGGCCTTCAAAGTCTTTGTCGGACTCGTCAGGCCGAGTTCCGGCGCGGTCTATTTTCTCGGAACTCAAATAACGCGGCTCAGTACTCACAGTATCATTCAACTGGGTATTGCGGTCAGTCCCGAAGGAAGGCGGATATTTGGAAACCTGACCGTTATGGAAAACCTTGAGCTTGGCGCTTACAACCGCACTTTCGCCGAATTTAACAGCGGACTCGAATGGGTGCTTTCGATTTTTCCGCGGCTTGCAGAGAGGCGGACGCAGTTGGCAGGGACGCTCAGCGGCGGTGAGCAGCAAATGCTCGCGTTTGGCCGTGCGCTAATGAGCAGACCGAAGCTGATTCTGCTGGACGAACCGTCCTTGGGGCTTGGGCCCCTCATGGTGGACGAGGTCTTAAGGGCTATTGAGCAGATCAATGCCGAGGGGGCGACCATCCTTCTGATCGAGCAGAACGCAGTAGCCGCCCTCAGCATAGCGCATTACGGATACGTACTGGAGACCGGTGAGGTAGTTCTCCAAGGCCCGGGCTGGCAACTGCTCAAAGATGAACGTGTCCGAAAGGCTTACCTGGGAGAGTAGCGCAAGTCAGGAGATCTGCTGGGTGGGTCCACTTATATTACGAGGAAAGTTTATCCGGCTCTATTGGGTCCCGGTTTTGACTTTTCCTGGGAGGCAGGGTTGCAATTTCGGTCCAATATTCGGCGAGCGTTTTCATGGCTGAAACCACCTCATCGAAACTTGCCTGCTTGGTAATGTACGAATTAGCGCCCAGATCGTAGCAAATCTTTACGTCCTCCAATTCTTTCGATGTTGTCAGAATGATCACCGGAATGGCCCGAAAGCGGGGGTCAGTCTTCAATCTTTTCAGGACCTCACGGCCGCCCATCCTGGGCATGTTGAGGTCTAACAGGATAATATCCGGAACGGGGGACGATCCAGGATGTCCGTAACGCCCGATTCGATTTAGGTAGTCCATCATTTCGACGCCGTCCCGAACGTTGCGAAAAGTGCAACTGTTACAGGCCAGCTTTAGAGCCTCACTTACGACAAGACAGTCGTCCTCATCATCATCCGCCATGACTAGAACCACCCGGTCCCGGTCACCGTGTTTGCTCGAGATCTGCTGAAAAGGGAGACCGGCAGGAGGGGTTTCGGGTTTCTCGGAGGGGTCGCCGGAGCATTGAGAGGTCTTTGACATTGCGCGCCTTCTTGTCTTTCGGGAACACCAAATAATTCATTACTCAATCCCCACCACAGATTTTGACGATTGAGAACGGCTGGTTCCCTATCTGGATAAAGATTGTTAGGCTCTTATAACTATCATTTATTGAAAAAAGAGGCCACTGATATTTTGACTTCAGGGAGAGCATCTGTTCCGGAAGGCTATAAGAAGAAGTGCAAGGCCGCGAAAAATGAGTAAATCCCGGGTCTAACGGCGATCACATCTTCACGGGCCCAAACCAATAATCACAAGTTTTCTTCACGACGTTGATCAGTTCATCCCAAGGAACCGGCCTGACGATTACAGTATTTGCCCCGAGGTCGTAGAATCTCTTTATTAAAGCGTCCGGCACCAGCCCAATGAGGACGATAATGGGTATTTGCCTCAAACCGGGATTTGATTTAATCGCTGCGATGATCTCAAATGTACTTTCCCATGGCAGGTCGACGCCCAGGATTACCAGGTCGGCTGCCCCGCCGTTTTTCCCATGGCCGCCCTTGCTTTGGTTCAAGTAATCAAGCAGACTTTCACCTTTTTCAAAAGAATGAAGCTCTACATCCTGCCGGCACTGATCGAATGCCTCGAGCAACAGAAGACGATCGTCGGCATCTTCATCGAGTATGGCGACAACAGGTGATGTCTTTGCTATCAAGGCTTCCCTCGGGAGTCTATCGCCGAACAAGATCGGGCTTGAGTTTGAGCACGCAAGATTGTGGTTCCTTGCCACTGTTTTTTAAGCAGTCTTAAACTACTTATTTTGGGCCGGATTGAAAGCCCAAGAATTTGAGGGGTAAATACGAGGTAAAAACTGGTATATTATGTGAGACTCAAAAGATGAGACCGCAGGTTTGCTCCCGTTCCTCGCATTCCCAGCTTGGTTCTGATATTGTTCCTGTGAAATGAGGCCGTTTTTTCAGAGATGCATAAGAGATCAGCGATTTCTTTGCTGGTTTTACCATCTCTTACGAGCGCTGCAATCCTCATTTCGGTAGGCGTGAGAACCCTGTATTCGAGGGCAAGAGTTTTGCCGAATTTTGAGCTGAGTTCTTTTAAATGAGATTCCAGGATTTCAAGCAGTGAGGCCTGAGTGCTGCTCAGGGGCCCGCTTTTGAGTCGCTTGATGTAGGGCAGGATAAGGTTTTCAATATTGATCAGAAGAGCTTCTTCGAACTCTTTTCTGTCTTCGTCCCTTTGCCGCAACAAAGCTTTCAATGCGGCGTTGACTTCCTGGAGACGATAGGATTTTGCCTGTAGCTCCTGCTCCATATTCTTGCGCGCTACGATATTCTTTGTGCGGAGTTCCTGTTCCACGCGTTTGTGCTCGGTTATGTCTCGCCAGACGACAATCCCTGCGATTACATTGCCATGTCGATCAAGGATGGGACTTGAATTGCAAAGCAAGTTCAGCTTGACCCCATCCGAGCGCCTCAGCAGCCATTCCTCATTTGTTACAAGCTCACCATTGAGAGTGGCTCGGATCAGCGGCAACTCCTCACAAGGGGTCGGAGCGCCATCAGTATTAAAAAAATCCTGGATTTTGCTGTACTCCTGGTACGTAATTCCCTCGACCTTCTCCTTGGGATGACCGAGCAGCTCCAGGCCGAATTTGCTCACCATTCGAACAGTGAGGTCCCGGCCGTCGACGATAGTAATTGCTTCGGGAATATGCTCCACGATGGCCTCAAGAAATCCCCTGGCCTCGGCCAACTCGGATTTTAATCGGATATTTTGCTCGATGAGACTCTTGGGGTCTTCGACCAACTGATCTCCGTGTTCATGCTTCATGTGCCGCTTCCAACAATATAGGGCTTGAGTTTGGATTCAGGGATTCAGGAATCACTTGTAATTCACAACCCCACAATCTCTCAATCCCTCAATAAGTTTCTCTATCTTTCTTTCGAGTTGGGAGATCTCCCCTTGGGGGAAGTGTAGCTGTGTCCAACCAGTACTCTTTAACCACCTTAACCGCAGCAAGCAGCCCCGCAAACGAAGGCTCCTTGATAATGTACGTGTTGGCGCCTGCATCGTAGCAGAAAGAGACGTCCTCCTCATTACTCGAGGTCGTCAGGATGATAATGGGGATGGCGCGAAACCGTGAGTCTGCCTTTAACTTCTGCAGCACTTCGCGGCCGCTCATACTGGGCAGGTTGAGGTCGAGCAGGATAAGGTCGGGACGCGGTGCACTGTCAGCCTCATAATAGGGGCCGCGCCGATTGAGGTAGTCGAGTACCTGCAGACCGTCCTTAACACAGTGAAAATCGCATTTTAAGTAGGCTTCGTAGAGAGCCGCCTCCACCAGCAAACAATCATCCTCATCATCATCAACCATGACGAGCACTATTTTGCTGACTGTCTTGTGATTCATATGGGCCGACTCTCAAGAAGTGTAGAGTTCTTATAGCACGCATAGGGGAAAATGAACAATGAACATTTGCGCGAGCTTGCATTATCGCTCCATCAAGCCACAGGCAGCAGCGGGCGACGAAACCGGAAAACTGCACCTTTCTCGCCAAAAAGCTGGAATATTCGTACATTTTCATTAGAATTAGGTTTATCCTTCGGGAACTCCATTTTTCGAGGGGAAACATGCGGCTTTTCGCTCATGGGGCGGCGAAGGGCATGAAATCGACCTGGCGAAACCAGAAGCCAATGGACCAGTTGAATATGTTCGAAAACCTTTCCGTTGATGAACCCGGGGGACAGGCTCCTCTGGCCGAACGGATGCGCCCGCGGAACCTTGATGAGTTCATCGGGCAGTCGCACCTGCTCGGGCCGGGAAAGATACTGGACCGAGTACTGCGCAACCGGCGCTTCCACTCCCTTATCCTTTGGGGACCTCCAGGTTGCGGCAAGACGACTTTGGCCAAAATCATAGCGACGCATACTGAAAGCCACCTTGTATATTTATCTGCGGTGATGGCGGGGGCCAGGGAAATAAGGGCCGCTGTTCAGGAAGCCAAAGAAGTTCTCGCCAAAAAGAAAATGAGAACATGGCTGCTCATGGACGAAATTCACAGGCTGAACAAGGCACAGCAGGACACCCTTCTGCCCCACGTTGAAAATGGAACGGTGCTTCTGCTCGGGGCCACCACGGAAAATCCATCGTTCGAAATTATACGTCCGCTGCTGTCTCGGGCTCAGGTTGCCGTCCTGGAACCGCTCGAACAGGTTGATTTGAAACAGATAATCGACCGTGCTCTCTGCGATCCGGAAAGGGGACTGGGAAAATTCCCGGCGCGCCTTGTCGAGCAAGCCCAAGATTATTTGCTTGCGGCCTCCGGAGGGGATGCACGAGTCATTCTAAACGCCTTGGAAATTGGTGTCCTGACTACTTCGCCTGATTCCGAAGGTCTGCGTACCGTGGATCTTGAAGCCGCAAAGCAAGCTCTGCTGCGCAAGTCCGTGCATTATGACAAGGCG
The DNA here is from genome assembly GCA_049520315.1 of Syntrophobacteraceae bacterium. Lineage (GTDB taxonomy): Bacteria > Desulfobacterota > Syntrophobacteria > Syntrophobacterales > Syntrophobacteraceae > SbD1. Next base: position 23,073 of record JBEKPW010000029.1, read on the forward strand.
GGCGAGGAACACTTCAACCTCATTTCCGCCCTCCATAAAAGTGTCAGGGGAAGCGATCCGGACGCGGCCCTCTACTGGCTGGCCCGGATGCTCGACGCCGGCGAAGACCCGCTCTACCTCGCCCGACGCATCATAAGGATGGCCTCCGAAGACATCGGTCTTGCCGATCCGGCCGCTCTTGTCCAGGCTGTAAACGCCTTCCAGGCCTATCATTTCCTGGGCAGTCCCGAAGGCGAGCTTGCCCTTGCTCAAGCTGTCGTGTATCTTTGCCTCGCACCCAAGAGCAATTCGCTCTACGTCGCTTTGGACCGTGCTCTGGAATCCGCCAAAAACACTGGCGCCGTCCGGGTGCCTTTGCACCTGCGCAACGCGCCCACCGGACTTATGAGAAAACTCGGCTACGGCAGAGAATACATATACGCTCACGATTTCGAAGAGGGGTGGCTCCCCGAACTCTACATGCCCGGGGAACTCGCTGGCGTGCTTTTCTATGATCCCAAAAACAGGGGATGGGAGGCCGGATTCACAGATAAGCTCGAACAAAGGCGCGCAAAGGTAAAGCAAGTATTGGACAAAAAAGACGGCTCAATAACATGATATCGATTCAGGCAAAAAAAAGAGTTCTGGAAAGCGTCAAGCCGTTTCAACTGGTCAAGTATCTTGCGCTTTCAAGTCTTATGGTGATCATGGTTTGCACCATTGTTCTGTCCGGGTTTATCTCGCAAAAAGCCAAGGCCATTCTGCTGAAGAAAAGCGAACAATACGCCCTCATTGTTGCCGAAAACCTCAATCACCAGGTTTTTTTCCAATTCACCCTGCCTACGCTGATCGCCGAGGGGGAAATCCACCTTAGCCGCGAAAGCCAGTATGAAAGGCTAGACAAGGTCGTAAGAAACACGATCCACGGATTGTCGGTGGAGCACGTGAACATCTACGATTTGGACCAGATACTGACCTACAATAGTTCGAATAAGGAATTGATCGGCACTAAGGGCAACCTGGGGGAACCTTTTACTCGAGCTTTGAACGAAGAATCCGTTTCGATCATGTCAGCCGAGCAGAGCAATTTTTTCGGATTCGAACTTAAAAGCGGCGCCAGAAGGCTTATTACCTATCTGCCGATGTGGGAGGAGAAGCCGCTTAGCTGGAGAAAGGGAAAGGTCCTCGGAGTCTTTGAAATAACACAGGATATAAGTCATGATTATGTAACCATACACCGGTTTCAGTGGATAGTCGCACTCAGTTTTCTCCTTTTCGTTGGCATCCTCTTTGTCACCATTCTCTTTATCGCCCGGCGCGCTGAGCGGATAATCGCAGCAAGAAGCCAGGAGAAATACAAGCTCGAAGAGCAGCTTCACCAATCGGAGCGGCTTGCTGCGCTTGGCGAAATGATTGCCGGCGTATCCCATGAAATCCGCAATCCCCTTGGTATCATAAGAAGCACAGCAGAGTTGCTCGATTGCCGCATGAACGACGATAAACAAAAGAGGTTTTCCTCGATTATCGTAGAAGAATCCACACGCCTCAACGATATCCTGACTGAGTTTCTGGATTTCGCCAGGCCCAAGAGGCTCCAGCCCGCGACGTGCAAGATTGAAGATATTCTGGACAGGAATCTTTCGGTAATGGAAGCTGAGTGTCAGCGGCTCCGAATCAAGGTCCAAAAAAGTTATCAGAAAGGGGACTGTTGCCTGGAGGCCGATCAGGACCTTCTCTATCGCGCCTTTGTCAACATTTTCGCCAATTCCATCCAAGCGATGCCCGAAGGAGGAATACTAACCGTGCGGACCTCGATTACCAACGGAAGGGATGGCGCCTCTTTTGTGGAAATCCAGGTCCAGGATACCGGGACGGGTATTCCCAAAGAGACGATGAAAAAGATTTTCAATCCCTTTTTCACAACGCGCGAAAAAGGAACCGGACTGGGGCTCGCCATAGTTCAGACCATTATCGATAATCACAGCGGCGAAATTGAAGTGGTTAGCCGCGACGGGCAGGGCGCCACCTTCATCATACGTCTCCCGCTTACGCAACCGGAATTTGAGGCCGAAGGGGAAGCTGCGGAATAGAATGAATACAGTTCTCATAGTAGATGACGAAAGAAATTACCTGCTCGTTCTGGAGGCGCTGCTTTCAGAAGAAGGCTATCAGGTGATCACCGCCGAAGGCGCCCTGCGTGGGCTTGAATGCATCGAGGAAAACGAGCTCGACGTGGTCATAACGGATATGAAAATGCCCGGAATGGACGGCATGGACTTTATGGGACGCATTCAACTGCGGCAGCCCGATCTTCCGGTCATTATGATGACCGCCTTTGGCAGCGTAGAAAAGGCTGTCCAAGCTATGCGAAAGGGAGCTTTCGACTATATCTTAAAGCCCTTCAAGAACGAGGAATTAAAACTCACCATCGGCAAGGCGATCAGTCATTATAAGCTGATCAGGCAGAATCGGCAGATGGCCCGCGAGTTGCAAGGTAAGTATCACTTCGGAAACATAATTGGCAAAAGCGCGCAGATGCAGCGCATATTCGAGCTGATTGAAAAAGTGGCGCCGACCAAGGCAACCGTTCTGATCACGGGTGACTCGGGTACCGGTAAGGAGTTGATTGCCAGGGCAATACACTACAACAGTCCGCGAAAAGACCATCCATTCATTTCAGTAAATTGCGGGGCCTTGCCTGAAACACTGCTTGAGAGCGAGCTTTTCGGGCATGAAAAGGGCGCGTTCAGCGGCGCTATCAGCCAGCGGAAGGGCAGGTTCGAGCTCGCTCATGAGGGGACTCTATTTCTGGACGAAATCAGCGAGATGTCTGCTCCGCTCCAGGTTAAACTGCTTCGAATTCTTCAGGAAATGGAGTTCGAAAGGGTAGGGGGCAGCCACACCCTCAAGGTCGATGTCCGCGTAGTGGCCGCCTCTAATCGAAATCTCAAGGAGGAAGCCTCAATGGGGCGGTTCCGCAGCGATCTTTATTACCGCCTGAACGTGGTCCATGTTTATCTGCCGTTGTTACGCCAGCGGACCGACGATCTGCCTCTGCTTGTAAATCACTTCCTTGCCAAGTACGCAAAGGATAACCATCAGGAGATGATCTCCATCTCTTCGGCCGCCATGGAACGCATTCTCGATTATCACTGGCCCGGCAACGTACGGGAGTTGGAAAACGTTATCGAGAGAGCGATTATTCTTTCGGACAGACATGAAATTTTGGTCAAGGACCTGCCCCCCGAAGTAAGAGAGCCTCGTGCGGAGGCGCCTGCAACCACCACCGAAGACAGGAAAATCCCTGCTATGGGCATTTTGCCCCTTCCAGGGCTCAACGCCGGTGACCGTCTAAGCGATTCGGGCTTTAAGGTACGGCAGATGCGTGCAATCGAATTCATAAAAACACACGGGTTCATTACTAATAAGTATTACTCACAACTTGCCGAGATTTCCGAGCGCCAGGCCTTGCGCGAACTGAGCGAACTGGTAGACTCGGGCAGACTCCTCAGGACGGGGAAGGGAAGGGCCTGTCGTTATGTACTGAGCGGGCCGGCTGGAATTTAACTGCGGGCCCACCTCGCGCGATAGACCTTGGCACGATCCCTGGCGTACTGTCAGCGCGATCCAGTGATGGGGATGTTTCCTGAATAACATATCACTTGCATATTCGATTGGAAAATCTTAAGGTTTTTCGGGCGTTCCGGAAGTTTTTCGAGCGGAATCCGATCCCGAAGTGCAGCTCGGATGCATAGCGCACAACTCGATGCCTTATTCCGATCAAAAGTATATCCTCATCCACATACTCGACAGGACCTCTGGTGACCCTCATTGCGGCCATTTTTATCCTTCGCGTGTGAGGTCTTCTGCACTGCCGGATGGCTTTATTACTCATTATTAAATAAAAATTCAGGGACCTATCAGCTTTTTCTTATCTCAAAATAAGGCAAAAAATGGATATGGAAGTATTCTGGGCACAGAGATGGAAGGCACTGGGATTTGTTACGGCCCTGGGGTTTGTTTTTTCCGCTAACTATACCAACCATGGCCCCTTGGTGCCGACACTGGTCAAAGACCTGAATATCACCCTGGCACTGGCGGGGTTTCTGACCACCGCCATCTTTCTCACGCATGGCGCCTTGCAGATACCCGGTGGAGCGCTGGCCGACAAACTGGGTGCTAAAAGAGTAGCCCTGTGGTCACTGGTAATCATCACAGTGGGTAACTGCCTCATCGGCCTTGCCAGCTCTTATTATCAAATCATCGCCTTGAAGTTCATCATCGGCATAGGCACAGGTGCAGCGTTTATCGCCGGAGCCCGCTATGTCCCCACATTTTTTGCCGGCAAAGAAATCCAGCTTGCCCAAGGAGTTTATGGGGGTTCCATTCTCCTGGGATCCGGGTTCGTCATATACGGTGTGCCCCAACTCCTGGCTGCGGTGGGCTGGCATGGCGTTTTCTTCGTCACCGGCAGCATGGCGGGAGTGTTGGCGGTGCTGTGGCATGTCATTGCTCCCGATACTCCCATTCATGCTGCCAGTCCCAAGATCAACTGGACCAATGTCCTCGCCAACCCCAATATCTGGTTGCTGTCAGGGGCGCAACTGGGCAGCTTTGGGGTTATCATTGCCGCAGGGGTATGGGTCAACACGCTGTTGATCAAGAGCATCCACCTCGATCCCAAGAGTGCCGGCATGGTGGGCTCCACCGTGTTGTTACTGGGGATTATCTCTCGGCCCCTGGGTGGTTTAATCCTGGGGCACAAGCTTCTTTCTACCAAACCACTCCTGGTGCTGGCCTGTGCCGGCCTGGCTCTGGGGTTTGCCTGGATGGGTCTATCAACCACGATGGGCATGGCCACCCTGGCCATAATCTTTACCGGCATTATGGCCGGCTTGCCCTTTGCCGGTATTTTTAACGGCGCCCGGGACAATTGTCCGGCCACGCCCGGCGTAGCCATGGGATTTGTCAACACCTGGGGAGCGGCCGGCGTGATGATATTGCCGCCTATCATCGGCCGGCTGGTGGATGTAACCGGCACCTTTGTGAGCGGCTTTTATGTTCTGGCGGGCGTGGCCATGGCCGCTTCCCTGGGTTGCCTGGCCCTGAAACCGCCCAAGCCGGTGGTGGCGACAGGGGAGAACCGGCCGGCGAAGTAATTGCGGTTACGGCACTATTAAGGGCGGCTCCGGGTAGCAGACCGCCAAAAAAAGAGATTCGAACAAATTTCCCGGGAGGGCCAGCCATGTCCATACTTCTCACGCGACGAGCCGAACAGTATGGCGAGCGAACGGCAATCATTGCGCCGGAAGGCAGTTTTACGTACGGACAACTTGTGGACGCGTCGGGCAAGGTCGCGTCCTTTCTCCTGGACGGTTCCGTAGATTTAAAACAAAGGCCAGTGGCTTTTTTGGCCCCTCCGGGGTTCCAGTATGTGGCCTTGCAGTGGGGTATCTGGCGAGCCGGGGGGATTGCCGTCCCATTGTCACTGTTCCACCCTCAGCCGGAATTGGAATACGTTCTTGATGACACCACCCCCGTGGCGGTGGTGGCGCATCCGGATTTTGTCAATCGGATCAATCCGCTGGCCGAGAAGCGCAACCTTAGATTCGCATCCAGCAGCAAGGCGCTGGACCATGCGGCGGGTCCTCTGCCGTCGGTGGCGCAGTCGCAGCGGGCCATGATCCTCTACACCAGTGGCACCACGGGCAAGCCCAAAGGAGTGGTAACCACCCATGAAAACATTGCCGCTCAGATTACCAGTCTGGTTGAGGCTTGGGGATGGACCGGAGAGGATCGGATTTTGGAAGTTTTGCCGCTGCATCATATCCACGGGATTGTAAACGTCATCGCCTGCGCCCTCTGGGTGGGGGCAGTGTGCGAGATCTTTCCCGCATTCGAAGCCCAGAAAGTCTGGGACTGTATCGCCCAAGGCGGTCTGACCCTCTTTATGGCAGTCCCCACCATCTACGTAAGGCTTATAGACGCCTGGGAGAAGGCTTCTCCTGCCGAACGGGAACGAATGTCCCGTGGCTGCAGCCGGATGCGGCTCATGGTGTCCGGTTCAGCGGCCCTGCCGGTCTCTACCTTGGAGAGGTGGAAGGAGATTTCCGGACATACCCTCCTGGAGAGATACGGGATGACTGAGATCGGCATGTGTCTTTCCAACCCGCTTCATGGGAAACGGTTTCCCGGATGCGTCGGGACCCCCTTGCCAGGGGTGGAAGCGAGGTTAACTGATGAAACAGGGGCGCCGGCAGAACCTGGAACTCCGGGAGAGATCGTGGTGAGAGGCAAGACGGTCTTTGTGGAATACTGGAACAGACCGGAGGAAACAAGGAAAGCTTTCCGGGATGGTTGGTTCTTAACCGGCGACGTAGCCGTACAGCAGAACGGGATCTATCGCATTCTCGGACGCAGCAGCGTGGACATCATCAAGACTGGTGGTTACAAGGTCTCAGCCCTGGAAATCGAAGAAACCCTCCTTACCCACTCGGACATCAAGGAATGCGCGGTGGTGGGAATACCGGACCCGGTCTGGGGAGAGAGGGTTGTCGCCGCCCTGGTGATGCGGGAAGGGGCGAGCTTGAATCCCGATGCACTAAGAGCCTGGGGGAAGGAACGGCTCGCTCCTTACAAGGTTCCCAAAGATGCGCTGGAGTTTCAGGAGTTGCCAAGAAATGCCATGGGAAAGGTTTCCAAACCCGATTTGAAAAAAATTATCGAAGGCCGTCAAGGGTAGCAGAGGAACGGTGAATAGTGAAAAGTGAATAGTGAATAGTGAACAAAAGAGAAAGCGCTGAGAGGGGTTATATGTTGTGACGGAAAAGACAAGGAAGATACTGGGATGGGCTTGTCTAGCTTACACAGGGATTCTTTTGTTGTTGTATATATTAACATGCGCTGTCCCAGCAGCGGCGATAATAGCCCGCAGAACCTGGATAGATCATGTAAGAATACTTTGGCTGATCTGTCTCTCTTTTTCTTTTGGGCGCAGTCTTTTGCGGGGAAGGCTGGAAGGCGGTGTATTGATTCGACTTATGATATTCCTGATCCTTTTCTGCCCTGTTGTCGTCCTCCAATATGCATCCTGGACTGGACAATCAGTATACGGGATTTTTGGCGGATCCTGGATACCAACTCTTTTGCTGTTGTTGTGCATGATGCCTGTGATTGTCCCTTACCTGTTTGGAGGTCAAGTGCTGAAGTCGTTGACTGCGAGGGGATCAAGACGCGGAACAACTCCTGCACAGGGTCTTTGTGTCATCGGAATGTGCTGTTCCGTGATGCCATCATGTGTGGGTGGTTGGCTACTCTTTCTTGGAATCGAAAAGCAGGCAATCGACATTTACTATCTTGTCGGGATTTCATATTTGGCGACTGCTCTGTGGTGGGTATGGTGGAGCCATCGTTATTCCGGGAAACCGAAGGTATATAGACCAGAGTCCCGCTCATCACTGATTATCCCTTCCCGAACCCAGACCCTTTGCGTTCTTGACGATCTCCTGCCGGGCAAGCTCGTCGCAACGCTCGTTTTCAGGATGGCCCGCGTGTCCCTTTACCCAAACCCATTCGATCCGGTGCTTTTGCGCCAGATCGTCGAGAGCCTCCCAAAGCTCACGGTTTTTAACCGGCTGCCTGCCTTTGGTCCTCCAACCATTGCGTTTCCATTCATGTATCCAGACGGTAATCCCGTTGCGCAGATATTGAGAGTCGGCATGGACTCTCACCCGGCAAGCTTCTTTCAGCATCCCGAGGGCCTCGATTACCGCCTTCATTTCCATTCTGTTGTTGGTAGTCTGGCTTTCAAAGCCGGAAATCTCCCTCTCAGATCCCTTATAGCGTAAGATAGCGGCCCATCCGCCTGGCCCGGGGTTGCCCGCACAAGCGCCATCCGTATAAATATCCACCATCTTGAGCGGAGGCGGACCTCCCCGGATCATTGGCTCATAGTCAGTATTATTATTTATATCAATGGTATACACGTGATTAGCTAATACTTCCTAAAAGGAGAGAGGCTGCGCCGAACAAACCGTTCTATCGAGTTGGATGTTAAAGTCCCAACTACCTCAGACAGGCGGTTAAGCGGAATCTCTGCACGGGCCATCGCCTGATGACCGCCTGCACATCCCAAGGATGCGAACGTGCGCCTGATCAGCTTACCGGCGTCCTTGCGATGTCCGTTGTTTCGAACAACTATTATGAGGCTGTCTTGATAGATACCCGACACAATGCTCCAGGAGATGTCGCGAATTTTGAGCATGAATTCGGCGACCTCGACCAAAATGTCTGAAGAGGGCACCTGGTCAAGGTATATAAAAATCCGGTCCTTCACTACATGTTTTCTTTCGAAAGCCTTGTGGAAAATCTTGGTGTCACTAAGCGAAAGGTCTGAAATGTCGATTCTTCCTAAAATGTTATGGTCTGCATATTCGAAGAGGTACCTGAAAGCCTCGATGTCTTCGATTAACGTATGGCGTTCAAAGTTGCGGGTATCTGTTTTTATTCCATAGAGAAGAGCGGTTGCAATGGCTTGAGACGGTTTGATCTTTGCGGCCCTGAGATATTGTGTCATTATCGTGGAGGTGGACCCGTACTCCGGGCGCACGTCAGTGAAGCCGGCGTTCATCGTCTCAGTTTGCGGATGATGGTCGATCACTGCCGTATAATGAAAAGAACTGAAGGAATTATTGTGACATGGCTGGCCGTCGACTAAGACCACCTTGTCTGACTTGTGGGTGTCGGGCGTCTTTAACAGAAACAAAGGAACGCGGAGCAGCCTGACCATTGCCAGGTTGTTCAACCTTCTTATGGGCCTGATAATCCCTATCGAAGTCGATGCCACTTTATGCCAGAGCAGCCTTTTAACGGCAAGGGCCGAAGCGATGGCGTCCGGGTCGGGATCTATTGTAACCAGAACGGAATCCTTGGAGGCGAACAAGGAATAAAACTCATCAAGCTGGGTTTGGCAGCTTTTTCTTTTGTTGGCATGGAATTGCTGAACGAGCGCGCTTTGGTTCATGATTTACAAATATAGGCAGAAGTGGTTGGAAGTCCACAAAAAAAAGGGGTGGTTTCGGAACCACCCTTAATCTGCCATGGAGAGCGGGAAACGGGATTTGAACCCGCGACTTCAACCTTGGCAAGGTTGCACTCTACCACTGAGTTATTCCCGCATAAAAAAGCTCAAATAAGATATTGGAAGGGCGGCTTCAAGTCAAGCCGAAAAAGAATGCCCCGGGATGCAATGTCTGATAATATATATTATGTAAACTAATGGCAGCCCACACTCCCCAAGGCCCTCGATTGCCGTGCATCCCGCCAACCCCGGCACTCGAGTACCCAGTTCTCGATTGAACAATTCATCGGATACCTTATAATCTAAACTCCACACTTTAGAACTCAGAGCCTCAAACATGCTGAAGCATCAACCCAAAACTCTCGCCAAAACCCTCGGCTACATTATCACGCACTCGCCCGGCGAATACGGGCTCTTCTGGGACCCTGACGGCACCATGCCCTGGAAGGAATTCTACTGGGCCCTGCAGCAAGATTTTTCCCTGCGCTTTGTGCGTCAATCCACCATCCAGGAGCTCACGCTGCTTGGAATCGAGCTTCCGTTCGCACTCGACGGTAACCTGTTGCGTCTTCGACCTGATTTTGCCCCGCCGGTCTATCCGGTTGCCTCTGATTTACCCAAGAGGCTCTATTTCGGCTTAAAACCCAAAACTTTGGTTTATACCCAAGAAACTGGTCTAATAAGCTCCCGGCGCCGGTTTGTGCCGGTTTGCGGTGAGCGAGAACTTGCGTTGCGGATCGCCCGAAGAGAGGAAGAAACCCCGATCCTGATTGAAATACTGGCTCGGGAAGCTTATCAAAGCGGCTTGTCGTTCCTTACCGCCGGGCTGCATTTATACCTTGTCGAATCGGTCCCCCGAGAATTTATCCTCTTTCCACAAATCCGCCAGGACTTGGCGGAAAGACTCACTCAAACGTCCGCCCGCAAGCCGGAGGTGCAGCCCCCCCACCCTGTCGCCCCCGGCTCGTTCATCGTTCAGACCCACCATCTTGAAGCGTTGGGCGCCGGGAAATCAGCTAAAAAAGGCGCAAAGAAGGACGCAAAGGAAGGGTGGAAAAAACAGGGACGAAAAGAGAGGCATAAAAGAGAGATTAAATGAGTTTGCCCACGAGTTCAGATATCGAAAGCAGGATTCGCGAAACGGGATACCGCCTCTACGATCTTATGGAGGAAGGAGCGTGGTCCATTTTCAGCAGGCAATACTGGGTAGGCAAGCTTTTCGAGTGGTGCATGCACAACGAGGCCTTTAAAGTGCAGATGTTTCGTTTCATCGATGTGTTTCCCTACCTGAAGGATGCCGACTCGGTAATCGATCACATACAGCAATATTTTTTGGATCCGGCCCTGAACTTCCCCTCTGCGGTCAACTGGGGAATCAAATACGTTGCCCCCTCGTGGATGACTTCCAGGATTATTGCCAGGGCAATCGCAAGAAACATCGGGAGGGTGGCGAGGCAGTTCATTGCGGGGAGTTCGCCGGAAGACGGCCTGCCGGTGCTTGAAAAACTCCGCTCCCGGGGCCTGGCGTTCTCGATAGATCTTCTGGGCGAAGCGGTCGTATCCGAAAATGAAGCCCGGGTGTACCTGGAGCGCTATCTTGAGTTGTTCGACTCCCTTAACGCAGCCCGGCGCAAATGGCCCCCCCTTGGCGCAGAGCCGGGTGAGCTCGATTGGGGTCATTCTCCAGGGGTGAATGTGTCGATCAAAGCCACTGCCATGTACTCACAGATGAACCCCTGCGCTTTCGACCACTCCATCGAAAAATCAAAGGAACGTTTGCGCCCGATCCTGCGCAGGGCAATGGAAGCCGGCGCCTTTGTCAACCTCGATATGGAACACCATGGGATAAAGGACCTGACGCTTGCGCTTTACCGAAGTCTTATGGAAGAAACCGAGTTCAGCAATTACCCGCATACCGGGATTGTCATCCAGGCTTATTTGCGAGAAAGCGAAAAAGACATCGAGCAACTGATTGACTGGGCTGCCCGGGGCGGCATTCATTTTACCATCCGCCTGGTGAAGGGTGCTTATTGGGACCAGGAACTCATCGTTGCGAGCCAGAAGAACTGGCCTTCACCGGTGTTTACAGACAAATCTGAAACAGACGCAAATTTCGAGCGCCTGGCCGGGATCATTCTTAAAAACAGGGGCCGCATTAAGCTCGCGTGTGCCTCTCATAACGTCCGGTCGATAGCGGCGGTTGTCGAAACGGCCAAAGAAGTCGGCGCAACCGAAGAAGATCTCGAATTTCAGGTTCTCTACGGGATGGGTGAGCAGGTTCGAAATGCTCTTCACAAAGCTGGTCTGCACGTTCGCGTTTACTGCCCCGTAGGCGAGATGTTGCAGGGGATGTCCTACCTGGTCAGAAGGCTGCTCGAGAACACGGCCAACGAATCCTTTCTGCTGCAGGCCTTTTCGCAAAAACTGCCCAGGGAAGACCTATTGAGAAACCCGGCTGAAAAATTAAAAAAAATGGCGGAAGAACCGCAAAAAACCGTCGAACAAAGCGGCATCGGCCCTTACAGGATAGAGCCCGTTTTCGACTGGTCACGCGCAGAGCATCGCGCTCGATTCGCCGACGCCTTAAAGAGAGTGCGGGACAACTTTCCCATACATGTTCCATTACAAGTGGGCGGCAAGAAGATTCAAACCGCATCACGGTTTGCCTCATTGAACCCTGATCGCGCCGATGAAACAGTAGGAATTATCTCTGCGGCTGGCGTCAAAGAAGCCGAATCGGCAATAGCGGCCGCAAAGTCCGCTTTCCCGTTGTGGCGGGACACCTCGGCGGGAAAAAGAGCGCAATATCTTTTCAAAGCAGCGGCTTTTGCCCGGCTCAAGCGCTACGACCTCGCGGCGCTTCAGGTTTTTGAGGCCGGCAAATCGTGGAGCGAATCGGATGCGGACGTTTGCGAAGCAATCGATTACCTGGAATACTACGGCCGCGAGATGCTGCGGTACAGCCGTCACATTACGATGGGACACGTGTTGGGTGAAACGAGCCATCTTCTGTATGAACCGCGCGGAGTGGCGGTGGTTATCGCCCCATGGAACTTCCCGATGGCCATTTCTGCCGGGATGAGTTCTGCAGCCATGGTTACCGGCAATACTGTAGTCTATAAACCCGCATCTCAGTCACCGGTCACGGGGTATATGCTGAACGGCATTTTCGAAGAGGCGGGGTTGCCTGCGGGGGTTTTTAATTTTGTTCCCGGCCCCGGCGGCACGATGGGAGACGCGCTGACAGGACATCCCGACGTGGCTATGGTCGCATTTACGGGCAGCCGGGACGTTGGCCTTCACATTCTTGCAAAGGCTCACGAAATCCAGGAGGGATCTTCTGTAATCAAAAATGTCATCGCCGAGATGGGCGGCAAGAACGCCATTATCGTTGATTCGGACGCCGATTTGGACGAGGCCGTCATTTACGTGCTTCAGTCGGCTTTCGGATACCAGGGGCAGAAATGCTCTGCGTGCTCCCGGCTGATAGTTATCGAGGGCATTTACGACCGCTTTGTCGAGAGGTTGAAAGCAGCGGCGCAAAGCGTCAACATCGGACCTGTCGAATTGCCGCAGAATTTCATGGGGGCGGTCATAGAACCGGCCGCCCGCGACAAGGTGCTGAGGTACATCGAGATCGGTAAAGAAGCCGGATTCCCGCTGTTTGAACGCAAAATTCAACTGGAAAACGGCTATTTCGTCCCCCTGTCAATTTTCACTGACGTGGACCCCGAAAGCCGACTGGCCCGGGAGGAGATTTTCGGGCCTGTTCTTGCCGTAATAAAAGTAAAGGACTTTGATGAAGCGCTTTGCGTGGCAAACGGGACACAATACGCGTTGACCGGTGGCGTGGTTTCCAGAAGCCCGGCAAATATCCGCAAGGCGAGGGAGAGTTTCAGGACCGGGAACCTCTATATAAACAGGGGGTGCACCGGCGCCGTTGTGGGACGCCATCCGTTCGGCGGGTTTAAGATGTCCGGTCTTGGATACAAGGCTGGTGGCCCGGACTATCTTCAGCACTTCATGATTGCCCGAAACATAGTGGAAAACACGGTTCGCAGAGGATTCGCCCCGCTTGAGGAAACAAGAACGGAATAAGAACCTTTAGGAGATTGACGGATTAAAGAATTGCCGGTTTGAGGAATTGAGGTATTAATTCTTCGGAATCCCTGAATTGGTTTTATTCCTGAATCCGTGATTTTTTCTGCGATCTCTGCTGTAAATGCTAACGTCAGAGCTGGTCTTTCTTTTTAAGGACCCTGTGGCCGTCTTGCCTGATGAGCGAATATCGCTGGCCTTTATATTCGAAATCCTCCAGGTAGCTGTAAGGAAGATTAAGGTCCTGTGCTTCCGACATGGTCTCGAGCAAATAGGACAACAATATTGCGTATTCCTCCATGGACACGAGGAATTCGTTCCGCCCTATCCATATCTCGTCCAGGTCGAAAAGCCCACTCAGGCCCCGAGTCTCGAAATGAGCATCCGCGTCGCTCATGATAACGCTTATTATCTGGTTCGGTTTCTTGCTGTTCTGGATCTGCAAGAAAACGGCATAGCCGGTATCAGGCATATCAAAAAGATTCCTAAGCTGCCGCCCTGCCTTTTTTAATTTTTTTCAGAGAGGCAGGATGAGCGAAAAAGGCATTCGAGCTGATCGCAATAGTCCCCAGCGCTCCCGTAGCAATCGAAATTGCCCTGCTTTCGTTGAATCTCCTTTATAAGTTCAGCCTTGCTCAAGCCGAAAGAATTTATTCCCAAATTTTTTGCGATGACGCGTACCTCATGCATTTTCATAGCAGAACTCCTTTTTCCCAATCATTTACTTACCGAAATCATGCCTCGAGAAGATGTCAACCCCAGTCTGCTCCGCCGCACTAACCTGTGTGCAGAGCGACACTCCTCAATCCTCTCTATACTCACCCTGGACTTCGTTACCCTCTTTTCCCTTCACATCCCTTCCGCATACGACATCGAGGCCGGCCGTTATGTCCCATCAATACCCCATGCTTCGGATTCGCCGATCTGTTGTGCCCGGGCATGAAGATTTTCGAAATTAATCTGAATCTTGGGGCCTTCTGCTCCCTGTACTGCCCTGAGATGAACTGCCCCGGAAATATCTTTAATGGAAAGAATAGTATTTCCCTGCTGCCGGGCTTCAACGGTGCCCGAAACAATCTGAACCCTGGGAAGTTGAATTGAAGCCCATAACGGCTCAGATGGCTCACCGCCGGCCGCAATTTGCCTTCTGTGCCCTATTCCTTCAGGCGGGGCCGGGACCATCCATTTGCCGTCGGGGCTTCTTTCGAGTTGTAGAAACGGCTTTTCCAGGTAGACTTCTTCAACAATGATGTAAGGCCGCCGCGTTGAGAACTTGTATTTGAGGCGAACCTTGTCGCAGTCGAGTATCTGCTCTCCTGCGGACTCGATCTTGACATCGGTCAAATATATGCCTGAAAAGGGCCACCACTGATAGGAGCGGATTTGCACCCTCAAATTAGTTGCGGCTTCTATCCGCGTGACACCTCTGAGTATGATTTCTTTCTGGATAGCAGGTACGTGCAGCGCGATAATCGCTGAGAATGCCAGAAAAAGCAGGACTGCGGTCCCCCATGCCGCCAGCCGAATAAGAAATGGCGCTTTGTGAGTCCGCGTTCTTTTGGTATTGTTTTGGTTGGACAATGAAACTCCCTTACGTTCCTACGGTCGGGCAATTATGAAGAATTTGTGCCAACAAATCAACCAGCAATAAATTTCCTTGCAGTAGGGGGAGATCATGAAAGCGATGGTGCTTGAACAATGCGCGCCTGTAGAATCAGCCCCTCTTAAGTGGATGGAGCTTCCCGATCCTTCCCCCGGCCCGGGGGAAGTCAGGGTCCGGGTAAGGAGCTGCGGCGTCTGCCGCACGGACCTTCACGTTATCGAATGTGAGCTGCCTTTCCTTGGGCATCCACTCATCCCCGGACATCAGATCGTGGGAATAGTCGATCAGCTCGGGGCGGGATCAAAGCGATTTGCGCTCGGCCAAAGAATCGGCATAGCATGGCTGCGCCATACCTGTGGGCAATGCGTTTACTGCCGGGCGGGCCGGGAGAACCTGTGCGAAAGCGCTCGGTTTACCGGCTATCATGAACACGGCGGATATGCGGAGTTTGCTGTTGTAAATGAGGAATTCGCATATCCGATCCCGGATGTCTTTTCAGACCAACAGGCTCCGCCTCTGCTGTGCGCAGGCATAATTGGATACCGCAGTCTGAAGCGCAGCGGCCTGCGTAGCGGCGAAAGCCTGGCAATATATGGGTTCGGGTCGTCGGCCCATATCGTGATTCAGGTCGCTTTGCATATGGGCTGCAAAGTTTACGTATGCACGCGGGGAAAGAAACATAGAGGGCTGGCAGCAAGGCTGGGCGCAGAATGGGTGGGTGAAAACCCCGAAGAGATACCGGCCTTGGCGGACAGCGCGATCATTTTTGCACCGGCAGGGGAACTGGTCCCCAAAGCCCTGGAGCATTTAAAAAAAGGCGGTACTTTGGCCCTTGCGGGCATCTATATGTCCACCGTACCGCAGATGGATTACGAAAATCATCTTTTCTATGAAAAAAACATCCACAGCGTAACGGCTAATACTCGCAACGACGGCATGGAACTTCTTCGGATTGCCTCCGAAATCCCCATCAGGCCCGAGGTCCGGGTTTTTGCGCTGCGCGAAGCGAACCAGGCGCTGCTAAGCCTCAAAAGGGACACGTTGGAGGGATCGGCAGTTTTGGTTATCGAGACAGGCGCATCATAAAGATTTAAACTGCGGATGGGATATTCGTAACATCGGTGGTTTCCCGCATTTCCCAACGAAGATATTGGAGAAAAACCATTGAATCACGTTGCAAATTCGACTGACGATCTCCAATTGCTGCTAGAGGTGCTTCCTCCGCACATTCGCGAAAGGGTTGAGTCCAGGCGGGACTTACCTCCTCTTATTGAAATCGTACTCGACCTTGGGAGAAACCCCGAAGCCCGCTTCGACAATATGATCGAATATCTCTCGAATGAGCAGGTTACGCGCGACGATATAACCTATGTTGCTTCCCATATCGGAAAATTCTCCGAAGACAACCGGGCGGGAATCGAGCGCACCCTGCACAGGATATCCGCGATGAGGAGCAGAACCGGGTCGATCATCGGCCTGACGTGCCGCATTGGAAGGGCGGTCTTCGGCACCGTGGACATCGTTCGGGACGTGGTTGAGGAAGGCAAATCGCTGCTGCTGGTGGGGCCGCCCGGCGTGGGGAAGACGACCCTTCTCAGGGAGGCGGCGCGCGTTTTGGCTGACGATCTGGGCAAAAGGGTAATCATTGTGGATACCTCCAATGAAATCGGCGGAGACGGTGATATTCCGCACCCCGGGATCGGCCGTGCGCGCCGCATGCAGGTGCCTTCGCCACATAAGCAGCATGCGGTTATGATCGAGGCCGTCGAGAATCACATGCCGGAGGTTATAGTAATTGACGAAATCGGCACCGAGGCCGAAGCAACTGCTGCGCGAACGATTGCCGAACGTGGCGTTCAACTCATCGCCACCGCACATGGCAGGACTCTCGAAAATCTTCTTCAAAATCCGACCTTGATGGACCTTGTTGGCGGGATACAGGCTGTTACCCTCTCGGATGAAGAGGCCCGGAGGCGCAGAACTCAAAAGACGGTGCTCGAGCGCAAGGCGCCTCCAACTTTCAACGTGATGATCGAGATCCAGGAGCGCGGCAGATTGGCCGTCTACGATAACGTGGCCGAGGTGGTGGACCGATTTCTGAGGGGGGTTCCACTGTCCCCCGAGATCCGGACCAGGACTGAAGGCGGTCTGGTGAAGGTCAGCCGGAGAGAATCGATCGAAGTACACAAACCGGCAGCCGGAAAGACTGCCGCTGCGGCCTTTGAGGCTGGATCCGTTCTCAAACCCACGCGCAGGCGGCAGAGGCTTAAAAATATCAGAATATTCTCCTATGGAGTTAGCAGGATAAGGCTCGAACGTGTAATCGAAAAACTCCGGGTGCCTGCGGTAATTGCTTCCGATATCAACAGGGCCGACCTCATCGTCACCCTGAAATCCCAGGAGAAGCGGCAACCGGGAAGTATCCGCGAAGCCGAAGCGCGGGGAACGCCCAGATATGTTCTGAAGAGCAACACTACGACCCAGATGGAGAATTTCCTGCGCTCGCTTTTCCCTTCTCTGCCTCCGGATGTTATGAACGAAGATGAGGCGGAGGCAATCTCAGAGGCTCAGGCGGCCGTTGAAGCGATTCGCCTATACGCCAGCCCCGTTGAACTCTTGCCCCGGAACGCCCGTGTGCGCAGGCTGCAGCATTTGCTGGCCGAACAAAGCGGGTTGAGTTCGCAGAGCATCGGCAGGGAACCAAACAGAAGAGTGATAATACATCCGGAGCAGAGTTATTTTACGGGTATGTAAGATTGGCTCAGCGGCTCTGGCGGTATCCGAATTCAAGCAGGGCTTTCGGGTCTTTTCTCCAGTTTTTCTGAACGCGCACAAAAAGACCCAGGAATATGTGGCATCCCAGAAATGTCTCTATTTCCCTTCGGGCCTGTTTCCCGATCTCCTTGAGCATCAGCCCGCCCTTCCCTATTATTATGGATTTCTGAGACTCACGCTCCACATTGATTGTCGCCTCTATTTCTATGAGGTCCTTTTCGGGTATTTCGCTGAATTTTTCGATAATCACAGCGACCGCGTATGGAATCTCCTGGTGAGCGAGGTGAAAAATCTTCTCTCGAATCAGCTCTGCGACAATAAAGCGCTCAGGCTGGTCGGTGATGTAATCTCCGGGGAAATATTGCGGCCCTTCAGGTAAAAGCGCAAGGACCTCCGCCAGGATGTCCTGTGTCCCCTCCCCTTTCAGGGCGGAAATTGGAATTACAGCCTTAAAATCAAACCGCTCCCCATAAGCCTGGATCAGTGGCAGCAATTCGCCTTTATTTCTCAGCGTATCGACCTTGTTTATCACGAGTATTGCAGGCGTATTAATCCTGCGAAGGTTGCCCAGTATGTACTCATTTGTAGGCCCATATGACTCGGGCTCTACCATGAACAGCACAGCGTCGCTTTCGCTCAGCATGGAAAGTGCTGTTTCCACCAACCCCCGGTTGAACTCATCCCGCGCTTTATGTATTCCGGGGGTATCCACAAAGACGATCTGGTAGCCGTCTCCAGTAAGTATTCCGGGAATCCGGTTCCTGGTCGTCTGGGGCTTGGGCGCTGTTATGGAAATTTTTTGCTTCAGCAGTTGATTGAGTAGAGTCGACTTTCCGACGTTCGGCGCCCCTACGATTGCAATGTAACCGGATTTGAACTCTTTTTTTTCAACAGTGGGCGCCACAGAAAGCCTCCTCTATATTATCGGTTGGTGTCCAACTCTGTCAGCAGTTTAGGCTAGTATCCATCCGGAAAACCCCGGATGAGATACTAACAGTTTCCAATTCGGAAAGAAGGCATTTTTCGCCATGGCAAGGAAATCAAGGGTTTGCGCGGAGGCGTACATAGGTACGCCGCACAAGAAAACCCGAAGATTGACACAGCCAGGGTGGAAAAGGGCACTTGCCGGATGGAAACTAGGCTAACAGTTATGTTCGACAACCATCTCAATCCCCGTCAGGCCGACCCCGCCGGCAACCTTTGTGCTTATGCCCCATCGTGCTTTCCAGTGCCGGAGGTTTGACTTTCCGTGTCCTGTAACGTCGCCCACCTGATTTGGCGAGACCAGCAAAACAATGTCTCGCCCGCCGAGTCGAGGGAATGAAGCAAAATGCCGATCCATGCGGTCCCGCCACCAGCGGCATCTCACGAGGCAGCCGAAGGCCGGATGGTAAGGTCCGGCCAGGATGACCCCGGGCTTTTCCAGGGCAGGGTCGGGTTGCAGGCCCATTCTGATTACAGGTATGCCGGCCCTGAGCGCCAAATCATACGCAGGTGCAAGCCAAGTTATAGCTTCATCGAGACTCAGAGGAGTGTAAATGCCGTTTCTAAATGAGTCAGCCAAATCAGTCCCTTCAAGGACAAGGGTCGGATAGATGCGAAGAAAATCGGGCTCAATCCCGATCGCTTTGCGCATCGACTCGAAAAACAGGCCTTGAGTGTCTCCAGGCAATCCAGCCATAAGTTGAATGCCGAGCTTCCATCCCTGATCTTTGACCCGTTTTGCCGCATCATAGACCGATTTCACGCAATACCCCCTCCGGCTCTTTTGCAGGACAGAATCCGACAGGCTCTGAACGCCGAGTTCAACCGTGCGGATGGGGTATCTTGAAAGCAGATCCAGAACCTCGCGGCCAAGACAATCCGGGCGGGTTGAAAAACGAATCCCGGTAAAAATCCCTTGCCCTAAGGGAACAGCGACAGCGGCAAGGATAGATTCGATCAACGCAACGGGCAATGCGCTGAATGTGCCGCCAAAGAAGGCAATCTCGCCGGAGCGGCCTGACCTGCAGATCTGGTTGGAGTATTCTCTCAAAGCAGCCTCAACAAACTCGAGGATGCCGCTTTCCCGACTGCCGTGAGAGACAACCGCCTGTTGATTGCAATAAATGCACTGGAACGGACATCCTGCGTGTGGCAGGAAAACGGGATAGATCGTTTTCTTAGGAAACATCTGAATGAAGCAGTCCGGTGTCTTTTTCGATTTCAACCATGGCCTTGCGTGCGGCTTCCTGTTGCGCTTCCTTCTTGCTCTTGCCCGAACCGTGCGCCAACACGCGATCCCCGATTGCAACTCTCATGAAAAAAGTCTTATCGTGGTCAGGCCCTTCTTCGGCCTCCAGAAAATAGATGGGGGTAAGCTTCAGCTTCGCCTGCGTGATCTCCTGGAGCTGAGTTTTGAAGTCTTTATCAAGGGCTTTGAGCGGATAGTCCTCTTCCCTGTGTTCCAGATAGCTGTGAAACATCTTTTGAACCAGCCGCACCGCTGAATCCAGACCACCGTCCAGGTACACGGCCCCAAGCAGCGCTTCGAGTCCGTTGGCCAGAAGAGAAGACTTCTGGCGCCCTCCCGAGAGTTCCTCCCCTTTTCCCAAAAGAAGAAAATCTCCCAGATTGATGCTCGACGCGATTTGCGCCAGCGCCCGCTCGTTGACGATAGAAGACCGGAGCCGTGACAACTCTCCTTCATCATAATCCGGAAAAAGATCGAGCAACAGATGGCTTATTGCCAATCCAAGGACCGAATCGCCAAGGAATTCGAGTGTTTCGTTATCCGCCGCAACGTCTTGATTCTCGTATGCATAGGAACGATGGACAAGCGCGCGGAAAAGAAGGTCCCTGTTCTGGAATCGGTACCCGAGTTGATCTTGCAGTTTTTCGAGATCGGTTGTCAGGAGCATTGTTCCGTGTCAAAAGTAAAATATGGGAAAAAAGATTATGATCGCTTCCACTTTCAACCCCGGCATGTTTATAATATACACCTTTTACATGCCCGGTTTGAGTATATTCTCATTCAGATGGGATGCAACGGTAGAAATGCTTGCATGGCTCAGTTCTCCCCAACCGAAAAATAGCCGGTTCCTCCTTTTGGACCGCGATGGCGTATTGAATGTAAACCGGCCCGATTATATAAAGAGCCTCGAAGAAGTTTGCTTTTATCAGGACGCTCTCGAAGCGCTCAAGCTTCTCAATCGTAAAGATATAGGCGTCATTTTGATCAGCAACCAGTCCGGAGTCAATCGGGGTCTGATCCACTGGGACGATTTCTGGAAAACCCATGAAGGAGTCATTCGGCGGGTTGAGGAATGCGGCGGGAGTATTGCGGCGGCCTTTTACTGCCCCCACCGACCGGACGAGAAATGCGAGTGCCGCAAACCCGCACCAGCCATGATACTTACCGCTTGCCGATTTGCCGGCATTGACCCCGGCCAAACGTATTTCGTTGGAGACAGTGAGTCTGATATGAGGGCCGCCGAAACCGCCGGGTGCCCCGGAATTCGGATCTGCCGCGGCGGCGATGCCCCGCAAACAGATATCGGCACCTCTAAACAGCCCTGTTTTACGACTCTGCTGGATGCGGTTTTAAGTATTTGCACCGAGAGCATTAAAGACTTTGCGGACTTATATTGAGACCTGTTTCAGTCACCTTATCCGGATGCAGTCTCTAGCCGGTTCCCCATCCGGTTCAACGCTACCTATCAGCCAGAAGGAATGCTAAAACATGTCATCAGTCGACAATAGCCGTTATGCGCCGCTCTTGAAAGAGAAAATGTCCGCCGAGAGTTACCGAAAACTCTCCGAACTCGATAACCTCACACTGTTCGAGTTCGTGGGCGAGTACACCGAGCTTTGCGAACCCGATTCCGTCTACATGTGTGACGATAGTGACGAAGATGCGGAATATCTTCGGAAAAAATCACTGGAACTCAAAGAGGAAAAACCCCTGTCAAAAGAGGGCCAAACAATCCATTACGACGGTTTTAATGACCAGGGCCGAGCTCCCGGGGCCACAAAGAACCTGGTGAGAAAGGAACTTGTTCCTCTGATGGGCGCGCTTCTCGCCAAGGAGAGGGAGGAGGGTCTGGCAGAAGTACGGGACATTCTCAAAGGCATAATGAAAGGCAAACAGGCGGTCATAAAACTTAGCTGCGAAGGCCCGACCCACAGCCCATTTTCAATAGCTTGCGCTCAGATGACCGATTCCTTCTATGTTTGTCATTCCGAGGAACTGCTCTATCGACGGGGATATGAGCACTTCCGTCAGATGGCGTCCAAGGACAAATTTTTCCGGTTCGTGCACAGCGCGGGTCGTCTCGATGAGAACGGTAATTGCCTAGACCTCGACAAGCGGCGGATTTACCAGGATATGGAGGACTACATAGTTCTTTCCACAAATAATCAGTATGCCGGAAACAGCGTGGGGTTGAAAAAACACGCCATGCGCCTGTCAATCAAGCTCGCCGGGACCGAGGGCTGGCTATGCGAGCACATGTTCGTCATGTCTGTCCAGAATGAGAAAAAAGGCCGTTCGACTCGCTTTTGCGGCGCTTTTCCTTCAGCCTGCGGAAAGACTGCGACGGCGATGCTGCCCGGCGAAAAGATAATCGGGGACGACATTGCCTACTTCCGCAATATAGACGGTGAGTTTAGAGCCGTTAATGTCGAAAACGGCATATTCGGGATCATAAAAGACGTAAATGCTCAGGATGACCCGCTTATTTTCAAGACCCTCCAGACCCCGGGACTCGAAATAATCTTTTCAAACGTGCTCACAGGTCCGGACAATGAACCCTACTGGTTGGGCATGGGGGTAGATCATCCAAGACGCGGCTGGAGTTTTTCGGGGGAATGGTGGGAGGATAAAACAGACGAGCAGGACAACCCGATTCCTTTTGCGCACAGTAACGCCCGCTATACGCTGAGGCTAGGATATCTCGAAAACATCGACCCGGCTTTCAACGACAGGAATGGCGTACTGGTCAGGGGCATAATCTATGGGGGCAGGGACAGCGACACTTCGGTCCCCATAGAAGAAGCTGCGGACTGGAAGAGCGGAATTATCCTGAAAGCATGTACTCTGGAATCCGAGACAACCTCGGCGACCATCGGACAAGAGGGTGTGCTCGCTCCTCAGCCGATGGCGAACCTGGATTTCATCAGCTACCCGATAGGCGAATATATCAGGAACAATATTCAATTTGTCGAGGGCATCAAGCAAGTCCCGAGAATCTATGCGGTCAATTACTTTCTGAGAGATGAAAACGGACATTTTCTAACTCACAAACTTGCCAAGAAAGTCTGGCTGCATTGGGCCGAACAGCGCATCTACAACGAAGTTGACGCATACCGGACCCCGCTTGGATTCATTCCGAAGTATGAGGACCTCAAATCTTTATTTCATGAAATCTTCGGGGAGGACTTTTCAAAGGAACTCTACCAGGAACTCTTCAAGTTTCGGATCGATGCATGGACAGCCAAAATATCGCGCGCCGTCCGCTTCTACAAACGCATTGCGCCCGATTGCCCGGAAGAGTACTACGGTATATGGAGATCGACCATAAAGAAGCTGCAGGACCTCAGGCACCAATTCGGGCCGTTTATTCAGCCCGGCGCATATAAAGAGTAGAGGCCTGTGCCTGGAATCACTTCCTGAACCTAACCCCGGGCCGTTTCTGAGAGGATGGCCAGATGTTTTTTCCACCTTTTCTGATTTTTTTTGGGTTCATATTCATATTTCTGCTTCTGGTGGCTTTCGGGCTGATCCAATTCGGTCTTTTTTCATGGGCGTTCAGCAGAATCGGCATTCCGCCCGAGTATCTTTTTACGCTGTTGTTCCTGTGCATTGTAGGCAGCATGATCAACATTCCCCTGCGCAGGATCCCGCTCGAACAAGATGTCGACGACTGGAAAACCATCTCTTTTTTCGGAATGCGCTTCAATCCTCCACGTTCAGGACGGCCAAATGAAATGGTGCTGGCGGTAAACGTAGGAGGCGCCATAATTCCTGCTCTTCTTTCGCTGTACCTTTTAATCAACTCGCCCCATCCGATCCGAATGATCCTCGCTCTTGCCGCTGTCAGTTACGTCGTTTATCAGAACGCGCGTCCGATCTCCGGTGTTGGAATCGCTGTTCCATGGCTAATTCCACCCCTGGCCGCCGCAGTTGCGGCGATGATATTCGATTATCGTTTTGCCGCTCCGACGGCATACGTCGCAGGCACATTGGGAACACTGATCGGAGCGGACATTCTTCACCTGGATGAACTGAAATATCTGCGTGCTCCCGTGGCATCGATCGGCGGGGCTGGAACCTTCGATGGAATTTTCCTCTCAGGGATCATTGCCGTTTTGCTCGCGCCTGTTGGGGGCTGAGGCGCGGTGGGCGGCAGGGCCGCAGCCGGGATCGCCACTCAAACCTTCGGCGGCGGCAAAGGCAGGATCGATCTCGACGCTATCTCTGACCTGTCAATGACCAGAGGCGGGTGGCCAAGTCGGCGTGGCGGTCCCACCGCCCAAGGGCGGAAAAGGGCTTTTTTGACGTCAAAGAGTCCGGATGGAAACTACTAGAAAAGAGGAGTGTGATGGCGACCCCCGTTTATTTTACAAGTTTGCGTGCGGGATTTGAAAATAGCCTGTTGACAAAAATCAAGCGCCTGGCGCAGGCAGCCGGGTTGGAAAAAATCGTCAGGGAAAAGGGACTTACGGCAGTCAAGATCCACTTCGGTGAAAGAGGAAACACTGCCTTCATCCGGCCCCTGCTCGTTCGTCCCGTCGTGGATGCGCTTCTGGAGGCGGGCGCCAGGCCGTTTATTACCGACTCGGGGACACTTTACCCCGGCACACGCGGCAATGCGGTGGACCACCTGAATACGGCCATTCTGAACGGATTTGCCTACCCGGTTGTCGGCGCTCCCCTTATCATTGCCGACGGCATCGACGGACGAGACGAGGTAGCGGTGCAGGTGAACCTGAAGCACTTCGAGGAGGTGTTTATCGGTGCGGCGATAGTTCGCGCCGCTTCTCTGGTCTCGCTTGCCCATTTCAAACTGCACGAAGCGGCAGGCTTCGGCGGCGCAATAAAAAACGTCGGAATGGGAACGGCTTCCCGGAAAGGCAAAATGGCCCAGCATTCCGAGGTTGCCCCGGAAGTAATTTCCAAGAAGTGCATAGGCTGCGGAGTTTGCCTCGAGCAATGCGTCCACGGCGCCATAGCCCTGGTCGAAAGGCCGCCGGGTCTCCCAGCCCCCAAGGCCGGTGTCACCAAGATCATGAGGATCGACCAGGAACTTTGCGCGGGTTGCGCGCGGTGCATTCACGCCTGCCCGCAGGGTGCGGTCACCATCAACTGGGAAAAAGACCTGCCCAAGTTCATGGAAAGGATGGTCGAATATATGGCCGGGGCGCTCAAGGGAAAGGAAAAGCGCTCGCTTTTCATCAATTTTCTTACTCAGATTTCCCCCGCATGCGACTGCTATCCCTTTGCAGATGCTCCGATCGTCGGAGATATCGGCATCACCGCTTCAGTGGACCCAGTCGCGATAGACCAGGCATGCGCGGACCTGGTAAACAGCCAACCTTATCTTGAATCCTCACGTCTCAAGGGGACCAAGATGCCGTGCGCCGACAAGATCAGGGCCGTTTATCCGCACATTGACTGGGAACGCCAGTTACACTACGCATCCGAACTGGGGATCGGGTCCAGGGAATACGAACTGGTGACGGTTTAGGCCTGCGGTCGTTGGATTTGGCAATAAATGCGGATTGCCAAACCCTTTGCAGCAGTTTATATTCACCGCTTTGGAAGCGCCAAGCTCACTGGTGGGGCTCCCGGACTTCAAATCCGGTGTGAGGGCGTGAAGGCGTTCTCAGGTGGGTTCGATTCCCATGCGCTTCCGCCAATACAAGCAATACCAGCCTCGTTCTCCGGGGCTTTTTTTTCGTTTATTGTCGCATAGTTACTTGGTTTTGTATAACTTCCCACTGGTACAATATTCTTGCCTCTAAAGCTATGTCAGATATGCCTCTAGCAGGGCAATTATCGGGATAGTATCGGAAGCCCCCAGAATCACAGGAGGAATGTCGTGGTAATGTTTTGGTCACTTTACCCACTGGGTGGCACCGTAATTACCAGTAGATATGTCTCTAACATAATGATATGACAGGATATTTGGATCAGAAATAAAAAAGACGACCGATTGGTCGCCTGGGCGTGGTCACTTGGTGAAGTAGCTGCGGTTTATTTGAATCCGCCGAACCGACTCATCGCTTCCTTCCTGACATCATCCAGGAGGTGAGCGTATCGCTCGGTCATGTAGACCGTGGAATGTCCAAGGATGTGGGATAGCGTAAATATGTCCTTGGTGCGGGCCAGGAAGTGAGTGGCAAATGTGTGGCGGAGATCGTGGAAAGTGAACCCCGTAATTTCGGCTCTTTTGCAAGCACTTTTGAACCCAAACCTTCCGTGTCTCGTTAGGGCTTCTCCTTTTCTTATAGGGGACTTAGTAACATACCCATCGGGGTCCAGGGTGTTGCCGCGTTTGGCAAGCAAGGCTTCTCTGAGATCGTCATTAATGGGAATATATACAATCTTTCCTCCCTTGACGGACTTTGTGATTTGGGCGCGCTTAAAATCAATCTCGTTCCACTTCAGGGTTAGGCATCCGTCCAGGCGTAGCCCGGTGTTGAGGGCGATCATAACTACCATCCAGAGACGAGGCAGGCGCTTACATTCTTTCAGGAGAGCAGAGATCTCCGCCTCAGTAAGATACCTATCCCTCTTATTGTTCTCCCGGAGAAGCTCAAGCCCCTGGCACGGGCTTGTTTTGAGTAGGCCCTTAGCCAGTAATATAACGCACATGCGTTTCAGTGTGGCAAGCTCACGGTTGACACTGGCCGGCGCAACATCGTCCATCCTGCGGCGTTTGTATTGCTCGATGATATCTCGAGTTAGCCTAGCAAGCTCTATTCCCCTGAACGCGGGAATGAGGTTAGCGCTAAGCCTGCCCTCATACATCTCCAACGTTCGGGCTCCAAGACGACCTTCAGAGACACGATCCCTGCAATCTTGCAGAAAGATCGAAGCGCCCTTCTCGAATGTGAGCCTTGCAACCTTGTCAAAAAACTCCCCCTCAGACCGGAGAGTTACGATCTTCGCCGCATATTCCTCCGCTGTCTTTTTGACGGGGCTTACGGCCTTCACGAGCTTGCGCTTTCGGCCGTTAGCTTCTTCAACCTGCAGAGAGACGTACCATTTATCGGATATGCGAGTACTACCCCCACAGGAACATAAAGGGGAAGTCTTCATAAATTTTTCGCTATTGGATACCTTCCCGCATTTAGTACAGGTGATCCTTTTGAAGACTGCCATGCTATACCGCCTTTCTACGACGAATCGTGCCTGTATGGGCTCCAATATCAACTCCAGCGCCCCAGGCCAGGATCTCAAGGCCATTAGCTAGATGCTCCGTGGACTCCGGGCTGGCTTTGACAATCTCGCGTACCGCCGCCAGGACCGCCTCATCAAAAACAGACAAGGTTTCCTTGGGTTGTTTCCCGATCATCTTGTGGAGGTATTTATCATCCGTATAATTTGCCAGGATCTCCCGGATCTCATCCGGCTTAAAATTGAGATGCTGGCAAATGATAACCAGGGTCATCGGCTCCATGGCTTTATAGTAATCCGTATCTGTGAAAGCGCGCCTCACGGTCTCCGGACTCAACGGGATTCTGCTGCCAATATGGAACTTTCGGAGATTCTCGTGGCCCTCGCTCGACATCCGGTCGGTTAGGAGTTTCTGTAATTCTTGAGCTTTGCGACGTGCTTCTTTGTCTACTGCCATGATGGGCCTCCTGTTTGGTTTTGGGTTCGCATAATCACTGGTTGTATCTTCCTCGTGGTTGGAATGGTAATGCGATATTGTTTCCATGTCAAGCCAAAATGTTGTATATAACTTGCTAGTGGATATATTTTTTAAAAACATTCTGAGCTTGTATTATCGAAGGATGACAAAGTCACTTCCCAATGGATATTTTTGGCTTGCATTTGGTTTTTAAGGCGATACTATCGAAATAGCCTAGCGACTGGCAGTCGCCTAACCCAGGGCAGCAACAGCCCTGGGCTAAATGGGCTATCTCGATTCCAAAATTGTGATTTTCCGTCCGGGTGAGTTTTCCGGGCCGGAAGAGCTTCCGCGCTAGTCTCAAAGACGGCCAACCCGAAGGGCCGCGGGGGAGCCCTGGTCACTAATTCGGTCATTGGTGGTATTAAGTATCTTCTTAAGTGGCTATGGAAGCGGATATACGAAGTAAGACGACAGTATTCAGAATCCGGTGTGAGGGCGTGAAGGCGTCCTCAGGTGGGTTCGATTCCCATGCGCTTCCGCCATATATCTTTTAAATACGATGGCTTACAGGCTTCATTTCCAAGATTTGCGGTGTCCCTTTGGTGTCCCCCCCTGCCCTTCCGGTGTCCCCCCGAGTCGATGCCCTATCCCCTGGGATGAAGTCATGTTTAGACATTGTGAATCTCCTGAATGGCTTTGAGAGCCTGTTTTATTTGATAAGGTTTGCCGCTCCTTTGCGCTGCCCTCTTAAGTGCCTCACCCCTCTATATGCCTGATTCAGGGATAGACAAGAAACGGCATATCTTTCTTGCGAGCTTTTCAGGGATTTCCGTATGTCGAGGGACCGCTTCGCAATGGCCTGTTCTTGGGTTGCACCACAGGGAATGCGCGCCGCCCTCTCTCTTCAAATAACAGCCGTGTTTGCGGAGGTGTCTCAAAAGCGGCCCCCTCTTCATTGGATAACTACCACTTCCTGAATGGCCTCCGCTGGTAATCCGCGTCGAGCATCTTCCCGACGATCTTCCAGAATTAGCGATATGGCTCCCGCCAGGCTGTGCAGGGACTCAGGCACAGTTCGGCCTTGCCCGTTGGCCCCGGGAATCTCCGGGCAGTAAGCGATGTACCACCCCTCATCTTGTTCAATAATGGCTGTAAATTCATTATGCATAAGTGGTCCTATTCCTTTCTCGCCTGATTGGGTCAGGGGTTCCGCCAAGATTAATATAAGATCATCATCATTTCACAATCTTCAAAACCTGTCCATGTTTCGGTGTCATAATTTCAGAGCTTGCTTCGGCAGCCCGCTTAAGAGCGTTGGGCATGAGGTGCGCATACCTTAAGGTCTATCCCGCTCGAAACCATTCTGGAAGCCCATGAATGTCGCAAGCCATGAAACCGGAAATCGGCCGTCAATTCAGCTTTTGCCTTGATGCTTTCCCAATGATCGCGAATAGACTTTCTCGGACTGCCGTTTACATTCGGGAATACAAACTTGGATTCCTCCGCTACCTCTTCCGAGCTATACGCTACCTTTTGGACAACAACCCGGTCCGTCTGTTCAAGAACCTTAATGGCTTCCCCGCTCACAGGAATAGTCTGAGAAGGCGCGGAACTTTGGCAGCAAGCAAGCCGTTTATGGTTCAAGGTGCGGCTTATGGCCTAGGGCTGAGGCGGACCGCTGGTATGCCTCGGCGACGAGCAGCCGTTGCTGCCGCAGCCATTCGAGTCTTGATTGCGGCAACAGATTCAACACGATATAGCTATCTCGCCTCGATGTTTGTGAGGCAGTCCGTTTCATAGCCGAAGACTTCTTGCCGGAAATGGTTGATTTCGTAGCCCTGTTTCTCGTGTAACATAAAAAGGGTTTCGGGGAGAACCGCTATTTTTCGACCCCCGCCCGTCTCGGTTAGAGTGGTCATGCCGATAACACGACCGCCGTTTACTTCGATATATCCCCTCAAATTAGCGAGGGTGCCTCCAAAGCCTACATATGATCGTCAACTAAAAGGTATTAAGCCCCCTGAATGACCGTTCCGGCGTGTCACGAGCCTATGCCAGCCATCGGCCCTGGTATGGGCAACTCCGCTTTTTCTCCCTTTGCCCCATTCACCTATTCACCTATTCACCGATCTTTTGCCCTTTTCCGCTTGTATTGCCGTTTCTTTTGCCGCTTCTTTTGCCGCTTCTGGTTGCCGCTTCTGGTTGCCGCTTCTGGTTGCCGTTTTGCAGAGCCAAATGACTTAATGCTATAATATTGCCTGATTTTTGAGAGACTAAGGTTTCATCCGTGTTTATCCGTGTCCATCCGTGTCCATCCGTGTCCGGAATTGAGGAATCTGGGAATTGATGAAGTTGGTTTTTGGCTGATCACTGATCACTGCGAAGCCGTTGCCGTTTTGCAGGTCCAAATCATCCCGCGGTATAATATCGTCGGATTAAACAGGGTATCGGGTTGCGGGTTTCCACTCAGCACTCAGTCCTCAGCACTCAGTCCTCAGCACTCAGTCCTCAGCACTCAGTCCTCAGCACTCAGTCCTGAGTTAATGGAAACAGTCTCCCAAAAGTTTCCCATATGCTTCCAAGGTGTTTCCATATGTTTCCATCTGTTTCCATGGCAGAGAAAAGGATCAAGGGCATCGGAAGGGTTCAGCTAGTGTCCATCCGGAAACCCCGGATGCGACACTTGCAGTTTCCGAGTCGGAAAGGAGGCATTTTTCGTACTAGCAAGGAAATCGAGGGGTTGCGCGGAGGCGTACCTATGTACGCCGCTTTCTTCGGCTTTCGCCCTCCTTCCCCGGACTGCCGGCCTAACTTCTCGATCGCGTTTCGCGGCCCGCGTCGTCGAGTGTAAAATGTTTATGGTCCTCATTTTGAGGCTCAACCGGGCTATGACGGCAGTAAACCAAAAATTCCCATGATGTTTCCAGGATGTATCCATGGCAAAGAAAAAGATTAATGATGACACACTCTTGCAATTGATCCGGGATGGAAACAGCCCAGCCGAGGCAGCGCGTTTTTTTGTTGGCGGCAAGTTACGGAAATGTTCGGCAAGAGAAGACAAAACTCGACATCAACTTCAACCTCCTTGCCAGAAGGTGGAATTTAACCGAAGGGGCCTCTCCCACCCCGATAACGAATTTTCTGGGGTCGTAATGTGAGAAATGTCCCAACCCCTCAATTCTCCATCTTTTTTCCGTTTCTCGTTGCCGTTTTGCAGGGCCAAATGACTTAATGCTATAATATCGCCTGATTTTTGAGAGACTAAGGTTTCATCCGTGTTTATCCACCCCGCTTCGCTCCTCCATCCGTGTCCGGAATTGAGGAATTGAGGAACCGAGCGATTCGCTTCACCGCTCGCTTGTATTTTTTATTGTTTTCATTGAAAATAAAATTACAGCTATTAATGAAATCAAGGAGTTGCGCCATTTCCTAATAAAGTCAGATACTTACGCGCTTATTCGAGCGCTTATGGGGATAAACCCCGCCCCTACGGGAATGTCGCGTTTAGAGGCAGGGCCGTTTAAAAACCGGCCCTGCCTCTAAACACTCCATGACGGCCTGGTTGAATTACTTAATATTACTAAGCTTCCAGGCGCCCACGGTACTACCGCCGGCATTGACCATGTTCCCGGCTGCCGATTTGTGGGCAGGGACATAGGTCCCGGTCGCGTGAGTAGAGGCGTTGGTGTCTGCGCCGCCTTCAGCAAAGGATGCGAAATTCACATTGTCGGAACTCACATCGTCGCCGGTCCATGTGCCGGGAACCGATATCCCGTCGACCAACTGGCCGTTTTCCTTTATCAACGCGACGGCTGCCACAGTAGTGGCGTCGTCTTCGAAGATGGCGGCAAATGGACCAGTGAGGCCCGCAGCCTTCGGTTTCTTGGTTGCAGTAATCTCCCAAGTGCCCACTTTACCACCGGCGCCGGCCGTGGCGGCCAGAGCGGTCGTCCAGGTGCCGCCATTCCCGTTCTTGCTCGATGTCCATGATCCTAAAGATCCTGACGACATACCTGATACAATTCCATCTGTATAGACAAGTGAGCCCGTTAGAGTGATGGTCGAGTTCTCGGCGGTATTCTTAAAACTCGCGCTGACGCTGCCGTCCTTGTGAATGTTCCCGCTAAACTGAAGGAAATCCATTTTCACTGTGTTGTCGATCAGTAAGCCGTTGAACGAACTTGAGAGTGCATCAATCGCTAAATCCCAAGTCTCGCCGTTGCACGTCCCCTTATCGCAACTCATTGTTCCAATGAAAACACCACCGGTGAAAGGAGTATCGATGATACTGAAGCCGGCAGTACCGAAAATGGACGGCGTTGCAGTAACCGCCGCAGTAACTGCTTTAGCAAATGTGCCAATTTTTGCGGTGTCGGGAACAGACAGCACTCCGTTCTGGTCAATCGTGCAGTCGTCTGAGTCAACACTCCACGTCAACGCCACCGGTGTCGTGATTTTAGCGCCCTTCGAGTCAAAAACGGTCGCGGTGAAAGTCTGTGTAGAAGTCTGTGTCTTCCCTATGATAACGGCTGGGTCTTTGGGACTGAGCACAACTTTGGCGGGAGTTTCGGGCTGGGCCGAATGAGCGAAACCGACGAATGCAAAGGCACAAAACAAAACGCAGGCGAATACGACAACTCTCGAACCTCTCATCTTTTCCTCCAGAATCTGGTTAATAGTATCCATCCGGAAACCCCAGGACAAATTCCACGCCCCGCGAGGTTTCCGTTCGGAAAGAAGGCATTTTTCCCCATGGCGCGTACAGTTTGGCGCCCCGTCATTTCCGGATTGCCCAGCGCCGCACCGAAAGGTGCGCGTACAGTTTGGCGCCCCGTCATTTCCGGATTGCCCAGCGCCGCACCGAAAGGTGCAAGGAAATAAAGGGTTTGCGCGGAGGCATACCTATGTACCGCCGAGCTTGCCCTGAGCCTGCTGAACGGGCGGAGCGTCGAGATCGGTCCTGCCTGTGCCGCCGCCGAAGGTTTGAGTGGCGATCTCGGCTGCCGCCCTGCCGCCCAGGGTGGAAAAGGGCACTTTCCGGTAAAAAAAGCCCGAAAAAAGAACAGACCCCTCCTCTGAAGGAAAATCTTCTGTTCAAATTCCGGGCTTCCTGGTCCCTTGACTTCTGAACAAGGTCGGCGAAGTACCACGAAATATCTACATTTTAAGGCAAAGAGCTAAGGTGATAACTGCACTTTTATAACTTACCAGGAACGAATCCGGCGTGCAAGATAAATTCTCTCTCGATATCGCGCAGATACCTGCATTCGATCACGGGCTTCCGGGCACAATGCTCACGATTATGACAATTGAGTGATAAGAGGGGTTTCAAGGCAGCTAGCAGACAACCCAGACGGTCCTGTCCTTTGCCATGTGGATCACCCGGTTGCTGACCCGCCCCATTACGAATTCCTCGACCTTGGAAAGGCCCCTTCTTCCGACAAGGATGGTATCGTATTCGCCTTTTTCGGCTTCTTCCATAATCGTTTGGGCCGTATTGCTTTCGCCCCGTGCGATCTTCTGATGAATTCGGGCAGGATCAACTCCACGGGAGATCAGAGCGGCCCTGGCTTTATCAAACGACGGTTCCATAAATCCCGCCGCTTTGTCCAGTTCCGCGTGGATTTTTTCAAAGGTTGCTTTATCCCCTTTCGAAGAGAAAACTTCGCGCATGAAATTCCTGAGACTGTGGAAGCTGGGAACAGCATGGAACAAGGTGATTTCGAAATCTTTCGAGGTATCCAGGACATCGCCAAGATGGGTCAAAGCCAGCATTGACCCTTCGGAGGCGTCCAGACACGCGAGGACGTTTCTCGACAGGCTTTCTCCCCCAACAATCCACACGGGGATGGATACAAGCCCCATAATGTGCTCAGCGACGGAGCCGAGCATAAAGTCCTTGAGATCGCTGAGCCCCCTTCGCCCGACCACCAGCGCCTTATAGCCGTTTTGCGATTCAGCGGCGATATCCCGGGCGGTGCCGATCTTTCTGTCTTCGATTCTAAGCGTTATAGCTTCTTTTGGGAATCCGGCGTCCATCAGGATCGCCTCAGCTTTTTCCATGGACTCCCGGATGGCCTTTTCCTGTTGCTTGGTCCACGTTTCTACGCTCACTATTTCGTAGTGGTACGCCGGGATTCCTTTTTCGAGGTCGATGAATGATTCGGGGAACCTGGTGACGACATGAAACAGGACCACCTCGAACCGATCCGGATCGAGGATGGAAGAGACGTACCTGACCATGGGCAGAGAGTGTTCGGACCCATCGTTTGTAACGAGTATTCTGTCCCGCGCTGAACCATTCATACGGAATCCTTTTTCTGGCAATGGTTATTGAAGAACCGGGGCACATGCGGCGGTGCGCGGGCGATTCAATTCAGGGCGGCGCGGCTCGATGACTTCGAGAGTATGACGGACGAAATATCGGCAAGCATTTTGCTCTTGAGTTGCAGACATGAGGCGTCATCAAACATAATCATGTCAATCTGGCGAGTGTGCATGATCAGGTATCCCAGGATATTGAGCTTTTCCTTCATCACCTCTTCATCGTAGCCCTCCAGACGCGCCGTCACACCGTCGTCCCTGATGTCACTGCTAAATTCGAAATCTTCGAGAATATCGCCCACAAAGCGTGCGCGGCGCACGCGCCTGCCATGGTCGGCGGCCCCACCCTTAAAAGTGAAAC
This sequence comes from Syntrophobacteraceae bacterium, assembly GCA_049520315.1. Lineage (GTDB taxonomy): Bacteria > Desulfobacterota > Syntrophobacteria > Syntrophobacterales > Syntrophobacteraceae > SbD1. The sequence goes on from JBEKPW010000029.1 coordinate 57,134, forward strand.
CGATGTAGTTCTCGTCAGCCCTTTCACCGACAATGGCCTCGATGCTCGAGAAATGGAAACCGAACCGGGAACTGAGGCTGCAATAATTCTTCGATATCATAAAGTAATTACGGTTCGAATAAGGGGAAGGCATGGAAGGATCGAGCGCCGGATTAGAGCTGGCTTCCATGAGGATCGACATGAAACCCTTGGAATCCACAGGCGGAGGCCCTTGCCACGGCACGGCGACAATCCCTTCCCAAAGTGCAAGCATAGGGATGGAGACGATATTGTCCAGGTCCACGAACTTGCCCGGCACGTCCTCCCTGAACCCGTCATCGAGGTTAAGCACCCACCACTGCATGGGAACCCTGCGACACACCAACTGCTTGCTTGCCCTTTCCGAGAAATGGTGATCTTTCCCGAAGCTGAACATCTCCAGGACGGATTTCTCATGGCAGAATCTGCTTATATCGTGAAAACTCCGGCATTGAGAAGGTTTAAAATCCGATGCGTCCGGATCGAGCAGACGGAGAGGGATTATTTTCTCGGATACCCTCTTCAGGATGTCCAAAACTGGAGAATCATCCATAAGACCTTTGCATGTTTCCTTACCTTGGAGCAGGGGTTCGATTTTTCCTTTGCAGACTCTTAAGCCGTCTGCATCGACCGTAACGGGCTGAGCGTTTTTGAGCAAATCGGTTGCACCCTCAAGTCCCAGGATTGCCGGCACGCCGAATTCTCTGGCCACATTGGCGAGATGTCCGGCCTCAGTCCCCTGTTCGGCTACAAGGGCCGAGGCCCGGCCGAGCAAAGCGGCCCATCTGGGCAGCGCCTGCTTTACAACGAGGACTGCACCCCTGGGAAAAAGAAGGGCCTCGCCTTCTTTCCTCACCACGAAAACCGGGCCAAACCCGGCTCCGGGACTCGCAGTAAGACCGCCCGAAACAATCACATCACAAGCCGGGATACTGCACCCATCCTGCCTGGGTTCAGCGATCGTGTTCCTCTGCCTGAGAGGGCGGCACTGAAGCATTATTATTTCCCCTTTGTCATCCAGCGCCCACTCGATATCCTGGGCCACCCCGTAATGATCTTCTATCCGGAGGGCAATGCGCGCAAGCTCCAGCGCAGTGTCATCGGCAATGGAAGCCCCGGCACCCTCATCGCCGACGATTTCAAGCCTGCACACGCCCTCGTCAGGGTAACAGACAAATTTCTGCCGCTTCTCCGCGATGTGTTTTGTGACGATCCGAGGCGGATGATTTCTGGAAACTTCAAAAAGATCGGCCGCAACGCTGCCGTCCACCACCGATTTGGGCAAACCAAAGACCGAGTGAATAAAAATCCGCTCATCTCGCACTTCAAGAGGATTTTTAGAATAAATCACGCCACCCGCCACAGCGTTTATCATGGACATACACCCCACGCACATGTCGACGTCTTCGTCGCGGATTCCCCTGTTCAACCGGTAGGTAATCGCCTGGAGGCTGTACTTGCTTGCCACTATTTCCTTGTAAGCGTGGATGAGGTTGTCGGTGCTGACATTCAATTCGGAGAGGTACAGCCCGGCAAAGGAGACTTGCGCGGAATCTTCGCCAAGTGCGCTGCTGCGAAGCGAGACTTTGATCCCCTGCCCTTCTTGTCTTTCAAGTTCGGAGTAAGCGTTTAAAATAGCTGTTTCCAGCCCGGCCGGCATACCGGTGCGCGTGATCAGCTGCTGGATTTGTGCGCTAAGCTCATACAGTTGGTCAATTTCTTCGGCCGCAGATGACTGCATAAGGCGGTCTATCTCAGCCTGAAGGTCACCGGCGCCAATGAATTCGCGAAACGCCCGGGAGGAAATTACAAAGCCATTGGGGACCTTTATACCAAGGCGATTGCTAATTTCTCCGAGATTCGCCATCTTGTTGCCGGCCTCATCCGACCTTGTTTTATCCAGGTCCAGGAGAGAAATTATCAGCGGACCGTCGCTCGTTTCGTTTTTTTCGGACAAAATGTCGGCGATGCTGCCCTGAATCGACCTGAAGCTGTGGTACAGGTCGATATATTTGCGGGGCGCCAGTTGATCCATGCACTGAACCATGCGGAAGACATTGACGGAGACGGCCGTGCAGTTGGCCCGAATAAAGGACATTCCGAACGGCGTGTCGCCTTTGCGGGCCTCCTCAAGCTCAGACATGATCTGGAGGGCTTTGTTATTGGCGCCAAGGAGCAGCTTGAAATTATGGTACCGGGTCTGGAAGGCCGTGCGGAGTGCTTCGGCGTCAAACGGTGTGAGCGTCTCCTGTCTTATCCCTATTCCAAGTTTTTGCAGGTATTTTTTTATTAAAGACATTCACCAATCCGTGGGCCGGAACCATTGAACAGTTCGTCAACCGGATGCACCCCGCGTTTCCTCTGTCCCGGCTTTTTCATTCAGCCTTTTTCTTTTACAGGCGTCCTGTATTTTATAGAGCAGTTCGTCGATTTCGATCGGTTTCATAAGATAGTCAAAAGCGCCGCTGTCCATCCCTTCGATGGCCACTTCCATATTCGCATGGCCCGTGAGCATGATCACTTCCAGCAGGCTGTATTTTTTCTTTATTTCGCGTAAGGTATCAAGGCCGCTCATACCGGGCATTTTTACGTCCAGGACGACGATATCGACGGGGGTTTTCTTCAATTGTTCCAGAGCCGCTTCACCACTCGTGACGCCGTTTACGTCGAGTTTTCTTTTCCTGAGTCTTTTGACCAGAGTCTCCATGAACTCGACTTCGTCATCCACAATCAGAACGCTTAAATTTTCCACCTGCACAGCCTCCAAAAAATACCCCTTTGGAAAAGGCACCGTCAAACCCATTCGTCCAGGAGTTGCCACGGGTTTCCGGATGGACGCGATCATACAGGTTATTATTGCCAATAAGCGGGAATTAATAAAGAAATTTCTCGAAGAGTTGACCAGGTGCAAGGTGAAGAGTGAAGACCGAACATTTCGCCTTCCAACTTCACCTTTACAATTCTGATCCGGAATGCACACATCTATTGTGCCTGGTCGCCCGGTCCGGCATCAATAGACCGCTCCGGGTAAAATCTGTTAAGCATATCCGCGATGGCTGTTTTAAGATATTCGATATTGCCGCTCTTTTCGATGTAGATTTCCCCTTTGTTCAAGCTAAAATCCCGCTCGGATTCTTCGGTCAGGAAAGTATGGATTACAACCGGCAAAGGGGGCCGGCGATTCTGGGTTTTCTCAAAAATCTTCGAGCTGTCGGCATCCGGCGTTTCGAGGTCAAACACCAGCAGGTCCACCCCATTCTCGCTCTCTAATTGAGCAAGAATCTGGCCGCCATCCCCGGCGACAGCAACTTCGTAACCTTCGGCAGAAAGTTCGCGGCGAAGAAAATCCCGCACATGCCTGTTCTTGTCCGCGACCAATATTGTGAATATCTTTTTCATCTTTCAGGACCCGTAGAATCTGCGAATGCAGTCAGTCGATATCCCTGGTCTTAGACTTCCTGCTTCACCCTGGCCTTTTTCATGCTAAGGCCGAGACCGTCGAACAGGTAGAAAATCGCAAACCCCCACCACAAGGTATAGAGTACGTAAAAAAGCAGAAGACCCGCTGCGGTGAAGGCCTTTTCCCCTATACTCTGGGGCTCGATCTTGTAGAAATTGTAGGCCGGTTCGATGCCCTTTTTCATGACCTCCAGAATGACGTTGGACCGGGCGGTGTTTCTGCTCTTCTGGAGTTCTTTTACAACACGGTTCAGCGCCCCCCACCATGTGGCCATCACTTCTTGTCCGTCCATGCCGTACTTTTCCCTGAGTTCCTCGCCTTTGTTGAAATACATCGAGTTGGAGTCTTCCAGAACAGCTCCGAGCAGTTTGGCAAGATTTCCTCTAATATTGAGTTGGACACCCTGGGAGGTGCTTTCCGGGGCGACCCTTGCAAAAATCTTTGCCGCCCTGGCCGCTTGCTCCGCATTTTCCATTTTGACGCTGACCGCAAGTTCCTCGTTTTCGACCTCCTTCAGGCTGGCAGTGAGTTTCGGAACGAAATAGGAGGAGCCTTTAGCCAGCTTGTTGAAAAGGGCATCCGAGTACTCCAGGCCGTTCCTACCCTGTCCGAACACGGGAGAGAAGATCAGGGCCAGAACTCCAAGGAAAGTTACCCCAAGCAACAGACCAATATTCATTGTCTTTTGATGTCTGATCAGCATTTCTATTTTCTCCTCGGTCCACTTGCTCTAAACAGCGGGTTTGACGGAACTTTCCGGAACTATCGCCTCTTCTCTCAGGCTCCCCAGATTGGCGAAGAACTTGGCAAACATCCAAAAACCAAAGATGGCTACGACAATCCAGAAAAGAATGTTGCCCACGAACTCGATATTGGCGGTTATAGATTTAGGGAGGCTGAGCAGTTCGAGCTCAACCATTTTCCGGGGCAGTGTAGAAGCCCGGTTTACAAATCCGGCGAGAATCGACACTGCATAGAAGCCCCGGATGTGAATGCCTTTAACCACTTTGGTGGTAAGTGCGCCGACCTGAATGCCCAACAGGGAGCCGACCAGCATTCCCATCGCAAGGGAGTAAAATACGTATCCATAGATGGCATATTGAACGATAGACGCCAGACCTGCCGTGAAGATGATCTGAAGAATATCGGTTCCCACTGTCGTCATGGAGGAAACCCCGAATACATAAACAAACATGGGGAACGTGACGAAACCTCCTCCTACACCCATGATGGAGGCAAGAATCCCTACAACGGCGCCGCCGGTTGCAATGACTACCCAGGAAATTCTTTTGCCGCCCGGGACGAAATCCTCATCGAAGGGGATCATAGGTGGAATGTTTACCGACTGAAGTTTTATCGCCAAATCAGTCGTGCCGGAATGAGCGTAACCGTGAGCGCCGCCTGTTGCTGCGGCAATGCCTTTTCTGGATTTTAGAAAATCAAAGAGCGCATAAAAACCAAGAAAACCCAGCAAAAGGGCATAAATAAGGCTGATGAAACCGTCGCTCAACAGGGGATCAATGTTATAAAGCATCCTGTTAAGCGCTCCCCCAACGAAAGTGCCGGCCCCGGAACCGATCAGAAATGCTATTGCCAGTTTCAGGGAGACATTGCCGAGCTTCTTGTGGACGGTGGTGCCCATGATAGCCTTGGCAAAAATGTGAAAGAGGTCGGTCCCGACGGCCAGAATTCCTTTTACGCCCGCGGCCATGAGAGCCGGGGTCACGATGAACCCGCCCCCGGCACCGATACACCCGGTGATCAGTCCGGCAGCCAGGCCGATCACCATCGAAACCAGGAAGATCATCGGTGAATAGAAAGAGGGGGCATAAGCCTCCTTGCCGCCCAGCAGAGGAGCCGCTTCAAGCAAAGACACGAGCAGAATCGGCGCGAGCAGCAGAAGCAAAACCAAAAGTTTTTTACGGTTTTTGATGATGGACATGGACACTTCATAATCCCATTGGGCATGTGCGATGGACGAAGCCTTCAGGAACTCATAAACCTGACGTGGAACACTCATTGTGAGAAACCTCCTTTTGACCTCTTGGAGATGGAACTCAAAACCGGAACGACAGCACAGGGCGGAATTCAGCCATCAAAGAGATGGGCAACTTGCATGCCATAGAGCCTCTTTATGAATAGTTTTAATAACAGTATGATTTACCTACATAATTATGGAGCATCGCTTTCGGATGGCCGTGGAATCATCGGGTAAAGTGTCAGCATTTTTTACAAAGTGTAAAGCAATGATGAGAAAGCTCAGGCAGGATTAGCAGGAATGGGTATGGATCAGGGAATTTAGCAATTAATCCCTACTCTATCGCTCACGAATAAAAACCGTTCAAGAATCTCCAGCGGGTCTCCGATATTAAAAACTGAGACACCAATGAGGCTCGGCGACCCCGGATTTTTATCGATAAGAGGAGGAAGAAATGAAAAGAGCGGGATTGGTTCTGGCGTGTGTTGGTTTCCTGTTTGTTTTTTGCCTTGGATTTGCCGTTGCACAGGAGAGGGCCTCCAGGGATGAATGCGTTGCCAAATGCAAAGAGGCCGGGGCTTTGATCAAGGAGGTCGGGGTTGAAGCAGCGATGGCCAAAATCCAGGACCCCAAGGGGCCGTTTGTCTGGAAAGATTCGTACGTGTATGCATCGGACCTGGATGGCAAAGTGCTGGCGCACCCGATGGCCCCCGGGCTGGTTGGGAAGGCTTTGAGGGGGTTGAAAGACCCAACCGGCAAGATGTTCGGCTCTGAGATCCTCGATGTGGCAAATAATGCGGGCGAGGGCTGGGTTGAATACATGTGGCCGAAGCCCAACGAACAAGCGCCTTCTCATAAAGCGACTTTCGTCTACCGTGTCCCAGGGCAATCGGTATACGTAGCAGCCGGTATTTATGAAGATTAGCTTCTTGTAAACAAAAGTCTTGGTAAGGAGAAAGCCAAAATGAAAAGAGCAACTCAAGTTTTAGCCGCTTTTGCTTTCCTGTTTATGTTCTGTCTTGGTCTTTCAGTCGCACAGGAAAAGGCCACCAAGGACGAATGCATTGCCAAATGCAAAGAGGCTGCCGCTTTGATCAAGGAGGTCGGGGTTGAAGCAGCGATGGCCAAAATCCAGGACCCCAAGGGGCCGTTTGTCTGGAAAGATTCGTACGTGTACGCAGGGGACCTGGATGGCGTATCGTTGGCGCACCCGATGGCCCCCGGGATGGTTGGGCATAATATGAGGGGCATGAAAGACCCAAACGGCAAGATGTTCGTAACCGAGCTCCTCGAGGTGGCGAAAGATAAGGGCGAGGGCTGGATTGAATACATGTGGGCGAAGCCCCATGAAGAAAAACTATCTCATAAAGTAACTTATGTCCTCCGTGTGCCGGGACAGAACATGTACGTGGCTGCCGGCACTTATGAAGATTAGTTGCACAGATTGCAGGAGATACTGAATACCTGAGGCCACTCCCCTATGAAGCCCCCGGGCATCCGGCGCCGCGATCGCGCCGGGACTGGCGGAATCTGGCTGCAAGGCACGCGCTGGAGGAGAAAAAAGATGTCAATCATAAGACGGATCAAATCATTTAGCATTCGCGGCAAAATCTTCATGCTGGTAATTCTCGGGGTCATGGGTGTGGCCGCCATTTCAGGATTCGCAAAATACTCTGCGGTAAAGAAGAATACCTACATGAGCGTGCTTGAGCATAGCCAGACGGTTGAAACACTAATGCTGCAAATTATGATGGCAGAGGAAAAATTCATAAACGCGCTGGATTCAAATGAGTTGTCGGGCTTGGACGAGTACCGGCGCGGACTCAATGAGGCACTCACCCGGATAAGGTCATTCGACGCCGGAGCCGGGATAGCCAATGACGCCGCAACCATGTCCCAGACGGAAGCAGAACATGCGCGCGTCTTTCAAAATGTGGCCCAGGGCCTCAATGACATAAGCAAAGACAAAGCCGATCTCTTCGCCAACATTGGATCGGTCAATACTCATGTGAAAAAGGTCCTCGACACCATAGAAGCAGAAGAGGCCCTGCTCAATATGAAGGGTGAATTCCTGGCTTTCGATAAGAACGCAATACGTAAAGAGCTGAGCGACATCCTGGTGCTTTTTTCAGACAGGATAATGAATATCCAGGACCTTTTGCTTCGAGGCGACGCTTCGAAATACCGGGAAACCCGTCAGGCCATTGAAAAGAAACTGGAACTTAAAAAGAAAAACGTAGAGCTGACAGTTTCCACTATGAAGGAATTCACTCAAGCGTGGCAGGCTTCGGTACCTTTATTAACAGAAATAGCCCGCACCGAAGACGCCATTCTTGAGCTGTGGGGCAAGAATAACGATTTGAGGAAGACACTGCAACTTACAGCGGCAGAGATACAACAGAAATCAAAAGGTATATCCGAATCCTCCAAAGCAATCATCGAAAGCAGCAACAGGGCGACCGATCGGATTAGCCTGGCCGTATCACTGTGTGGGATTTTCATCCTCAGCGGGCTCGGTGTCCTTATATCGAGATCCATCAATGGGTCCTTAAGGAAATCCATTGCCGGCCTTATCGAAGGCGCCGGTCAAGTCGCCTCAGCCTCCAGCGAGGTCTCGTCGGCAAGCCAGCAACTCGCTGACGGAGCATCGCAGCAGGCCGCTTCAATAGAGGAGACTACCGCCTCGCTGGAACAAATTTCCTCCATGACAATGCAGAACGCCGAAAACGCCTCCCAGGCAAATCAATTGATGACAGAAGCCAGGCATGCCGTCGGAAAAGCAAACCAGTCCATGGTTAATCTCACCGAGTCCATGGGGCAAATCACCAAGGCAAATCTGGAAACTCAGAAGATCATCAAAACCATTGACGAGATAGCCTTCCAGACAAACCTGCTTGCCCTCAATGCAGCGGTGGAGGCGGCAAGAGCGGGCGAGTCCGGGGCTGGGTTTGCCGTCGTGGCCGACGAGGTGAGAAACCTTGCCATGCGCGCTGCCGAGGCCGCAAGGAACACGGCGAACCTTATCGAGGGAACTGTTAAGACGGTTAAGGAAGGCTCTGCTCTGGTTGGCACGACCAACACCGAATTCAATTCCGTTGCAACCACCATTTCAAAATCGGGAGAATTGGTCAGTGAGATCGCGGCAGCTTCGAACGAGCAGGCCCAGGGAATCGGGCAGGTGAGCACGGCGGTCGCAGAGCTTGATAAGGTTGTCCAAAGCAATTCGGCAACTGCCGAGGAGTCTGCCGCCGCTTCTCAGGAGATGAACGCCCAGGCGGAACAGATGAAGGTTTATGTGAGTGAGCTACAGTCACTTGTCGGCGGCTCGAATGAAAAGCGGGAAGCGAGGAGCGAGAACCGAGGGGCAAGAAGGGGGGCAGACGTCGCAAAAACGGCCGATATGGCCGGGAGCAGCGGAATCCATTCGCAGGTGTTTGCTGCCCGGAAAAATAACAGCGGCGCTCGTGTCCCAAAAGGAAACAGACAGAGCCACGGCGATATGCAAAAGGTTGAGAAGCGCCCGGAAGAGTTGATCCCTTTTGATGAGGGGGAACTCTCGAATTTCTAATAGTCTTCCGTCCCTCGGGGCGCCCTGAAACCACGAAAATGGGTCGATCCACATCCTGCTGCTGAGCGTCGGCATGTTGAGTCCTTTACGACTGGATCGAAGCACAACTCGACGAAATCAAGCAGCAAAATAGCGGCTTCGACAAAGCCCAAGCGGGATGTTTTTGTCAGCGATTCCTCACGGGTGTGGTATTGTGATTTATCGTCATCTGTGCAGGCAATGCCTAGCGGATTAGGACCGAGAGTACCGGAAAGTGCTGAACGAGACTGTTGGAACTCGCCATGACTGATCGTCTCACACCAGAACAAATCGAAGAGATAAACAGACTGCAGAAAAAGTACTTCAACGACAATGTGGATCTCTTTGAAGCTCCCCTCCCGCACGGGGTGCCGGAGCGACTGAAAACCACCGTAAAAGCAAGCGGCCTCCGATCGGGCGAGAGGGTCCTGGATGTGGGAACCGGGACCGGGATTCTCATCACCTTTATTCTGAAGTATGGGCCTGCCGAGATCCATGCTTGTGATCTTTCTGAAAACATGCTTCAGCGGGTAAAGAAAAAATTCCCCCGGGTCATAGTCCACCGTTGTGATATCAGCGACCTGCCGCTTCCGGACGACAGTCTGGACGTAGTCTTCATCAACGCCTGTTTTTCCAATATAATGGATAAATCAAAAAGCCTGGATAACCTCTACCGGGTACTGCGGCAGCAAGGTAGATTGGTTATCAGTCATCCTCTGGGCAGGAACTTCATCGTCGAACTAAAGAAACACACGCCTTTTCAGTTAGATATGCTTCCTGATGAGGAAGGCGCCAGAGGAATGCTGGAGCCACATGGCTTTGAGATCATAAGGTTTAGAGACGAGCCTGCGTTTTACCTCGTTGTGGCGAAAACAACGAAGCCCGTTGAATCTTAGGTCGCCAACCACGAACACCTAACCTGGCTCTAAGGGAATCATGGGAAATCGAGTTACTTAAATGATGACGATTTTGCTTTCCGACTTCAGTGGAAGAATCCGTTTGGGCGGCACGGCAAGGAGCCCGGATGACGTGATTTCTCTGTATAAGCTGGGTCTCGAGTTCGCGGAAATTTCCATTACGGAGCCGACTAACTTCCACCTTCTTCAAAATGAGTATCTAACCCGGTCCGGAGAAACCGGTCTCTACTACCTTTGTCATGGGCCACGGGAAGGCGATCCCAATAATATACATACCCTGGAGACGATTTATTTTCCAAAGCTTCTCCAGATCCTTTCTATTATGTCCGAGCTGGAGATGGGGCTATTAACGCTGCACCTTTGGCTGGACCCTCGATTCGTGCTGGAGGAGACCATTGCTTATAAAATCGGCTTTCTCAAAAGGCTGACAGAGAGGGCCGGCGGAGGAGGAATTACCGTCTGTCTGGAGAATCTGAGCGAAAATGCCGATCAACTGACGAGGGTTTTTGCCGCTGTCCCCGCGCTGAATCTTACCCTGGACTTGGGACATGCCGAACTTCTCTCAAAGGAAAATACCAGTTTTGGTTTTCTGGAAAAGTGTCCTGACAGGATTAAACACATCCACTTGCATGATAACCATGGAGGTACTTCGCCAGATGATGATCTCCATCTTCCGGTGGGAGAAGGGAAGATCGATTTTCATAAAATCTTTCAAAGATTGCATGCTGTTCACTACAAGGGAACCATGACGTTGGAATTGCGACCGGATCAGATCAAGAGCTGCCTGGGATATGTTAAACATTTGGTTAGTCCCACAGTGTAAGGACTTAAGCGAAAGGTATTCCGTCTCATCCTCACCTGGAGAAAGCACATTCCGGTGATCGGGGATTTCAAGTTCGCAGGCCACCCTTATCCTTAATTTTCTTCATTCCAACCCCCTGCTTCGCGCGGGCAACTCATTCTTCGCTTATGGCCGAAGTTTCCAGGCGGATGCGGTGTTTTTCGATCTTAGCCATGAGAGTAGGACGGGAGAGGCCCAGCATCTTCGCGGTGCGAGACCTGTTCCCGCCGTTGAGGTTCAGCGCTTCGGTGATGAGCAAAGCGGAAAACCGCTCCATCGCCGAATCGAAGGTACTTAAACCGGCTTCCGGGGAATTGAGATACCTGCGGATCCAGATCCTGATGGCCTCCTCGGGCAAATAGGGCTTTTCGGCCGTTTGCTCCGGGGCGATTCCGCTCACCCGCGCAACGTCTTCGAGCGATACAGGGCCGCCCCGGTTGAAGATCAGGGCTTTCTGGACGGCGTTCGCCAGTTCTCGCACGTTGCCAGGCCAGGAGTAAGCGCAAAGCATCTCGATGGCCTCACCGGTGATCCCCGGGTCCGGGACCCCCATTTTTTTCGAGTAGCGCCTGATGAAGTATTCGCAAAGCAGCGGAATATCGCCCTCCCGGTCCCGCAAAAGAGGAAGCGAAATAGTAACGACCTTGAGCCTGTAATAGAGGTCTTCCCTGAATTTGCCCTCCGAAAGAGCGGCTTCAAGATTGCGATTGGTCGCGGCGATTATGCGCACGTCAACCGGAATGGGTTCGCGGGCGCCGAGCCTTTGGATGCTTCTTTCCTGAAGCAGGCGCAGGATTTTTGCCTGAATTGCGAAGGGCATGTCCCCGATTTCGTCAAGGAAAACGGTCCCGCCGTCAGCTTGCTCGATGCGCCCTACCCTGCGGTTCACTGCGCCCGTAAAGGCGCCTTTTTCGTAGCCGAACAGCTCACTCTCCAAGAGCGTCTCGGGGATCGCCACGCAGTTAATGACCAGGAAGGGCTTGTGCGAGCGGGCGCCGTGGTGGTAAAGGGCCCGGGCAACAAGTTCCTTGCCCGTACCCGATTCGCCCCGTATGAGGACCGTAGCATCGGTAGAGGCTGCTCTTCCAATCTCTTTATATATTTCCTGCATGGCCCGGCTGCGTCCGACGATGGCTTCGCCGGAGCCGGTTTCAGGCGCTGAGTCCAATTCGACCCGCGAGCGCATGAACCGGCCGGCCTCCACGGCTTTTTCGATCAGGGAGAGCATTTCGGGGATGTTGAAAGGTTTGAGGATATAGTCGAAAGCACCCATCTTGGTTGCTTCTATAGCCGTTTCGGTAGTCCCGAACGCAGTCATTATAATGACCGGCAAAAGCGGTTCGATTTCACGGATCGCTTTGAAGGTCCGGAGTCCGTCCATACCGGGAAGCCGTACATCCATAACGATCAGGTCGAATTCATCTGACTTTACAAGGGGCAGCGCCGCCTCGCCGCTCGAAGCCATTCTGACCTTGTGGCCGTCCTGGGTGAGCAGCTTATCGAAACTCAGGCGCAGATAGTGATCGTCATCAACTATAAGGATCGCAGCCAAGCACCCTCCTCCTTGCATGGAAGGGTAATTGTAAATGTGGCGCCTTTATGGGGGCGGCATTTAACGCTTAGACAGCCTTGGTGTTCCTTGATGATACGGGCTGCTATGCTCAACCCAAGCCCGGTGCCTTCCTGTTTTGTAGTATAGAAGGGTTCGAAGATTCTGTCTTTTATCGCCTCGGGAATCCCCGGCCCGGAGTCGCTTACGCGAATCACAACGACCCTGCCCACCGGATCCGCTGTCCCCTCCTCTTCTGTTATGAGAATGCGCCCTCCATCGCCCATGGCCTCGCACGCATTAACGATCAGGTTGACCAGCACTTCCTTGAGTTGTTCGGGGTCGCAGTCGACTTCCGGAAGTTTCCGATCCCTCATCAGTTCCAGAGTAACTCCATAAGAATCGATGCGATATCGGAGAAGTTGTACGGCCATATCGACGACCTCCGACGGACTCACTTTTTGAATCTTCAGTTTCGGAGGCCTGGAGAATTCCAGAAAGTTTGCAACTATTGTATCTATATGGAGGATCTCCTCGGAAATAACGTCAAAGTCTTCTTTCTGCGCAGCCGAAAGCGATAGCGTGCGCTCCAGGCTAAACAGGCGCATTTTGACCGAGGTGAGCGGATTCCTTATGGAGTGGGCAACCCCTGCGGCGAGTTTTCCAATCTGCGCCAGTTTTTCGGACTGAAGCAGATGTTCGCGGCTCTGCTCCAGTTCAAAACGTGTAGTGTCAACACTTTCGATGAGCCAATGTATTTTTTTTCCAAGGGCCTTCACCTCGTCAGGTTCGTCAAGCGAGACGCCTCCTTCGCGTCCGGCTGCAAGGGCGAAGAGCCGGATGGGCACGAGCACCCTGCTCAAGAGCAATACCCCAAGGGTAATCCCCAGACCCAGCGCACAAATCATGGCTATGGACGCGGCTGTATCAAAAAAGGCGACCTTAAGCCTGATACTCTCAGAGATTAAACCTACCCTGTCGTACTGGACCTGCTTGAACTGCTCGCAAAGGTCCCGTACCGAGTAAAAGGGGTTGCGGACATCCTTGTGCAATGCGTATCCTTCTTCCCGTTTTCCTGCCTTGTAGAGCTCGATGACTCGTTCGCGCAGATTGCTATATCGAATGTATTTCGATTCAATATCGTTTAGCAGTTCACGCTCGCGGCCGGAGTCAGCAAATTCGCGGGCTTTTTTCATCCAATTGTCGAATTCGAACCGATGCCGATCAAGCTGGGTCAGCCACTCACTATTGCCGTCAATATAATAATAGCTTAGCAGACCCCTTTGCATTGCGAGAGAGCTCTCCAACTCCTGGCTGACATTGAGCGCGGCGACCCTGGAACTGATTACCGAAAAAACGGCGCTGTTCATCCTGTGCACCATCCAGATGGTGGTCGAGCCGCCCAACATGGCGATAGCGACCAGTGCGCCTATAGCGAACATTATTTTAGTTCTGAGGCTGAAGCGCTTTAACATTTATGGTCCTTTGCAAAGGCCTTCACCACAGAGGCGGGACATGTTCCGGACAAGAAGAGGACACAGAGAAATGTCAATAGCCCCTGACAGGATTCACATGATTAACAGGAGAATACGCGACAAAGACGGAACGGTCCCGTGTCTTCCTGTAAATCCTGTTACTCCTGTCAAAAGTCATTTTCTGTACTCTGTGTGCCTTTGCGATGAACGCTTATTCTCACCGCTCAATTGCCGGAAAAAGCAGAAGCGCGCCATCATAGGAGGTGCATATCCGGGGGACCAGGTCATTTGCCCAGAACGCCCCAATTCCAGCCAGTCCCCTGGTGGCCATGGCGACCATGTCCGCCTGTCTTTCCGCTGCTGCTGCTGCGACGGCTGGCTCAGCCTCACCACGTTCAACGCTTCCGCTCGCCTCGACATTGCGGGCGAGCAGCAATTGAAGCTGTTCTTTCATGCGTTCTGTTGTCTGTTCAGTTTCCAAATCCAGCAACAGGCGGGTTGTACCAGGGACAAGGCGCCCTGCGGGAACTTCATCCGGGGTGACGCTGCCGGCAGTCGGCACTACGAACAACAGGTGCAGTTTCGCCTCAAATATCATCGCAAGTTGCGAACAGGCAGTCAAGACGGGATCGCTGTGCAGGGTGCAGTCCATAAAAGCAATTATGCTGCGGGGTCCAAAATCGGGAGCGCGCCCGTATTCATCGGTCTTTATAAGAACTACGGGCGTGCGACCGTGGGTGAGCACCTGCTCGGCATTGGTTCCGAACACAAATCTTTTGAGCCCTCCGCTTCCGTGAGTGCACAGGACAATGAGGTCCTGTCCCATCTCTTCGGCGTGCTCGGCAATACACCTGGGCACATCGCCCTGCGGAACCTGGTGCACATGGCTGGAAACTTTCAGTCCCCAGCCCTCGAGTTTTTCGACTATTAATGCCAGATAGCGTTCGGCGCCTGCGGCGTCCTGGAGATGAGCGTCACCATGTATGCTGCTCGGGGGGCGCTTTTCGATTACGTGAAGCAGTTTAACCCCGCACCCAAGGCGTTGCGCCAGCCTCCTTACGACCGGAAGAACCGATTCCGCAAGCTTTGACCCGTCGAGAGGAACGAGCAGATTCGAAAACATTGACCCTCCACATACATACGCGTCCACTTCGTAAAACGAGAAGCGGGAGAGACGAATTGCCCCACAGACACAGAGAGCAGGGTCTGCCTTTTAGTTTTGTCTGTTGGTTCAATTGCTTTCCACTGTGTCCTCTTCTTGTCCGAACCATGTCCCGCCCCTGTGATGAATCGTATTCAGCCTCCCCCAACCGCCATACTGTAAATCAGGTATAAATTCAACGCCAGAATCAGCAAGGTTGCCGTAGCGGCCAGAAATGAGGTGAACGGCCTGTTTACCAACGGCCCCATTATTTTTCCGTTCGCCGTAAAAAGGACGAGCGGGATTACAGCAAAAGGAAGCCCAAAGCTGAGGACGACCTGGCTGATTACAAGCGTCCTTGTTGGGTCCAGTCCCAAGGCCAGAACGACCAGCGAGGGCAGGACCGTAACCAGGCGCCTGATCCAGATCGGGATTTTGAAGCGAACGAACCCCTGCATAACCACTTGCCCGGACATGGTCCCCACCGCCGAAGAAGACAGTCCGGCGGCGATCAGCGCAATTGCGAAAATATCGCCGGCAGCCGAACCTAGAATGGGAGAAAGCGTCCTGTAAGCTTCCTCCAGTGTTCCGATCTCGCGCAATCCCCGGGCGTAAAATGTCGATGAAGCCATAATGAGCATCGCTGCATTGACGGCCCCGGCGATCGTCATCGCTATTGCCACGTCCATTACTTCAAAACGGAACAGTCTTTTGAGTTTGTCTGCATCCTTAACGATTATCCGCCCCTGGGTCAGGGCGGAATGAAGGAATATTACATGCGGCATGACCGTTGCCCCCAGAATGCCAGCAGCGAGCAAAACCCCTTCACTGCCCCCGAAGCGCGGAATTAAAAGTGAGTAGACTATCTGCGCGGGTTCGGGTTTAACCAGGAATATTTCAAACAGGTAGCTAAGCGCCACAATCCCTATCATTACGGAAATTATGGCTTCCAGAGGACGAAAACCGAATCGCTGCAGGCCAAGGACCAAAAAGGTGGCAACAGCAGTCAGCAACCCGGCATAGATGAGCGGGATACGAAATAACAGGAAAAGTCCAACTGCAGTCCCCACGAATTCAGCAAGATCCGTTGCGATAGCTACGATTTCAAGTATAACCCACATTACCCGGACAAGAGGGCGCGGAAAATGATTCCTGCACAGTTCCGCAAGATTCAACCCAGTGGCGATGCCAAGCTTGGCTGAAAGGATCTGAACGAGCATGGCCATTAAATTGCTTATTATTATAACCCAAAGAAGGGTGTAGCCCAGTTGTGCGCCGCCCTGGATGTTGGTAGCGAAGTTTCCGGGATCTATGTACGCAACGGCGGCGATAAATGCGGGACCAAGGAAAGGAAAAAGCCTTTTGTGCCAGGGGACTGTCTCTCGGGCCAGTACCTTTTCCGCCGCCGAAATCGTGCCGGAGTCAAAGGTGCGAGGTTTGTTTTCGGGGCGGTCTTTGGGCACGCCTCCAGGACGGGTCTGCTACGAAAAGACCGGATAGCGCTTAGCCCCCCGGTTCTTTTCATGGTTTGAGTGCGCGGGGACATGGTGTACCGCGATGAACTATTACCACAAACTGTTGTTTAGCTTTAATAATTATTGATTGGTTATAGAGTCCAGGTTCTGATTTTAGATCCAGGCGGTGGGACCGCAGCGCTTCTGGTTATGGACAAATCAGGGATAGCGTCGAGATATTGCCCACCCACCCTCGAGGTGGTACAAAGAAGAGTGAAGTGTGAAAACTTCAGCATTCACTTCCGGCAAGACCCACTATGTCCAATGTCTTCTAACTTCACCCACTCTTCAGTACCTGGAGGCCTTAATCTTGGACATGGCCCGCAACAACCGCAAAGAAGAAGGGGAAACCGCTTGAAAAGTTATCGAAAGGAGTTGTGGTTCAACGTCCCAACTCGCACAGCCTTCATCAACATCACGCGAGAGGTCGAAGAGTGCCTTCATGAAAGCAGCATCCGGGAGGGGCTCGTTCTTGTCAATGCGATGCACATCACCGCTTCCGTGTTCATAAACGACGACGAACGAGGACTCCATCGCGACTACACGGCATGGCTCGAAAAACTCGCTCCCCACGAACCTGTCAACCAGTATCGCCACAACGACGGAGGCGAAGACAATGCCGACGCTCACATGAAGCGGCAGATCATGGGCCGTGAAGTGGTAGTTGCCATAACTGGAGGCAAACTTGACTTCGGCCCCTGGGAGCAGATCTTCTACGGCGAATTCGATGGCCGCAGGCGCAAGCGAGTGCTTCTCAAGATCATTGGCGAGTAAAACTGAACTGCCGGACGCCATTGTCGCACCGCACTGAAACTAATATGCGACAACATGAAACTATAAGGGGACATAAAACGAGGTGTTATGTACTTGCGGACACAGAGAAATCGTCTATTAACTTTCTTAGCGAACTCACCGTAACAGGTTTTATAAAGTACCCAGCAGCGCCCATTTCCAAGGCTTTCTTTACGTTATTGCTATCCATGAGGTAGGCGTCGACTATTACGACCGGCCGGCAAGCCGCTTTCTGAATCGAGTCCAGTATTAGAAAATGGTCCTGCTGGAGCATAGAGATATCGGCGAGAAGAAAGCTGAAGGCAATTTCTGAAAAAAGGCTCCTGGCCTGTTCAGAGTCGTTAACCCAAAAGCACTTATAGCCATCGCAGTGGCTTTCGAGCGCCCTTGCGAAAAGCTCGGCGGTGTCTCTTTCGGGGTCCAATATGAGAATATTTTTTCGGCTCTTCTCAACCATTCTGAACGCCTCAAACCACGCAATAATTAAATCTCAGAACATATTGCGGCGAAGAATGGAGTTGCTCCGCATCCGTTTTAAGTACAAAGTCTATGCCAGAAGTATGATTAGCTGCAGAGATCCGAAGAATTCTTTAAGCAGGGGGGTGGTTCATGACTTCGTGGGAGGCGGGCAAAACTACTTTAAAGGTGGTTCCGGAAGCACCGGGGGCTTCCTCTTCGCTCAAACTGCGGCACTCTATTCGGCCCCCAAACCTCGTTATTATCCCGTAGCTTACCGAAAGGCCCAAGCCGGTGCCCTCTCCAACTTTCTTAGTGGTAAAGAAAGGATCGAATATCTTGCCCAGGTATTCGCTCTTGATTCCGCTCCCCGTATCCATAACTGAGGCTTCGACTTCTCTTCCGCTCGAACCCGGGCGGGTTTCTATTCTGAGCGCTCCCCTTCCGTCCATCGCCTGAACGGCGTTGTTTATCAAATTGAGAAAAACCTGCTGAAGGCCCGTCGAATCTCCTTTCACAGGCGGCAAATCCGGGCAGAGAGTGAGGATCAATTCTATATTATGCATTTCGAGTGTGTGTTTCACAACTGAGACGATAGACTCGATATTCGCGTTGAGATCGCAACGTTCCTCGTGCTCCTCTCTTATCCTGGCGAAGCTAAGCAGTCTTTCCACGATGCTTTTGCAGTGCAGGCCGTGTCTTTCGACGGTCTTGAGGTCGTTATACGCCATGGAGCCCGGGTCCATTTTCTCCAGAAGTAAATCGACAAAGCCAAGCATTATGCCGATCGGGTTGTTTATTTCGTGGGCGACACCGGCAGCCATGGTCCCAAGGGAAGCGAGTTTCTCGGTGTTAATGAGCTGCTGTTCGATATCCTTTCGTTCGGTAATATCTCTGGCGATAGCCAGGGCATTGTCTGCTTCGTCCCCTTCAGCTTTCAAGGGAATATACTGAATATCGAACCAAAGATTTCCGGCGGGCAAAGTCAAATGTGTTTCGATCTTCCGGCCCTTTCCTGAAGCGAGGACCTCCCGAACATAATTCAACTGCTCATAAACCTGCTCTCTGGGCAAAAACCGGTATAGGCTCTGGCCTGTCATTTCCTGGAGGTTGACCCCGAAAACATGAGACATATGCTGGTTTGCGGTTCTTATCAGTCCTTTTCGATCCATGGTGAATATCAGGTCTTCTGCGCTTTCCACCAGGGACCTGTATTTAGTTTCCGAGCTTTCGAGCTCATAGGCGTATTTCCGGATATGTTCCGTCTTGACCGCGACTTCATGCTCCAGCACACTGGACCATCTGCGTTCATAGAGCACGACGAACAGGCTACCCAGGCAGATGATGAACACGACCAGGGCCTGAAGGATAAACTGCCTCGTGTATACCGAATCTACGAGAGATTCGACCTCCTGAGCCGGAGCCGCTACGGCCACCGACCACGAATAATTCATATAAGGCCCTTGAATGCTCACCGGAGAGAAAGCGAGCAGTTTTTCCATCGGTTTGACAATTTCGCGATGCCATCCCGTAAAATACGATCCGGTACCCTCCTTCCCTTTCGTCATCTCATCGCGCTGAATTTGGTTGATTTCAGCGAATGAGAAACCAGGTCCCCTTTTGGACCGGGCATCGAAGGCGGTCTCGCCGATGAACGATTTGTCGGGGTGATAAATGAATTTTCCATATGAGTCAATGACCCATGCATAGCCGGTTTTTCCGGAACGGATAGAGGGCATTATCTCGTTCATCAGATGGGCGACGTCCAGAGTTAATCTGACGTACCCGGAAAATGCTCTGGAGGGGAAAGGGTGAGCGGTGTTGGAGGCGTCTTCGTAAGTTGGCGTAATCAAGTCGCACACGAGGGCGCCTCTGTCTTTTGCCGCTTCCTTCGGATAAATAGACGTACCCATCGTTTTGCCCCTGTTTGCCGGATCTGAGGCCCATGACAGATACGCCACGGGTTCCTGCTGCGCGGGGCTCATACTGCGCATGACGATCCCGTGTTCGCTCACAGCGAAAATAGGGTTTCCCTGCCCGTCTATTCGGCGAATCGCGATGATACTGCTGCCGTTGAAAACCGGGAGGCTCGAGAGCAGCAGGGTTTCGTAGCTGTCAGAATCACAGTACTGAATTGCGGGAAGAGAGTTCAGGAGCAGCAAGTCGTTGATAGCGCCGTTTATATGCGCTTCCACTCGTTGGGCGGCATGCCTGGCCAGTACCAGTTGCTGTTCGTTAAACTGCTGTCTGAGAATGCTTTTCATGTATCTGGCGGTAGAGATGGCCAGCCACGAAGCTCCAGCGACGAGCACGAAGGTAGCTATACCGATGATTTTTAATACTTTTGAGCGCTCCGGCCGTGCTTTTTCGTCCATTCTCTTTGTCCACGCATAAGGTACAAAGAAGAGTGAGTTGCGAAGAGTGAAAAACTGCACCCCTCCAACTTCACCCTTCAGCGTACTGGACAGTATGCTAAGATTAGAATAGCATGCCTAAATTGCTAAACTGCAACTTTTTAATGACATTTTATTTGACTCCGCGTCAACAGCGGAGTGAGAATCCCCGATGAACGGAATCGGGATTTCAGATCATCGAAGGATCGATCAACAATTTGAATGCAGCTTCTTAATGTAAAAAGGATAAAAATGTCTTCAATTCTTGCTTTGGACGACGAGCAGGACATGCTGGCTCTTTTGAGCAGAATCATATCCGAGAAGAGCTCCCATGGGTTGACTACTCTAAGCGATCCCTGCGAACTTACGCCACTTTTGCAAGACAAGTTCTTCGACGTCGTGTTGACCGACCTTAAAATGCCGGGCAAAAACGGCATTCAGGTACTGGAGGAAGTCAAACGGAAAAGCCCCCAAACAGCGGTCATCATAATGACGGGCTATGGGACGATTGAGTCGGCTCTGGAGGCCACCCGCAAAGGGGCTTTCGATTATATTACAAAGCCTTTCCGCAAGGAAAGGATCCTTCATGTGATCGAGCAGGCGCTCAACTGGCAGCGGCTTCAGAAAGAAAATGTCGACCTCCGGCAAAAGCTCGAAGAAAAATGCAGTTTACCCAGCCTGGTGGGTTCGACTTTGCCTATGCTGTCCCTGCATGATGAGATAGGAAAGGTAGCCAAGACTTCAGCCACGGTGCTCATCACCGGCGACAGCGGGACCGGGAAGGAGCTGGTTGCCCGCGCACTTCATTCCCAGAGCCTGAGGAGCGAGCAGCAATTCATTCCCATCGACTGCAGCACAATTCCAGAATCGATCATTGAAAGCGAACTGTTCGGCCACGTTAGAGGGTCTTTCACCGGGGCGATCCGGAGCAAGAAAGGCATGGTCGAAGAGGCGAACCACGGGACCCTTTTTCTTGACGAGATCGCTGATCTTAGCCCGGCAATGCAGGTGAAGCTGCTTCGCCTTCTGCAGGAAGGCGAATACAAGGTGGTGGGATCGAATGCGATCTGCAAGGTGGACATCCGATTCATCGCTGCTACGAATCAGAACTTGAGCGAAAAGATCAAGAGAGGCGAATTCAGGGAGGACCTGTACTATCGGCTCAATGTTATCAATATTCAACTCCCTGCCCTCTCGGACAGAAGGGATGATATCCCGCTGCTTGCAAAACATTTTCTTGAAAAATATAACAGAATGCATAGCAAAGATGTCAAACAGATCTCGGATGAACTCATGAAACACCTGCTCGAAAGGGATTGGCCGGGAAATGTCCGCGAACTGGAGCATGTAATAGAAAGAGGCGTAATAATGGCTGCAGGAGACATCCTGCAATTAAGCGACGCTGTAGCGTTCGGAGCGGCCCCCAAATCTTTGTCCCAAGATCTGAGTCAATCCCCCGATCTTTTTGCCATGCCGTTCAAGGAAGCCAAAGACAAGTTGATCGATCAGTTTCATGCCCAATACATATCCAGAGTTCTAAACCGCAACGACGGCAATGTTTCCCAGGCCGCCCGCGAGTCCGGCCTCAAGCGGCAGTACCTCCACAGGCTGATACGCGAAATCAATCTTGATTCGAAATCCTTCAAGAAAGATCATCACAACTAGAACAGGGGAGCGAGAAACGGGGAGCAGAAGCGAACAGGGCGTCAAGCGGCGGCAGGTGGCTGGTAGCGCGCGAGGCGGGCTTGCTTCTGCTTCCGCCTTTAAGAATTGTGGTCCAGGGTCTTTTTCCCCTGTAGGGACCAAATTGGAATGACGGTTATCATTATCAAGCGAACGGTGAGAATTGCCACCATTTTTTAGGAGCTGGCGCCGGTTCCAAGACATTTTGTCTTCAAACCTGAACGAAACCGTTAGATATTCCCAGTGCTGTCAAGGCGGCGAATGCCGCCTCGTATTCTTCCTCTGTCGGCTTCCTGTCGAGGGGTGGGGTAGATAGGCCCTTATGAGCCGGGAAGTACTGGTTCATGAGACTTACCCAGACCTGCGGGCCAAAGCGCCGCACAAGAAATGAGAGGCAATCGCCTGAACCGGACAGGTTTTCCGGCAGCACCAGGTGCCGCACCATCATGCCCTTTATAGCGATCCCCTGCGCGTCGGTTCGGATCGGTCCGGCCTGTCTCCACATTTCAACAAGAGCCTCCCGGTTGTAACTAACGTAATCTGCAGCCCCGGAATATTTTTTCGCTATTTCGGGGTCGGCGTATTTAATATCGGGCAGGTAAACGTCAATGATTCCATCGAGCAGTCTGAGGGTCTCAAGAGATTCGTAGCCACTCGAGTTATAGACGATCGGGATTCGAAGGCCCCGGCGCGCGGCCGATAGAATGGCGTTAACAACCGCAGGCATCTGATGGGTCGAAGTTACCAGGTTGATGTTGTGAGCCCCCTTGTTTTGGAGTTCGAGCATCCCTGAAGCAAGATCCTCCACGCTCATTTCGCGGCCAACCCCTAACTGGCTGACCGGATAGTTCTGACAGAAGATACACCTCAGAGTGCAGCCGGAAAAAAATATCGTGCCGGAGCCGCTGCTTCCGGAGATAGGAGGTTCTTCCCAGTTGTGCAGATATATTGAGGCTACCCTTGGCAGACTCCCAATACCGCAATAGCCCGACTTTTCGCTTTTTCGGTCAACGGCGCAGGCTCGAGGGCAAAGATCGCATCGGTGAAGCTTTGCATCAAGGGCTGCGGCCCTGCGTGAAAGCTCACCGGTTGCCAGCAGTTTTACATAACCGCTTTGTGTAACAGGGGCGTCGAGGTCAGAAAATTCAGCCTGCAAACCGCTCGACCCATTTTTCGCCATCCCAGATACCCATAATCCTGCCTGAATTTGAAACGTCATAGCCTCCCATCGAGGTCACCATCCGTCGAAATGAATCCGAAGCAATAATATCAAGGAGCGTCCGCATCTTGAAGTCCGTCCATGCGCTTTCCGCTATCACCAGATCGTAGCGTTCCCGGCCGATCGGAATGAAACCCAGGTCCAGCGCTTTTGCCGAGGAGTAGATCGCCATTCCGGCATCGGCCCGGCCGCTCAAAATACTTACAGCAACGCTCATATGCGTGAATTCTTCCTGGTCATACCCGTTGATCTTATCTGCCAACAGGCCTCGCTGCTGGAGACAGTAGTCAAAGAGCACGCGCGTACCCGAACCGGCCTGCCGGTTTATAAAGACCACATCCGGCCGCAGAAGGTCCTCTACTGTATTTATCCCTTTCGGGTTCGTTTTGCCTACAAGCAGCCCCTGCTCACGCATGGCAAGCTGAACGAGCCGCACGGGTGTCCCTTTCAGATATCGTTCCACATAGGAGTAATTGTACTCTCCTGCCTGGGTGTCGAGCAGATGCGAGCCGGCAAAATGTGTCAGTCTTCGCCTGAGCGCCATCAGTCCCCCGAGGCTGCCCACATTGCTCGATGAGAGATGCATCCTGCTGTCCCTGCCCTTCAGTTCGTCGGCTATAAGGTCAATAGTGTTGTCGTGGCTTCCGATCATGATGAGCGTATAATCGAGCTGGTCCTTGGACCGAAGGATCCTCACCTCTACCGAGGAGCCCTCATCGATGCCTTCCAGCTCCCGTGGTACCTGCAGGATTCCGTCGGCACGGGTAAGTGATGTGATTATGCCAGCCCCTCTCTGAATTGGCATTGCAACCAGTATGTCATCGACCCTGCCTAGTATCACGCGGACAAATTCTTCAAGGCCCAGCCTGGAAGGCAACTTCCTGCCAAGAACGGCCGAAACGGTGGGCAAGACAGGGCTTTGGCTTGCCTGAAGAGAATAGAGCAGAGGCTTTACGAACTGTTCGAAGGCCATGATCGCTGAGACGGGATATCCTGGAATTCCGACGACCGGTTTTCCGCCCACCATCCCAAGGATAACGGGTTTTCCAGGCATCATGGCAACCCCATGTGTCAGCACTTCCCCAAGTTCCTCGATAACAACCGCGGTGTAGTCTTCCGATCCGGCGGAAGACCCGGCGTTTATCAAAACGACATGCGCCGAAGACTCAACACCTTCCCGGAGGGCCTGTTTTATCGAGTCATATTCGTCGGGCACGACGTTACGCAGTATGGGAGTCCCTCCGCATTGCTCGACCATTCCGGCAAGAATAGCCCCGTTGAACTCGACGATTTGACCCGGTAAGGCCTCAGCGGCCCTACCGGCCGGAATGATTTCGCTACCGGTGGGCTGAACAAACACTTGCGGTCTGGCAAAAACGCTTACCGTCAAAGTGCCTGCCGCCAGGAGGGAACCAACGTCGGCAGGCCGCAAAACATGGTGGCGGGGCAAGAGCAACTCGCCCGCCACGATGTCTTCACCCACCTTGCGCACGTGTTGCCAGGGGAATGCAGCAGAACGGATTTCTATCTCCGAACGCGTCAGGCGCTCGACATGCTCGATCATAATGACCGCGTCCGCACCCTCTGGAAGCGGGTCGCCGGTGTCGACCGGGTGGGCGTTTTGTCCGGTAAGCCGAACGGGCGTAGTGTCGCTCGCGCCGTACGTATCGCGGGCAAGCACCGCGTAGCCGTCCATCGCCGCTCCATGATAGTGCGGGACCGAGTGACTGGCTATAATTGGCTGCGAAGTGACACGCCCAAGACTTGAGGCCGCCTGGACCTGCTCTTCGGCCGTCCGGAGGGCGCCGACCCGGCCTTGCCAGATTTCCAGCGCCTCCTCAAGAGTTTTCATTTTGAGATAGATATTTCTCTTCGGCTTTTTCATAGGCCGGCCTATTTGCCAGGGTAAATTTGAGTCTCGCGCAGCGTGGAGCAGGCTGTCACTTTTGTGCTTAGAGCCTCTTGAAACCAAAGCGGTTGAAGAAATCGATTCGAAAGCGCCTGGCGGGGGTCAGGTTCACTTCGGCGATATAAACCTGTTCGAGTTCGTCGAGTTCTGCCTGAACCCAGTTTTCAACGCTGTCCAATCCCCTTGCCCAGCGATTGAAATCGTCTTTGTCCAACATTTTGGGAGGCTGGAGTATGAAACTGCCTCCCCCATGCTCGTGAACGCGCTTTTCACCGAACACAGCGTTGTAATCGGCAGTGTTGACCCCAACGACCGGAACGAAATTATCGAAGGCCCGGACCATCGCCGCTGTTTTCCAGTGGCCGCGCAGGACCGGAAATATGCTTGGATTAAAAACGATATCGACCCCCTGCTCAGAAAGTTGGCGCCCTGCTTCGGGCTGTCCCCACAAATCGATGCAAACCGGCATGCCGAGCTTTCCGAAATCCGTTGCAAAGACCTTGAACACTCCGTCTCCTGAAGAGATCCCAACCCTTTCGCGCTCCAGCGCTCCGACGTTGAACTTGCGCTGTCTGCCCACCACCCTTCCAGCCCGGTTGAAAAGAGTAGCGGTATTGTAACGCTTTGCGCCGTCTTCTTCGACTATGCCCGCTATCAGATAAGAGTTAAATTTGCGGGCTGCCGAACCCATCTCCCGTTCGCCCATGAAAGGGAAATATTCCGGAAAACAGATTACGTCCAGTTCCTCGCCGCGGCATTTCTCGATTAGTTGCAGGGCGTGTCCGATATTGCGCGGGTCGTCAAAGGAAGGGTACGGTTTGGGCTGAATAATAGCTATTCGTATATTGTCTTTCATAGAAATCCCTTAACCTAGCGGAGCGTGGAGATTTTGGCGCGCGGTCACACGGCTCCAAGTATCGCGCCCGCACTCGCGACGATGTGCCTTGCTATGGCCAGAGAGGAAGTGGCGGCCGGAGAAGGTGCGTTCAGCAGGTGAATAGCTTTCTCTGTCTGCTGAATGACGAAATCGTCGAGAAGTGTTCCGTCATAACCCAGCGCCTGGGCCCGCACCCCCGCACCGCCCGACTCAAGATCATCTCTTGAAACAGCGGGCACTAATTTTTGGAGCGCCCGGGTAAAGAGGGACTTGGAAAAGGAGCGAAACATTTCGCCCATTCCGGTTCTCCAGTGTTTCGAAGCGAGGCGCCAAAAACCATGGTAGCTCAGGGTCTCCAACAGTTCCATAGGAGCAACCCGCGTTCTACTGTATCCCTCGCGGGCAAATGCGAGCACCGCGTTGGGTCCGGCCTCCACTTTCCCGTCGATCATTCGAGTGAAATG
Source organism: Syntrophobacteraceae bacterium (assembly GCA_049520315.1). Lineage (GTDB taxonomy): Bacteria > Desulfobacterota > Syntrophobacteria > Syntrophobacterales > Syntrophobacteraceae > SbD1. The sequence goes on from JBEKPW010000029.1 coordinate 83,406, forward strand.
TACCCCCAGAAAAGGGAATCCAGGGTCCGGGACCGGATAAATGAGATTTCTGACAAGATATTCGCGCTTTGGTTTTATCCGGTAGTATTCGCCCCTGAAAGGAACGATCCGGCAGTGGGGGCGCATGCCGCAAGAGCGAGCGACACGATCCGAATAGAGACCGGCGCAATTTATGAGAATCCGACTTTGAAATTCACCACGACTGGTTTCTATCCGCAGTGTTTTGAAATCGACGTGCTTTACTTTTTTGACTTTAGCCCCCAGGAAAAGCTCTCCACCCTTTTTTCCAAACACCTCGGCATAAGCTTTGGCGACTTGCCTGAAGTCCACAATTCCGGCGCCCGGAACCCGCATTCCACGGATACACTTCGCGTATGGCTCAAACTCTTTTACCTCCGCAGGACTGAGCATCTCGAGGCCGGCAACGCCGTTTTCACAGCCTCTTCGAAAGAGTTCGGCAAGGGCCGGCAGTTGCTCATCGCACGTCGCTATGACCACCTTCCCGCAGATCTCATGCTTGATATCGTGGTCCAGGCAGAAACCGATGAGTTCATCGCGGCCCGACGCACACAAACGAGCCTTATGGGAGCCCGGCCGGTAGTAGAGTCCGGAATGAATGACGCCGCTGTTGTGCCCGGTTTGGTGAAGGGCAATCATGCTCTCCTTTTCTAAAATCGCCGCCCTTAGTCCGGGGAACTCTTCCAACAGTTTCATTCCGGTGGCCAGACCGATTATTCCGGCCCCTATAATTGCGACATCGAATGGAATATTCATAAAGACCCCAAGGTTATAAGGGCGCAGTTCGTCTCCGCCCGCTTAAGGCAACTATCAGGGCGAGATCGAACAAAAAAACCGCTCCATTGAGAGTTATTCGAGCTTAGTATACCAGATTCGCGTTCGGACATCGACCACCAACACAGCTGGTGTGTGCTGGGGTCAAGGATAAGCTGACCCGGTGTTGAATTAACATCTTAAGGGGATCTTAAAGGGAAAAAAACGGCTGCAAAGACGCCAGGCAGCGGCAAATATAATGTATCCGACATCGCCTTATGGTGCTGAAATCTGAACTATGCTTGCGTCTCGCCTCCTGTGGTCAATAACGGTGAGAATCATATTCGTTTTGGGAGGCGTCGTGCTTAAAACTTCGCCCAGTTCATCCGGTCCTGCGACGGTTTTCCGGTTTATCTGCAAAATTATATCACCGGGCTCTATCCCGGCCTGGCCGAAAGGCCCCTTTGCCTCAACGCGGCTAACCACGACCCCGTTGCCTCCATTAAGACCATATTTCTTTGCATCCGTCTTTGCCACGGGCTTCACTTCGATGCCGAACCGCTCAGTCACCGATGACATGAGCGCCTTTCCAAGTTCCTCATCGCTCGATACCCTGAGGTCGATCTCCCTGGATCGGCCTCCGCGAAGTATGGTCAACAGAACAGTTTGGCCTATGGGGGTGGCGGCCACTTCGTTTCGGAACGCGTCGAGACTGCCGACAGGCTTGCCCTGGAAGGCCGCAATGATGTCTCCCCGTTTGATCCCGGCCTTCTCTGCGGGTCCGTCCTTGAAAACGTTTGCCACCAGGACTCCGTCTGCCTCGCTCACTCCAAACGAACGCACCAGTTCAGGCGTAAGATTCTGAATCGTCAAGCCGAGGTATCCGCGTTGGACCTTTCCGCTCGAAATCAACTGTCTGGCTACGCGGAGCGCCAGATTACCCGGGATAGCAAAACCGATTCCCTCAAACCCCCCTGATTCGGACATAATGGCTGCGTTCACTCCTATCACCTCACCTTCAAGGTTGAGGAGCGGCCCCCCGCTATTGCCGGGATTTATGGCTGCGTCCTTTTGAAGAAAATCCTGGTAGCTGCTCGGGTCGGTAATGCCCCGCCAGTGCTTGGCGCTTATAATGCCGTGAGTAACAGTCTGGTCAAGCCCCTGCGGATGTCCGATCGCCACCACCCACTGCCCCACGTCTATTTTATCGGAATCGCCGAAAACGGCGGAAGGAAAGCTCTCTTTATCCATAATCTGTACAACTCCCAAGTCGGTTTTGGAATCTACGCCAATGACCCTGATGGATCTACCTGTGTACCTCCGGCAGTCGGAGAGAACGACAGTCATCTTTGTGGCGCCGTTAACCACATGGCTGTTAGTAAGAATATGTCCCTGGGCGTCAATAAGGATTCCGCTCCCAAGACCCTGAATTTCCCTTTCGAATGTTTTCGGCACCGTGCCGGGATTCCCAAAGAAATACCGGAAAAAAGGATCATTCTGAAATGGCAAAAGTGGATTGACGACAGACTGCTTCTCAGTCACCTCGATATGAACGACTGAGGGGATCGCCTTTTGCGCTACATCATGGAAGGCGGTTACCAAGTTTACATCGTAGGGGGATGCGTTTGCAAGAGCCGCCCCAGCCGTTAAAATCACGAGTGCCGCCAGCAAAAACATCCAGCGCAAGGTTGCATAGACCATGAACTTCACAGATGGAAACTCCTCCTTCCATGAAAAGCGCGTTGACGATACTTCAAATAGATTTCTGCGCCCGGACCGGATTAAAACGTCCGAGGCAAAGCCTAGTCCAGCTCACTTCCATGATATTAAAATAACTATCTATAGAAGTGTCCGCCACACGATCCGGGCCGCATAAAAAGAGGGGGAGGCTCAGCCCCGTTTCAGTCAATTGCACTTACTCAGGCCTCACGGGCAAAGGCGGCGGAATTACTTCGGTTGACATGGAGTTTTGCCAGGAGTATACTTCAAAATGTTGCCGCGGGGTGGAGCAGTCAGGTAGCTCGTCGGGCTCATAACCCGAAGGTCCTTGGTTCAAATCCAAGCCCCGCTACCAAGACAAATCAGGGACTTAGCGAAAAAGCTAAGTCCCTCACTTTATGCCTTGGACATCCATCCGCACGCTATCCCCCATATCCAAGGCACAAAACCGCTGAAAAATTGCTTTCGCCACATGGGTGCAAGTTCTGGACGGGTGGCTTTGCATCCTGAATCACGAGTTTTCTCAATCCTCTTCCGAATCTCGCCGGTCGCCGCAACGATTATGCAGGTGCTATCGGCATCGATATTGTCAATCCAGTAGGGGTTGTGCACTCCGGTTGGAAAACGGTTGATCCGGAAACGGCCAGAGGGTTTTAGCAACCATGCCGATACACAACAAAGATGATGACTATTTCATCCCGGCTTTAGGCCCATATGTGCAATGGGTAAAGGCGTATAGAGAGCTTATATCTAATCTTTATAAGGAGCACAAAACGGTCAAGAAGGCATGGAAAGCCTTCAGGGACGCGATACCCGGGGTCGAGAAGAGGCTGGAATTTGGCATTTTTGAGCAAATCCTACTGTTCAGCCTTTTTCTTTCGGAATGGAATAGCAGCGAAAAAGGAGATGTTGTTGTTGAAAAGGGCGGTCTCGCGAAGTCGGGCACTGCTTACGGGGTGGAAGATCGCGGGGAAAAGTTAGACATAGTTATACAAAAGCTCCGGGATGCTTCGTCTGAAAGAGACAGGGCCTTATGGAATCTAAAACATCTTGAACAAAGTGTTCTGATGCTAAGGGATCAAAAATCAGATTTAGCAACTCAGGTTAGCAGCCTGAAGAAAAATTTGGAAACGCTCGAGATTGAATTGGGTGCCGCGAACGAACGGTTGGAGCGGGTTACACATGAATTAGACAGCCAAAGAGTCGAAAACGCCGGTCTAAGAGACAATAGCGTTGTTTTGCGAGAGAAGGAAACTTCTTTGAAGCAACAGATCGAGAGGCTTCTCAAAAGGCTCGACCGGCTTTCCACGGGCAAAGCGCAAACCCAGCAGATTGTTGCAGTCAAAGATCCTTACACCGAAGAAGGATTTTCACAATCGGTTATACAATGGGTTCAACAAGACGTCGAGCGAGGGGCTTCGGCCGAGGTTATACAAACTTTTCAGCGAAGGATTCCTCCAAAAAAAATAGGCAGGTGGAATGCTCAACGCTCAAAAGACGGCTACTACCGGCTGTACCGCAAAATCGGGGGAAGGGTCCATTCGATCTATGTTGGAAAAGAGCTCGATATTGACAAAGCCCAGAGCAGGATAGCCGATAAAGAAAGAAAATTATTTACCCCCAGTCCTGCCTCAGGCGGGGCCGAGAGCACCTATAGCAAGCGTCAAATAAAAATGGAGGCCGCTCTTCGAGCCATCGAGGCTCCGACAACTTAGGGCGCAGGCTGTAATTCCCTATCGACGATTACCCTTCAGGCTACCTTGAAGGAGACGAACCATTCTCCCGGTTGCCACCAGGGGAAAGTCAGTCCCTGCTATGCCGCTGAACGTTTACATTTTCAATGCTGGCATCGGATTTCAGGCGGGACGGCAGGCGCCTGGCAGTATAGAAAACCACCGACGATACGAGAACGGTAATCCAGGCTACCGTGAATGCGAGCAACTTCCCATGCCATAGACCGACAAACCAACGCCTTAGCTCGTCGGCAAGAAGATTTGCGGTTCCGCCGTAGAGTTCCAGACCACGCAAGTATTGCTTGGAATCTTCAGGTGAAACAGGATAAACAGATCCGTTTGCATCTTCGTAACCCAGGACGCTTCCCGAACGATCGCCAGACGACTCATAAATCAGGACAGCACTGGCCAGACCGACCAGCAGAATAATCCCGCTGACGAAATAAAGGCATGTATGCAGATTTGCGGTTCTCCCTTTCACGATGTGACAGTCTTTCAGTTACAATGCATGGCGATTGGCTTGCCTAAAAGAGAAAATAAGACCGGAATAATTAAACCGCTGCAAGCAGGTTAATTTCGTAATGCCTGGAGAAGTCGACGAGGCAACTGCCGGGAAAGTTTTGGGGGCACAGCACAGATCAACGCTCTTCAGGGCGGGAAGCGCCACCTTCTTTTGGATGCGCCCGCGCTATGATGTGTCCGGATTAATACCACTTCGCCCGGTAAACGGCTGGGGCACACGTTTATCCCGGTTTGTTAATTTTAAGTAAAGCAGTTCGTTGTATTGGAGTTCGAATGAAAACCAACAACCCGGATTGCTAAAGCCCTTTGATATGCCTGTGAAGCTCGGATGTGCTCCTCATTCGCATACGGTCGCGGTCCTTCCTGATTTCCTCAAGTTCCTGCCAGAGGCCGATGAGGTCAGGTTCGTCGTGCCGCGCGCCAGCGCGCCAGGCCCGGATCAGACTGCGGTATATGTAGATCATTCTGCTGACGAGATCCACCGGGTATTCGCGTCCCTGAACTTTGAGCGTGTGAACCCCCAAGTCCATGTACTTCCAAAGCTCTTCCCCGGATACAACGAACGCGACGTTGGGATTTCGGCGGATACGCTCGTTAATGGACTCGATCTCTTCAGGCTTTTTCCCTCTCTGACCAAGAACCTTTCGCCTCTGCTCATCCGTCAGCATACACAGCCGAAAGCAACTTCCCGACCGATCGGGCCATCCTTCGAATTCGATGATTTCGTTGCCCTCTTCATCCCGGCACCTGCTCTGAATATAGGAATCGCTGATCAGTTCGTGAAACGAACAGTTCCCTACCCCACCCACGCAGCGGTTGCCGTGGATCAGGACTTCAGCACCCACTCCCAGGGAGTCTGAGGCGCTTTTAAAACTGGCGAGCTGTTCGACGGTTTTGATCTCTGTGCTTGCTACTACCTGGGTGGCGCCGTAGGCAACGTACTCGGCCATCTGCTCCCTCGTCTGGATATTACACCCCACACTGGCGTGAATCACCAGTTCGGGGAAGTTGTCACGAACCATCTGCATGACGAACGGGGTCTTCACTATTACGCCCTCGGCCCCCCATGAGGCATATTTCGCGATTTTTCCGAGAAGGACCATTGCCTTGTCTCGATGGACCTCCGCGTTGACGGCAATCCGCAGCTTCCCACCGAATCGACTTGCGATCTGGACAGCCTCCCGAACCTTTGAATCTTCAAGCTCCCAAACGCTTTTCCTGCGGCTAAACCCCTTGGATCCAACGTAGACGGCATCGGCACCCTTCTCGAAATTGGCTTCCACCATTTCAAGACTTCCGCCTGGCGCCAGTAGTTCGTTCACGAATCTCTCCTTACTAGAAAGACTTTTATAAGAGTAAAATTTTTCAAGAACAGACACGAATTCGCTTATGCTTACAAGCCTGTCAGAACCCTGAGTATCCAGGCAGGTACATTACAGACGGCTAAAAGCAGCCGGTCCGGTTTCCGTCCGGAGAGGATGTTGTCAGGTTTTTCTCCCTGGTTTCACCAAGGGCGGCATTATTCTTGGGCCACCCCCCAGGCGCGGTCGCACTGCCAAATCATGTGCACCTGCGCTAAAACCTCTCCCGGCCCTCTCTATAGAAAAGTTGGAGCCTCTCGATTTTCTAACCAAGACGAGAGATTTCTCCTCTTCGAATCGGAAACCGTCAGTGTCAGATGCAGAAGAGTGCGGAGCAAAGCTCAGACCTCGGACAGCCGGGATCTGATTCAAATAACACGACTACTCCCCGGCATTATTCCTCAACAATCTTAAAGAACTGATCAACCGGCAGAGCTTTGTATACTTCATACGAAACCGTGCCGCGCTGCAGGGTGTTGACCATAGTTCGCACTCTAGCGTCCTCATCAGGGAATTCGGCTATGATAAGATACTCTCCTCGCGATACGATGTAGTGGGCTGAAATGATTTTGCCACCGGACTTTTCGACATTTTTCCTACCCTGTTCGAAACGATCCCGTGACTTCTTGATTTCCTTGTTCCCTTCCGCTGTAAATTTCAAGAAAGAAGCATAGACCGGCATGAAACTCCCCCTTTTTTGAGAGAAAATGTCATCGCTTATGGCACAAGCAGGCCAATAAGCAACCTCAACCGCCCTCCGGTGCATTGCGGAGGGGAATACTCCACCAAGTGTTCACGGCTTAAGCAACCAGCAGACGACCTGAGCAAGAAGCATGCCCCAGACACCAAGAGGCCTGCCCAACCCAAGCGGAGAAAGATTCAGGAACTGACAATATACTTCAACGCCAATCGCAGCAATGCTGTGAGGCTATTTTTACCTGACCTTTATATTTAGCTCGTTAACTCTCAATTAGCAAGTAAAAGAGATAGTCCCGAGAGATTTAGAGAGATTTGGATTGAAAAATAATCAATCTGATGGTAGTTTGCACGGCCAGGATAGCTGAAGAACCCGGCTTTCCGAACAGCGCCACCTGAACAGCTCATGACTTGAAGCGGTCTTTCTGTTTTCCATTCCTGTACCGTTCGAGCTCAGCGGATTTTCCAAATACTTTTTCTGCAGTGTTGAGCAAATATTTTCCTTACAGCGTACGTTGCGCACATCCTGGTTTGGCAGCCAACGCAGCCAATTTGCATCCTGACTCCCGGTTTCCCGACCGCGCCGCCGTGGGGTCCCGATTCCTCCAACCGGGCGCGGAAAAAGGCTTTGAGGTTTTCTGTCTTAACGGGCGCTCGTCAAGCTACACAGATAAACGGCAGTCCTCCTACTACCCAGCAATTCGCGCAGAGAAAGGCATATGAGGAAAAAAATGTCCCGCCAGTCCGAACCTCTATCCTTTGAAATGTTATTCCAAAGCCTGAATGACCCCATGTTCATCTGCGACTCAAATCTTCGCATCCTTCAGGTAAACGAAGCTTTTTCCATGCTATTTCAAGACAATGGCGGGCCAGTGGTTGGAAGACTTTGCCATGAGCTGTTTGCCGACAAGTGCGGCGAGGATTTTGCCACACGTTTTAATGCAATGTTTCTGACGAAAACTGCTCAATCGTGGGACATATCTTTTCCCCTGTCCGACGGGACATTGTGCAGTTTTGAATTCATCGTCTCCCCCCTCTCGCATTCCGATGGTTCGATTACGAAAGTCATTGGGCATGCACACGATATTTCAAAGCGCAAGAACCTGGAAAAAGAATTAAAGGTATCAGATGAACGATATAGAAAAATAGTCGAGACTGCGCGCGAAGGTATTTATATAGTCGATAGCGAGGCGCGGATAACTTTCGCCAACAAGCAACTGTCGACGATGCTTGGATATCGTCCCGACGAACTATTAGGCAAGTGCATTTTGGATTGCATGGAGGAAGATTCGGAAGCAATTGCACGGGCAAAGTTCCAAAGGCGCCGGATGGGTTTATCCGACACCTTCGAGATAAAACTTAGCAGAAAAGACGGTTCCAGTATCCATTGCCTTGTTTCGGCTTCCCCCATTGTGGAGGATGGAGTTTTTCAGGGTGCCCTGGCTATCTTGACAAATATCACGTGTCTAAAGGAGATCGAGGCCGCCCTGCTTTCCGCAAAAACCTTTTCTGAGAGGATCATCAACAGCATCACCGACAAACTGATGGTGATCGATCCATCAACCTACAGGATAGTGCAGGTAAACGATCATTTTCTTGCCAGAACGATGTTTCAGAATGCCGAGGAACTTTTCGGCAGGACCTGCTACGAAGTTCTTTTTGACAGGAGTTTTCCGTGTCATGAAGCGGGAATTTTCTGCCCGGTGCGAAAGACCTACGAGACCGGACAGCCGATCGTGTGCGACGACATTCATCCCGAATTGATGGAGAGCGGAAGAGTCAAGCAGATCGCCACGTACCCGATTATGGACAACGGGGGTAAAGTTGATCTGGTAATCCGAACCGAGCGGGACGTTACGGAGAAGACAAATCTCGAGCAGGCCCTGGCCCTGCGTTCCGAGCAATTGCTCCGGACGCAGCGCAGGCTCGAAGAACTGTTCGATCTTTCCCGAGAGGTGGGGACAAAGGCTACGTTGCCCGAGCTTGTGGAGTTTCTGCTGGAGTTCACCGTGAAACTTCTTCCCGGTTCGGAGCCTGCTTTTTTGCTCTTGAACTCCTCATGCGAGCAATTCCTGCGCTTGGAGGATTGCGAGCCAAAGTATGTCGAGAAACTCCTGCGGATTTTGCAGAAACTGGAGTTATCCGCCCTTAGCGCAGAGCTGATTCATCAGATCAAGAAGTGCAGGGTCAGGGATCTCATTGGTCCCTCCGAAAAATCCCGGGTATTTTCTCTTCTCAAAATCGTCGCAGACTCGGAACCTATCTGGTCTGCTATCCCGCTGTTTGTACGCAGGCAATGCATCGGCCTGCTCTTTTTGGGGTCGAAGACCTTCAACCGTTATTCGTCCGAAGACATCAGGTTCCTCGAGGCGCTGTGCGAACAGGCTTCGGGACACCTCAGAAATCTTGTAATACACGAGACCGAAGTCAAGAATCTGAAATCACAGGTGACCCAACGCTCCGGATATGGCGACATTATCGGCCAGAGCAAGATCATGCAGGAAGTCTATGAGCTTATCGACCTTGTTTCCAGCTCAGACGCCACCGTGTTGATCACAGGAGAAAACGGGACAGGCAAAGAACTGGTCGCCAATGCCATTCACAAACAGAGTCATCGGCGAAAAGGCCCCTTTGTGGTCGCCAACTGCTCTGCTTACTCCCCTACCCTGCTCGAGAGCGAGATTTTTGGTCATGAAAAAGGGGCTTTCACCGGTGCTACCCATCAGAAAAAGGGCCGGATCGAACGTGCTAATGCCGGCACACTTTTCCTGGACGAAATTGGGGAGATAGCTCCTTCCGTACAGATATTCCTTCTGCGGTTCCTCCAGGATCACTGCTTCGAGAGAGTCGGAGGGGAGAAGGTCATTTCGGTCGATGTCAGGGTTCTTGCGGCGACCAACCGCGATCTTCATCACGAGGTACAGGCGGGCAGGTTCAGAGACGATCTTTTTTACCGTCTGAACGTAATTGCGATCCACCTGCCGAGCCTTAGGGAGCGCAAGGAGGACATCCCCCTGCTGGCCCATCATTTCCTTTCGAAACACAACTTAAAGGAACGCAAGAATATCCACAGCATTTCATCGGACGCCATGCAGGCCCTTCTGGATCATGACTGGCCCGGAAATGTCCGTCAACTCGAAAACGCTATCAGCCATGCGGTGGTGCTGACCCATGGGGAGTTGATCCGCAGAAAGCACCTGCCAAGATTCCTCTGGGAGATAGGCTCAAGCAGAACTTTGACCTCACTTTCCGAGACAGAACGCGGACTTATCCTCGAAGCGCTCCAGAGATCCAACTGGAACAAGCATGAAGCGGCCCGGCGTCTCAAGATCAGCAGAAGCACTCTATACAGCAAAATGAGGCGATACGAACTGGTGGAGGAGTCCAACGTGAGGTGTCTGGAGGGGCACTAAGGGGGGTCGATTTTTATACAGGTCCGCAGAAGCCTTATTTTAGGCCATTTGAGCATGATTTCACTAATATTTGGGGCGTATTTCGTACACTTTCTCGATTCCAACCCCACGCTGCATCGGAAGAAAAAAAATTGAAAATTAAAATAATTTTTCCCCGGTTATTTTTATTTTCAGAAGTCCGTAATTTCTCACAATTGCCAAGTTCCACAATTTGCTTAGAAACTGCCGGGCTGTTTACGAAAAAACCTTAGGATACTTAAAGTCTTTTTCAAACTGCATAAAAGATTGCACTGTGACCGGTTCGCGATTGCGCTAAGTCTGGTTTTTCGCTCGGACTTTCATCCTGCGAGTGGACGGCATGGCCTCTGCAAGCGGTTCAGTCCGGCAGGGCCTGACGACATCTCACGGCAATCAGAGCCTTTCTGATTCCTCGCGGGCATAAATCTTGTAGGCGAGTGGTGAGTTTCAACAAGTCTCATGCCTTTAGAGATGGGGACCTTAAAGGCCGGGGCTGCCGAGGGTGGAGGTTCTCGTCGGCAGCAGCGCGAGAGTTTTTTGAAATGCCGGATAAATATGAAGAAATCTGGCCACATATCGACGGTCCGATGAACATTATAGAATGGGTTACGTAAATCTCTGCAGATCCATTCGTCAGCCCTGAAACACCAGTTCAACAGTGCAAATTTACGATTTCAGCGCTATTCATACGTGTGCTCCTGCTCCTTTCCTATCCAGACTGCCCACTCCCTTTATGCGCAGGGTGCCGACACCCCTGCAATGCTGTTGATAAGAACAAACTGAATCAGATGATGGGCAGGCTTTCCAGGGATTGCGCACACGCCTTACCGGAAATCAATTGAGGATTCCAAATACGACTATTACCGTGAATATAGATTGAGAGGAGGTGGTCAAGGGACTGCAATTTCCCATTATGAGTTCTGGCTCTTTTTTCGGGGGAATGATTGTTGTACGGAGTTTTTTCTCACCGGGATAAATCACGCGAGCCAGGCCGGTTGCTAAACCAAGTGGTGGCACTGAGGAAATACCATCGCTTCGTGAACCCGGAAACAGAGGTCACCACGAACAAGGGAGGTAAAAGATGCCGGAAAAGCGAGATATCGAAATAAAGAGCCGGGCCGATACCATAGGCCTGATGGATCTGGATGTAAGGCCCTACCCGGTCACCCCGCCGCCTTCGTACGAGGAGGTAAAGCCTATATACGAGAGAAGAAAGGCGCTGGAGTTCTGTAATTGGTCTGAGGACAACCTGAGATTCGAAAAAATACACCAGAAAGAGGAGGCCCTGACAGGATACAGGATTTTGGACATAGGCCTGTGGAGACTTGGTCACAAATTTTGCGCCTCTCTGTATGGCGAAGCCGGCGCGGAGGTAGTGACCGTCGAACCTCCCAAAGGCGATCCTTTGAGGAAGCTGACACCTTTCGGCCGCGAAGAGTACCTTCTTCAAAACAGGGATAGCGGCGAAAAATGCGGCATGGAATTCGTCAACGAGACGGTGAACACCCACTGTGTAACCCTCGATGTGGAGACAAAGGAAGGGCAGGCGATTTTCAGGAAAATGGCAATGAACGTCGACGTGCTGATCGACGGGATGCCCCCCGGTTACATGGATAAACTGGGGATCGGCTATCGCCAACTCAAGGAACTCAACCCCAGAATGGTCTACGTGTGGGTTGGCATGCTAGGCCAGTGGGGTCCCTGGAAGGACAAGCAATCGAAGTTCGGCCAGTGGATGCTCGAGCCTTTCGCGAGCGCCGCAAATTCCTGGATCCACAATACGGGCTTGGCCCAGGACCTTCTCCCTCGCGGCAAGGGCGGCGACCCCACCCGCGCCGGGATTTGGCTTGCCGACTATGTTGCCGGGGCCCAGGGTTTCCTCAACTCCATTGCGGCCCTATATTGGAGAGACGAATTAGGCGGCACGGGGCAGATGATAGAGGTCACCGGCGCCGAAACTTTAATGGATATTCTGGACTTCGACATTACCTGGTATGGTTTTAATAAAAGTATCAAAGCCCGTACCGGCGGCTGGGATGCATGCCTCAACCAGTATGCCTGGAACCCTTGTAAAGACGGCTACATGATGATCGGCGGCCAGACCGACAAGCTCTGGTATAATATTGGTTTTTGCCTTGAGCGTGATGAACCCCAGTTCGGCCGGCTGATCCACGAAGATCCGCTCCTTAAGGAAATGGCGGCCAGAAACGCCTTACATGCTCTTATAAAGACCTACACCCTGACCTCCAGATGGCTTAGAGACACCAACCGGGTGGAAGCGGAAACCAAGCTGCTCGAGTACCAGGTTGCGGCCGGGCCCGTTCTCTACATCGACGAGGTCTGCGAATTCCCCCACTTCAAGTATCGGCCATGGGTCTACGTACATGAGACCGATTACGGCCCGCTGCTGATCGCTTCGAGCCCTGCAGCCTACCAGCTTCGCACTCCTTTCCGGTGCAAGTGGATGGGCAGAGATATCGGCTATGACAACTACGAGATCTATTTGAAATGGACTGGAATGGGCCAGACAGCAGTGAATGCAATGAAACAGAAGGGGGTGATATAATGGCGCAAGACCCAAGAGTAACACGCATGGAAGACCTGCCAGGCCCCAAGAGCAAAGGTGAAATGGACGAGTTCAAGATGCCCTACGAGGAGTACTGCAAGAAGCTCTTCGATGTTGGCAATGAACACACCAAGCCCAAGCCTCTTAACGGGATTCGGTGGCTGAGCTGTACAATGTATATCTTCACGCCGCATGCTGTGGCCAACCTGGCCGAGCTGGGTGCCGAGGTCATCAAGCTTGAGATACCGAGGATGGGTGAACCCATGCGGCACACGTCTCCTTTTAACGAGGTCTATCTCTATCCATTTCACGATATGCGCCCCATGACCGGCACGGGCCTTGGTTACACAAACGCCAATCCCAACAAGTATTTTGTGACAATGGATTATCACGTCCCCGAGATGAGGGAGGTGTTCTACAGTCTGGTGAAAAAATCCGACGGGCTCACCGAGCTCTACCGGCCGGGCACGTTGGACAAATGGAAAATGAGCTACCGGTACCTGAGTGAAATGAATCCCAGGTTCATTTACGTTTGGGGCGGCGGTTTCGGGTACGGTCCCAAAGTATTCGGCGGTTCCTACGACATCCTGGGCCAGGCGCACGCTGGACTCGCCTCGATAACCGGCATGCACGAGTACATGGGCGGGCATTGCTCCAAGTGCACCAACTGGATCATCGACTGGCAATCGGGCAACCTTATATCCTGCGCCATCATGGCGGCCATCCACCATCGCAGAAAGACCGGGCTGGGCACCATGATAGAATTCTCCCAAGTGCAGGTCCCGACCAGGATGCTGGGCCATACCACCACGATGTACGGCAAGTTCGGCATTGTCCGCCAGCGCTGGGGCAACTGGGACACCCAACTTGCGGTGCACGGCATCATTTTGTGCGGCAAGTCTGATTTTCCTGATGCCGAAAATCCGCAGGACAAGTTCGATTCGAGATATGTACTGGTCAGCGCCTTCCAGGATCGAGACTTCAAGGAACTGTGCGCCATAACCGGCCTGAAGGAGCTCTATGAAAAGTACAAGGCTCACAAAGACCGGGTCGAAGGCGAAGCTCAGGTGGAGATTTACACTGCTCTGGAAAGATGGGCCGCAGACAAGAGCCGGTCCCAGGCAGCCAAGGTCCTGACCGATGCGGGCCTCTTGGCGGAACCCGTTCGAAACGACCGCGAGGTTTACGAGAGTCCGCACTACAGGGAAAGAGGCACGGTCAGGTGGATGGACGATCCTCTGTTCGGTGATTTGGTGGTCCATGGCGGCTACAGCACCGGGTTGATGGAAAAGAGCCCCAGGAGGATTAACTGGCACTGGCGTCCGCTGGGCGCGGACAACAAGAAGGTCTACCGTGATCTGCTAGGTGTTCCGCTGACCAAGATCGAAGAATGGTACAAAAAAGCCTACATCTAAGAGGAGGCGCCCGTGTGTGATATCATTTGGTGCAAGAAAAAAGTGGGTGGAAAACCATGTGACACGATCAACTACCTTGACCCCTACTGCTTCTGGAACTGGGAGGGCAAGATCAACTGCGCCGAGTGCGGCTCGGTTTACTACATCCACATGATTCAGGGCTTCATGTACAAGGGACCTGAAGAAAGACCCGGAGAAAAGCCGGACACCTCGCCCCTTTACGCTGACAAGCCTTACGAAGGTTATTCCAGCTACAGACCGGGTGTGAAAGGCAGGACCAGACCTTTCCAGTGCATTCCCAGATCAAAATTGCTGGGAGTAGCCGACAAGGTCAAATTCAGCATCCGGGGCAGGCCGGTCCGCGGATGGCGTCCGCAACCGCCCTCTGCAGGTTTGGCCGGAAGCTTCGGTTTCAATTGGGATATTCAGAAACTGTCGCCCGAGGTCTGGGAGGAGTATCAGAAAAAGCTGGCTGCAGGCGAAGTAAAAGACTGGTAGATTGAGAAAGGAGTGTTGCATGTCACAACAGTTGACGCCTGAAGATTTCCTGGACACCGTCCTAGTCCCGGAAAAACAGAGTGACCATATATGCTGGCAGTGCAAACACTTGAAGCCGGTCCTTAAAGGCTCCAAGTTCCCGCCCGCAGACATTATAGGCTGGTGCAAGAAGATCCATTGGCCCCACTACTGGTGCGTAGCGGATTTCAACGTGGTGAAGAAGTGCTATGCCTATGAAGCCAGGAAGAAGACCTAGCATGGAGCAAAACGTTCGTGAAGAACTCGATGTTCTCAAGGGGATGCTCGACAACTGGAAGAAGGGTTTTCTGAGCTGGGCATCCCCCCAAGGGGATAACGATCATGTGCTCCTGGAATTCACCGAGGAGGTCCAGACTCACGTCTATCCCTATGTGAGGAGATTGTTTGAGACAAACTACCTCACCCAGACAGAGGCTAAAGAGTTCATGGGTTATTGCTTCGGTCAGGTTGAGGACCTTCGCGTCCAGTTGAGCAAAGCGAAAACCGACGAAATCGATAAGGAGGCTTAGTTATGCCGGAAAAATGCCGTGTTGTGGTATGCGGCTTTGACCCGATGCTCGTAAAAGCATATGTGGCCGCCAATGCAAGAGCCTTATGGTGGCACGTATCCGACGAGCTATACGATGAATTCAAGATGCATCCGAAGATGAAGGTTCAAGGGAAGCTTCTCAAGGTTTACTCCGGCAAAACCGGGGAAGAGGAAGTGGCTCCCAGCGAACCATTCGAATTTCAATCTGATGTTGTGTTTCGCGATCCCGACAGCGAGGAGGCGCAAGCGGTTCGCAGCGAACCATTCGAATGGGAATGCTCCAATGAGTCCGGCCTTGCGGTCGTGCTCCCGTCAGATGTCATCAAGAAGCACAAGCTCACGGAATTTCATTTCATCGAGTTGATCATCGACAAAATTGGCGGCAAAGACGTTTATCCGGGCCAGGAGAAGATAAGCAAGAAGTGGTGGCCGGATGACAAGCTGAAATTGAGCTATGCACTGGATTACATCGGGTAGCAACTGCAAACCCATAACACATGCACTCTCCAGACGAGCGGGACGGCGACGGACGAAATCCAGACCGGCCCGTTCAGCCATACGAGCGTAACGCAATAACCGCTGCGACTTAGATAAAACGCAGAAAGGAAATCGGCGCCCTCACGTCTATCACTTGCGGCGGGCTTTTGCGAGGCGCCTCTCCCGTGCAACCAGGGGAGAGGTGGAATCGAATCCATAATCCCCCTTTTTGGTTTGCCCGGAGAGGGGGGTTTTTTTATGATCCGATCTCTTGCACCCGGTTAGGCCAGGCGCCCGGATGGAATTGTAATTTTTGCCTTTGTATACTATAAATCCGAAACCAAGGTATTGGGGCCGGTTGAGAGAAGCGGAGATGGGTCTTATTGGTATCGACCTATCGTTTATTTACTTGAGGAAACGATATGACAAATAAGGCGAAAGACAAGGATAAACAGGCACTAAACCAGGAAATAAACCCTCTGATAGAGGATGAAAAACTGCCGGAGGAAGAACCGGCACACCCGGGCTGGCTATCGATTGGTGAGATTTTGAAGGTATCGCATCCTGTCTTTGCAAACAGCAGATTTCTTATCGGTTATCATCATTCCAGCAATGTGTATCTGCTTGCAGGCGATTACCTGACCTTGGTGGATCCGGGGAATGATTACACTATTTTTGGTGAACTGGAGAAGCTTGGGTATAATCTTTTGGATATAAGGAAGGTGGTGCTCACTCATGGGCACCGCGACCACTGCATGGGTGTGTTCGAAATGCTGAGATTCCCCCCGATTATGGAAAACAAGCAGGTCGAGATCATCATGCATGCGGGAGGTCCCCAGGAGTTCAAGAATCTGGTCACCGAGGCCGGATTCCCCCCTACCGAACTGGAGGGCGGAGAAACCATCGAACTGAGCGGGTTTGAATGGGAAGTGATCCACACGCCGGGCCACACCGTCGACGGCATATGCCTCTATCATGAACCGACAGGGACGATTATTTCCGGCGACTGCGTGCTGCCCGACGCCATGGCGGATGCAGATCAAACTGCCGGAGGCAGTTTGGAGCATTATTTGTACGGAATCAGTCAGTTAATGAAAAAGAACATCGTTCATGTACTTCCCGGCCATGGTGTGCCAGTGGCATTCACCGGCAAGCGCACCGTCGAAGAAACATATGAAGGCTTGATGATGAAAGTACTGAAGGCGACCCCCGAAGATAAAATGACGTGGCTGGAAGGGGCGAAGCGGTTGGCTGAGAAGGGGCTTCTGGCAGAGGTTGTATTTTGCTGTGATAAAGAACTGACCCTTAGACCGCAGAATTTCGAAGCAATGGAGTTGAAGGCCCTTGTGTTGAACGATATGGGCCGGTGTGAAGAGGCCATCGAGGTTTTGGACCTGATATTGGCAAGGCAGCGCCACAACGTCTACGCTTTGACAGCCAAGGGTCAGGCCCTGCTGGGTCTAGCCAAATATGCCGACAGTCTGCCTTATTTTGATGAGGCCCTGGCGAAGGACCCGCATATCAGGGAAGCTCAGGTGTTTAAAGGTATGGCATTATATTTTTTGGGCAGGTCTGAGGAGGCTATGGCCATTGAGGCCTTCAAGGCCGAGTTTTACGCTCGGTTCAAGAACCAGATTGACAAAGGGCGGCAAGGAGCCAAATCAGATGATTACAGCCATGACGCGTAGGGCGGCTGGCCGGTTATACTTTCTGATTTGACCGTGGTCGGATGCTGATGCACTTCATCGGCGGGTAGAGAAAAATGAACGAGCAATTTTTAAAATTCTATGACGCTGCAAAAGCCCTGATAACTTACATTGATAAAGAGTATGTTTTCGACAAGTCCGCTGATTTGGGTTGTGGCGGAGTAGATACTTATCAATCAGAGGCTTTTTTTGATTTAATCGCAAATGCCAGGAAAGCCCTTAGCGATTTTGAGAATTCAATGGAAAAACCCGAATGAGTTGCTGCCTGGAAAGGTGTGGAGGTGAAATGGCGCTCGAGGAAATCAGTTATGAAGAGTACATGAAACAGCTCGACGAAATCGAGAAGCGGTATTTGTCCGATGAAGAAGGTTTTCCCGAGGGCGCGCGCGAGAAGGGGTTGGAGATTTGCAAGAAATTCCGGCGAGAAGTGGAGGCGCTGGGTCCTGAAAATTGTTTATATTTCCTTGACACAGTGTATGGGTTGCCGATGCACAAACCCAAGCATCGTGAAGGATGAGTTGAAATACTGAAGCCGGTTGATTTTAGACGTCGAGGTTCATTGACGCGGCCTTATCATATGTCTGCTTTCAGCAGTATATCACTTCCCACAATCGCCATTAGAAAGCCAATTGATTCTGCACGCCTGGAAAGCCTTTGCCAATTTTCTTCACTTAAGCCGTGCTCTAATGTGGTCAAGAGCAAACCGCTTTCGAGACTGCTGCTTTCCTTAAGCACGAGAAATTGCCTGTGATTGCTGAATGCAAACAATACCCAGCCGTTAGTCAAAAGGTAGTTGTAGGATCCCGGGTATTCCCCGATAAGTTGCCTGGAGGTGTCGGCCACTGCCCTGAAGAGGCCGGAGATATCGCTGCCTCTTTCGTGGCGGGCCGCGATACCGTCCAGAAGATACTCAAAGGTCCTTGCCGAATCACTGACTACATCATCCAATCGAACTTTTTGACTTCGATAAGACTCTATAGCAGGGGCCTTCCCATTGTGAGCGAAAATCCAGTCTTGACCTTTGAATCGAAGTACAAAAGGGTGGGCATGACATTCATCGATGGGACCACTGCTTCGTAAACGCACATGTGCGATGATAAACTTGCTGGAGACGACTCGAGCAAGCCGCTGGAAACCATCATGGAACCTGCCTGCCTGGTAGGCCCGGGCGGCTGATTTCTCTACATAAGCTCGATTCTTCTTGAAAAACCCGATACCCCAGCCATCCATATTCCTGCTTGCTTTGGCAGCAAAAATCGGCAGAGACTTAGGTGCCGAGTAATTTGTCGCTGCACTCAGGGCGAATAAGTCGCACATAACGGGAACTCACCTGTCTTCTTATAGGGGGTTGGATTCAATCGATCGCCTTTATGTGGCGGTCCCACCCCCATTCCGGGTACGATTAGAGCCTGCTTACCTGCCGGTGGGAGTGAATTTCAGAGAGAAGCCTCTTGCGCCACCACATTCCCCAGATACATTACGTCCGGTCCAGCCACCACCAGAAGCTTTCCCAAGGTGTTCTTTTCCGGCTTGACGGCAATCCACTCTTTGTCACTCAGTCCTTCCCCGATGGAAGTGAGGACAAGGCTATTTCCGTACTTTTCCGATTCCTTGAGGAGCATCAAAGTCCGAAAATTAGAAAAGGCAAAAATGACTGACTCATTGGCTAGAAAAAATGCATAATGTCCAGGATAGTCTGAAAGCATGTTCCTAATACTTTTTACCAGCGATCTGCCGAGACTTTCGTAAGGAGTATAACCCAAATAAGAGATCAGTTGATCCCTCAAGTATTCAAAGACTCTGGCAGGATAAACATCAACATCTATCCTGGGTTCGTTAGTTGTTTGATAATTGTGAATTTCTTCTATCAATCCTATATGCACAAAAAGCCATACATGGTTGAGGAACGATAAAGAAAAAGGATGATTCTGAGCAGTATGACTTCCACCGCTCAGCGGACAGCTAATGTGTGAGACAATGATTCGGCTGTCCACAACCCTTGCCAGTCTCTGGAAGCCCTCGTGGACTTGCTCGCTGTCATAGACTCGCTCCGCCGATTTCTCCACCAGGGCCTGGTTGTCACGATAAAATCCGATACCCCAACCGTTCATGTTTCGTTTGCCCTTTTCGGCAAATATCGGCAAGTACTGTTGGGCCGTATAATTAACTCCCGCTGAGAGTGCAAAAATATCGCACATCTTCTCTAATTCCCCTGCGCAAAGTTGGCTGTTGTGATTCAGATAGGGCTGAGTTGCAACTGGAACATCAAGGACACCTCAGCTTTACACCCAACGGCTCCTCGCTCGTCTCTGACATAATAGACTTGTGTGCAACCCAACCGTTAATGCGATTCATATGGCCAAATGCCAGATAGATCTTATAAATCGTTTTCATCCATTTATTTACATTTGAGTGATAGTCGATTGTCGGTACATGCCCGTCGCTCAGTTCGACCAAAAACTGTGTGAAGATAATCCACTGCATGGCTTCATCTATCTGATGGAGAACAGCAGAGTGATATCGAAACTCAATGGTGGATCGATACCAATACGAATGCAGATTGAGCCCATGGTAACGTGTCAAGTCGTACCTGTCAGATCCCTTGCGAGCTGGATCATACCTATTATTATGGGAATACCATAACTCTTTGATCTTGCAACCGTTCTTCTTGCATGTATCATCACAATCACCCAATTTACCCGATAAATCGACATCAAGATCCATAGGGCGGCAAGTATCCTTATCGATCCGGCCCCCAGCGATCAGAAGATAAATATAGTCCTCCATCGAATAGACAATTCTTATGAGTTCTTTCAAGGATTTACACTCATAACGCTTAGCATCTACGCCGTGATGAACGTGAAATCCACATGATTCGTCTATTTGCGCTCCCTGGATTTCGCCGAGCAATTGGAAGAAGCGATACGATTGCATTAATCCTTCAAAGCCGCGAAGTATCGGGCTTATAAATTCGACACCGCCTCTGTGAACTATGGAGCGATCTTCTTCAAGATGCCAGGAATGCCTGTCAGTACCAATACTTAGTCCGTGGTCATATAATAATTGAATGAAACTTCTGCCATCCCTGGCTTTCGAATGGATATTGTAAGGTTTGATTATACCGTTGTCCGGGGGTAAGATGTAGTAGTCCAGGCCATAGAACTCGATTTCCACTCCGAAAGACCTATCCGTGAAATAGCACAACATCGGGTACTTCTTCTTGAGTTTTGCGAACAACTCTTGAGGTCCTTGCATATATGACTCTTCCTCACAAACGAACATGCCACCCACCCCGGATCAAGTCCGGGGCAGGCTCGTGCAGGGCGCGGAATTTGATAAAAGACGCGGTCCGGCCCGAGTTACGTGCGACTCTGAAGTCTTCAGCCGTGAGCGCCACTCCAGTTTTTTGAAGTGTTTGTGCATGATCGGGAAGGCGCCTCCAGTCCTGATCCGCCGGGGCAGCACACTATGGGAATATCTCAATCAGCTCGATTTCAAATTTGAGTGTCTTTCCAGCAAGCGGGTCATTTGCGTCGAGGATCACGCTGTCTTCGGTAATGGCCGTAATAGTCGCAATCGTCGTTTCTCCCTGGTTTGTGCGAATCTGCAGTTTATTACCTAACTCCAGATTCAGGCCGAGGGGAGCCAAGTCTCTATTCATCACGAACACGAATTCTTTTCTGTGCTGACCATAAGCCTCTTCCGGAGGAATTGAAATACTCCTGGTGTCTCCAACATTCATACCAATGATCGCCTGTTCAAATCCCGGCAGTACGCTTCCCTTGCCAATAGTAAAGTCAAACGGCTCTTCCTCCTCGTATGTTGAGCTAAACATCGTGCCATCCTCCAGAGTTCCCTGATAATGAACCCTTACCATATCTCCCGGCTTTGCCTGAGCCATGTGTTTCACCCTTTCTCGTCAGCGTCAATGAAGTTGAGAGGGCCAAACGAATTCCCACCCCTTCAGCTTAACTCATAGTAACCTTACCACATTCTATTCGGCTACAACTCATTCTTTTCTTCAGGGCAAGGAATCGAAATCGCAAGCCTCCGGGTGCGTGGAGACCAAGCGCATGTCTGGATGGGCGGAAAGGAGTCGAGTTTTAAACGCCCACCCGGAGCTTGATTTCAAAGACTTTGCACACTGTTTCACTGCTAAGGGGGACGTATTTCATACACTTCTAATTGATTCCCGCCACTCAAACCGGGGGAGCAAATATGATTTGTTAAGTTTTTTGATTTTAGCACCCGCCAACATTTTTCAGTTATGAGTGGTCCAATCCAAAATAACGCCGGCGCAGGGCGATATTCATTATCGTTGTCATAGGGCACAAATCTTGTATAACCCAATAGAGCGCCCCTTTGAACCTCATCCATTCAGGGGTTGGCTTTAGAGTGATTGGACCTGCAAGCAGTGCAGGTCACGTGTGCGCTCAGTGGAATTGATGGTCTTCTGAAATGGCTGATATGCAGAACCGGGCGGCTGATTGGCGGCTTGGTCATCAAGCACAAATGGGGATTTCAGTTCCATAAATCCAGGCAGATCCATCCTTCAGTCCTCAAACGCGAGTTCTACAGAGCGATTTTTGGATTCCAGCGATGTTGGGTATCCGATCCAGCTTCTTTCGCATCCTGGGTGGCCTAATACACTGTTGCTGCAAGGATATGATGGGGCTTGACAGCTGCTAGACACGTTGAGATGGCGTTTCACTTTGATGGGCGCCAGCAGTCTTTATCTTCGATTCGGTGAATGGATTATCCCTGGTTTCAAGTCGGTGAAGAATCGGAGTCAGTTAATGATAACTCAAGGCGTTCGATTTTCCGTCATGGTTCTCAACGATGAAGTTCGCCGACATATTCTGAACCTGCTGAGGAAGAACGAACATTTTAGCGTCGCAATTGTATCCCTCGACGAAATCATCAATCCCTCGAAAAAAGAGGCAAACGCGATAATCCTCATCGACTGCGAGGGTTTGCTCGCATGCGGCGTAACGGTAATATCGAAGCTCAAAACATGCTGCCCCGAGTGCAAGCTTATTCTGCTGTGCAGCCTGGCACACCGCAGTATGATCAAGCGCGTTATGGAACTTGGGGCCTATGGGTGCATAATCGAACCATACCAGGAATGGGAGTTTTTGACCATGGTGAGGCTGATTCTGAGCGGCCAAAAGATTGATAAGAAGATAAAGGCAAAAGCAGGCAAGCGGGAGGGAAAAAAACCTCAGGAGAAGTGATTCCCGCCATTACCCTCCGCGCAAGCCTTATATTAACGCAACCACGACTGTAGAAGCGCGCGCCTTTTCCTTTTCGATCCCCGTGCACCAGATTTCAACCACAGTGACTCCGGCCATCCGGAAGATCCCGAACGCCGGAGTCACACGCCTAAGTCCTACACCCTCCTCAGAGGCTAGAGGAGGAAACCAGTTTTGAATGAATAAGAAACGGACCGCACAATAAAGAATCAGCGAGGAGAAGAAAGAGCCGGGGCGATTCAAATTCAGAAAAGCCGACCAAATGACCGCACGAGGATCAGGAGGACATAGAGCCAAACCGCGGAAACTTATCTGAGTAAGCGGCGCAAAAGTTTACCGGTTGGCGTCCTCGGCAGCTTTTCCATGTATTGCACAATGCGAGGGAGCTTGTAAACGGCTATGTGGTCTCTGAGAAAGTTATTGATTTCTTCGGTCAATTGATCGGAACCTGTAAATCCCGGTTTTAATTCGACGACCGCCTTGACTATTTGCCCTTTCTCCGGGTCGGGGATACCGACTATGCCTACATCCGCTATAGCGGGATGCTTTGCCATCGCTTCCTCAATCTCCGATGGGGCGATCCGGTAACCGGAACTTTTGATCATGTCATCTTCGCGAGCAACGAAGAAGATGTTGCTATCCTCGGCAATGTAAACGGCGTCGCCCATTTTGTTCCAGCCGTCAACCACACCCGATTTCTGCGACTTGAGCAACTTCTCGTTATTCTCGTAAGGCTTCCAGTAAAGAGTCCCAGAAGCGCCTTTGAGTATCATGCTGCCCACTTCACCCGGTTTGCAGTCTTCGCCTGAGGCATTCACTACGCGAACCTCAACGCCGGGAAGGGCTCTTCCGATGGAGTTTGGGACGGGCTGTGGATTCATGGTGTTGGAAGTGACCAGATGGAGCATTTCCGTTCCTCCCAGTCCCTCCCATATAGGCTTGCCGGTAAGTTCGGTCCAGCTCTGAAGTGTTTCTGCGCCAAGCGCGTCGCCCCCCGAGGTATAGAGCCGCACCGAACTGACATCATACTTCTTGAATCCCGGGAATTTGATAAGTGCGCGGTATGCGGTCGGCAGCCCGGTTAGTACTGTTATCTTGTGTTTTCCGATCAGTTCCATCATGTCGGGTGGGGCAAACTTTGGAACGAGGGAGATGGCTGCCCCGCCTTCGAACGGAATGAGAGTGAAAGTCCCGAAACCTGCTGCAAAGGATACGGGCGCAGCTCCCCCCAGCACGTCTCCAGCTTTGAGTTGATATACGTATCGATTGACTATCCGGGTCTCGATAACGGTGGGACGGACGAAATGAATACAGCCCTTCGGCATTCCCGTGGTTCCCGATGTGTAGAGTATTACGCCGATATCGTAGGCATCCAGCATGGTGGCTTCCAGATTCGGCGACCCCTTGGCGAGCATTTCCTCAAAGACTAGGTTGCCAGCGGCTTTGACCTGCTCCGGATCGCCCCCGATTACGACAACTTTAGTACCGTGCTCAAAGTTTGGCTTTGCCGCCTCAACCTGCTCCATTAGCGGAGCATTCACGACGAAATATTTCATTTCTGCATCGTTGACTACAAAAGAGATCTCTTCGCGGGACCACAAAGGCGACGTAGGGACAGGAATAGCCCCGATTTTTTCGATGGCGAAGATGGTGACCAGGGACGGAGGGGCGTTTACCAGCCGAATGCCTACCCTGTCCTGTGGCTCCACTCCGGCGTCTTTGAGAGCATTGCCGAACTGGTTGACCATTTTCTGGAGCTGCGCGTATGTAATCTCCTTGTCCATGAATCTGACCGCTACATTGGCTCCCGCTCCATCCCTGATATGCCGGTCAAGCAGAAAGTCGGCCAGATTCAGTCTGTCCGGAGTGCTGGCAAATTCTCCGGGAGTGAGGTATTTCGGCCAGGTTTCTTTTCCTGGCAAGTAGTTTTGTGGTATTTTACTCATGCTTACTCCTTCCTTCGATCTGTGAATCAGACATAATGACCCATTACCAATGCTGCGACCAAACCGGGTAAAAAGGGGCAATAACCGTGCCAAATTCTCCACCGAGAAATCTTCGCCGCAGACCCAAAACTGCGACGCATTTCCGGTCTGGCACGATTCGTGTTAAGCAGCCATGAAACCCTGGGATTGTTTCCAACGTGCTATCCCACTGGAGCCACTGATACAAGAGCATCTACCCGAGACGGGAATCGACCTCACCATAACGGTGCGCTTCGGGGATGTCGGCCCCTATGGTGTCGTTTACTTCGCATCCTATTTTCGATACTGCCATCAAGGGATAGAGGAGTTCTTAAACCACTACGGGCTAGCTCCTCAAGAAGTCTTGAAAAACCAGACAGAAGGGTTTGGCCTGCCGATCGTTTCAGCAGCCTGCGATTTTCTCAAACCGCTCGGGCATGGCGAGAAGTTACGCCTGATGGTGTCGCTTTCCAGTATCCGGAACAAATCGCTTTGCCTCGATTTCACGTTTTACCGCCTGGGAGAGCAGGACCTTGTCGCAAGGGGTAATGCGACTATGGTGGCGATAGGGGCGGACTGGCGGTCAAGGACTATTCCCGAGCGAATCCGTATGGCCGTTTCAAAGAAGGACTCTTAAGCAGGGCTCGTGGATGCACAATAGGGGAAGCTTTCCCGGTCTGCAGCGGTGCCTGCGTCTTGCCCCCCACTTCAAAAATATTGCCAATACGCCCGGCGCAGAGTAAAAAGGGCACTGCGTAAGCGCCTACCTGCCCTCAAAACCCCGTTCGGAGACAAGGGAAGCTTTTGTTTCCCAACATAGGCAATACCTATCTATGAAATAGGCGAAATTTTTATGTTGTTTTTCAAAAAGTCCTTGATGGTAGAGCATTTGCAATTACTATCTTCTCCATGTTACAATTTTTATTTTGAAATGACCAATTCTAATAATCATGTGAAGGTGGCTTCCATGTTTCACTTCGGAAAAAGAAATACGCTCACCGGTCTTGCCAGAACCTGTGGTTGAGCGGCTAAAATAGCTCCAACAGTGTTGTTGGAGGCGCTGAAAGGTTTGCCGGCCTCTTCGGATCCGAATCTTCTTGTCGGCTTCGACACGAGAGATGATGCAGCGGTCTATCGGGTATCGGATGAAATTGCCGTAATATCCACGGTTGATTTCATAACTCCGCCCGTTGACGATCCCACATGGTTTGGCCGCATTGCCGCCGCCAACTCGCTTTCGGATATTTACGCAATGGGAGGGCAGCCCGTTACCGCATTGAATCTCATCATGTTCCCGTCCAAAAAGCTCAGCATGGATATACTCAAAGGTATCCTGCAGGGTGGGAGCGAAAAGGTGGCCGAAGCAGGGGCATCGCTCGCAGGCGGTCATTCCGTCGAAGACGATGAGCCGAAATACGGACTAGCCGTAACCGGTATAGTCTCCCCGAAAGGGGTCCTCACCAACGCAGGCGCAAAGTCTGGCGACCTGTTGATTCTCACAAAGCCTCTCGGAACGGGTGTCCTATTTAACGCCTGTAGATCGGGAAAGCTTCCCTTGAGGGACCTGGAGCCGATATTATCCCAGGTGGCAGCCTTGAATCGCACGGCAATGGAGATCGCCCTTAAATTTGAGGTACATTCCATCACGGACATAACGGGTTTCGGAATTCTGGGTCATGCACTTGAGATGGCCACGGCAAGCTCTGTTCGGATCGAGATCGAGTTCAGCGCCCTGCCCTCCTATCCAAACGCCGTAGATATGTACCGCAAAGGCGAAACAACGGGCAGCAACACGGCGAACAGCAAATTCGTCGAGGATTCCCTGCATATATGTGCCCGGCTCTCCGAGGAGCAGCATCAATGGCTTTTCGATCCTCAGACATCCGGCGGCCTTCTACTATCCGTTCCAGCACCCCTGGCAGAGACCATTGTCAACCAATTAAGGGGAGCTGGAGTAAGTTCTGCCTGCGTGATCGGAAAGGTGGAAAGCAGCTCTCATCCGGAGATCAGACTGGTTTAGCGGCGCCAGGTGCGGGTGGAGGTGTCCAGTGCATGGACGCGGTCAGAGGGGTTGTTGAGCCGGCTTCGGGAGATCAGCTTCTTCCAGGTCCAGTTGGAAACGCACCGGCCCGCGTGAGTTATCTTTCGCGCACGGCGCTTTGTCCAGTTTCATTTGAATGGGGCATTCGGAAACGGCCGAGGCCCATAGAACAGCGATTGCCGTGTGCCCTTTTGGAAAGGTCGTTACTTCGGCATCCACATAGTCCAAAGGCGCCAGGGACGCGCTTTCCTCTACAAGTTCATCCTTTTCGGCAATACAAATAAGCCACTTGATCCCTTTTTCCTTGATCCGCTTGAAATTCAGGCTGCGCCCGAACAGCCTGATCGGCAGCGTCCCGTCGCCGGCCACGGGTTTTGTGTAAGAATCGAAGCTCAGCCTGGTAATTTCAACCGGAATATCTGTAATATCATAGGTCAGCCAATGGCTGAGAGCCGCAACCACCTTATTGATCATCGGCGGTTTCTTTGCACCAGTGTTAAACATCATCACATCGCGGTAAAAGCTGTTGATGGGGGACTCTTTTTCGATACTCTTAAGTTTATAGACCCAGCTCATGACTTTTCCGTCAACAACCTTGTTTCCATTTGGCAGAGTCTTGAGGCCATATCCCAGGTCTCTGAAATGGGGCGGCAAATGCTCGATGTATTCGACAAGCCCTTTGCTGCGAGACCCATCCATTGGCGCCACGCAGGTTATGAGGGCGTCAACCAGATAGTCCAACTCTCCAGACATGATGCCGAGGGCCGCCATGAATCCTCCCTGGCAATAACCGTTCAGGGTTACCGGCCTTCCATGCCTTGCCACGAGTTGTTCGGCGAAGTAACGCGTGTCCATGACATCATCCTCACCTCTCATTACCTGCACGGCGGGATTTTTGTCTATGTTTTTGACAATGCGAATATAAGTGGGAATTCCGAGATTGGCGAAAGCGTGAACGTAGCTTCTGTTCTCACCGGGCAAAAAAGCCAATATGTTTGCTCCAAGAACGTATGGAGGGATAATCAGGGTCGGCTTGCCATTCTCACGCACCTTTATCGTCTTATCAACGGGAAGTACCTGGTAGAGTTCGAACCGATCTGTTTCAGCAACCCTGACATACCTGCCGTTATCGAAATGAAATCCAAACTCTGATTCTATTTCCCGAACGGCGTCCGGATAGATGTTGACCGTCATATCCATCAGCCTGAGCTGTCTTTGCGAGAAACGGAGCAAATCTTCATCGTTTTTCTTGAATAGAGTATTCTCGATCGCGGCCAACGCATCCAACATCTCGCGGATGTGGTACTTACTAATTGCCGCGATGTCCGCGATGGCGCCCCTGGCAGCGAGTTGCGTCTCGAACAGCAGAAGTTCGATAAAATCTGAAGCGGACCCCGGCGGATGATTGCCCTTCGAGCCATTTTTCTCGAAATTAGAAAAATATTGCAGGGCGGTCCAAAATGGCGCCATGAAACCGGAGGCATAGCGCATCATGCCCGTCAACTGGAACCATCTCAACCTGGATGTAATGAAGATTGCATCAAGCAACTCGGCATTGAGTGTCAAAAGCTGTTGCGGAGAACATCCCGAGCTTGGTTTAATCTTCAAATCGTGCAAAGACCCGGAGCCACCGGCATCAAAAGCGTCACTTTCCAATCTTAATCTCCATTTTCCCTCAAACACCATTTCAGGGACAGTTCAGACCGCGTGGTCCCTTCTCCTCATGTTAAGACCGGTAAACCAATTAGCAACACACGGGTGAAACCGCTATCTCCACCGAGCATCAGGCATTTCAACTTGCTCCTCGATGCAATGGGATCAAAAGGATTGTGATTAAGAAAGCCGGTTGATAAAAATCCATGGGGGTTTCTATATATGAATGCTGTGCTTGTGAGCAATCACTTAAACGTGGTATTTTTCAAGCATCGGCACGGTATTTTGCTATGGAAAAAATGTGAATCCGGCCAGGGACATATGCCCGGGTTTTATAAAAAAGTGAATTTATCCGCGGGTCCTGCGCGACGGCGGACATTAGCAGTTGCCAATCCAGACTCCCAAGCTATATTGAGAATATGCATAACTTTTGGACATCATTAAGAAAGCCTATTTTTGCTCTGGCGCCCCTTTCCGGAATAACCGACAGCGCGTTTCGCCGGATATGCAAAGGCTTCGGGGCAGATATCGTATACAGCGAGCTGTCAAGTTCCACCGGCTTAGTATATCAACCCGAATCCACACTGAAGATTATGCGTTTCAACGAATTGGAGCGCCCATATGTAGTGCAGCTTTTCGGGAATAATCCGGAACATTTTGCAGCTGCAGCCCGATTTGTGAGCCGGGAAATCAAACCTGACGGAATCGACATAAACTTCGGCTGTCCTATCGCAAAGGTGTTCAAGCGTGGAGCTGGAGCGGCCTTGATGACAAATCCGGTCCTGGCCAAAGAGGTTATCCTGAGCGTCATCGAAAATACGCCTCTGCCTGTATCAATAAAAACCAGGATCAGCGTCAAAGAAGCAGATCTTCTCAGCTTCCTCGATTATGTCGGCGACCTCGACATCAAGTCCATAATGATCCACGGCAGATCGTATGCGCAGGGGTTCTCCGGGCCAAACGATATCGAGACGACCCGAAACGCCCGCGCCCACTTCAAGGGGACAATCCTTGCAAACGGCGGGGTAAGAAGCGCGGCTGAGGGAGTGGAACTGCTCGAGAAAACCGGGGCAGACGGTGTGGGGATTGCAAGAGGAGCACTCGGAAATCCGTGGATTTTTGAGCGGTTGAAAGCAGCTTACATCGGCAGCGGGAATAGAAGGCCCACGGTTGAAGACGTTTTCATGACGGCAATGGAACACGCAAGGCTTTCAACCGATTTGAAAGGCAGGCGCGGAATCATGGAGATGCGAAAACATCTGTGCTGGTACCTCCGGCAAGTGCCCGGCACAAAAGAGCTGAGACAAAAAGCGGTCAAGGTATCCAACCTTCAGGACGTGGCTGAGTTGCTCGCGCAGGCGACCGGGCAACTCCGATGACAAATCGTTGTGGATATCAGGCGGACGCCGGGTTTTTGGATCATCGATCCAGGTGTGCCGTGTTTTAAATTATCAAGCATCCAACGTCAAATCATGAGCCTACGCTGCTCAGCTCAATTTCCGCCCATACCGGAGTATGATCGCTTGGATCGGACCGGCCGCGCAGATCGGCGTCCACCTGACAGTCAATCGAGGCTTTGGCGATAGGTTCGGTAGCCTTGATATGGTCCAGTCTCCAACCCAGGTTCCTGTTAAAACTCTGGGGCATGCGGTAATCCCAGAAGGTGAACTGGCGAACGTCCGGATTGTGTTTTCGGAAAAGGTCGATAAATCCCCATGAAACCACGTCGGCAAGCGCCTGCCTTTCCAGAGGGTGGAACCCGATTTTCCCGTCCATTCTTCTTGGCGAAAAGACGTCTATTTCCTCCGGCGCGACATTGATGTCCCCTGTCCAGATAATTGGGTCGGACGGCTTGAATTGTCGACCGAAAAGGTTTTTGAGCCTGGCAAAAAAATCCAGCTTCATCTGGAAGGCTGGATGATCGGGGCTTTTGCCCTGGGGAACGTAGGTATTGAAAATCCAGATTCCGTCAACTTTTGCGGCAATCAGTCTGGCCTCGGTATCCGACCCGCCGTCGTCGAACCCGCGCCTGACCTCATCAGGTTTGCGCACGCTCAGAATTGCCACGCCATGAAATGATTTCTGTCCGCACACGCTTGCGTCGTAGCCGAGTTCCCGCATAGAATCAAACGGGAACTCCGCATCCTGGCACTTTATCTCTTGAAGACACAAAACGTCGGGTCTGTTTTGGTCCAACCAGGACAGGACCACGTGCTCGCGCGACCGAATACCGTTCACATTGAATGTGGCTATTTTCCATTTCATCTAAGGAATCCCGGGGGTTGAAGTGCGAAGTAGATATTTTATTTTAAATCATGAACTCTGCTTTTTGATGCGGAATAATATCACTTTTAGTTTTGCGCTTAATCGGGAGAAGCTTTTTGGGTTGCTCGAATATGTAGAAAGTGTTAGTAAATTCTGTTGAATAAAATTCGCACTCCCCTTTACCTTGTGGTGTCCGGTCACCGATGCGCGGCCCGGATGCAAAGGGGCGGAGGCAAAACCAGAAGGAGCTGAGTTATGGCAGTCGTTGGAATGAAACAGTTGCTCGAAGCAGGGGTTCATTTCGGTCATCAGACCCGCCGGTGGAACCCCAAAATGAAACCCTTTATCTTTGGCGCTCGCAACGGGATTTATATCATAGATCTGCAGCGCACCGTCAGGCTTTTCAATACCGCCTACCAATTCGTAGTCGATACCGTAGCCTCGGGCGAAAGCGTTCTTTTTGTCGGCACCAAGCAACAAGCCCGTGACACCATTCAGGAAGAAGCCGACCGCTGCGGCATGTATTTTGTCAATCAGAGATGGCTGGGCGGGATGCTCACCAATTTTAAAACAATCAAGCAAAGAATCGACCGCCTCAAAGAACTCGATTCAATGGCCGAAGACGGAAGCATCAACCGGTTTCCGAAAAAAGAGATCCTGGGGCTTCAGCGCGAGCGCGAAAAGCTTGAAAGAAACCTTGGCGGCATTAAAAAGATGAATCGGCTTCCGGGCGCGCTCTTCGTGGTAGACACTCAACGTGAGAACATCGCCGTCATGGAAGCAAACCGCCTGGGTATGCCGGTAGTTGCGGTTGTGGACACGAACTGCGACCCCGATGTGATCGACTATCCAGTTCCAGGAAATGACGATGCAATCCGGGCAATCAGGCTCGTTACGTCAAAGATCGCCGACGCCTGCATAGAGGGCCGAGAGAAGTTCTCCGAGGTTCGTCAGGCCGACGTGGACAAGGGCGTTGAACTCGAAGAAGTTGAACCCGGACAGATTTTGGGGCAGGAGGAAAAAGGTCCGGTCGTAGAGATCATAAACCCTGTGCAGACCAATCAAGGGGAAGAGTAACCAGGCGGGGAGCCTGGCGCCCCAACCGTTCAGGACTCCCGTACTTCCGGATACTGGTTCCGCATGGGCCTTCTGTATTCCTTTTGGCGGGATGCAGCAGGCCGTCGCAAGCCCGATTAAAATCCTGGATTTGAGAATAAGTCGATTTGTTATACAGGAGGAAGAAATTGGAAATCACATCGGGGATGGTAAAAGAACTCAGAGACAGAACCAACGTAGGCATGATGGACTGCAAAAAGGCGCTCCAGGACGCTTCGGGCGACATGGAGAAGGCAGTTGACCTGCTGCGTCAAAAAGGCCTTGCCAAGGCGATGAAGCGGGCCGGCCGCGAAGCAGCCGACGGTCTGATTCACTCATATATCCACAGCGGCGGGAAAATCGGAGTCTTGGTGGAAGTAAACTGCGAGACCGATTTCGCTGCCAAGAGCGAAGATTTCGGTGAATTCGTGCGCAACGTTTCCCTTCAGATAGCGGCGACAAACCCGCTGGGAGTCAATCCCGAAGATATTCCGCTGGATATCGTTGAGCGCGAACGCGCTATTTACCTGGCTCAGGCGCAGGAATCCGGAAAACCTCAAAGTATTTTCGAAAAAATGGTTGACGGGAAAATGCGAAAATTCTACGAAGAAAACTCACTGATGCAGCAAAAGTATATTCGTGATCCGGACAAGACTATTCAGGATTATTTGAATGAGTTGATCGCGAAAATCGGCGAAAAAATACACGTGCGCCGGTTCTGCAGGTATCAGCTTGGTGAGTAGTCCGAGGGCCGCATTTACGAACGAAGACTGGAGCAGACCCTGATGAGCGAAGAGGAAAAGCCGGTTTACGGCAGAATACTTCTCAAGCTGAGCGGCGAAGCGCTTATGGGGTCTGAATCCTATGGAATAGACACGGGAGTGCTGCGCGGAATTGCCGAGCAGATTTCGGAAGTGCACAAATTGGGCACACAGATTGCGCTCGTAATCGGGGGTGGGAACATATTTCGTGGAGTTTCGGCCGCATCGGGCGGAATGGACCGTTCGACTGCAGACTACATGGGCATGCTGGCGACCGTGATGAACGCCCTTGCGATGCAGGATGCCCTGGAAAAATTCGGCATTGCCACCAGGGTCCAGTCGGCAATCGATATGAAGGAGGTTGCCGAACCCTACATTCGGCGCAAAGCTATCCGCCATCTGGAAAAGGGACGAATTGTAATTTTTGCGGCTGGCACCGGGCTTCCATTCTTTACGACAGATACTACCGCCGCGCTTAGGGCCAGCGAGATCGCCGCCGAAGTACTGATGAAGGCAACCAAAGTTGACGGGGTCTATGAGTCCGATCCGGCAAAAAACCCTCATGCGGTGCGCTACGAGCGCATCAGCTTTTCCGAAGTTCTCAACCGGAACCTCAAGGTCATGGACGCCACGGCCATATCCCTGGCCAGAGAAGAGAAAATGCGCATCATTGTCTTTAATCTCAATACAAGGGGCAACATCAGGAAGGCTGTTCTCGGCAAGTCGATCGGGACTGTGGTGGAGGAAACCTGTTATGCTTGATGACATTTATCGTGATCTTGACGACCGTATGACCAAAGCAGTAGAGACGCTGGAATCCGAGTACAAAAAACTTCGAACGGGACGAGCTTCCATTTCGCTGGTTGATCAGGTCAGGGTCGACTACTACGGATCTACAACCCCGCTCAGCCAGCTTGCAACCTTGACCATACCCGATCCGCGCTCGATAGTGATTCAACCTTGGGACACCTCGGTGGTTGGCGAAATTGAAAAAGCCATACTGAAATCCGATTTAGGACTCACCCCGATGAACGATGGCAAGGCGATCAGGATTAATATTCCGCCGCTTACCGCTGAGCGCCGTCGAGATCTTGTCAAAATCGTGAAGAAAAGAGCTGAGGAATCCAAGGTCGCCGTCAGAAACATCCGGCGTGATATAAATGAAAAGATTAAAGATCTGAAAAAAGACAAGAAAGTATCTGAAGACGAACAGTTTCGCGCACAAGATGAAATCCAAAAGATTACTGACGACTACGTGAAGAAAATCGACGCCGTTTACGGCGCTAAGGAAAAAGAAGTCCTGGAAACTTAGATGGAACTTGATTTGGAGCGGCTTCCACGGCATGTGGCCATCATTATGGATGGCAACGGCCGGTGGGCCAAGCGAAAAGTGAGGAACCGAATTTTCGGGCACAAAAAGGGCGCCGAGAGTGTACGCTCGATTCTGGCCTGTTGCGGTGAATTGGGTATCCACTATTTGACCCTTTATGTATTTTCCAAAGAAAACTGGAATCGGCCTCAAAAAGAAGTAAAAGCTCTGTGGGAGTTACTCGCAAAATATCTGAAGTCGGAACTTCAGGAACTTATTGACAAACAGATACGCTTGCGCCATATCGGCGACGATGAGGGCATCCCCGAGTCGGTCCTGGAGCAACTCGACATCGCCGAGCATCAGACGGCCCATTTTGACAAACTTGTCCTGAGTCTCGCTCTGAACTACGGGGGCAGGCAGGAGATCACGCGGGCCGCAAAACTTTTTCTTGCCGATGCCATGAATGGCGCGTGTGGAGCAAGCCAGCTTTCTACGGAACTTTTTTCTCGCTATCTCTATGGAGCTGACCTTCCTGACCCCGATCTGGTCATCAGAACCGGGGGGGAAATACGTGTGAGCAACTTCCTTCTTTGGCAAATCGCTTATGCAGAGCTTTATTTCACGGAGGTTTTGTGGCCCGATTTCGGCACGGCCGATTTAATCGAAGCGCTCAAGGAATTTCAGAGAAGAGAGCGACGATTCGGACGCACGAGCGAACAGGTAAGGAAGCCCCAGGGCTCATCGATCGAAGATGAGGCCGCGACCAGGGATATTGCTCTTTCAGGTTCGACTTTATGAACACCCAATATCCAACAACGCTCTGGATGAAGCATTCGCCGAAATTTCATGCCTGATTCCCTGAAATCAAGTTCCTACATTCAGCGCTGGGTTACCGGCATACTGCTCGGCCTGCCGGTTCTCGTATGTGTAGCCGCCGGTCCCCCCTGGAGCTGGTGGCTGCTTGTCACCCTCGCGACCACAATCGGCTTGTGGGAGCTGCACAGCCTCATCTTCCATGCTCCTCTCTCAGAGAAATGGCGATTTTTTTTGTTTGCCGCAGGACTCTTTCTGCCCTTCGCAACTTACCTCTGGGGAATCACGGGCCTTAATTTTGCCCTTTTTGTCTCGTTTTTCCTCGCACTTTGCCTTATGATGATCTTCTCTCCACTTGATCGCGATGAAATCGGGCGGATTGCTCTTGTGTCATTCGCCTTGCTGTATCTGCCCTATTTCCTCTCGTTTGTCCTCCTTCTCGGAGGGGCCCCACAGGGGAGATCCTGGATATTGTTTCTACTGGTGGTGATCGTTGCTGGAGACACCGGGGCCTATTACACGGGACGTCTGATCGGACGCCACAAGCTCTGCCCTATGGTCAGCCCGAAGAAGACGGTCGAGGGCGCTGTTGGCGGGCTCTTTTTGAGTATAGTTGGCGGATCGGTTATCGGCTTGATTTTTTTGCGAAATGTGCCCCTGGCAAGGCTTTTCTTTTTTAGCCTGGCAGTCGCTGCCACCGGACAGGTTGGAGACCTGATCGAGTCCATGATTAAGCGCAACTCAGGCAAGAAGGATTCGAGCGGACTGCTTCCAGGCCACGGAGGACTGCTCGACAGGCTGGACTCCCTGATTTTCGCTTTCCCGGTTTTGTGGGCGCTACTGCAATGGACGACTCCGCAGTAGATATAACGGGTTTTGCTACGGTATCGAACATGACCAAAAAGAAGATATCCATAATCGGCAGCACTGGTTCGATAGGACGGAGCACGCTGGAAGTGGTGCGCCAGTTTCCAGACCGCTTTGAGGTCATTGCCCTCGGGGCTGGTTGCAACGCGGCGCTTCTTTTTGAGCAGATAGTGGAGTTTTCTCCACGGGTGGTTTCCTTATTTGACGCTCAGGCAGCACGCAGCCTCGAAAATCTTCTAGCCGGCAAGTCCTGTTGCTTTCCCGAAATCTTTTATGGCCAGGAGGGGTACTGTAAGGTGGCCGCATTGCCTGAGTCGGATATGCTAGTATCTGCAATGGTCGGTGCTGCCGGTCTTTTACCTACGCTTGCCGCAATTAAAGCCGGAAAGAACATCGCGCTAGCCAACAAGGAGACCCTGGTTGCTGCGGGAGAGATCGTAACAGGGGCCGCCGCGGCGAACAACGTAAAAATCCTCCCCGTGGACAGCGAACACAGCGCTATTTTCCAAGCCCTTCAGGGCAACCACAGGGATGCTCTTGACAGGGTGCTTCTTACAGCCTCCGGAGGCCCTTTTTTCAACAAGTCCAGAAGGGATCTGGAAACAGTTTCTCCCGAAGCCGCTCTTTGCCATCCCAACTGGTCGATGGGACCCAAGATCTCAATTGATTCCGCGACCCTGATGAACAAGGGACTCGAGGTGATCGAAGCCCGCTGGTTGTTCGGTGTGCCCGTCGATCGAATATCCGTTTATATTCACCCTGAAAGCATCATTCACTCTATGGTGGAATACGTTGACGGCTCGGTTATTGCGCAAATGGGGGTACCGGATATGAGAATACCGATAGCCTATGCCCTCGCCTATCCCGAGCGCCTTCCGTTAGCCTGGCCCAAGCTCGATCTTTTCCGTCTTCAGAAACTCTCCTTTTACCCTCCGGATGAAGAAAAATTCCCGTGCCTGCGCTTGGCTTTCGAGGCTTGCCGCAGAGGATCGACGATGCCAGCTGTCCTAAATGCGGCAAACGAAATAGCGGTGCACGCTTTCCTCAAGAAATCCATCGCTTTTTACGATATACCTGCTGTGACCGATGAAGTTATGTCTTCCCACAACCCTTGCGCTAAGCCTGACCTGGAGGCAATTCTTCAGGCAGATGCGTGGGCGCGCGAAGAAGCATCGAAAATAATTATTGCACACGTGGCAAAAACATCGGGCTAAATTGGAATTAAGATTTATATTTGTAAAAATTATCCTTCGTTGAAGTGAGGTAGTGCCTTTGTTGACAATTTTACTCTCAACCGCAATAGTCCTTGGAATTCTCATTTTTGTGCACGAGCTGGGGCATTTCCTGGTGGCTAAACGCAGCGGGGTTACCGTGCTCCGGTTTTCCCTGGGATTTGGACCTAAAATATTTGGAATCACCCGAGGAGCAACCGAATACTGTCTATCGCTGATACCTCTGGGTGGTTATGTCAAAATGCTCGGGGAGGATTCAGAGGAAGAGTTGTCGCCATCTGAGCGGGCCGGCGCTTTTTCCGAGCAAAGTGTTATGAAGCGGCTGGCGATTGTGTTGGCGGGGCCGCTTTCAAACTTTGTTTTAGCGATCGTCCTTTTTACCTTCCTGTTTGCATTTTCCGGGATTCACGAACTAGCGCCCGAGATCGGATCAGTCAATCCAGGATCTCCTGCAGAACAGGCCGGATTGCAGGCTGGAGACAGAGTGGTTTCGATCAACGGCCGGCCGATCGCTACATGGGAAGATCTTTCCGAAACCATTGAAAAACTTGGCTCAAACCCTCTTAATATCCGCCTAAAGCGTGCCGATGCTGAAATCGCCGTAACAGTCACACCCAAAATCGATGAGGTGAAGAACCTATTCGGTGAAACGATCAGGCGTCCCCTGATCGGCATCGCCGCCTCGGAGTCTACCATCGTAAGATCGGTCAATCCTCTTGCGGCCGGCTACTACGCCTTGGTTCGAACTTACGACCTCAGCAGGCTCTTTTTTCTCACTGTTGTGAAGCTGATAGAGCGGATAGTGCCGCTGAATACGCTGGGAGGTCCGATTCTGATCGCACAAATGGCCGGAAAACAGGCGCAGAAGGGCGTCCTTGACCTGTTGAACTTCATGGCCTTTATCAGCGTAAACCTGGCGGTCCTGAACCTTTTGCCCATCCCCGTACTCGACGGCGGCCACATTTTCTTTTTCCTGATCGAAGCGGTGCTTGGCAGGCCTCTTTCACTGAAAAAAATAGCAATCGCTCAGAAGGTGGGACTGGTCGCACTTCTATCCTTGATGGTGGTGGTTTTCTACAATGATTTAATGCGGCTCGACTGGTCTTCGGTAACTTCCTGGCTCCATAATCTATTGTCCAGGTTGTGAAAACGGCGATGGACAGTCGCGGTTTTACAAAGCGCCATGCGGGTCAAGGCGCTTTCTTTTTTCATGTCTCGAAGCTATCTGAGAGGCCCCAGTCTCCTGTACGATGAGAATTCTTGCAGCCGATACCTCTACAATGTCGGGCAGTCTTGCGCTGCTCGATGATGAAAACCTGACAGCCGAATGGACGCTCAAGTCCGGGCAGACCCACAACAGAAGATTGCTCAAATCCATTGATTCTCTTCTCCGGGAGGCAGGGTGGGACCTGGAAACCATTGACGCATTTGCGGTGGCGAGCGGGCCGGGGAGCTTTACCGGCCTTCGGATCGGAATGGCCACTATGAAAGTGCTTGCCTGGGCCAGGGGCAAGCCTTATGCCTCCATTTGCTCACTTGACGCGCTGGCCCTGCCCTTCTGCTTCTCCACCAGTCCGGTATGCGCTCTTCTCGACGCCCGAAAGGCTGAAGTCTATTGCGCTCTTTATCGGCCTGACGGGAAAGGCGGCCTCGGTCTGGAGATTCAGCATTCAGCGATGACTCCCTCACGACTCGCCGAGACCTTAATCTACAAAGTCTCTCAACCTGTCATATTTTGCGGGGACGGCTGGACAACATACCGCAACACTCTAAGAAGAAAGCTCGGGGATCTGGTTTTTGAGCCCCCGGAGTTTTTTCATATCATACGGGCAGCCTCTATCGGAGAGCTGGCCAGAAGAAGGTTTGTCAAAGGAGAATCCGACGACCCCAGATTCAGTTCGCCTTTGTATCTGCGGCCATCGGAAGCCGAAATCCGTTATCCTCACCTGGCTAAAACGAGCAGTGAAAAACCGCAAATTATTTGATTCGACCCGGTTGAAACGGTCTCTCAAGATAAAGGGGGCTACCCGAAACGCAGCCGCAAAGAGCCTATGTGCCCCCGGATTCCCGCTTTACTATGTGATCCGCAACCTGGGATGGCTGAAACGAGAGAAGTGGTGGACAAATCTGTCGCCTCGCGCAAGACGAGTGCGCGTCTTAAGAATTGTCACAGAGCGAATTGCGATATTCAATGAGGTGAAAAACTGGAGAAAAGACAAGGGGTCGGCGCGTATGCCCATATTAAACGTGGGCGACAAGAATGCGCCAGGGTATTGCAATAAATGTGGCCTATGCTGTGAGGTGGCAAGCGGGATGCCGGACTTTCCAGCTCCGGACGCGCTTCCGCGTGGCTGGCGTGAGATTTTTGGCAACGGCCTTGGACGTGGCCACCGCTTTTGCCCGTTTTTATGGGAAGACAACGGCTCGGGTGGCGGCCTCTGCTCTATTTATCCGCTCCGGTCCAATCCCTGCCGGCTGTTTGGGTCCGAAGAATGTGACTTTTTCTGGAAATCTCCAGAACCCGTTGATCTCTCGAGCGGCAGGGAAATCCTCCTGATTGGACTATGGCTGATCAAGCTTGTTAATCCCCGCAAGCTGCCACTGGTGAGAACCGATACCACGGCTAAACGTCCAAAATTCCTGGAGTTTGACAGGATTTAGCTTATCCCCGTCAATAACTTCTCCAGTATTGTCGTCAAGTGTGTAGTCCAGCAGGTTGGCCGTAAATAGCACAGCGACGAAATCCCTGCCGGATTCCTGCCAGACTTCGGCGATATCCACCGTCCGAACCGCAATGTTCTCCAGCCTGTTAATCATGTGCTGTTGCTTCATTATTGAAAATTCACCATTGAAATAGTTCCTCATTTCCAAGGTTATCAGGTTCTTGACGCTATCGAAGCTGCGATTCATCCAGGCGACCTGTATCAGGAACAACAAGTCTTCAACAGTTTCCAGGAATTTCCCGGTGTTGAATGAGGGGACAGATCTCCCAATTTCCTCCAGACCCCTTTCCGCTTCGTTCGTTGGAGGTTTATAAGCCTGCCGGCCGTCATTGGAATAAGGCGCTCCGTACTGGGGGTAGTCCCGGCTCTCTTCATAATAGATAGATTGCTCGCCCCTTCTGCGCACAAAAAATCTGTGGAGAAAATAGATCAGCCCCCCGATTATGAGCAGGTCCAGCAAACCTAGTCCTCCCCCGTATCCCGTCGCTCCTCCAAGTGCGCGACCTCCGAAAAGCATATTGCCTATGAACCCGCCCGTGATAGCGCCTGCAAGGCCAGACCAGAAAGGACTTCCCCTGTAACCGAATCCCGGGTTCGGCATTGTTGGGGATGGAGTCGTTCCAGAAGGTATGGATGGTGATGAAAAACTCAGGCTTTCACGGCTCCCTGAGGACGGTCCTCCGCCGGCCCTTGCCCAAGTCGACGATTCCCCTGCCAGGCTCACCGCAAAAATAAGAATTATTGAAAGTAAAAGGGCGCCGAGCACCTCTATTCTCCTCACCATTTTTTATTTCTCCTTGGAATCAGGGCGTCCTGCACCCGGATTTTCCCCGGCTGAGTGCCCACTTGTTCCGGGCATGCCCCTGAGCGTTTAAGTATAGCCAAACCAAGGATCGCTTTCAATTGATGCCTCAGCCGTGATCTGGTGAACCAGTCCTGGCGAAGTCCCAAAAATAAATCACTAACTTATGGTCGCACCGCCTTCCACGGCGCGTTCCGTCTTCCCCAAAAGGAATGAAATGCATCCAGTACGATTCTACATCCTTCTTTCGATTCGAAACAGGGATGCCGCTTATGCGTGAGGACCGTGACGAAATACCAGGCGTATGTCGAGTCCCAGAGAAGAGCGAGAAGTTTGTGCATGAGACTCCAAGCGCCGCCATGGAAGGCGACGCTACCAAAGGGAAAACAGGCTCACTCTACAACCGGGGCACAAAAACAAAAATCCCCTCGGATCTTTTTAGGTCCGGGGGGATTTTTATATGGGGGATGAGGCGGCGGCGTCCTACTCTCCCACGCAGTTTGCCCGCGCAGTACCATCGGCGCAGAGGAGCTT
>JBEKPW010000030.1:0-52997 GCA_049520315.1 Syntrophobacteraceae bacterium
AGAACCCCTTCCGCATTCGTTTGCTCTTGGCAAAGCGGCAATGTCGCCGAGGTTTGCCCCGACTACAACCTGGCCGACTTTTTCACCGCCGTTTTTGGCCGGTTTACTGGCCGCCCGCAATATATCCGGAGCGGTGTCTATTAACTCCGTGATAGGGTTGGGTATGTTTTGTGGCATTGCGGCTTGCCGTGGCATACCGCATTTAGGGCAGGCGATGGCTTGGTCGGACACTATCGTTTTGCATTCCGGGCATTCTATAAGTGCCATTTTCTGACCTCTCCTTCCGCTCTCTGTCTGCTGGGTCGTACCACAATGTGCACAGAAATTGGTCCGCGTGCTAAGATCTTGCCCACATTCCCTGCGTTTCTTCAATGCCATTCTTCGAAGATGAAGGATGTCCTTTGTTCGCTTATGAGCTTCCTCGTGCAGTTCCTTAACGTACCGCAAGAATCTAGCATCCTGAAAGTAGTTAGGAATCTTCGGATTTCGAACATCTTCTGGGAAAGTATAGTTAGCGAAAAGAATGGTTCTGTGCTTTTCCAGTTCCAA
Source organism: Syntrophobacteraceae bacterium (assembly GCA_049520315.1). Taxonomy (GTDB): domain Bacteria; phylum Desulfobacterota; class Syntrophobacteria; order Syntrophobacterales; family Syntrophobacteraceae; genus SbD1. The sequence goes on from JBEKPW010000030.1 coordinate 550, forward strand.
TACTGGGAAGTAGTTGTTTAAATCAAATGTGGACTTCCCGTACTTCTCTTCAAGCACAGCGCCCATGGCATCCGTATAATCCTGTCGGTTTAGCTTGAGATACCGGTCATTGATGCCAGTTATGCCCGACAGCAGTTTTGCCATGTCGGCTGCCGTGAGTAGGCCGCCGAGTTTCGCGCAAATTAGGAGCCGCTCATTACCCCACTTGTCCTTGTCGAGGCTGTCGATCAGATCGCTGAACCTATCTGCGCGGCCCTTCCATATTGTTCCATACGTTAGTCCAAGGATGCTGTACACTTGAAATGACCGGTTGGCGTGAGCTTTTCTCAAGGATAGTATCATATCAAAGGCTTCATCGAAATGACCGAGGAGTAGTTGTCGTTCCAGTCCATAATAGAAAATGAAAACAAACCCTATATCAATTGGACTGGTGATGTCCCTCAGCCAAGAGAGATATACCCATTTCTGTTCAGGCGATAATGCGGAATATGAAGGGAAATAAGACGGACTTGCTACTGCCTTTGGATCAACAGGAACTGTGAGTTCTTGATTTAGATAAATAGTGCTTGGATCATCAGGAAGGAGTCGTTCAGGAAATTCAAGAAATATGGTTCCTTTATCGATGTCGATTTTGATTCCCAGCTTAACACCAGGTCCGAAAGATTGTGGCCTCGCGGTGGAGGTGTACAGTAGCCTTTTTACATCTGGGGGAATTGCTTCCCAGATATCCTTCCCAAGGTAGGGCTGCGTTTCAGTCGTCAGATGAATAAGCTTAGTAAGCCATTTCATAATGACCCCTGAATCCGTTATTTCAAAATGAGCGAAGCTCCAGAATATGGGAGGGGGCAAACCAGGTGAACCTGGCGCTGAAATCATATTACAGTCACATTCCGATTTCGCAAGAATATTTTTGAACTGTACTGACATTTGCGGAAAGCGGAGCGGCTTTATTCGCAGTTAAAGTGCTGGATTGGCTTTCAGTAATAATCCCGTTAAGATATCAATCGGAATAAGTGCGTGCCATGCTTTTACCCCCTCTGGATCGGGTCAGCCGGTCCGCTGCCAATTGACTGAGTGCCCGGCTCATCACCGGTCAGCAAATGAATCCGACCAAGAAGAAGGCAGAGCCATTGCTGACCCTGCCTTGAATATTCCCAACAGTAGCTTATTTACACGGAACTATCTTAACCGAATCACTCCCCTCGATGGGCGTTCCATCCATGGTCTGTCCCTTAAGGATGCCTTGAGTATCACCACACTGAAATCCAGCTTCCCCCGTGTTGAAGAAACAGATCAAGTCAGGCGCTTTATCGCCGTTGACATCAACAGGTAGTTGACAGCAAAATACCAGACTCTTCTCATTTCCGCTATGGCCAAAAGTCAGGGAATCCCACTCGATAGATTTTGGCGCGTTGAAGGTTGACGTGGAGAGGATGGCCACGGGGATGGGCACCCATTTAAGCATTATGTCTATGATATTAGGCTTGAACCAAGGCTCGATGTCGATGGTGACCTCTTCGTAGGGAGAAGCTACGAAACCATGGGGACCCATGTCGTCAACGCAATACCCTACGATCTGTCCCTGATCATTGATACCGTAAGGCTGAGTGGATACTGCGTTAGGCGCGTCTATGCTCGTAAAGGTTCCATTGTAATATAAAAAACCATGCAAGTTGCTGTCGCCTTGTCTGGTTGGGTCATTATAAGGATTCAGAGAATATTGTCCCACAATCTGCCCTGAGCTATTGATGCCAAAAGCAGAAGTCCACAAGGCCCCTGGATAGCTCAACGAGGTATAAGCTCCATTATTATACAGAAAACCATATTGATAATGTTGAAGATAGTTTGAATTCTTGTCCCAGTACTCGCCCACAATCTCGCCTTGGTGATTAATACCCAAAGCCGCACTTGTAGCTGCATTAGGAGGGCTAAAATAGGTATATGCAGAACCAATAAGCAAAAATCCCACTGACTGCCCAATAGTTCCTACAACTTCCCCACTGTCATTTATGCCTTGAGCAAAGACATCAGTCCCTGGCAGGCTTATATAGCTATAAGAGCTGCTATTATACACGAACCCACAATAGGAACCATTATAGTAGGTTCCGACAATCAGACCTGCGTTATTTATGCCAGAGGCTTCAACATAATAGTATCCATTAGTATTTGTAGCACCTTGGATGTTAACTGAGGTATATGTTGAATTACTATATAAAAAACTCCCACCGCTACCCCCACTAACCGCATAGAATCCCACGATCTGACCGTTGTCATTTATACCAGTAGGTACAGTAGAAGAAGCTCCTGGATAGTTGTTTAGCGAGGTGAAGGTGTAGGACGCAGCCTGGGCGGGCGGTATGAGAGCAAGCAGCCCGAGGATCAGGAAAGCAACTAAAGCCATCAGTCGATTCATGGTAAGTTCCTCCTTAGCTATGGAGTGAAAAAACTTATTGCCGGTGCAACTAAGCATTTTGGACAACCGACAAAGTAAAACTGACCGAAGTGATGAAAAAAACTAGGCGGATATGGCTATGGGTGAGATACCTGATGCGACCTTAAAATCTGTCACACCGAATCGCATTCTTCAACCATAACTGCAAATGTCAAGGGGGATTTTAGGGGGTAGGAATTGGGTAAATAGTCTATACAAATACCCGTTTATGGACCGATGTTTGAGGGTCTTGGCAGCAATACGATAGCCAATAGTAAATGCTTAACCGCCAGGGCGAGAACCATTGAGACTTCGGCTCTCGCAAGCGGGACCTTCGGATAACGCCCATGGCCTGAGATCGTCGATGGGGGTACGGAGCGGGTGGGATTTTTCTGATGACTCCTGTTTAAACAGGTGGGAAACAGGCTGTGGGCGATATCAACGCTGATCCTGCCCTTCCGGCAATCCCCTTCCAGGCGGCAGAAAGGCATCCGTTTAAACGGCCAAAAAACGGCGCAAAATCCCAAAAGTGTAACTCACTAGGGGCCAGCCCGATAAAACCGATTTTAGCGCCAAAATCCCCCACTAGGACCCCTGTTTCCCGGATGAAACCGATGGAGCAATATCGAACTATGGCCTGCCCTTTTCCCGGTCGGTCAGGGTGCCTGCTGATGACCGGCCCCAAATCAGATCTCCCGTCTCAATATTATTTAAAAATTTAAAAAAATTTAAATAAAACTTTTTACTTTTCGTTTTACCTATTATATTATAGGGGCAAATCGCGAAGGAGGTGGCAGGATGAAAACTCAAGCTTTTGGCTATTTGCGGGTCTCCGATAGCAGCCAGGTGAAGCGCGGTGGCGTCGAGCGCGACGGCTTCCGGCGGCAGGAGGATGCTATCCGCGCCTATGCAGCGAAGGCCGGTTATGAGATCGTCCAGCTTTTCAAGGATGATGTGAGCGGAACCAAGGACGAGTCGGACCGCCCAGCCTGGCTGGATATGCTCTCGGCCATCCTAGCCAACGGGGTGCGGGTCATAATCGTTGAACGGCTCGACCGTCTCGCCAGGGCATTCCGGGTTCAGGAAAGCCTTTTGATTTACCTGGCATCAAAGGGTATCACCCTTATCAACGCATCGACGGAAGAGGACGTGACGGCAGCCATCGAGGCGGACCCAATGAAAAAGGCCCTCGTGCAGATCCAGGGAATCTTCGCCGAACTGGAGAAGAGCTTGCTGGTGAAAAAGCTGCGAGCCGCGAGGGACCGGGCCAGGGCGGAAAAGGGAAAATGCGAAGGCCGAAAGAGCTATGTCGAGGTCGCACCCAGGGTGATCGAGGAAATAAAAAGGCTGAGGCGCAAACCGAAGGGCGGCAGGCGGATGACCTATGTCAAGATCGCCGAGGAGCTGAATCGGCAGGGCTTCAAGACGGTCTCCGATAAGCCCTTCACCGGCCAGACCGTGCAAAATGTTCTTTTCAGCTTATAATGAGGAAGGATCGCCATGTCGCCATCAGAGAACATGAAGGGTAATCCCCGTGCGGCAGGCACCATGACACCCAAGGTGTACTCTTACTCTCGTATATCCAGCGTTGAACAGAGGGAGGGTCACGGGCTTCAGCGCCAGTCGGAAGCTGCTGCGGAATACGCCCGTAAGCACGGCATAGAGCTGGACGAGGATACTGGGATGGAAGACTCTGGTCGAAGCGCCTTTTACGGCGATCATGTCGAGAAAGGCGCTCTTGGCCGGTTCCTTAAGCATATCGAGGCCGGGGAAATAGCGCGCGGGTCGGTCCTGATAGTGGAGGATCTGGACAGGCTCTCTAGGGAGAATCCCTGGGACGCGCAGGGCCAGCTTTCCCAGATCATCGGCGCTGGCATTAGGATTGTGACCACCCGCGACAATCAAGAATACTCGCGGGGCGAGGATGAGAATCCCATTGCCCATGTCATAGCCGCGCTGAAGATGTTCCTCGCCTATGATGAAAGCAAAAAGAAGTCCCAACGGCTGCGGGCAACCTGGAAGGCCAAGCGGGACAATATCCACAAAAAGAAGCTTTCCCGTACATGCCCTGCTTGGCTCATCCCCGATTCGGAGGAGGAGTCGGGCTATAAGCCGGCCCCCGGCGCGAAGGAGACCATTCGCCGGATATTCGAAATGAAACTTTCCGGTCAGGGTTCTGGTAAGATCGCCGAGACCCTTAACCTTGATCCGAAAAGCTGGAAGCCTCCAAGAAAGCGCAAGAAACAGACCACGGATGGCTGGTGGTCCAGTTACATAAAAACGATACTCCATAATCGGGCCGTGATCGGCCAGTACCAGCCGTGCAGATCGTCCACCCTGGAGGAGAATCGGGAAAACGGTCGTCACAAGAGCCGGATACCTGTCGGCGAGGTGATCGGGAATTATTACCCCGCCGTGGTCGATTCGGTGCTTTTCCACCAAGTGCAGCAGAGGTTCCGGGAAAACACGGCAACGGGGAGGGGCGAGGGGAAAGGGGGGCGCACAGGGCCAGTCAACAACCTATTTTCCTATATCGCAAAATGCGGCTATTGCGGTGAATCCATGCAGCTAATCAAGAGGCCCGGTTCTTCAGGCCGCAGTTACCTGGTCTGCAACAAGGCGCTACGCGGCCTTGGCTGCCCCAAGATTTTAGTCCGCTATAACACAGGAGGGGATCTGCGAAACAGCAACTGGGAGGGGTTCGAAAACCTAGTACTTAAATATTGCGCTGGCCTCGACGCGCGGGATATCCTGGATGAGAAAGGCGACAAGCGGGCCAATGAAATCTCCAGTCTGACGTGCGAGCGCGCCAAGTGCGAGAACGAGCTGCTGGAGGCAAAAACCGTCATCGACAACCTGACCCTGAACATGGGCAAGACGGCAGACGAGCGGGCGGTCGGTTCGATGCTGGAGAGGCTGTCCAAGACCCATGACCGGAAAGAGTTCCTGGAGCGAGAGATTGAGCGCCTGACGGTCGAGATCGATACCCTATTCAGGGCCGTGGGTGACACCCAAGAGCGGCTGGCGGCGGTAAAGAAGCTCATAAAATTCTTCGGCTCCACTAGGGACAAGAAGGACGACCCCAAGCGGATCGAGATGCGGTTGAAATTGAGGGAGGTGCTTCGGCGGCTGATTTCTCGCATCGACGTTTACGCGGAAGGATTCGTCAAGTACACCCCCGAGTTTGCAGAGCGAACACTTAAGGCCATTCTGGAGTTTGACCCGAACCTGCAGCTCGACCCAGGATTCGCCAATGTCAGCGTAAACCTATACCAACGGGCACAGAACCCGAAGGTTTTCCCGGTTTTCCATATCCATTTCGCTAATGGCAGGGGGCTGAAGCTTTGGCCGAAGAGAAAGGACCAGCCGGACCCAGGTTATGACACCATGCGGCTCGGCGAGCTGGATGGCCGCACGGAGGGGAGGCTCCTGTTCGTAGAGCTTGACGGTACGGTGGTTCTAAAGGAATTTTCAGAGGAAGGCATCAGGACCACGGAATTCCGGCCCACGGCAGAGGGCGTCCAGAGGACAACACGGATGCGGAAGAGGTTCTCTATAAGTGTTCCTGAATCTCACTAGCCCAAAACCTTAATGGTTATTAAATAGGGTATAATGATTCTGTTGATTAATCCTCCACTGGTTAAGCCTTCCGAGCCGCCGCCCGGTATTGCGCGGCTTTACGGGACCTTGGTCGCAGCGGGGGTGAAATGCGCGGTAATCGACGCAAACATCGAAGGGATACTGCATCTTTTCGCAAAGAGTCCGCCTGATTCAGACAGGTGGACAAGGCGGGCCGTTCGAAACCGGGCGCGTAATCTCGAACTTGTCCGGAGCGCGCCGGGTTACCTCGACCTTCAGCGTTACAAGCGCTCGGTTTTCGATTTAAACCGGCTTGTCGGCAAGTCTGCACAAAGCGGCGGTCCAGTACGGCTCAGCCTGTCTGACTATCAGCATTCCGAGCTTTCAGCTGTCCGCGCCAGGGACCTGTTAGGGGCGGCGGAAAACCATCAGGACAATCCGTTTCACGAATACTTCTCAAAGCGAATTTCTCATGCCCTGGAGTTTTACTCGCCCGATGTGGTCGGCGTTTCGCTGAACTACCTAAGCCAGGCGCTGACCGCATTTGCCATTATCGGTTTTATCAGGACTCGATGCGAACGTGTTCGGATCGTATTGGGAGGCAGCCTGGTTACCTCGTGGGTTTGCAGGCCGGGCTGGACCAATCCCTTCTCGGGGCTTGTAGACCGGATTGTAAGCGGCCCCGGGGAACAGGCGCTACTTGATTTTGCCGGGATCAATGCAATCGTGCGCAGGCGCCGGTTTTCCTATGATCCGTTCCCGTTTGAGGATTACTTTGCGCCCGGTCCGATTCTGCCCTATAGCGCATCTTCCGGATGCTATTGGAATCGTTGCGCATTCTGTCCGGAAAAAGCGGAAGGAAATCGCTACGAGCCGGTTTCACCCGAAGAAGCGGTCCGTGAAGCGAGCGAATTATGCTCAGTGTCTCAGCCGGCGCTCCTTCATTTTCTGGACAGCGCAATAAGTCCGGCCCTTTTGAGCAAACTCTCGGCTAACCCGCCGGGTGCCCCCTGGTACGGGTTCGTGCGAGTGACCAGAAGGCTTGCGGATGAGGATTTTTGCCGGGCGCTCAAATTGAGCGGGTGCGTCATGCTCAAGCTTGGTCTTGAGTCCGGAGATCAGGGCGTCATCGACTCCGAGGGCAAAGGGATCGACCTTGCTGTTGCGTCCAGGGCCCTTGCGTCGCTCAAAAAGGCAGGCATAGGCGCCTACGTATATCTCCTTTTCGGGACTCCCTCGGAATCCGAATATGAAGCCCGCAAAACGCTTGATTTCACGGTCCGCCACGAACGGTTTATCGATTTTTTGAATCTTGCTGTCTTCAATATGCCACTTAACAGTCCCGACGCAGAAAGGTTCGCAACTTCTCCCCACTACGAAGGGGATCTGTCGCTCTACACCGGCTTTTCTCACCCTAAGGAATGGGACAGGCCGAAGGTCAGACGGTTTCTGGAGACCGAATTTAAAAGGCAGCCCGCGATAGCGCGTATTCTGTCCAATGAGCCGCCTTTTTTCACATCGAACCACGCGCCATTTTTTGTGAGGACGCTGTTTTAAACAAGGTCTCGATGCGCCCGGTAAGTCAACATTCGGAGGCCGGCATATTTCTGAACGGCCGGTCTGGCCGGCCAGCCGTCAAGACAGGGCTGGGTGCGATATGGAAATCCGGGGCGGGTCTAGCGGCCACCGGCCAGAACCATAATCGTCGAGGTGCCGTGCGCCAGCACGCGACCATCCTGTGCGAGCAGTTGTGCCTGGGAGGAAATGATATGCCGCCCCTGAGACACGACCCGCGCCTCTGCGCGCACGCGGCCGATGTCCTTCGTAATCGACCGTGAGAAGTTTCCTTTGGTCTCGATGGTGGTGTAGCCCGATCCTGGCGGCAGCATCGAGTGGCAGGCGCATGCGGCCGCGCTGTCGATCAGCGTGAGCGCCCATCCGCCGTGGACCGTGCCCATCGGATTGAGCAGGTGCGGACCGGGGTCGCCCTCGAATGCGGCGAAGCCATCGCCGACCTCGACTAGCCAGAACGACAGGGTCTTCGAAATCGGAGCCTGCGGCAGCCGGCCGTCAATGATGGCCTGCAGCAGTTGCTTGCCACTCATGCCGCCGGCTTCCCGGGGGTTGGCCAAGCCATAGTCGTAGGTTGTCATGTCTGCGTCACTCCGGTTCGTTACTTGTATCTGCGTTAGCAATGTGGCTGCGTAATTGATCCATCGGCATTGATCAGGGGATTGCTGCCGGAGTCTTAGGTTTTGCCAAAGTTGGCGCCGCGTTCGGCAAGCAACTGCCTTAAAATCGATCTGTGGCATCGGTTCTCGTCCTTGCAGTAGCACCCTAGCGAAAAATCCGTCCTATGGGAAAGCGCGGCCAAAAGGTCGAGGATCTTTCCAGCGTCGGATTCATTCATTTCAGATCGAAATTTACGCTCAAAGATAGACCACGATTTTTCATCTTGCACTGACTGGCCTTCTTTCATGAGTTCTTGGCTGGGCGAAAGATTGGGCAACCAAACATCGTAAAAATCTCTCTTGGCATATTCGGACTTCGGAACTCCTCTTGGCGGTCTGCGAACCGTTCCTAGACGCAAACCCTCATTCACTTTTCTCTGGGAACCAAGTCTTACGATAGTTATTGGCATTGGGCCGCCCCCGTAACCCTCACCGCTGGTCTCCATCCGGCAAAGAGCATTCTTATAACAAACATGATAACCTCGCTTTCAGGGAAGCTTTGCGCCTAGAACTTCAAAGGGCTCGATTACAGGTGGCTTTGCGAACAGTTCGGGCGCTTGGGCCATGAGCGCCTTGGCGATTGGACCATTAAGATGAGCTTGACGTCCGCTTTCGTCAGTAAACGCGTCGAATACGCCAAAGGTTCTGGGCCCTAATCGCAACGCGAACCATATGGGCGTTGTCGCTTCTTGACTGGCCATCGCAAGTCCTGCTTCCAAGAACTTCGCGACCTCGTTTTCTTTCCCCTCTCTGGCTTCTAAACGTGCGAACAATGCTACTCTATACATATGCTTTCTCCTTGGTTGATGAACTCAGCAGTCACTAAGATAGCTGCCTCGGGTTCAATAAGCTATTGGCAAGATCGCCAGTTTTGATATCATAATTGCCATGAAGATTAACGTTCTCGCTCTGAATGGAGTTTTTGACACGGGTTTGGCAGTAGTGCTCGATGCTTTCCAGACGGCGAACGAACTTGCGGAAGTGTCTGGCATGGTTTTGCCGCGATTCGAGGTCGCGATCGTCGGAGTGCGCAAGGCGGTCAAAACATCGCAAGGCCTGACTGTTCCGGTTGTTCCTGCCCCAAAGAGGATCATTCCTGATTGGGTCGTGATTCCGGCAATCGGATTCAAGATGCCGGACCCGCTTCAGGCAGCTCTTGCAAGATCCGATGTTAGGGACGCTGTCGAGACGCTTCGCTCGTGGGCGGATCGAGGTGCAACCACGGCGGCTGCCTGTATCGGGACATTTGTCTTGGCTGAATCGGGATTGCTCGATTACCGGGACGCGACCACAACCTGGTGGCTCTCTCAATTATTTCGACAGAGATATCCGAAGGTGCGCCTCGATCAATCGCGCATGGTTGTACAATCCGGGAAGTTCGTTACGGCTGGAGCGGCCCTAAGTCACATGGACCTTGCCTTATGGCTCATCAGGCAGAAAAGCCCGAGGCTTGCCGCATTGACAGCAAAGTATCTGGTTGTAGACTCACGGCCGTCACAGTCTGCCTATATCCTTGCCGATCATCTTGCCCACTCTGATCCACTAGTCGAACTGTTCGAGCGCTGGGCGCGAGGTAGGCTTCCGCATGGGTTTTCGCTCGACGATGCTGCAGCGGCTACCGCATCGAGTAAAAGAACACTGGCTCGCCGCATGCAAGCCGTGCTGGGAAAGTCCCCTTTGTCCTATTTCCAGGATCTGCGCGTGGAGCGCGCAGTGCACCTGCTGAAGACCACTGACGAGAGCGTTGAAGAGATCGCCGAGCGAGTCGGATATTCCGATGGCGTAACGCTCAGGGCCCTTCTGCGGCGTCGCCTTGGGCAAGGGGTCAAGGAAATCAGAAGCAGTACTGCCTGACTGGTCCGCCGCCTCTTCCCGGCAGTTTTAGCTAAGCGTACAGGGTGCGGAGGGTGCACTGTGCAGGGAGTCGGGTGAAGCCAGGTATCTCACTTTCGATGAACGGGACATCGAGGTTGCGGCGCAGGAAATCACAATATCCAACGCTCAAATAACGTTGCTTGAGGGAAAATCGATTTGTTTCTTTTTCATCTTTTCGATCAGCGTTGTCCGGTTGAGTCCGAGCAGTTTGGCGGCCTTGTTCTTGACCCCGCCGGCCCTTTGCAGCGCGTCGACGATCAGCCGGTTTTCCAGGGTGTCGAGCGTTTCCTTCAGGTTTATCCCATCTTGCCCCAGTTCAATATGTTTTGCCTCGGTGTTCTGCTGCGGGGCCGCCTGCATTCTTGCCGGCAAATCCTGAAGTTGTATTTCATCGGTGTCGGTAAGGATCACAAGGCGTTCGATGACATTTTCCAACTCCCGTACATTGCCGGGCCATTCGTAATGCTCCAGGCTTTCGACGGCAGCTTGGGACATCTGCTTCTGGGGAATATTCTTCTTCAGGCAGTGCTGTTTGAGAAAGTGTTGGATCAGAAGCGCAATGTCGCCTGTTCGATCTCTCAGCGGAGGGACATGGATGGGAATCACGTTCAGCCGGTAGAACAGGTCCTCACGGAATTGGTTTTCAGCTACTGCGCGCTCCAGGTCCTTGTTGGTTGCGGCCAAAATGCGGACGTCGACTTCGACCGTTCTCGATCCGCCAACCCTCTGAAATTTGGTCTCCTGAAGGAAGCGAAGAAGTTTGACCTGGAGCTTCGGGCTCATCTCCCCGATTTCATCTAGAAAGATCGTTCCCTTGTTGGCCAGTTCGAACCGGCCCCGCCTCTCCTTGAAAGCGCCCGTGAACGCACCTTTCTCGTGGCCGAAAAGCTCGCTTTCCAGAAGCTCTTCCGGAATGGCCCCGCAGTTGATCGGAACGAAAGGCATCTCCCTGCGTGGGCTCTGGTAATGAATGGCGTTTGCGATAAGTTCTTTCCCCGTCCCGCTTTCCCCGGTTACGAGCACTGTTGAATCCGTCTTTGCAACCCGCTTTATGATGCGATAGAGATGGTGGATCGCCGAGCTTTGGCCAATAAGTCTGTCTGGTCTATGTTGTTCCTGGATTTGAGAGCGCAGGGCAACGTTCTCTTCCTTGAGGTCTTTATGCTCGATGGCCCTTTTCAACGTCAGGACAATCTCGTCCAGATTTGCAGGCTTTGAGAGATAATCGTAGGCGCCCCGCTTTATTGCTTCGACAGCAGTTTCTATAGTTCCAAACCCGGTAAGGACGATCACCGGCGTTTCCGGATAATGCTTGACAAAGTGAGCCAGGACTTCCATCCCGCTAATGCCGGGCATCGAAAGATCGGTGAGCACCAGTTTGAAGCTGCTCTTACTTGCCGCCTCGATGGCCTCTTTGCCGCCGGATACTACCTCCACCTCGTATCCTTCGGCTTGAATACGCTCAACGACCAGTTCCAGCGTAAGAGGTTCGTCGTCGGCAATAAGAATTCTGGGCTTGAGTCCCATTAATTTACCCGGTTTATGGTCTGACGATTAGATACCGGAAGTCGCATAGCTGTCTCGACGCTCCGCGAGGTCCGCTCACAGGACTTCTAATCCACGGACTCCGGGGGGCGCTCGATCTGCATACGCTCTGCGCAAAGTTTCAAACAGGCCTGGCAGTCCGATGTGCGGAGGCCCTTCTTGCAGAAGCGGGCGAATGCGTCGAACCAGTCTGCACCCGTCCTGGGGCAGATGCTCATGAATTCGAGGAATCGCACCAGGCGCTCGATAGCCGCCGGGTCGATGGCATGTTCAACTCGGCAGGCGTTGGCTTCGGCATCTTCCGCACCCAGTTGCAGCGTATTCATGAAAAAATCTTTAAGCACTACGTGACGGCGGATCACCTCCCGCGCTACTTCACGCCCGGAAGGTGTAAGAGTGATAAAACTGTAAGGGCTGTAATTGATAAGACTCCGTCCCGCCAGGGCCTTGAGCGCGCCTGTCACTGAGGCGCGCTGTACGTTCATCTGATCTGCGATATCCTTTGCCCTTGCAACACGGTTGGACTGCTCGAGGTGGAAGATCACCTCAAGATAGTCTTCCAGGCTGGCGGACAGCCCTTCGGCGTTCTCGCCACAGAGCATTCTATCCTCTCCACTCAATCCAAGGTCCTCAAATCACGGCAACTCTTATCAAGATTACTTCATTCTTGCTCTTTACGTCAAGCGAATCGAACGGTTGCCAGAAGGTCCGATTTCCATCGGAGATAAACGGGCTTTTGACTTATCGGGCGTAAACTGTTAAGGATTACGCTGACTGCGCCCCCGGGCGCATCAACTGGTCTCCATCAGGAAACACCGGTGCGAATTCCACGCCTCGCGAGGTTTCTGCTTTGATTTTTTGACTTAAAAGAAAGGCATTTTCCCTCCTGGCTGGGAAAGAGCTTGCCCTCCTTCGGAAACTCAGGACAAGTTCGCCCGTCTAAGGGAGATACTCCCCCCTCCTGAAGGGCAGGGGGATTTTAGCGCGGAGGCGGTACGACCGCCCCAAATTGTGAAAGGGAACATGAATGGAAGACAACCCCAGCGCTTCGGGAAAAGGTGTGTTCAATCCCCTCCAACCTGTGTATGAACTGATCCAGGGAGCCGATCCTGACCTGGTTTGCATAAAATACGGCATCAGCAGAACGCAGCTCGACAAAATGACGAGCGCCTATCAGGCTTCGCGGCGCGAGGCTGCGGTGGCCGGCTGCTTTACTGCATCCAAAACCAATCGAAATGACCCGTGTCCATGTGGTTCCGGAAAAAAATACAAGAAGTGCTGCCTGCCCGGGCATGAAGAAGCCCGCAGGCTGTTGCCCAAAGAACAGTTGAAGCAAATGGGGGAGAGGGCCAAGGCCCGCGAAAAGGTCGAAAGGGAGGTCCGCAAGGGCTTTGAGCTTATTTTTTCGCTTGAATACGAACGGGCGGACCAGTATGCAAGAAAACAAATTGAGACTTTCCCGGAAGACGACAGATTTTATGATATTCTGTTAAGCGCATGTTTTGCCCTCGGCGATTATGACGCCGCATTCCAGATCGCGCGAAAAAGATGGCAGACTGCAGTCGAGGAAAAGCTCTTCTTTCAGGAAAACGGCTACCACAAGCGTGAAGGGGTGGACAGGGACCGGCACGTTCACTTTTATTCTCCATCCACTTGGCTTGAAAAATTCTGGATCGCCCAACGCGCACGCACCTGGCGGGAACAGTACCCGCAAGATCCTGGCGGCTCGCCACCTTCAGCGCGCGGCGATTTTGCAAGCGCGCAACCTGGCAGTGGCGGTTCGCCACCGCGTACAGAAAACAGCGGCTCGCCTCAAATCGCCCAAATAGTTGAAAAGCTGCAGGCGGCAAACGATCTGAAGCGCTTTCCGGCAAAGCAGGAAGAAGGGTTCGAAGCGAGAAAACGGGCGTTTGCCCCCGTCATCGATACGCTTCAGGCGGAAGGTCCCGCAGCTATTCCATTCCTTCTGCCGACTACCTACAACTTTACCTGGGCCAGCTTATTTGTCCCGGGACTGCTCCATGCCTGGGGCACCGAAGAATGCATCCGCATTCTGGCAGAGCTTTCCATGTTCCGTTATCCCTATTTTTCTCAAAAATGCCTCGCCTTCCTGGAACAGACCGGCGAGCGGGCGGTACCGGTCATTTCGCTCGTCATGGAGGAAAACCCGGCTTTCGATGAACTCAAAGCCGGGCTGCTAAACGTCCTCGGAAATGTGGCGTGCAGGGAATCGTTCGAAATCCTGGCAAAATATACAGAGCACGAAAACCGGTACATCGTCGCCTGGGCCTGTGAAGCCCTCGGAAGGCACAAAAACCCCGAAGCCCTTCCTTTCCTGGAAGGAGCCAAACAACGGATGGGCCCCTTGAGCCAGATCGCCGGGGCCATCAAGGAAATAGCGGAGCTTACCAGGTAGGAGATTATGTCGCCGGATCGAAAGACTGGCCTAATGGGACTACCCAGGAGAGTGTCGAGTTGACAGGTTTATCGATTCTCCCGGGAAATGGGGAGGCATGCCCAAAAAGCATGACGCAAGGATATTTTCCTGATCAGTTATATGATACCGTTCAAGTAAACTGGCAATTTTCCCTGTCTTGGGAGCAGATAAACTTCGATTTCGAAATTGATCACTAACCAAACCGGCATCACCAAAGCACAGGCAACCATGGTCCCTCCACCAAAAGTGATTCTTCCGTAGGTCCAGGTTTCTTCTCAACTCTGAGACAAACCCGATCTCATCCCCCCATGGGTCGTAATCTCCCATGATCGCCTCTTATTGCACGATGAATGCAAAGGGATGTCTACATTCCCATCTTATTCCTTTGACATCATGGAAGAGGCTGAAAACTATGGCTATCCAACATGGCACGGCGGGAAAAAGCGTTAGAGAAATGGCATCCAGACGCTATCAAAAAGCATCCGTTCCGGCATTAGTGATCCTGATAGCTGGGCTACTCATGTTGACCAACCTGAACAGGATTGCAAAGCTCGGACTCCCGGCAGTGATCCTTATTTGTGTTGTAATAAAATTCGGCAGTGACCGGATCGAGAAGCAGGCCAATCATTTGAAAAAACGGTCTAGAGATGCAGACCGTGGCGCTCTGGCCGAAGAGAGGGTTTCGGTGCAATTAGGGGATCTGCCGGAGCGCTATCATGCCTTACATGATATTGCCTTTAAAGGCTTCAATATCGACCATGTGGTGATAGGGCCTGGTGGGATATTCCTCATTGAAACCAAAAGTTACCGGGGGGAGGTCGATGCGAATGGAGATATGTTGCTCCTCAATGGCAAGCCGCCGAAAAAGGACTTCCTCAAACAGACCTTGAGCCAAACTTACCGCTTGAAAGAGTTCCTTTGGAAGATGACTTCACAGGAGTGGCAAGTGAAGCCGGTATTTTGCTTCTCGAATGCATTCGTGAAGGTTCGAAGACCTGTGAAGGGGATCGAAGTGATCCGGATCGGATATCTGAAGAGGTTCTTTGCCAGGCAATCTTCCCGCCTCAGTCCGGAGCAGATCGAAAGGCTTGTCAGACCACTTAATTTTTGGCTCCAAAAACATTCACAGGATTAGAAGGCAGTGGGCAGAAATAAGTTTTAGTTACTCTGTTCCTGAGGATCGGTCAATTCGAGGCTTGATCTTGAATTAATCAGAATTAATCGCTATGATGTAAATAGATTTACAATGATTGAAAACCGCAACTCGCCAACATCGTGTGTTTTGTTTACGCGAGATGGACGGACGGTGTGGTTAGCAGGCGGCGTCATGCGGGCTACGTGCCGATTGTTGCCGCTGGATTCCGCTGTCCCTGAAAGGAGACTCGAAATGACTACCAAAGTGTTGACTGCGCACGTCCCTTTGTCGTTAGCCGAGAAAGTCGATGAGTTGGCCGCACGCTTGGAGCGCTCACGCGGCTGGATAATTAAACAGGCGTTGTCCGCTTGGGTTGAGCAGGAAGAAGAACGCCGTCGTCTGACGCTTGAGGCGTTGGCAGACGTCGATGCGGGTTGCGTTATCGACCACCATGATGTGCAAGCGTGGGCGGCTAGCCTCGACACTGACAAACCGCTGTCGACGCCGCGCTGATGAAACTGAAATGGACGAGTAAAGCTCTTTCCGATCTGGTGCGACTTTACGACTTCCTGGCGCCGGTCGACAAACGCGCCGCAACTCGCACCGTGCAAGCTTTGACTGCAGCCCCGGTCCGCCTCCTGGAGCACCCGCGCATCGGAGAGAAGCTTGAAGAATTCGAGCCGCGCGAGGTTCGACGCGTCCTCGCAGGGCATTACGAGATGCGATACGAAATCAAGGAATCGACCATCTACGTGCTGCGCCTGTGGCATACGCGGGAAGACCGATAATTGCCGAATCATTTCATGTCATTTCACTCAGTCTGACCTCCGGACTGATCCGAGGCAACCACACAATAGGTCCGCCTTCCGTCCTCTGTTCAGAGCAATTTCGGCAATATTTCTCCCGATTTGCCGGAGATGGAGATATTATAGACATCCGAGTAAGGGGTTGGTTCCAGGTTGATTTCGGCGACGGCGGCCCCGTTTCGTTTTGCCTGCACTCCCATTGATGCCGCTGGTTGGACAGTCCCGGAGGTCCCTATTACTATCATGAGATCGCAATTGCCAATCGCCTCATAAGCTGCATCGAGCACTTTTGGTTCCAGCATCTCGCCAAACCAGACCACGTGAGGCCGCAGAATAGAGCCGCACGCTTCACAGGCCGGCAGTTCGGGCAGCGGTATCCTGCGGTCCTCGATGATCGTTCCGCAGCCGGTGCAGCGCACCTTCCATAAATTGCCGTGCAGCTCGATAAGATTCCGGCTCCCTGCCTTCTCATGCAGCCCGTCGATGTTTTGCGTTATAAGTGTAAAACGCGGGACCCGGCGCTCTATTTCGGCCAGAGCAAAATGGCCCGGATTCGGGCTGAGCGGGGCGACCAGTTCTCTTCGCCAGTTGTAGAATTCCCATACCAGTTTCGGGTCTCGTGAGAAAGCTTCCGGGGTGGCCAGGTCAACCGCCCGGAACTGCTTCCAGAGACCGCCCTCCCCGCGAAAGGTCGGAACGCCCGATTCGGCTGAAATCCCTGCCCCGGTCAATACCGCTATATACCTTGCCCGCCATAGCTTTTCTCTAAGGTCCTTTATGCCGGTCTCGGATTTCTGTGCGGCCATATTCTGCTCCCGCGGGCGGTGGGACCGCCGGTCAGATTCGCCGCTACCTTCGGTTTTTGCGTATGGTCAATCGAGAAGCTTTCTAAAAGCGTGGGGAGCTAGCCCCCCACACCCCCTCGCCGCTACGCGGCTCAGTGTGGCGCTATCGGCGGCGGCCTCCGGCCAGACGCCGAAGCGCCTAGCGCTCGGCTCCACGCGCTTGCGCGTGTAGCCGAAATTCTGCGGGCGCGGGAGAATCATTCCCTCGATCTTTGCACTTGCACCGGGCTTTGCAAAAACCTAACCGGACATCGCTGCCCCTTCTCCCCTTTAGGAAAGGGGGGAACTAGATTTCCTTGCCAGGAAAAAAATGCCTCGTTTGCGAATCGGAAACTGCCAATCTCTCATCCGGTGTTTCCGGATGGAGACCAGGCAAGTGACAAGTGACGGGCAGGACTGACAAGGGGGCGCGCGGCGCCCCTCACTTGTTAATTGCAGAAACGACTCCGGGGTCCCCCGTGCGGAGCAAGTCGTCGAAGTAATCGATGGTCTTTCTCAATCCCTCTCGCAATGGGATTTTAGGCTGCCACCCGAGTTTTTCATGCGCTATCGATATGTCCGGTTTTCGCATCACGGGATCGTCCTGCGGGAGTGGTTTTCGGTCGAGTTCGGATTTTGACGCGGTCATCTCGATCACCATATCCGCAAGCTCGAGGATGGTGAACTCCACGGGATTTCCGAGATTCACGGGGCCCGTAAAGCCTTTGGAAGTGTTCATCAGCCTGATGAAGCCTTCTATCAGGTCGTCAACATAGCAGAAGGAGCGGGTCTGCTTGCCATCCCCGTAAATAGTTATAGGCTGCCCCGTCAGCGCCTGCACGATAAAGTTGGATACCACCCTGCCGTCGTTGGGGTGCATTCTCGGGCCATAGGTGTTGAAGATTCTGGCCACCTTGATGTCCAGCTTGTGCTGCCGGTAATAGTCGAAGAAAAGGGTCTCCGCGCACCGCTTGCCTTCATCGTAGCAAGACCGCGGCCCAATAGGGTTCACGTTTCCCCAGTAGGTCTCCTTTTGCGGATGTTCGAAGGGGTTGCCGTAAACCTCGGATGTGGAGGCCTGCATGATCCTGATCTTGAGACGCTTCGCCAGTCCAAGCATGTTGATTGACCCGTGCACGTTGACTTTCGTGGTCTGGACAGGATCGTTTTGATAGTGGATAGGAGAGGCGGGGCACGCTAAATTGTAAATCTCGTCAACCTCGATATACAAAGGATAGGTTATATCGTGTCTTAGGAGTTCGAAATAAGGGTTGCTCAAAAGACTTACGATGTTCCTTTTGCTTCCCGTGTAGAGATTGTCAATGCAAAGTACGTCCTGCTGATCCTTGAGAAGCCGTTCGCAAAGATGAGACCCCAGAAATCCGGCCCCGCCAGTTACTGCACATCTTTTTCGAAGATGCATGATTGTCGTCCTTCAATAATTTGTAAGATAAATCGATGTTTTCGAAACTAATAATTATTCCAGGGTCATTGGCCCACGGCCGCCGCCATTATATATATTTGCCGTGCGTTGACAATCTTTTCCAGTTTGCGGCTGCCATTCTCCACGCTCCGCGAGGAACGTTCGGTATTGAGCAATCTCACGAGCTTCTAATTTTGCCCCTCAACGCTTTTTCGAATTTTTCCTTCTGCTTCTGGAAATAACTCTGCTGAGGCCCGCCCACGGAGATCGCTTCATTGATCGCTGAGAGCGCGTCTGCGTACCGCCCGTTTATATAATACGCCTCCGCCAGTGTATCGAGAATATCCGGCGCCGGGCTCAGGGCGACTGCTTTCAACGCCAGGTCGAGGGCGTCCTGCGGGTTGCGGAAAGGGAAAGGGCCGGTCGCATAAAGCCATGCCAGATTGTTCAAAACGGATGCGTTTTCCGGGTCGTGCGTAAGGGCCGCCCTGAGGACAGATTCGGCCTCAGAGTATCTGCCTTTCTCGTAAAGAAGTCCCCCGTAACGGGCAAGGTATTCCACATTGCCGGGTTCCTTGGAAATGCCCAGCTCCAGTAATCGAAGCTCATACTCCGAGCGCAGGTCACTGGCAAACCCTGTTTCGTTAGCCCACCAATTAACGAACAGAAGGGCCGATACCGCCGCCACGAATATGAGGGCCGAACCGTAGAGCTTCCTGTTTTGTCTGCGAATGAGCCCCGGGTTTTTGAACGCCTCGGCCAGGCACTCTATTCTCTGCCTTATGCTGTAATGATGCCAGCTAGGAAGGTCTTCTATCCCGCCGCTGCGGAACGCGATTTTTTTAAGCGATGAAATCAGGGGCTGGGGGTCCCCCACAAGTTCCATGGCATAAAGGTCTGCCTGCCGCTCGCTGTTTCTGAGAAAATATCCGAAGATGAAGCGAAAAAAGAAGACCATGAGCACGATTAGCGATAGGGCGGAAAGCAGAGACACCAGAGATGGCGCGAAATCCGCGAGAGCGGCATACCAGTTGAATATGGTCCTGTTTGACAGGGCGAGCCAGGATAAAGTATCGCCCAGATCAGAGATCGACAGAATGAACAGGATCAACAGCAGCACAAACAGCAACAGGTGTTTTTTGCGGACGTGTCCCATCTCATGGGCTACGACAGCTTTGAGTTCGGCTATGTCGAGGGTCTTTAACAAACCGGATGTGATCAGAATGTAGCGAAGACCCGGAAGGATGCCGACCACTCCGGCGGTAAGCATCTGTGTACCGAAAACGGACCAGAGAAGAAGTCCGCCCGTCCTGAAGTCATGATCGTTGCAAAATCTTTCCAACTCAGCCTTTACATGATCCTCCGGGAGCGGCTTGCAGCCCCACATTCGAATGATCAGCCATGGCCCTAAAAGGACGAATCCGACAAGCGTGAGTGCTATGAGAAGTATCTGCGCAAAATCCGAAGTCATGAAGGAGGGCGTTTTTATTAACTGGAGCAGGTCGGTCACGGTCGAAATGAGAAACCAGGGAACCAGTATGACCGAGGTAAAGGAGAGCTGTCCATGTATGAAATCTGTCCGGGAAACCTTCACACCAAATACGATCTGATGGACAGGCTGGCTCCAAAACCAGATCACTGCCAGGTGGACCAGGAAAAACACCAGGCCGGCAACCCCCGATATGGTCGTGAACTTGTCATATCCGGGGATTACGCTGAGGTAGGCGCCCAGGTTGAAAACATAAAGATATAGGGCGAGAAATCCAATGGCTGTAACAGACAAAAGGGCCTGAAACCGGTAAAGGGCGCGGGTAAGAACGGAGAGTGGGATACCTCGATCAGCCGCTTTCAGGAGCTTTTCAAAACTCCGGCGGCAGCAAAACACAAAAACGCAGAACAGGGCTGTAATGTAGAGCGCATCTGACCAGGAAACGGCAGGAGGCTTGCCTGTCTGGCGCTGGACGCTGAAGAGCAGCAAAACGATAATGAAATAGATAAGCTGATTGTACATTCGGAAGAAGTTTTAAGTTTTAAGTTCAGAAGCTGCAATGGCCGGCAAGTTGATGCTATCCTTCTGCGCTCCACACCATTGTGGTCTGAGTATTGTCAGCACTTTGAACGCTTCTCCTCGAAGCAGTATTTTCGCACCTCATCGCCGAATTTGACCGGGTAGTTCCCGTCAAAGCACGCGAGGCAGAACGGATGATCGTCCACCGTGGCCCCGGCCGCCTCCAGCAGCCCTTCGATGCTCAGGTAATTGAGCGAATCCAGGCCGATAAAGTTTCGTATCTCATCAATGGAGTGCGAGGCTGCGATAAGCTCACCCTTGGTTGAAAAGTCGATCCCGTAGGGGCAGGGGAAACGGTGGGGGGGGCAACTGACCAGCATGTGCACCTCTTTTGCCCCTGCCTGACGCAGCGAATCGATCCTGGTCCTGGTGGTAGTTCCACGAATTATTGAGTCCTCAGCCAGCAGAACACTCTTGCCCTTGAGCAGCTCCCGCACGGGATTCAATTTGACCCGGACACTGAAATCGCGCATTGCCTGGCTGGGCTGAATGAAGGTGCGTCCCACGTAATGGTTTCGTATGACTCCCATTTCCAGGGGGATATTCTTCGCTTGGGCCAGTCCCAGGGCGGCGTAGTTTCCCGAATCGGGGAAAGGCATCAGCATGTCGGCGAAAAGCGAGGGGTTCTCCTTGGCCATGATGGTCCCCAGCCTTTTTCTAAACATATAAACATTCTGGTTGAAAATATTGCTGTCCGGTCTGGCGAAATAGATGAATTCGAATATACAATGAGAGGAACGCCGTCTGGAGAAAGGAAAAAGCGAGCGCAGCCCGTCCTCGTCTATGATTAGGATTTCGCCGGGTTCCAGGTCGCGGATGTAGGTAGCTTCGATAAGGTCGAAGGCACAGGTTTCAGAAGCCAGCACGTAGGCGCCGTTCATCTCACCCAGACAAAGAGGCCTGAAACCGTTGGGGTCGCGCGCGCCGATCAGCGTGTCCTTTGTGCACATCACCAGCGAATAGGCGCCCTTTACCCTGTTCAACGCTTCTACCATGGCCTCCTCGAGACCGTACACCAGGTTTTTGGCCAGCAGGTGCATGAATATCTCGGTATCCATCGTGGAACGGAAAATCGCTCCCTGCCTCTCGAGTTCCTGCCGCAGTTCGATCGCGTTTACCAAATTGCCGTTGTGTCCGATCGCATAATGGTTGTTTCCATGGAAAACCACGAAGGGCTGTGCGTTTGCCAGAAGGGACGACCCGGTGGTTGAATAGCGTACATGCCCAATGGCAAGGTAGCCCTTAAGGGCTTTAAGAGTTTCTTCACTGAATATGTCATTGACCAGTCCCATGTTCTTATGGTCTGTGATCTGCCTGCCGTCTCCGACTGCTATTCCGGCGCTTTCCTGCCCCCGGTGCTGAAGAGCGTAGAGGCCGAAATAAGTCAATTTTGCGCAGTCCTCATGGCCGAAAATCCCAAAGATGCCGCACTCTTCTTTCTTATTCGGAGTAAAAGGGGCCAAAATCTTCGGGCCTTTGGGAACTGTGATTTTGCGATCAGGCACTAGCCTAGTTTCCATCACGTTGTATCCCCTGGTGGTATTCCTGAAGTGTTTTTACATCCCAGTCGCCTTTTTGCAAAGCCAATACGGCTTCGGCAATGGCTTGCGCTCCGGCAATGGTGGTGGCGTAAGGAATATTGTAGATGAGCGTGGTGCGCCTGATTTCATATGAATCGGAAGTGGTCTTCTTGCCGAGGCTTGTATTAACAACCAATTGTATCTCACCGCTCTTGATCTTGTCCACAACGTGGGGGCGGCCTTCATTCAATTTGTACACACGATCTGCGGGTATCCCGCCCTGTTCGAGGTACCCGGCGGTCCCTGCTGTCGCGATAAGTTTGAAACCCAACTGAAGAAATCTTTTAGCAACTGGCAGCGCCTTGACTTTGTCTCCGTCGTGAACGCTTATGAAAACCGTTCCGCTTTTCGGCAGTTCGTATCCAGCTGCGGCTTGGGCTTTTGCGAAGGCAATCCCGAAGCTTTCGCCGATTCCCATGACCTCTCCGGTTGACTTCATTTCGGGTCCAAGCAGGGTGTCCACCTTCGGAAAGCGTGAAAACGGGAAAACGGCCTCTTTAACCGATATGTGTCGAGGCTCGATCTCCCTTTCAAACCCAAGTTGCTTCAGACTTTTGCCCAGCATGACCTTGGTGGCGAGCTTGGCCAGCGGACGCCCGATTGCCTTGCTGACGAAGGGGACCGTCCGGGACGCCCTCGGATTCACCTCGAGAATGAAAACCTGCCCATTCTGGATTGCAAACTGAATGTTCATAAGCCCTATCACGCCAAGCTCTTCGGCCAGGAGCCTTGTCTGTCTTCTGATCTCCTCCTGTATCTCCTTTGAGACGCTGATGGGCGGAAGCACGCACGCAGAGTCTCCGGAATGAATCCCCGCCTGCTCGATGTGCTCCATTATGCCGCCGATAACCGTGACCCGGCCGTCGCTGATGGCGTCGACATCGATTTCGATTGCGTCCTCGAGAAATTTGTCAATCAGAATCGGATGGCCTGGTGAAACAAGCACGGCCGTTTGCATGAACTCTTCGAGCCGGCTCTTATCATAGACTATTTCCATGGCCCGTCCGCCGAGCACATAAGAGGGGCGGACAACCACTGGAAAACCTATCTGATCGACAGCTTCGAAGGCTTCCTGAATGGTGAACGCGGTTGCGTTTTCCGGTTGCTTTAGACAGAGTTTGTGAAGAAGCTGCTGGAAACGCTTTCGATCCTCGGCCCTGTCGATTGCGTCAGGGGATGTGCCAAGAATTTGGGCGCCGGCTTTTTCGAGCGGGACCGCAAGATTCAGAGGGGTCTGGCCCCCAAACTGCACGATAAGGCCCTTGGGTTTTTCACTTTCCAGAATGTGGAGAACGTCCTCGCGGGTCAGCGGCTCGAAATAGAGTTTGTCGGATGTATCATAGTCAGTCGACACTGTCTCCGGGTTCGAGTTCACCATTATGGATTCGTGGTTTTCTTCCCGGAGCGAAAACGAGGCGTGCACACAGCAGTAGTCAAACTCGATGCCCTGACCTATCCTGTTGGGACCGCCCCCGAGGATCACCACTTTGGGTCTGTTCGAGGGCCTCGCTTCATCTTCCGTCTCGTAGGTCGAGTAATAGTAGGGAGTGTAGGCTTCAAATTCAGCGGCACATGTGTCGACCAGTTTGTAAACCGGCCTGATGCCATGCCCCAGGCGCTTCTGGCGCACAGTTTCCTCCTCAGTGCAGGTAAGCTGCGCCAGCCTCCGGTCGGAAAATCCCCAGGCCTTCGCAAATCGAAGCTGTTCCGCATTTTCGAGAAAAGCTGATCCGGAGGCGGATTGGGCGATTGCCGCCTCGATTTCGAGAATTTCTCTAATGTGCTTCAAAAACCATGGATCAATATAAGTGAGCCTGTGGATCTCCTCTACCGATATTCCCAGCTTCAGGGCTTCGCCGATTTGAAAGAGTCTTTGAGAATTGGGCCTCGCAAGGCTTAGCTTCAACTGTTCGATGTATTCCGAATCCATATCGGCGGGCGGATCGCAAAATCCGAAACAGCCGATTTCAAGGGAGCGCACAGCCTTCTGAAGCGCTTCCTTGAACGTGCGCCCGATGGCCATCGTTTCCCCCACCGACTTCATCGAAGTGGAAAGTATGTCGTCGGTGCGGGGAAATTTTTCAAAGGTGAAGCGGGGGACCTTCACCACGCAGTAATCTATTGTAGGCTCAAAGGAAGCTTTGGTCTCGCGAGTGATATCGTTTGCGATCTCATCGAGCGAATAGCCCACGGCGAGTTTTGCGGCAATCTTGGCGATAGGGAACCCGGTGGCCTTCGAGGCGAGCGCGGAGGAGCGTGAAACGCGCGGATTCATCTCGATTACGACCATATCGCCGTTTTTGGGATTGATCGCAAACTGGACGTTGGAGCCGCCGGTTTCGACCCCTATCTCCCGGAGAATGGCGATGGATGCGTCGCGCATCATCTGGTATTCGCGGTCGGTGAGGGTTTGGGCGGGAGCCACCGTAATGGAATCTCCCGTATGTACGCCCATAGCGTCCATGTTTTCGATCGAGCAGATGATGACCACATTATCCATGTAGTCTCGCATCACCTCGAGTTCGAATTCCTTCCATCCGAGAACCGATTCCTCGAGCATTACCGAGCGGATCATGCTCGCATCCAAACCCATCTGGGTCTGGTGGAGAAGTTCTTCCCGGTTGTAGGCGACCCCGCCTCCGGTCCCGCCCAGGGTGAAAGAAGGCCGCACGATAAGAGGATAGCCAATTGTCTGGGCAAAGCTTTCCGCGTCGGCAAGATTGTCGACGACAAGGCTTTCCGGCACCCTCAGATTTATGTTTGCCATGGCGTCCCGGAAAAGCCGGCGGTCCTCGGCTTTTTTGATGACCGAGGCGTTAGCGCCTATCATCTCCACGCCAAATTCTTCCAGAATGCCCATTTCGGCGACTTTTACAGCCACGTTGAGGGCTGTCTGGCCTCCGAGCGTGGGAAGCAGAGCATCGGGGCGTTCGCGCCTTATGATCTTTGCGACCGTTTCGGGAGTTATCGGCTCCACATAGGTGTAGTGCGCCATTTCCGGGTCGGTCATGATCGTCGCCGGGTTGCTGTTTATCAGGACTATTTCATAGCCATCTTCACGCAACGCCTTGCAGGCCTGTGTCCCGGAGTAGTCGAACTCGCACGCCTGGCTTATTATTATCGGCCCGGAGCCGATGAGCAGTATTTTCTTTATGTCTGTGCGTTTGGGCATGAACTCGTTTTCCTTGAACCCTGCTTATCAATGGCGTCCGCTACGCGGCTGCTTCAACAGTGGCGCATTCTTTTCGATCATTTGCAAGAACCGGTTGAAAAGGTATGAGGCGTCATGCGGGCCGGGAGAGGCTTCCGGATGGTACTGGACACAGAAGGCAGGAATCTCCAGGTGCTCCATCCCTTCCAGCGTGTTGTCATTCAGGTTTATATGCGTAAGCCGAACAGGCATGTGCGAAA
This sequence comes from Syntrophobacteraceae bacterium, assembly GCA_049520315.1. Taxonomy (GTDB): domain Bacteria; phylum Desulfobacterota; class Syntrophobacteria; order Syntrophobacterales; family Syntrophobacteraceae; genus SbD1. The sequence goes on from JBEKPW010000030.1 coordinate 25,895, forward strand.
GCGAATCAGGATCGACGCAGTAGCCGTGATTCTGCGAAGTGATCTCTATTCTGCCTGTTGTGAGGTCCTTTACCGGCTGATTTGCCCCTCGGTGTCCGAACTTGAGTTTGAATGTACTACCCCCGAGCGCAAGTCCCATCATCTGGTGTCCGAGGCAGATGCCGAATATCGGTTTCTTCCCGAACAGGTCTCGAACGGTTTGGATAACATAATGCACAGCGGCCGGGTCGCCGGGTCCGTTTGAGAGAAAAATGCCGTCGGGATCGCAGGAAAGAATCTCAGCGGCGCTGGCATGAGCGGGGAAAACCAGCACCTGGCATCCCGCATTCTCCAGTTTGCGAAGAATATTATATTTTATCCCGCAGTCAAGGGCAGCCACCCGGAATCCGGCAACGTTCGGCAGCCATTGCGCAGAAGCTATTTCATGCCTCTCGCCGTCCCGCCACCTATAGGGTTTTTGGCACGTTACGTATTTTACCAGATCGATCCCGTTCAGTCCCGGATATGCGAGAACCTGGTCCATCAGTTCGCGCAGGTTGTCGGTGTCGGTCGCGATTATTCCGCGCATCGCCCCTCCAACCCGGATATGCCTGGTAAGTGCGCGCGTATCTATACCCTCGATTCCGATCTTCCCATGCTCGGCCAGGAAATCGGCCAGGGAGCGGTTGCTTCGCCAGTTGCTGGCAAAATCCTGGTACTCCTTTACGATAAATGCTTCTACATGTATAGCCGCCGATTCCATGTCCTCCGGGTTGATTCCGTAAGTGCCGGTCAGAGGATATGTCATCGCTACGATCTGACCTTTGTAAGATGGATCGGTCAGCACTTCCTGATATCCGGTCATGCTGGTGTTGAAGACCACCTCTCCCAGCGTTCGGCCTTGCCCGCAGAACGTGTATCCTCGAAAAACGGTTCCGTCCTCGAGCAAAAGAATTGCCTTGGGACGATTCCACGGAAGGTTCATAATCAATGTTCCTTAAATTAACTGTGACAAACTTCGTCAACTCGCAAAAAATCCAACTTCAGTCAACGTCGGGAATTTACCGTGAGTGCAGGAAAACCCTGAAAGACGATTAATTGTAACGGGTAAGTCCCGAATAGCAAACCTTTATAATGATTCCGAAGAGTTTGCCTTACATCGCGGACTCATAAGCTTTTGCCCGCCTTCAGCCATCAAAAAAATCGAGCCCCAAGCTGCAAACCGGCTTCGGACGAGATCCGGAAAAACATGTTTGCAAAAACCCACGACTATGTTTAAGGGGAATTCCTAACGTGAGCCATACTATGATAAACTCACAATCGGATGCAATAGAGACTTTAACCAAAGGGTTATAGGCGGTTTCATGAGCGAGATTGAATATGTCCGCAAGTGCTCTCAATACTTGGATATTCTTTTGCGGAACAACCCTTATTTCGAGCAATGGCTTTTGGGCGAGGGTAACCTCAAACGCAAATATCCTCTCACTGAACTCTATTCCGCTCTCGGGCGCGACGCTGAAAAGGCGCAGTCCTTCAACGACCTGCTACGGATATTTCGCCGCTTTAAGCAGCTTCATTTTTTGAGAATAGGCTCAAGAGACTTTCTCCATTATGCGGAGTTGTCGGAGACCACCGGACAGTTGAGCGATCTGGCCTCAGTGGCCCTCCAGGTTGGATTGGACTATCTTTCAGCGCATCCTGACTGGTGGGCCTGGAATGAAGAGCTGGATGTCTGGCGGCGGCTTGGGGGAAGAATCCCGCTCGTAGCGATGGGGTTGGGGAAGCTGGGCGGCCATGAGCTAAACTATGTATCCGACGTAGACCTGATCTTTTTAAACCCGGATAGTAAAGAGAATGGCGAAAATTTCATCATGCTGCTCAGCCGCCTCGCTCATCGGCTATCGAGGCTGCTGTCCGACCGGTTTGAGGGGGACCGTGTCTTTCAGGTGGATTTCCGCCTGCGACCCCAGGGGAAGCAGGGAATATTGGTACCCTCGATGAGCGGCGCGCTCGAGCATTATCTTCTTCGAGGTCAGGCCTGGGAACGCCAGATGCTTCTGAAGTGCCGGCCCGTCGCCGGGGAGCGTTCCGAAGGGATTGCTTTTGTTCGCGAGCTTCGCCCCTTTGTGTTCCGCAGGTTCCTGGATTTCCAGTCCCTTGCCGAGCTGAGAGAGATGAGAAACCGGATTCTTACCGAAGCGGTGCGGTTTCGGCCGGGCGCAAGGCGCTTCGATGTAAAGCTGGGCATCGGCGGAATTCGTGAGGTTGAATTCCTCGTTCAATCTATGCAGCTCATATACGGCGGACGGCATCCCGAACTTGACGAACCAAACACTCTAAAGTGCCTGGTAAAGCTGTCCGGTCTTGGTCTCCTGCCGAAAGGTACTGCGGACGAGCTGAAGGGTTCCTACACTTTCCTGCGCAATGTCGAACATTATATCCAACTCGACCAGAACAGGCAGACACAAAGTTTGCCGCACTCGGAAAAAGAAAGAACGCGCCTGGTATTCGCGATGGGCTTCGGGGACGACGAGATCGCATTTCTAAAAGCATTGGAGATGCACTGCTCCATCGTTCACTCCAGATTTCAAGAGCTTTTTCAGGAAAAGCCCGAAGAGGCAGACGATCCGGGAAGTGAAAAGCCCCGACACGATTTGGCAGGAGGATGGGGTGGTTCGCCGATTTTCGCGCACGGCCGCGGCGCGGCGCCGCTCGCCGAACTGTTTGAGAAGCTTAAGGAAACTCTGAAGGCCTATCCGGCTTCCGTTAAATCCGAAATCCTTTTTGGAGCACTGGGAAAATTCTCCGGCGTTTATGACCGGGAACTTTTGGAAAAAATCCTGGTAAGGGTGGATACCTACTTCGAGAGGGTCGCTCGAAGAACCGGGCTGATAAAGCTGTTTGGAAAAGTTAAGCCCTGGGTTGCGCCTTTTTGCCAAGCGATTGCCTCAAGTGAGCTTGTCGCGGATCTTCTTTCGCATAATCCCGCCCTGGTTGAAGGCCACGCCGTAAGATCCGGGATTTTCAGTCCGGCTCGGCAATGGGAGGCATCCAGTCTCGGTCTGGTGAAAAGGGCGGAAGAGTATGGAGAAAAGCTGGAATGGATAAGGAGGCTGAAAAACGAACGCATCATCCAACTCGCGCTGGCCGACCTTGGCGGCCGGATCGATTTCGCGGCCCTGGAAGAGGAGCAAACCACTATTGCCGATTTTGTCATTGGTAACACACTGGCAGCGGTGAGGCAAAATCTTGGACTGCCGGCCGATCTGCCCCTCTCGGTGCTCGGGATGGGAAAGCTGGGCAGCGTGGAAATGAGTTATCTTTCGGATCTCGATCTCGTCTTTGTTTACGCGCCGAGAGCCCATGATACCGCTAATCGGATTCCCGGAGAGGTGATCGGGCTCATTCAGCGCTTTATCAACATGCTCTCCACGCCTCTCCAGGAAGGCCCAGGCTACCCGATGGACGTGCGATTGAGACCCACGGGGACTCATGGTCCGCTTGTCGTAACCCCGGAATCCTGGCTCGAATATTACGAGGCCCGGGCCGATATATGGGAAATCCAGGCGCTTCTTAGGATACGGCACATAGCCGGGGACCCGAATCTTGGACGGTGGATTGAAGATAAGGCAGGAGAAATCTGCTGCAGGAAAAGATCCCCGGAATCGGTATGGCCGAGGCTGCGCCACCTGCGCAACCGGATGGAGACGGAGCGTGCCGCAGAAACCGAAAAGGAAATCGATCTGAAGCTGGGAATGGGCGGCTTGGCGGACATAGAGTTTATGGTACAGGGCCATCTGCTGGTCGGAGGGCTAAGCGCCTGGCACAAAAGCACTCAACCTCAACTTGCCGATTACATCCTCGTGAATGGCTGCCGGTCCACGCCATGCCGGTCTGTCAGGCGGGCGGTTCACGAACTTTTGAAAGACCTGCCGCAAACGGCGTCCAGCTCAGATGAGATAGGCGCGACATTCGACGCACTCCGCGCGCTGGACCACAGGGTCAGACTGCATACGAATTCCAGTAGCGCTAAACTCGATGAGCGGTGCTTTGAGGCAATGGTTTTGCTGGGGCTTTGGCCCCCTCATTCTGACGGAAACTCGCTTGAGACCTGGCAGGATGTCTTGCGCCTGAGAAGAGAGGTGAGGGGCGCTTTTATAAGGTTGTGCCGGTAATGGCTGGCTGCAGATCGACAGCGCGTAAGCAGAACAGATCCGATACCCCCTTTTCGCGTCATTTATTCCAAGTTGTCTTATTCCACCACGACCGGTTATTGTTACAATATGGAAATCGCGTCGAAAGACCGCCAAGCTTAAGTCCCTGTATAATCAGAGGAAATAACCAATCGTGAGGAAATTCATGCCCGATAGGACTCAAGCAGGGTTGTTTGTCCTGGGCCGATTCGAGCCGTGGAAGGTGTACATTTTCGCGGTGCTGGCGACACTGGCGACCTTGTTTGTTCGCCTGGACATGAAGGCAAATTTTGGTGAACGGCCGTTGCTGATCCTGTTTCAGCTCCCGATCATCTTTTCCGCTTACCTGGGCGGGCTGGGGCCGGGGCTGGTATCTACCGTCGTGGCCGCCATTAGTGTAGATTATTTCCTTATGCCTCCGGTTCACAGTTTTTATATCGCCAGTGCAGCCGATTTCTCCCAGTGGATTACGTTGATCGTTAGTGGCGTACTTATAAGCGTTATGAGCGAAGCATTGCACCGGTCCCGCCGGCGCGCGGAGGCAAGTCGCCTGCAACATTCGGTCACTCTGGCAAGCATTGGCGACGCAGTCATCACCACTGACCTGCAGGGCCGCATTTCTTTTTTCAATTCAGAGGCTGAACGCTTGACGGGCCTGACTTTACAGGAGGCCATCGGTAAGCTGCTGGCATCAGTGTTAAGAATTGTCGATGAAAATACGCGTATACCAATCGATCCGGCAAAGAGCATCCTCGAATTCGGAAAAGACGTTGGCGCAGCGTCTAACAGCCTGCTCCTTGCCGGTGAGAATCGAGACACTGCCGTTGAACACAGCGGTTCTGCGATAATACGGCCCGATGGAACAATAGATGGGACTGTGCTCGTTTTTCGGGACTGTTCGGAAAAGAAAAAGGCTGAAACGGCTCTACGCAAGAGTGAGGAGCAGTTTCGGGCCATGTTTGAGCTTTCCTCTGTTGGAATGGCGCTGACCGATTTGCAGACCGGCCGATTTGAGCGAGTCAACGAGAGATTGTGCGCTATTTCCGGCTACACGGCCGAAGAGTTGCTTGGTATGAGTTTTTCGGAGATAACGCATCCGGAAGATCGGCAGCGGGACTGGGAAGCGTTTCAGCGCCTTGTACGTGGTGAGGCAGCGGCGCTCCGTCATGAAAAGCGTTACGTGCGAAAGGACGGCGCGACTGTATGGGTGAACGTAAACGCTACATTGATAAGGGATAACGACGACCGGCCTGTGAGAGGCCTCGGGGTGATCGAGGACATTACCGAACGCAGGATGGCCGAGGATGCGTTGCGTGAAAATCAGAGGGTCTTGTCAACTCTTCTCAGTAATTTGCATGGGATGGCCTACCGCTGCCGAAATGACGTTCATTGGACAATGGAATTTGTCAGCCATGGATGTCTTGCACTCACCGGGTACGAGCCTGAGGACCTGATCGACAATGCCCGTCTCTCTTACAATGATTTGATCCACCCCGAGGATCAGGAATCCGTGTGGCAGGATGTTCAAAGAGCTTTGGCCGCAGGTGAACCCTTTCAGCTCCTTTACCGCATCCTTGCCGCGGATGGGACGCTAAAATGGGTTTGGGAAAAGGGCAGTGGGGTACTGGATGACAACGGGGCATTAATCGCCCTTGAAGGTTTCATCACGGATATTACCGAGCGAAAACAGGCTGAACAAGAGCGGGTGCGCCTGGCCGCCGCTATCGAGCAGGCAGCCGAGGCTGTGTTTATAACCGATTCGGACTGGATTATCCAATACGTCAATCCTGCTTTTGAACATGTGACGGGCTATAACAGCAGAGAAATCATCGGTCGGCACACCCGCATTCTCAGGAGCTATCAACACGACGAAGTTTTTTACAGTAACATGCGAAATACACTCGCCCGAGGTCAGGTCTGGTCAGGGCGCATCGTTAACATCAGGAAAAACGGCACGTTCTATGACGCCGAGGCCACAGCTTCTCCGGTCAAGGACAAATCGGGCGCTATTATCAACTACGTAAGCATTCACCGGGACATAACCAGGGAGGTGAGACTCGAAAGGCAGCTCCATCAGGCTCAAAAGATGGAAGCCATAGGGACGCTTGCAGGAGGGATTGCACACGACTTTAACAATATCTTTGGGATCATCATCGGCTATACAGAGCTGGCCCTGCTCAAAAGCGCTGATATAGCCGAACTGAATAGGGATCTAACGAGGGTGAAAGAGGCCGGTCAGCGGGCCGCGGAACTAATTAAACAGATCCTTACATTTAGCCGCCAGAGCGGACAGGAGCGAGAAATCATCCAGATCGTTCCCGCCGTGGAAGATGCGCTTAAATTACTGCGCTCTTCACTGCCTGCAACCATTGATATTCGTTATGAGAACTCCCTCGGCCCTGAAAGAAGAGCTATTCTGTCCAATCCTACGGAAATCCATCAGGTGGTAATGAATCTTTGCACCAATGCGGCCCACGCGATGCGTGCCAACGGCGGCGTTTTGAGTATTACGTTACAGGACGCCGAAACGGATGCCGACCTTCTTGTGAGGCGCCTCGATGGTCGAGAAGGGTCTTACGTGTGTCTTACGGTAAGCGATACCGGCCACGGCATGGAGAAAGGGGTTCTGGAACGGATTTTCGATCCGTTTTTCACGACTAAAGGGCCTCGAGAAGGCACCGGACTGGGCCTTTCAGTAGTGGAGGGAATAGTCAAGAGCCTCGGTGGGGAGATCACCGTCCATAGCGAACCGGGGCTAGGTACTTCCTTTAATGTTTTTTTCCCGACGGCCGAAGAGCGAATGCTGCCTGAAAGCAAAGTGGCGGAGGCACTTCCGACCGGCAACGAACGAATACTTTTCATTGACGATGAGAAGGCGTTAGCTGATATGGGGGGAAAAATGCTGGAATCCCTCGGTTACCATGTTACCGCCAAGACGGACAGCATCGAAGCGCTGGAGACGTTCCGCAGCAAGCCCGAAGAGTTTGACCTGGTTATTACCGACATGACGATGCCGGGCCTTACCGGCAGAGAACTTGCCGAAAAACTTATGACCATCCGCCCGGATGTGCCAATAATCCTGTGTACCGGATTCAGTACCCAGATGAATGAAAAGCTGGCTGTGGAAGCAGGTATTCGCGAGTTGGTCATGAAGCCTTATAATATTGCCACCATGGCTCAAATAATCCGCAGGGTACTGGCGCAGCGATGATCTTGTATCCAGAATGACTCATTCGTGTTACTGCGAAGCACCGTCTGCTCAGGCAGTGGCAACCGTGAATATTTTGGCCCCGTCGGCCAGGCTCCCTTCAAGTCCAAGAGTAAACCCGTTGTCGTCCTCGACACGGACCTCCCCGGCCAGTGCAGCCTTATATAGACTTTGATCGTACGCTATGAGGGCGTGCTTAACCTTCATACCCCGGTAGATGTTGATTTTTCGGTCGTTTACATAAACGTCAATCTTCTCATCCACGTCAGGTTGCCTGGCTCGAGGTCAGTTTCTGAAAGTGATTCTGTTCCGTGCCTGAACATTTATCGGCGAATCCTTGCGGATGTAATCGGCCACGGCGTCCCTTTGGGGTGGTCCGACAGAGACGTTTCGGCCTTGTTTAAAGATGTTGAACTGGTTGCCTCCTGCGGCAAGAAAATCATTTGTCACAACCCTGTAGGTTGCCTGGGCCGCCAATGGCTTACCCGCCACCTCTACCGAGGCCACCTTAGCTCCCGCAGGTTTGGACAGATCATAAACGATTTGTATCCCTGAAACCTGGAGCATATTTTCCGATAAAACGCTCTTCTCCAAAAGCTCGCTGATCTGCTCTCCTGTCAGATCCATCAATATCAGGTCATCGTCGAACGGCAGGGCCGTGAATACTGCCTCCAGCGTTATCGGTCCCTTCATTATATCGGCCCGGATACCGCCTCCGTTCTGGAAGGCGATCTGAGCGCCGGAGGTGTCGCGCATGGCGTCTGTAACGACGTCGCCAAGGTCGCTTTCCCTGGTGGAGTCCCTGGTAAGATCGGCTGCCGCCGTGCCGATCACTTTTGAAAACTCGGTCCTTACCTGTGCTTCATACTTATCGACAATCCGGGCGACATTTGGATCGAGCTGAGCGCCCGATGCGGGTGAAACCAGCCGGAGTTCGTCTTTGCGTGTATAGCTGAGGATCTTTTTGTTCGCCTGGTCAAAAGTGATGTTCATGACCCCGAGATAGATCCCGTTGGAGCCTGCCTGCACTATTACCGTGCCCGATTCGATCACCGGGTCCCTTATGGCAGTATGGCTATGCCCTCCCACTATGATGTCGATTCCCCCGACTTTCCTTGCCAGTTCCCGGTCTGAGTCCAGCCCGTCATGGGTGAGCGCAATGACGATTGAGGCCCCTTGCGCCCGGACCCGCCTGATTATAGCGGGCAGGACCTTCTCCGGGTGAATGAATGTGAGTCCGGTAAGATTGCCGGGCTTTGAGGTGTAGTAGGTGTCGGGGGTGGTTATGCCTATTACCGCGACTCGAACACCTTTTCTTCTCAGGATTACATAAGGTTTCACTCCCTGGATATGTTGGCCGCCGCGTTTGAAGACGTTTGCCGAAACCACCGGAAAGGACGCCGAGGAAATCATTGAATTGAGGACGTCTTGTCCCCAGTCGAATTCATGATTTCCGAGAGCCATGGCATCGTAGTGCAGATAATTCATGATCTCGATTACCGGCTTTCCGTGGAACAGGTTTGACACCGGAGTTCCCTGGAACATATCCCCCGCCGATAGAAGGATTGTTCCATCCGGATTTGAAGCCCTTTCTCGTTCAATCATTTTGGCGAGGTACTCGGCCCCGCCAACCGGCCGTTCGGGATCGGCGCTCTTGTCCTGGTACGGAATGATATGTCCGTGGGTGTCGTTCACGTGAAGGATGGTGAGACTGATTTCAGACTGCCGTGCCAGGGCAGAGGATGAGAGCAGGAGCATCATCGGCAGTGACAGGATTAAAATCCGAAAAAGGAGGCCCATCGTTGAAGAAGTCAGGATTCTCTTGATATTTGGCGGAAATCGCATCGGCTTCCTTTCAGACAGAATTTAAAAATCTCTATTCATTTATGAAAAGTTGACGGTTTACCAGCAAAAGGAGTTTACTCTTCAATATATTAAGCCTCCGCGATGCGTTCTTACAAGGATTAGGTTTTTATTTTCAAATAGGGTCAAAGACCATTCTACGCTTGCTTGAATCCGCCTCTTACGCCATGAATCGGGGAGCGGGGAGCGAGAAATTTACTTATTTACGGTCCTACCCTATAGCCCCCCCTGCCCCGGTTACCATCGACACCTGGTGCTGGGAATGTTTCATCGTAGACTACTCCTTTCTCGACTTCAAAGTGATCTGTCGGAGCACGCTTGGCCCTGCGTGGTTCCCCGGGGCTGGGACGATTCCTATTTTTTTGCGGCCTCTACGACGGTATTGCCTGAAGGTGGATCCAGATCGATCTTCAAAGTCGTCATGAGTCGGCCCATCATCAGGTAGTAGCTGATACTCAGCAATAGCTCCACAATCTGGCGCGGTGGGAAGTGCGCCTGCAAGGCGGCAAAGGTCTCCTCGGAAAGAAAAGGGCCGCCCACGACTTCCCGTGCCGCATGTAGGACCAGCTTCATGTGCTTGTCAAAGGCTGCTGCCTCCGTACTGCCTTGCTCCACGAGGGCGATCTGCTCGTCCGTAACGCCTGCGGCCTTGGCAATGGGCACGTGCTGGACCCATTCGTAGTCGGCCTCGGCCTGTTTGGGCACCTGCAGGATGGCCATCTCGCGGAGATGGGGCGCCAATTCCTGGCCTCCGAGGATGGCCTTGCCCAGAAGCAATATGGGGCCGAGGGCGGTCTCTGCGTGGGCAAGCATCTGGAAAATATGCAGCGGGACGGGAAGTTGCGCCAGCACCCACTGGGTCGCGCCCGACAACTGTGCCGGATCGGGATAGCTTAAACGTGCCAAAGTGAATTCCTCCTTTTTCTCCATGGCTTGAGAGTCGTTTAACGAATGGCGGAGAGTCCTCCGTCAACGATGATGGATTGTCCCGTAATGTAGCTCGCCTCATTCGATAGTAGAAAGACGGCCGCGTACGCTACATCCCAGGCCGTTCCTTGCCGAGCCAGCGGGATCGGTGTGTGAGCTCGGTCGGGACGGACGAGCGTGGCCAACCTCCCTAAGGATGTGTCTATGAGGCCGGGTGCGACCAGGTTAACGCGGATGCCTTTCGGGGCTGCCTCCTTGGCCACGTACACGTTCAGACCTGCGAGAGCAGCCTTTGAAGCCACATACGCGGGAGCGTCGCTTGTGGAAGGCAGAACCGCCGCCGTTGAAGAAATGAACACGATGGCGCCTCCCGGCTCCATAACCGGCAATGCGTGCTTGCTGCATAAGAAGTGAGCTCGTGCATTCAAGGCAAACACCCAATCCCAATCGGCGACGCTCGTCTGGGCTAATCTCAGTCCGCGGGCCATGCCCACGTTTACGATCACTCCATCCAAACCGCCGAATTGCTCGGCAACGGTCTGGATCATCTGTTGAACGTCAGCCTCGTTGGTGGCATCGACCGTCATCGGGAGCACTTTAGCACCCTGGGCCTCGACCAGACGGGCGGTTTCGGCAGCCGCGCCGGTATTGAGATCGGCGACGGCCACCATCGCGCCTTCACGTCCGCAAAGGATGCTCATGGCACGTCCGTTCCCGATTGGCGCATCCGGCATTTCATAGGTCTGTTGTCCGCCTCCAACCACGAGAATGCGGCGTCCGATCAAACGTGCTCGTCCCGGGGCATTACCTTGTGCCTCAGCAAATAAATCAGTTGACATGATCGCATTTGCTCCTTGTATCCGTGTGTTATGGCGACGTTAGAAGGCAGGTCTTTCATCTGCTGTATCCACAGGGCCGCTCGTCGTGTCGAGGGCCGCCAACCCTTGCTCGACGGCTTCCGGGGTCAGTCCCAGCGCCTGCAGGTTCCACCGGATAAGGAAACGCGCCAGTGTTCGGGCGTCTTCCTGAAGTTCACCGGTCACGACGGATTCCAACAATTGGAAAACGGACCCCTGGTAGGCAAGTACGACCCATCTCCGTTCCGCGGAAAGGTTTGTTAGTCCCCCTTCGTCCAGGAAGCCCGGCAGCCGCGCCGCGAAGTATTCCAGGACCAGCGAGCGCAGTTCGGGCTGTCTTGTCTCCACCAGCAGCACGCGGGCCAGTTCTTTCTGCTCCAGGGCAATTTCGACACCCCGCGCCAGGGCGATCGCCAATTGCGCCGGGCCAGGAGGTGCAGCAGCGGCAGCCGCATCAATTTCCCGGGCAATCCTCTGAGCAAAATCCACTACGACCCCTCGCAATAGAGCTTCCTTGCCGGGAAAATAGAAGTAACAGTTTCCGATGGAGGTCCCAGCCAGACGCACCACTTGGGCCATTGTGGTCACAGCATAGCCCTGGCGCATAAACAACTGACGTGCCGCATCCAGCAGACGTGAACGCGCAACCTCGTTGCGCTGCCGCCGTTCAGTGACTTTATGGGCCATAGTATCCTTCCCTCCTTTCGAGGCAGGCGTTCTCTGCTCGCGGCGGCCTCAGCAAAGGATGGCCTCATGCAAGCACTCCAATAAAAATAGAACATAATTCTATATAGAACATAATTCTATTTTATGCAAGAAGAAAAATGCGGGACGGGTAATTCATCCGTTATGGAGCGAAAGGTTCGTGCGTTGAATATCCCGTCTATGATATGCTATGCGACATGGAGACAGAGGTTCGCTATCGGGGAACAACGTGGATCGAGAGGGACCTGATGTAATATCAAACCACCGCCGTGATGAGAGAAAAAGATTTACGAACAGAACGCTATTACTCTTTGGCGACGCCCTTCAAAATGGGCGGGAGAATAGCGTTGTCATGCCTACCTCCACTGGCCTGACTAAGTTCAGTTTAAGGAGTATCGACAATCTTATTTTTTGTGGAACCGGCTTGCGCAGTTCATTAAGGGAGAAGAACGAATCATGGCAGAACCGAACGATTTTGCATTTCTTGACGCTACCGCCCAGGCTGAGCTGGTTCGTCGGAAGGAAGTGCGGTCCGTAGAACTGGTGGAAGCGGCGATTGAGCGCATTGAACGTTTGAACCCGACGCTGAACGCAGTCGTCACGCCAATGTATGAGCAGGCGCTTGCCGCGGCCGGCGGCAAGCTGCCTGATGGACCTTTTGCCGGAGTGCCTTTTCTTCTCAAAGACTTGCTTGCCTTTTACAAGGGAGTGAGATTGACATGTGGATCGGCGGCGTTGCGTGATTTCGTGCCGGATTACGATAGCGAACTTGTAGTCAGGCTCAAACGCTCCGGACTGATCATCCTGGGAAAGACAAACCTATGCGAATTCGGTCTTCTGCCAACCACGGAATCACGTCTCTTCGGACCGTGTCATAATCCATGGGACACAGAACGGACACCCGGAGGCTCCAGCGGGGGTTCAGCGGTGGCGGTGGCAACCGGCATGGTTCCTATGGCTCACGCCAATGACGGTGGCGGATCGATCCGCATTCCTGCCTCGTGTTGTGGACTCTTTGGCTTAAAGCCCACCCGAGGGCGCAATCCTCTCGGTCCTGGTTTTGGCGACATCGCAAATGGATTGGTGGTCGAACACGCTGTCACCCGCTCGGTGCGCGATAGCGCCGCTTTGCTCGACGCCACTTCAGGCCCCGATATCGGCGACCCGTACTGGGCGCCTCCGCGGATACGCCCATTCGCTCAAGAAGTGGGGGCTGACCCCGGACGGCTCCGCATCGCTTTCACCACGGCAGCGCCGACAGGCGTTTCAATACATCCTGACTGCATCCGTGCAGTACAAGATGCAGCCGCGCTATGTGCCGATCTGGGGCACGAGGTAGACGAGGCGGCCCCGGCGCTGGACGGAAAGAAGGTGGCTCAGGCGTTCGTTACGCTATGGACGGCGGATTGTGCAGCGACTTTGAGCCGCATAGCTTTTCTTGCTGGACAGACTCCAAAACCGGACTGGGTCGAGCCATTAACCTGGGGGCTCTATGAAATGGGACAGCGGTTCACTGCCGTCGATTATATAATGAGTGTGCAGACACTCCAAAGCATAGGGCGACAGGTTGGCCGTTTCTTTGTTGATTACGACGTATGGATTACGCCGACGCTTGGCCAACCGCCTGTGCCCCTTGGCACTTTCGATTCTCAGCCTGGCGATCCTTTGGCGGGATTTCGCCGTTCGAGTGAGTTCGTGCCCTTTACGCCTATCTGCAACGCCACTGGGCAACCTGCCATGTCGGTGCCGCTCTTTTGGAATTCCGATGACCTGCCGATAGGCGTCCATTTCATCGGGCGCTTTGGCGACGAAGCGACCCTTTTCCGTCTTGCCGCTCAACTCGAGGAGGCGAGGCCATGGACCGACCGGCGCCCACCGGCTGTAAAGGGCATGTTCGGAACACGCTAAGACTTACTTATACCTAACCTAGAAAATGCCATTTTCATGCTTCGCGGGTGAGGCGAGCATCATGAGGAACTGTGTTCAAAAGCGGGCGGGGATTTTTGACGTAGAAAAACCCCGCCGCTACCTATCTGCCCCGAAGTAAGGGGAGGGCTTCGTGCCCTCCCAAATCACCTGATTTGAACGCAAGTTTGGTATTAGAGCATCCAGGATAGGGGATACTCTTTAAAAAAGGATTACGTTTTTTGATTTTTGAGTTATTTCAAATACGTCAGGAACCACTCTGCGCTGGCCTGAATGGCTCTCTTGCGCCACGAATCGTCACTGATCCGATGATCTGCAGTACGCATGAGCAGAAGCTTCTTCGGGTCGTTCAGGCGCTCATAAATCCGGGCCGAATCTCTCCAGGGCACGACTTCATCCAATTGCCCGTGAATCAGCAGAACGCGTCCCGCCTCGCCGAGGGAATCCAAATTTATTGGAGAGCCGAGACTTAAGCCGTCCGGGGAAATGGTTCCGAGTTTCTCGAGATGCTCCGTATCCAGATGAATTCCGCCGACGTCGAAAGGAGTCGCCCAGCACACGGTGGCTCGAATCAGTTCAGGGCGCCGGTTAGCTGCAAGGAGTGAAACGAACCCGCCAAAGCTCGACCCGAGAAGCCCGATGCGTCCGACCGACCATGGCTGTTTCAGAGCATAACTCATTGCCGCCTCAAGGTCGTACATCCTTGCTTCGACAAGACTCATCGCGCGCCTCGGAGGGCTGTCCCCGCACCCTGAAAAATCGAAGCGAAGGGCGCAAAAGCCCGCTTTGCTCATTGTCTCGCATATGGCGACGAACTTTGGGCTTTCCTTGGCGCTCAAAAGGCCGTGCGAGCAGACTATCACCGGCGCCGGAACCTTCCCGGGCAGGTGTATCACCGCCGAAAGATCTATCCCGTCTGCTTCGATAAGCAACTCTTTCCGGCTTGCTGAGTCTACAGGCTGTGAAGGCACATCCCCGCAGGGGCCCGAATCTGTTTGACACCCGCTGTGACTGTTCTTTGAAACGAATGGCATAGGGGCTCACCTGGATAAAAGTTATCTGCCTGTAGAGACATCCGGCATCAGGAGTGTGTACCGAAAGTTGTGCAAATTAATAATCCGGAAAAGCGTGGGGAGCTAAGCCCCATAAGCACTCAAATAAGCGCGTAAGTACCTGAATTTATCAGGGCAATATTTATCATTTTTGTCGCCCCGGCACAAACCGGGGTCCAGTGCCCTTACCTATTGATATTACAACAAAAATCAAAGGCTCTGGATTCCGGCCCCCGGACTGGACACTTCCGGGGGCAGGCCTCGCCGGAATGACGGGCTTCTTCCTTGTAGCTGCTCGTCTTTATTTGAGCGTTTATGGAGCTAAGCCTCCCACACCCCCTTCCGCCTCTGGTCGTGGACAAATCAGGGATAGCGTCGAGATCTATGTGGCGCTGCGGTGGCGGCCTCCGGCCAGCCACTCGCAACGCCTAGCGCTCGGCCCTGCGCGTGTGCGCACGCGCCTGTGGTGATCGACAGATCAGGGATAGCCAGGAGGTCGAGGGGGAAACTTTCCCACGCTCTTTTGAGCTTTAGCAATTTTGCGCACACAATCTGATTCGGTATCAAGTATGAATCCGGCATCATCACTCGTTTAAGTGTTCAAAATCGGCGATGGCTTTCCTCAAGCGCTCGGGTACGCGGACGGGGTCGCGGGTATCCCTGTTGATTACCACCGCAACTATATGCCCCGTGGCAATCGGCCGGCCTTCAGTTTCCTCGAATATGGAGAATTCGAAGGTGAAACTGGTGTTTCCTATATCGCTTACCCGTACGTGGACGTGCAGAGTATCATCGAAAAAAGCCCGCCCCTTGTACTGGCAATCCGCCTGGACATAAAAAAAATCCAGGTCTTCGCCCAGAAAGTCACTATAGTCGTAACCGGCTGCCTTGAGGTATTCGGTCAGCCCCAGGTCGAAATAGGTGAAATAGTGGCCGAAGAAAACATGCCCCTGCATGTCTGTTTCCGCGTACCGAACCTGCACGGGGACGAAAAATTTGAAAAGGTTTTCCAAATCTGTCCTCCTCTTCAAGACAGTCCAACGTCAAAGGTGTCTGCCCTTCATTACAGCAATAACAGGGCCGCAGGGAGAGTAAGATTATACGGTTACTACTTTGCAAACTTCTTTTTAGATTTGCGGCCGGCCAGGAACATGAGAAGAATAGCCACAACGGCTATGGCGCCCAGAGCCGAGTTTAGCCATCTCCAGTCAATTGTACGGACGCTTGCCACCGTTTGCCAGCTCCTTTTGAACCAGCCTCCGAGCGCAATGTCCTCCCTGCTGACCAGTGCTACGGTTCGCTTCGACTGGCCGGACACCAGGAAAACCATCTCGCCCATTTGCTGGTTTGACTTGATTGGAGCGGTTACAGCGGAAGGCGCGTGAATCTCCCACTTCAACAGGTTTTTCTGGCTTTGCTGGATGAGAAAAGAAGGATTTTCAGCAGGATAAATCTCGATTTCGTCCTTTTGTCCTTTCCAGACCCTGGCTTTTGCGACCGCCTGGCCCTCCTGAAACGGTTGGACCAGAGTAAACTGCCTGAATCCGTAGTTCAGAAGCTTAAGGGCTTCCCTCTCACGAATCGGGGGGGTCTGTGCGCCCATAACGATGGCGATGAGCCGCATTCCGTCGCGCTTGGAGGTGGCGGAAAGATGGTATCCGGAAGCTGCGATATATCCCGTTTTCAGGCCGTCGATTGTCGGGTCTTTGAGCAGCAGGTGATTGCGGTTGTATTGGTGGATGTTGTTGTAGACGTATTCCTTCATGGAATGGTAGCCCAGCGCTTGTGGAAATGCCTTCAAGTAAGCCGTATCCAGGGTCGCCATGTCTCTGGCGGTTGTAATCTGACCCTCAGCCGGCAATCCGTTAGGAGTGAGAAACCTGGTTTGGGTCATTCCCAGTTCTTTGGCCTTACGATTCATGGCATCGACAAAAGTGTCAACGCTCCCGCTCAGATGTTCGGCCGCCGCGACGCAGGAATCGTTGCCCGAAACCACCGCTATGCCTTTTATGATTTCCTCGAGGGGAATACGTGTCCCAATCCCGACGAACATCTTCGAGCCGCCGGTCCGCCAAGCCTCCTGGCTGATCAAGACCTCGTCGTTCAGGTGAATCCGGCCCTGCTGAATTGCTTCGAAAATCAGATAAAGAGAGGCGATCTTGGTAAAAGAAGCCGGCTCGATAGGTTCATCGGCATTTTGTTCAAAGAGCACCGTTCCGGTCGAAACTTCCACGAGGATCGCCGACCGCGCGTTTATCCGGCCAGGTGAAATATCCGCTGCCGTCCCTGCGCGTTTGGCTGCTTCCTCTTTCCCTTGTCTGGCGCCCGATTGTTGCGCACCGGTCTTTTTCTCGTCATCGGATTGCATTTTCGTTTTCTTGGCAACACCCTCGATCGGCGCAACCGAAGAAATCATAACAAAGGCTAAAGTGAGTGCAAGCAACAGGCAGAAGAAAAAACTTCTTCGCATGTACTTCCTTTCAAGTGTATGAACTGAATTTTTCAAAAAGGATTCAGACGTGTGCGTCCTTATACTTCGAATCGGCTTTTTTGACAATAAGAGGAATCTTGCGAATCACGGCGAACCTGTTGCGGTGAAGTCCCAAAGTCCAAGCGCCGCCATGGAAGACGGCGCAACCGACGGAATGGATCTCACCTCTCCAAAAATGACGAAAAATTCATGCGCCGCTGTCTATTCTTGAAGGAGGACAAAATTACTGTGTTGCTCGACCTTTCATAGTTTTTGTGATATGCGCATTTTGATAGGATAATCGGCGCATTTGTTAGACTTTTTCTTAGCTTGCTTCGTCTTAGCTCATACCTATCCTAGAATCCGGATTTCACAGGCGCAAACCAACTCAATCGGTATTGGTTTAACACCTTGGAAGTCTGCGGAGGAGATGTCGAGCATCGCGAGGATTTTTAGCGGACAGCGGTTCTTTAGCGCCTTGGGCAAATGGAGTTTGATTCTCGGTATTCAGGAGAACGGAATGAGAAGATTGAGCGCTCTTGCGCTTGGACTGATCCTGGCCGTGGTGTGGGCGCCCGCTGTTTGCGCACAGGCCGGGAACCCCGAAGAACCTGCGCTGGTGGGCCGCATCACTTTCATCGACGGTCAGCTTCTGCGGTATGTTTATGATGAACAGGACTGGGTCGCCACTGTAAAAGATGCACCCTTCGGGCTCGAAGATGCGGTCTATTCCAGTGATACGGGCAAGGCGGAGTTTAAGCTGCCCAACGTAGTATGGGTGCGAACGGGAAGCGATACCCAGATACAGCTTATAGTTTTGCGTGACGACCTGACGGAAATCGATGTTGCATCAGGCACCACCAGGTTCTACAACAAAAGTCAAAAGGCTGTGATCAAGGCGACGACACCTTTCGGGTATGTGTTCGCTCGGCCCGGCACAGCCTTCGATCTTTACGTTGGAGATGATTCGGCCGAGGTAATAAGCCTTAACGGCTCCGTTGACTTAGTCCTCGGAGAGGGGGGATCGCGGTATGCGGTCAAAGCCGGGGGCGCTTCCATAATCTCGGATGGCAAAGCGGCCGTTGAGGGAGACGGGCAGGTGGACGCCGCCTGGGATGAATGGAACCTCAAACGGGAAGAACTCTGGACGCAAAGGGTGCAGGTCAAGGGAGAGTCAATCGATAACCTGCCGGCTGAGTTGCGCGATGATGCTTACGATCTCGACCAGAACGGCAGGTGGGAGAAGGTCTACTATGAAGGCCGGTACCAAAAGCTGTGGCGCCCGACGGGAGTTGCCGCCGGCTGGCAGCCATTCACGGCCGGCAGGTGGACGGTGTGGTACCGGGATAATGTCTGGATTCCCGAGGAATCATTCGGCTATGTGACGCACCATTATGGAAACTGGGTTTTTGTAAACTCGGGTTGGTACTGGGCGCCTCCTGTGAAGGTCAGGGCCGGCAATATAGGCAGATACGTTTGCTGGTATCCCGGACGAGTCTCATGGATCCACTCGGACGGGGATTTCGGCTGGGTCCCGCTCGCGCCCACCGAGAAGTACTACTCCCATAGGTATTGGGGGCCAGGGAGCTTCATCGTTAGAACGAGAGGAGGCGGAATCGGAACCGGTATCGGCATTGGCGGGCTGGCTTACGCCGGCCATGCGGTTGTCGTTCCACGGGGCAGCCTCTACAACGTGAACAGCTACTCCGGCGTCAGGGCCGCAAATATCAACCGGACCGCCATTATCAACAATTACAGGGCCGTGCCGGTTATCAACGACAGGGTGATCCCCAATTACAGCTCGATGCGGAACCGGCACATCTTTGATATCAACATGGCCCATCTGTCTGCAAAACCCCACCAGGCAGTGGTTGCAAGGATAAACCGCAACCGGATGATTGCGCCAAATGCGAGACGCGGCATTTCCGCCGTGGCCGTTCAGCGGAACCTTGCCCGGATTGGCCTCGGGAAACCTATGAGGTACTCACAAGGCGCGCGTGTTCAGCAACTCAGGATTACGAGCAGGATAGTTCCCGAGAACATGGTACACAGGCCAAGCTCTGAGGTTCAGTTTGTCCAGCGGGCCTTGAAAGCGCAGGGAAAACGGCCTCAGCGCCGGCCGGGCTTGTACAGGCCCGGAGCGCAGCCGCGCGGCGTACGGACCCCGTAAGTTGGGTCCGGTGGGCGTGTCCGGCGGGTGTACGAGTGAGGCGGCGCCGGCAGCAAAGAAGCAGGAAGCAGGAAGCGGGAAGAGTCTGCAGAGGGTTTATTTACGGACAAGCCCTGAATGCCGTATTCAGTAGAATCCAGAGGAGAAGAGGGTGACGGAATTCAAGAGTGTAACGGTAATCAAAAAGGCCAATGTCTATTTTGATGGAAAAGTAACCAGCCGGAGTATCATTTTTGCGGATGGTTCAAAGAGAACCCTCGGCACTATGCTTCCAGGCGACTATGAATTCAATACCTCCGAAAAGGAGATCATGGAAATCCTTGCAGGCGATCTCGATGTACTTCTGCCGGGGGCGGTTGAGTGGAGAACCGTAAGGGATGGAGAAACATTTGAGGTGGCCGCCAACTCCAGCTTCAAACTGAGGGTTACCAGGCTTACCGACTACTGTTGCTCCTTTGTCAAATAGAGCAGCAAACATAAGGTGAGTTTTACAGCCAGGCCTTCTTCAGCCTGGCTGCAATTAACGGGGAGTGGACGCCCGGTTGCGCCTGAACGACGGCCAACCTCTGAAAATCAAGCAGTAAGGTTGACGATGTTGCCGTTGGTCTGAGAGCTGTTGAAGAAGTTAGCCGCAGCGGACTGTGCGTCCTGCATAAGTGCCGCAAATGCCTGTTGTGCTCCTGCGAGATCGCCCGACTGCAGGGCATTTGCGAGCGTGCTTAAAGGATTGCTCTGCTGACTGGTTTGGCTGGTCTGTTGACTGGACTGGCTGGTCTGCTGCCCGCCCTGTGTGTGGCCAATACTTTGAATGTCTTGCTGAAGCGCCGCGAATGCCTGTTGAGCCCCTGTGAGGTTACCCGACTGGAGACTTTGTGCAAGCGTGTTGAAATCGCTGTTTATCGTGGAGTTGCCATCCGAGTCGCTGCCAGTGCCTTGAGAGCCGCCGGAGTGGTGGTGGTGGTGATGGTTTGTCTGCAGGGCTGCAAACGCCTTTTGTGCCCCCGCGAGATCGCCGGACTGCAGAGCGTTTGCAAGCGCGCTCCAATTACTCTGTTGCTGTCCGCTCTGGCTCTGACTGGCATTTTGAATGTCTTGCTGCAACGTCGCAAATGCCGATTGGGCGCCCGCAAGATCGCCGGACTGCAGGGCCTGTCCAAGCTGGTTGAAATCATTCTGCACCTGCGTGAAAGCCGTCTGCAAATTGGTCTGGTAAGAACCGTCAGTTGAAGAAACAGCGCTCACCGACATTGTGTGCCTCCTTGTTATGATGAATCAAGCTAGAGAACTTCCCCATCCTCTGTCAGGGTACACCTGCTGCCGGATGTCCATGATTAAGCCAACTTCGATCTATCCACTCGCGTGTATGCCCGGGAAATTTTCGGATCCGGCCGGCAAATGACAAATATGTACATCGGCAAGTCATTAGTTAAAGTTCAGTAAATTTACTGCAGATTAAATGTAAAGTTTTGTAAGGGCGGGAAGCAGGAAGCAGGAAGATTTTGCAGGATTAACGGGATTGACAGCAGGGAGCTGGAAGAGTGAAGGAACGAAATCCGGTGTTTGGCGCCTGAGATCGGTTTACAGCCCGGCAGGGGAGGATTTTACCTCCCCTGCTTCTCAAAGGCGCCTCAGAGCACACTTTTATGCCGTGGCGGCAATATCTACGAATAGACGTTCGTAAGGTTTCCGGTCGCTGATGTGGATGCGGAGGATCCGAGGTTTGCAACCAGGTTGGTGAGGAAAGTCAGCAGGTCTGTGCTGGCGGAAGATGTGCTACTCGTAGCGTCCGAGGTGCTTTGCGTGCCGGATGTACTGCTCGTGCTGCTCGAGCCCGAAGCCCCTTGAATCGCTGAAACCAGGTTGCTGAAGTCCGATTTCAGAGTGCTCAGGGTGCTGTCCGTAGTGGAGGAAGTGGAGGAAGTGGAGGAACTGTCCCCCAGCTCCTGTATCAGACTTTCGATCTTGGTCGAAAGGCTTGAATAGGAGGATGTGCCGGTCGCAGACATTGAGGTCCCGCTGTCGGTTGAACTCGATTCTGACTCTACGGCTGCGAACAGGTCATGCATAAACTGTCCGAGCGCTTGTGCAGGGTTCTGGGTGGAACTGGTGGATGAAGTCGAGCTGCTGGAGGTCGAGCCGCTCGAGCTTCCGTCCGCGTTCGAGGAACCGTCCGAAGGCGGAGGAGGAGGCGCCATCGAAATTCCCATCTCACTGAGCGACTTCTGGATGGCCTGCATTAACTGATTACCGGTTCCTGAATTTGACTGACTGCTGGAAACCGTGGAGCTCGAACTCGTGCTACTGCTATCCGCCTGGCTTAACAGGGTAAGAAAATCCGTGTAGAGAGAGTTGGTGCTGCTGATTCCTGAAATGCTCATGGACTTGCTCCTTTCACTGCAATGTTTTGAAAATGTGCGTCAAAGAATCCCCCCACAGCTATGAAGGAGGCGTGCCTTTAAGGTCCCCGGTTACACAGTTTATCCCAACTCATTGACATCGATCTCCTTGCATGTGTGTTTGAAAGGTTTCAGGGCCTGGGCGCCTATGTGACATATACATCGGCAAATCATGCTTTAAGGACCTGTAAACTTACTGCTGGTTTGAGTAAAGTTTTGTAACGGGTGTGAATCGGAAAGTTAATCGATCAGATCGATTCTGAAGATCGAACAGAAACGTTGCAAACACTCTTTGCAGAAGTTGTAAGGTCTTACTTATTGGAGACTTTGTGCATGCGCCCGGCGGGGCCTCGAATTCTTTACAAAAATACGCATTACTGACATGGTACGTCAGTCAGTGTCAAACGGGTTTGGGATTGTGTAGACGAAGCCGACTCCGCGTATTGTTTTGATCCGATCAATTCCCCTGTATTTATGACCAAGTTTTTTTCTCAGGTGGCTTACATGCATATCCACACTACGGTCATAGGCGCCGAGATTGCGGCCGAGGGCGCTCTGGGCCAGTTGTTCACGCGTCACAACATAACCGGCGGTTCTTAACAATATTTCGAGAAAACTGAACTCAATGGAAGTCAATTGTAGTTCTTCTCCGTTACGGCGCACAATTCGGGTGCCGCCGTCAAGTTCAATGTCACCGAGAGTTATTCTTTCAGATGCCGGCCTGACCTCTTCATAGAGGTTATTTATCGTACGCCGAAGAATTGCACGGACTCTTGCAAGCAGTTCGCGAGGATTGCAGGGTTTTACGATGAAATCGTCCGCCCCTATCTCGAGCCCTACGATACGATCTATTCTCTGAGTTCGGCCGGTTAACATGATTACAGGCGTGTTCTGTCTGGAACGGATGCGTTGCAGGATTTCAAAACCATTCATGCCCGGAAGCGTTATATCGAGCAGGATCAAATCATATTCGTCCTTCGCCGCTGTCAAGACCTGCTTCAAGGCGTCCATCCCGTTGTAGATCGAGATTACCTCGAATCCTTCCGGCATGAGATAATCTGTCATCATTTCACAAAATCCCATATCATCATCTATCACTAAGAGACGACGCATTTGAATGACCTCTGTATTATTCAGAATTTTGAGCAAATTGTATGCTTGTGATCAATACTTCACTCTACCCGAAGCTCAGGTGCTTCGGGTAGAGCTTAAACGTCCAACTGAGGTAGACCACGGGTCTTACCGGCCTGTCTGCGGCTATTCCGGTTTGGGGAGCGCCACGGCATTTTGAAGAGTCAGGCCGGGAACGTTGTAAGTGTATACCGAGGGTCCCTGCAGTACATAGAGAGAACCGTTGCCGGCCCAAAGCCCCTGCGGCATGGGGGGCGGCGGTGGCGAAAAATTAGGGGAGTCAGTCGCTGTGGAAGATGTGGTGATCATGGGAGGAGGTCCTGGATCGGGGAGGTCTACTGAACGCAGAAGTGTCATGTCTGTGAGCTGGAACTCCAGAAGCTTTCCGCCCGCCATTACATAAAGGTATTGCTGGTCCCCGGAAATACCTGACGGCCCAAACCCGGCAACAACGAAAGCACCCGCCGGCGGCTGCATGCCGTTGGTGGTCTGCTGGGGATTTGCTACCCCGGCAATCGAGCAGAGCGCCAGACAGAGAATAACAAGGATGAGTATCTTGTTCATGTTCGTCTCCTTTGTTTATGTAGATTTGCTTTATGGCTGAGTCAGTTCGACCGGGTTCTCGTTTGTCTCATTGCTGGTTCTGGCGTTAATTCGATTTCCGCATCTCCTTTTCTGCATTGTTTAACGGCGCTGCCAGGGCGGCTGACGATATGCCCCGAGCCTCTTAATCCGCCTGGACGCGTAGACTTTAGACAGCGATTATGGAGAAAGTATGGAGGCGGTATGGAATTAATATGGAGATCGATGAGCAGGATTGACTTCCCGGTCCGAATAAGCCAGAAATGGAGAGCCATTTTGTCTGCAATTTGTGTTAATGACCTTTTAAAGCTAACAGCCGCTGGTGGTTTAGCATGAACGTTAAATTCAGTCATAAAGTATTTCTGGCTTTTCTTCTGAACAGCTTGATCATCGTCGTCAGCATCCTTGTGATCGGCAGATACTTTTCCGAGCGTCATTTCGAAGAGTATGTAGTCAAAGCTGAAGCCGCAGCGGCTGCTAAACTGGCCGATGCACTGAGCCAGGAATACCGGAAGCGCGGCAACTGGGATACGGTCCTGAAGGAACCTGGACTTTGGTTCGGCATGAGAACGTTCGGACCTGTCGTGCAATCGGGAACTGGAGTTGGAGGCGCGATCTTTCACATTGGTGGTCTATCGGCGGATGGAGAAAAAGAACCGCCTCCACCGGGGTTACCGATTCCGCCGCCTCCCGGCCCGCCCCCCGGTCCGTTGGCGCTTAGCTCCCCGCACGACCATGCGCCCACCCTGCAAGCAGGTGGAGTGGGTGTGGAGATCCAGGACAGCCGTTCGGCTTTCGACGCCCGTCATGGGGTAGTGATTGCGACTGCTCCAGGTCCCTTTCCGCAACATCCGCCCGATCCGTCCATCGCCCTGTTCGATATGGAGAAACGCCCCCTGACCCCCCTGGGAGATTCTTCTACCCCGGACAGCTACCGGCTCAAACCCATAGAGGCCGATGGTAAACTGGTCGGGTGGCTAGGACTTAGAAAGCATGAACTACCGGCTCATCATTTGGAGTTCGAATTCATAAGGCAGCAGTCGCAGACATTCTATGCATTAGGATCAGTTGCTCTCGTTTTGGCGTTCTTCGTGATGTTCGTTTTGTCCCGGCATCTGCTGGCGCCCGTCAAGGAACTGGAGAAAGGCACGAAGGCCTTGATCTCACGCGGGTTTGACACGCGAATCGCCGTCAAATCGCGTGATGAATTGGGCCAACTGGCCGCCGGTTTCAATGCGATGGCCCAAGCCCTGGAAAAACATCATCAGACGCAACAACAATGGCTGGTGGACATATCTCACGAACTGAGAACCCCGCTGGCTATTCTTCGCGGAGAAATAGAGGCCATGCAGGACGGTGTGAGGACAGTCACCCGGCAGGGGCTGGATTCGCTTCACCTGGAGGTGATGCAATTGAGCCGAATCGTTGGTGACCTTCACGATCTTTCCCTGATCGAATCCAGGAGCTTCACCTCGGAACTGACGGCCGTAAATCTACCGGAGATACTGACTGAGACATTGGAGTGTTTCCGGACAAGACTGAACCAGCGCGGCATAAGTCTTGATATGGATGGTATCAGGGAAAGCGACATCCTGATTGTGGCTGACGCCGACCGGCTCAAACAAATCTTCTCAAACCTGCTTGAGAATACATTGCGATACGTAGAGGTTCCAGGCGTTCTGAAAATTTCGCTCGAAGTTGGGTCCGGTGAACTTTTGGTGAGTTTCGAGGATTCCGGGCCCGGAGTTCCCGAAGAATCCCTCGCGCTCTTATTTGACAGGCTCTACCGCGTGGACAGGGCAAGAAGCCGGGAGCATGGAGGCAGCGGACTTGGCCTGGCGATATGCAAGAGTATCGTGGAGAGCTTTGGGGGCAAAATAGAAGCTTCCCATTCCCCGGCCGGTGGGTTGAAAGTCAGCATGGTCTTCCGGTGCCATAACGGGATTCGGCTTTGATGCCCTTTAGTCGGGTGTGAACCAAAGGAGACACGGGATGAGCCGGGATATCCTGGTGGTCGAAGATGAAATCAAAATAGCGGAAATACTTAAGGACTACTTGGTGAGCGCCGGATGGAGGGTCTCATGTCTAGATCGCGGAGATTTGGTTTTGCCCCACGTAAAGCAAAACCACCCAAGCTTGATCCTCCTGGACATCATGATTCCCGGAATGAATGGATTGGACGTTTGCCGCGCGATCAGGCAGTTTTCCACTGTTCCCATAATAATTATCACTGCCCGGGTCGAAGAAATCGATCGTTTGCTTGGCCTGGAATTGGGCGCCGACGATTACATTTGCAAGTCTTTCAGCCCCAGAGAGGTTGTCGCTCGTGTGAATGCGGTCCTGAGGCGGACCTATTGCCCCCATGCCCAAAAGACGCTCATGGCTGCTGAGTTGGTCATGATCGAGGAAACTCGCCAGGTGCTAGCCGGGGAGGCCGAACTTAAACTGACACCCTGTGAGTATAATCTTCTCAAGACTCTGATGGGCCACCCTGACCGGATTTTCTCGCGAAACGAGCTGATTAATGTCGTTCAAGGGTATGATTTTGAAGGTTATGACAGGACGATCGACTCGCATGTGAAGAACCTGCGGAAAAAAATTGCAAGGCGCCTCCCCGGCAAAGAGATAATCAGCACCATATACGGCGTGGGTTATAAGTTGAATTCCCGGCAGGATTAACAGGGGGCAGGAAGCGGGAAGTGTGAATTCTTGTCCTGCTCACCTGGGCTGGTCACTTTTCACCCCATGTTTTCTTCTACTCACCGATTCACCTATTCGCCTGCTCTTGTGTGGATTGACTCCATTGCGATGTAATCTTATCATCCTATCATTAATTCATCCTTTCGAGTGCACAGACAAGCCAAGCGCTGCGATTTTTCCCAGGAAAAGCGGTTTCTAAAGCACCACGACAGTACGCCCGAGAGGTATCTCATTCTATACTTTTTCCAAACCGGTAAGGACGCAACATATGAATTTACCGGTCCATTTTCTCTCCAACGTTTAGCTTGAAGAATTTGAAAGTCGGCTGAAATGCCGAACCCTGAAGCAGTTGCCTCAAGCTTGTTGTGCGCGCCGTCCTCGGTGAGGATGACCAAATCCTAACTAAAAGGGAGGTACAGTTATGGCAAGCAAGGAGAAGATTTCCGCCAAGAGAGCCGATGCCATGCCTCGTGTCATCTTCGTCCTTCAAGGCGGGGGAGCACTGGGTGCGTATCATATCGGGGCATACCAGGCATTGGAGGAATCAGGCTATCTGCCGGATTGGGTTGCGGGAGCGTCTATCGGCGCTATCAATGCCGCCGTTATCGCCGGTAACCAGCCGGGAGACCGCTTGCAGAAGCTGGAAGAACTGTGGAACGAGATCTCCTGGGCCGGCGATTGGGGAGTACAGCAGTTAAGCGGAGAATCTCGCAAGCTCTATAACATGGGAAGCTATATGGAAGCGCTCCTGTTCGGACAGCCGAACTTTTTTGTCCCTCGCTTCCCCAACCCCTATTGCGCGCCCGCAGGCATGCCCGGAGCCACTAGTAGAGTGATTCCAAATTAATGTTGCAATAATTTGCTTTTCATGTAATTTTCCCACTCCGGAGGTTAAACTTAGACGGAGGAGGGAAAAATGCCATTTCAAAGAACGAGGCCGGCAC
>JBEKPW010000031.1:0-52000 GCA_049520315.1 Syntrophobacteraceae bacterium
CAGGTTATAAGGCAAGAATACTGGCGGCGTTTATGGTGGTCTTCGCTTTATGGGCGGCCGTCGCCATCGCTGGTGTGAATGAAGACTTCCTCGAAGCGGCAAAGTGCGGTGATCTGGCTGCTGTTAAAGGCTTCATTGCCAATGGGGCCGACGTCAATACTAAGGGCAACCAAGGCGCTACAGCGTTGACGAATGCCTCCCTGAATGGCCACGAGGAGATAGTGCAGACATTATTAGATAATGGGGCCGACATCAATGCTAAGATCAACGACGACGGCGCTACAGCGTTGACGAATGCCTCGACTAATGGCCACCTTAAGACCGTCCAGTTGCTGCTTGCAAAGGGGGCTGACATCAATGCCAAGTGCAACAACGGTGCTACCGCGTTGATGAGTGCTTCCTATTACGGCTACAAGGAGATCGTGCAAGCATTATTAGATAAGGGTGCCGACATCAACGCCAAGGGCAACAACGGCGCAACAGCGTTGATGAATGCCTCCATAAATGACCACAGATAGATCGTGCAGATATTGTCAAATAAGGGGGCAGACGTCAATTCTAAGACCAACGACAATGGTACTACCGCATTGACGAATTCCTCAAGTAAAGGCCACCTTAAGATTGTGCAGTTGCTGCTCACCGTGGGAGCTGACATTAATACCAAGACCAACGCCGGCATAACCGCGTTGATGTTTGCCTCTTATAAAGGCCACGAAGAGGTAGTACAGGCACTACTTGATAAAGGCGCCGACGTCAATGCAAAGAACAACGAGGGCGAAACCGCGTTGATGAGTGCCTCCATGAATGGTCACAAAGAGATCGTGCAGACATTGTTAGCCAAGGGAGCCGATGTGAATGCCAAAGCCCAAAACGGTAACACCGCTTTGATGTTTGCCACTGAGAAAGGCCATACCAAGGTGATGGAACTGCTAATCAAAGCCGGAGCGAAGTGAGAAAAGGGATTGTGAGGTAAGTAGATGGAAGCGTGAACGGTTTTTTCTTGCTCTTGGACGCTGGATTCTGTAATCGTATAGTTCTCAGGGCATTGGGGTTGTTCCAGAAGTTTTTTCTGGTAGAATCCGATCCCAAAATGAGTATATACATAGCGCACAACTTGATGCATTATTTCGGTTAAAGGCATCCTCGCGAAAGGAAACGGCTAGATGGTCAACAATCGCAGAAGGTGGTGGATTGCAGGCTTGTTGAGCATTCTTGAGCCCGGACTAGGTCAGGTCTACAACGGACAAGCTCGCAAAGGGCTACTCATTCTAGCGCTGCCCGTAATTATCTTTACCGGGATGGCATTTTGGCTCAACGCTGAAAACACCACATTCGTCCTGAGTGCATATTTCGTATTCGTATTTGTTTACTACTTTGCGGTTGCAATTGATGCCGTATGGGTAGCTCACAGACTCGGCTATGAATATCATCTCAAGTCATATAATAGGCCAAGTGTCTACATTTGCATGTTTGTTCTTGTATGTATGGCAGGGACTGCGTTTTCAACGTTTGTTCACAGCTACTTCATCAGGGCTTATAAGATTGCCTCCGGCAGTATGCAATCAACACTGCTTCCCGGAGATCGTATTATTGCCGATCTGAGACCGTGGGCACGAAATCCTCACAAGGGAGACATCATAGTGTTCGAGTACCCGAAAAACCCGAAGAGCATTTTTGTACTGAGGGTCGTGGCTGTGGGTGGTGATACATTTGAAATTCGTGCCAAAAACCTGTTTGTAAATGGTGAGCAATCCAAAGAAACCTTCATCTTTCACGACGATCCCAATATACTCCCTGCCAGGGATAATTATGGCCCTGTTATAGTGCCACGCGACAACTACTTTGTAATGGGAGACAATAGGGATCACTGCAATGATAGTAGATTTTGGGGGTTTCTTCCAAGGTCTAACGTAAAGGGTACCGTCAGAGGCATTTATTGGTCCTGGGACAACGCGGCTGGTACGGTGCGGTGGAACAGGATCGGTATGGCGATCAGGTGAATCGGAAAGCAATAAAGGGTTCGCTGGTTCTCCCCGAAGACATGATATGCAGATGATATGTTTTGCGGCAGAGTTCACGATCAGAACTCACAAATTGGCAAGGAACAGAAAGTTTGCAAGAAGCATGAAAACCGCCGATTCCTTGGGCTTGTTACGTACAGTGGCAAGCTGATTGACTTAGCAATGCTCGCATGGACTCGGAATTTTCATTATAGCTGCTCTGTATTTTTCGTTGACAAGGAACAGATGGGTTGTAAAATCTGCGACCGCGTGCAATATTCCAGCCTTACTAACTTTTTCCTGTGGAGCGTTAAAATGCCGACGGAAAGAAACTTATCTATTTTGCTTGCATTGGGGATTTTTCTAGGATTGGTGATCGGCGATATTGGGGCCCTCCCTTGAAGAAATACGCAAAAGCGAGCGCTATGTCACGGTCAAGGGATTCGCCGAACGTGATGTTAAAAGCCGATCTTGCCGTGTGGCCGATCAAAGTTAAGGCTGCCGGAGACTATCTGAGCGAAGTTAGTCAATCGTCCGAGCAGACACGGAAGAAAGTCGTGCAATTCTTGATCGAGAAGGGCTTCAAACCCGAAGAAATTGTAAACCATACATGACGGTATCAGACAGACAAGCCGACTACTCATGAATGGCCATTGTGTTTGACCTGAATTTTCAATGAAAGGATGGCTCGTTATCTGAGTAGGTCATTGCTTTTGCCTGAATTTGCAATGGGAAGCATCCGGTTTTCCGGCTCTGTAGGGGCGGTTGGTGTCGGAAAGCCGCTTCCTCTGAGGGGGACCAGGAGGAATAAGATTGAATATCGGGCCGTGCAGCAGACCGAAAGGAAAACGGATGGCGTGACTTCGATAAGCACGGAGCGTCGAGGCAGGTTCTCTCCGCCCGGCCTGAGAAGGGATGACGATCAATGAGAAAAACCATTTGGGACCAGTACAGAAATAAATTGAAAAAAGCCGAAGACGCCGTCAAGGTGGTCAAGTCCGGCGACTGGGTCTACTACAGCCATTTCGTGATGTTTCCCGTGGAGCTGGACAGGGCGCTCGCGAACAGGGTGGGGGAGATGGAGGACGTGAAGGTGAACACCTCCAGCGGAATGTACCCCTGCCAGGTTGCCGCCAAAGATCCCGAGCGGAAGACGTTTACCTATCAAAGCAGCTTCTTCAGCGCAAATGATCGAAAGCTGGAGAAGCAGGGCTTGTGTTTTTTCAATCCGTCCAATTTTCACGAGCAGCCGTTCCGGGTCCGCAACGGATATTCCGCCAAGCCCAATGTGGTCATGGTGAAGACCACGGCCATGGACGACAACGGCTTTTTCAATTTCGGGACGTCCAACAGCTTCATCGGTGCGGCCATCGAGATGGCCGACAAGGTTATCGTGGAAGTCAACGAAGCGGTGCCCCGGTGCCTCGGCGGCCACACGGAGCATGTCCATATCTCCAATGTGGACATTGTGGTGGAAGCCGAAAAAGCCCCGCTCATGACCATCGCAAACCCGGTCCCCTCGGATGAAGACAGAAAGATGGCCGAACTGATCATCTCGGAGATCCCGAACGGTGCCTGCCTGCAACTCGGAATCGGAGGGATTCCCAACACGGTGGGGTCCTTGATCGCCGACTCCGATTTGCTGGACTTCGGGATCCACAGCGAGATGATGTGCGACGCTTTCATGGATCTCTACGACAAGGGTAAGATCAGCAACCGTTATAAGTACACGGACCGCAACAAGATGGTCTACACCTTCTCCATAGGGTCCAAGGAGCTTTACGAGTTCCTGGACAACAATCCGGCCTGCGCCTCCTACCCGGTGGACTACACGAATTGGGCTGAAAACATCGCCCGCAACGACAACACGATCAGCATCAACAACGCCCTGCAGGTGGACCTCTACGGCCAGATCGCCTCGGAAGCCATCGGCACGAAACATCTTTCCGGCTCGGGCGGACAGGGCGATTTCGTCTACGCCGCATCCAAATCCAACGGAGGAAAGGCCTTCATTTGTCTGCGCTCGACACAGGTCATCGACAATGAAAGGGTCTCCCGGATAGTCCCCGATGTTCAGGGGATCGTTTCGGTCGCTCGATCGAATTCTTTCTACGTGGTGACGGAATATGGGATGGTATGCCTGAAAGGGAAAGCCACCTGGCAGATGGCCGAGGGGCTGATTTCAATTGCGCATCCGGATTTCCGGGATGACCTCATCAAGACGGCGGAGCGGAAGGGCATCTGGAGACAGAGCAACAAAATCGCCTAACGAATTGGAAGGGGCACGCAAGTGAGCAGTGATCCTTAGGATGTGGAATTGACCGATAATACTGCGCGATACGGTCCACAAGTTCACCGATAAGGAATCACCCCTCACGTAGACCAGGACGAGATATGGTCTGTCTAACCTCAGGCTCCAGGATGGATTATCAGAAAGTAGAGGAATTTAACTCGATCTCCATAACGAGAAGAAAGACAGAGCCTAAGTCATTGCCGCGCGACGCCGTTGATGCCGAACGTTAGCCCGTTTAAACGACTACCACTCCGATGACATCAACTTAATAAAGGAGAATACCGATGAAGTACATGATCAGCTGGTTCGAACGTCCGCAAGGATCGCCTACGGAGTACGAGAATGCCCAGAAGCGGATACTGGAGGTTTTCACTCAATGGAAGGCGCCCGCCAATTTCAAGATCGAGCTGTTCGTAGTGCGCGTGGGTGAGTGGGGTGGGCACATGTTGGTGGACTGCGACGATCCGGTGGCGGTTCACAAGGTTTGCTCGACATTCCCTGCATTTGAATTTCAGGCGCGCCCGGTGATTGCCATCGAAGACGCAGTCCGGGTTGAACTCGAAGCCATCGCCTGGCGCGACGGGCTCAAACGCAGCTGACATCCGAGAAGATCACATCGGACAGGCCACAATGCGTTCGCGAGCTAGCCTGTGTGCCGGCATGAGTATGGTGCTTCTTTTCGCACGCCGTGCCGGGTGACGGCCGCAGGCTAACAACGGCATGCAGCGGACGGCGCCGCGCGCCGCTGCCGAGCGTTACACCTCGACTACTATTCCCAAACTATTCGCGCCACGGAACAGCCCTTTCAAAGTTACGTACAGCTCTCCTGAACTTTGACTCCACAAAGGCACAATCAGCCTTTCCATGTCCGTCACATTTGTGAACCTTTTGCAGAACTCACTCGACCAAACATCCACTGGCCGCTGAAATGATCCTCCCTCCCTACATATATGAATACCCAAGATAATAATCCAATCCACCATTACAACAATTTAATTGGTCTAACAAACTAGAAATAGAGTTGGGGATGTATTTGAGCCAACACCCCGGCCTCCCACACCCCTTACCGCCTCTGGTCATGGACAGGTCAGGGTGGCCCACAAGAGACCCAACCGATGTTAATCGTGTAGATCACTGAGGGCTTCCTGATATAAATGCTGTTAGATGTCGGTCATAACATCTTGCAGCTTATTGATCAGTTGATCCCGCATGCGGATTCAACCAATGTTGGTACATATACATTTTTGCCAGGGCTTTGACTGCCCGCTCAGGGGTCTGGTAGAATACCCCTTTATAGCGCCGCCCGCCACCATCCATGACCGTCTGGTGCTGCTCATCGGCAACCATGCTCACATGGACAACCGGCTTGCCATACTCCTCCATCAGCCTGACAATCTGGGTAGTATAAGAAGAATCAAGGCTACTCAAAAGCTTCTTCATCGAGCTCATATAGGTGGTATCTGCATTAGGATCAACCGAGACGGTGGACTCTACGAGCCTGTCGAAAGCAAGTGACCAGCCTGTCATTGCGAGATTAATCACTGCATCGCAGCCGTCCCATTTGAGCAGTTCGCGCACTACCTTTAGTGGCAAACCGGGGTCTCTTTCGCCAACCAGGTCAACTGGATTAGAGCGACTCCAAAAAGAAGGGAGATATTGGTCCATCCGTTCGATCACCTCGGGGGAAAGCTTGGGGACTTCTAAACCGCGCTCATAGCATAAATCGGCCGTGAGCACACCCCAACCCCCTCCAAAGGTCATGATGGCCACACGCCGCCCACGGGGTAAAGGCAGTGAGGAAAAGGCGGCAGAGAGGTCCAGCAGAGTCATGGATTGTTTCACCTCTACGATTCCGGCCTGACGACAAGCCGCCTCGAAGACCCGGATGTTCGAAGCAAGCGCCCCGGTATGGCTGGCAGCAGCCCGATCTCCCGCTTGGCTGCGGCCACCTTTAATTACTATGATAGGTTTTTTGCGGGTCACTCGCCGAGCTGATTCTAAGAAACGACGGCCGTTTTTGACGCTTTCAATGTATAAAAGAATAGTATTGGTAAGATCGTCCTTTTCAAAATAGTCCATGGCATCTTCTATAGTCAGCATTGCCTCGTTGCCTGACCCGGCGAAGGCGCGTACACCCACACCTTGCCGCTCGGCAAAGTTCATTAATTGGGCGCCAAAGGTCCCCGATTGAGATATGAACGTAGTGCCTCCAGGCTTGGGCCGAACAAAAGACCCCGTGCAGTAGAATTTTTCGTGCGGATTGCACAGCCCCATCGTATTCGGCCCCAGAATCATGATTCCGTTTTTGCGCGCCTCGGCGATCACTCTGTCCTCAAGCTTTCGACCTTCGGGGCCCGTTTCCCTGAAGCCTGAAGTGATCAAGACCATTCCTTTGATCCCTTTTGCCCCACACTCAGGCATCAAGCTCAAAACTTTGGATGCCGGTACTGTGACCACGGCCAGGTCCACCGGGCCGGGAATATCGACCACAGATTTGTAAACCGGCCGGCCGGCAATGGAGTCCACACGGGGGTTTACCAAATAGACATCACCGGTGTAACCTCCGGCGATAACATTCGTAAATAGCAACTGCCCCCATTTGAGAAGCTGGGACGTAGCTCCTACAAAAGCCACGGATTTCGGGTGAAAAATAGCCGACACGGCAGTTGGATCCACGGGGTGAGGCGCTAAAGACTCCGGTTTGGCCTCTCCCAATACGACCATCGCATCCACTGCAATCGGGTGACCTTCCGAAGTGATCAACAGCGGGTTTATATCAACTTCGGCCACTGAGGGTTGTTCCTCGCTTAGCCGGGACAACCCCATTAATATCTTTATCAGCCGTTCGCGGTCCACCGACGGCTCCCCTCGGACAGCCTTCAAGAGATCTTTAGCCTTAATTTCGTCCAGCATCTGGCCAGCCTGATTTTCGTCCAAAGGCGCAACTCGGAATACGACGTCATCCAAGGCTTCGGTAAAAATCCCGCCGAGGCCAAACATGATTACCGGTCCGAACTGAGCGTCCCGAAAAATTCCAGCCACAAATTCGCGATTACTTTTAATCTGTGGTTGGACCAGCCAGCCCTCCAGGGCCGGCCCGGCCACCTCACGCATTTCAAGGGCCGCCTGCCGGACCTCCTCCGCCCTGGCTAATCCTATTCGGACCAATCCAAGTTCTGTCTTGTGGAGCAGCGTAGCCCCCAACCCCTTCAGGACTATGGGAAAACCTATATCCCCGGCGCTTTCGACTGCCTCATCCACACTAAGCGCTATCCTTTCTTCAACCACGGGCACCCCATAAAATGCTAACAATCGCTTCGACTCCGCCTCGTTCAACGAGGTCTGGCCTTGAATTCTGGCTTGTTCTATCAAATCAAAATGCTTCATCTAAAACTCCCCTAATCTGGAATTCGTAAAAATCGTTACGCACTCGTTCCTAAAATACTATGGCTGCAAATAATTGATGAGCCAACCAGATGGTTCCGTGCTTTCAAGATGAGCTAAGCTCCAGGATCAGGTTTTTGGGGTCTTTTCTTGGCCGAATATCTGGCATCGTCCCAAAGGAGAGAAGAAAGGGGGCAGCCCTTGAAACTGGAAATTGGCGATGAATTTCGAATTAAGTACGGGCGCCCCCCAAACACTCAGTCTGGATAGTCTCCACTCCTTTCCTCAATCCCTTATCCTGTTC
This sequence comes from Syntrophobacteraceae bacterium, assembly GCA_049520315.1. GTDB lineage: Bacteria > Desulfobacterota > Syntrophobacteria > Syntrophobacterales > Syntrophobacteraceae > SbD1. Next base: position 7,982 of record JBEKPW010000031.1, read on the forward strand.
CATTCGGGCCGAAAAACTTTGGCTTATTTTGGCGATCGCCGAATATGTTAAATTTCCGAATATTTCTCCAATCTCTACGTTTGAGGCGCCGGTATGGCTCTTTAAAAGATATATGCACGCGTTCCTGGCTTCGCTCCTTTTGTTTCCGGCAATCTCTTCGAGGCTAATCCTGTAGTGCCTGAGGACCGCTTCGATTATCTGTTCCACCCCTGCTGCGGCATGCAAAGCCTTCCGATGTGACACCTCCATTTTTTCAATTCGATCACTTCTAAGCTGTCACAAAACTTTCCTTACGAATCCCTGATTGCCGAGGATGACTCCACCGTAGACTTTCTTTATGGGATTTTCAGGTTCTTTTCCCATCGCGTCTTACACAAAAGCCTGATGAAGTTTTCTTGCCTGTTTTTCACTTTTTGAGAACATCCCAAGGACGGCGCCTACGTTGACCATGCTCTCCGGGCTGGCTGATATGAATGATGTGTAGCTGCTATATGGGTATTCTTCCGGTTTTTCCACCATCTTCGCCCGGACGGGATTAAGATGGAGGTAGCGACTCAATTCCAGAAGATAGTTCTCCTTGTCCACTACGATGGCCTTGTATCTCCCCTGAAACAGGTGTCCGCTCCGCTTCCTCTTGAGGTTTGTATATGTGGTGCAGGAACCGTTCAGGTAATGCATTATCCTGCTCAGATTTTTCTCAGGTGTTTCGACGATAAAGTGATAGTGGTTCGTCATAAGCACATAAGCGTTCAAAAGAAAACCATATTTCTCCTTTGCTTCGCCCAGGTATTTCTTGAATTTAGCGTAATCCTTCCCGGAGAAGAATATCTTGCTCCGTTCATTACCCCGCGCTGTAACATGATAAACAGCCCCTTCATATTCTATCCGCACTGGCCTTGCCATTTTTCCATCCCCTGCTCGGGTTTTCAGGGACAGTTTACGCCATAATTTTCTACTTTCAAGGGTGACCCCTTCTCTTTTTGATTCCCCGATGTCGACCACTCAAAAAAGAAAAAATGTTTTGGACAGGGTCATTTTCAGCCAATGTGCTCGGGACGCCACTCCAACCTTCGTGAAGTGCAAGTGGGATGTAACCTTTTTGAAACCTTATTCTGATATAAAGGGTGCAGTACCATCCAAAGATCTCAGATTCATATAGCGTTGACTTCCCAAGAGTGAGGGTTCCAGGAATCTGCTTGAGAGCCTCTGCGGCCAGTTATGCGAAGGGCTTTTTCTCCAACAAGTTGGTCTCAAGGATCTGTAGAGCCGGCAGGGATTCAGAGCTGCTTTTTGGTTATAGCCACGAGCAGGCAGATTTAAATCTCTTTCATTCCCCTCTCATGCTCACTGTTTCGTATTCTGTCCGGTGATTCCTTCATAGCTATTTCCAAAAAGGCTTCTGTAGGGAGTAAGTTATGAAGTTGACTTTCCAGAAAATGCCGATGTGAAGCCCCCAAGGGGAGTTTTTGGCATCCCTTTGTGGGCCTTACTGCCTTTTTGATCCATAGAACTTGGGCTTAAGTGATAGCCAAGGAAGTCCAATCGCCGCTCTATCCTGCCGGTGCATGTATTTTGGAGGAGAGGTTCATGACTTACTCTCAGATCCGACGATTGATTCGCCTTCACCAAAAGGCGGAGTGGCATACAAGTGAATATAAGAGACTCTTGCAAATCCGCAGCGCTCGATGGAAAGCTCTCCGGCATCTGCAGAAAGCGGAGCAGCTTTATTTTCAGATTTCGCGCATTATTAGGGATTCGACCTCTGTTCGGGCCAATTCGGATGGGTCTGCCGGATTCTGGCTCTCCGATGTTCAAGAAGGCAGCCATGCGTTTTCCGTTCACACCTTCATAGGTATTTCCAAAAGGGCTTCTGTCTGGAGTAAGCCATGAAGCGGACTTTCCAGAAAATGCCAACGTGAAGCCTCCAAGGGGAGTTTTAGGTATCCCCTTTGGGGGCCTTACTGCCTTTTTGATCCATAGAACTATTGTCTAAGTCATAGTGCGCATTCACGGATGGTAACCCTCAAAGATAGGGGCCTGTCCTTCTATTCCGGTTTGGATGGGGCTTCTGGGTGTTCTAGGAGCTTCTTAAGGCGGAGCCTGATTCTGCAAGGCTTTTCAGGATCTGTCGGTAAATCACGTTTACGCATTTTTGCGGCTGGAAAGGAGAGAATTGCAATGGTCAGATATCAAAGGTCCGCACGAGCTAAATACGGCAAGTTTCCAGAGGCAGTCCAGTTGTCTAAGGCAATGACAGAGTACATCAATACCAAGTGCTCACCTCTTTCGCTTCAAGCGTATGCTACGGTATTTGGCGATGTGGGTACTTTATACTGGTATGTGGACCTCAAGGATTTCGCCTCCTATGAGAGCCTCCAACGGCAAGTCCGGTCAGATCAAGGATACTGGGCAATCTTAAACAAAGGGGCGGAATTGTTCATCGAAGGGAGCTACCACGACACTTTGATGAGTTCCGTCCCGTAGTCCCCGAGCCAGCGTTTAATGTACAACCCAAGCCGGGGAGAGTCGTAAGGCTCCCCCGGCCCTTGCTCATAAAGCCGGGTTGCATGCGAAACGAACCGCTTCAGGGTCTCCTTGACCACAGTCAGGCCCTTCGGGCTGAGGTGATCGCCAAGAAAGTCGAAGCCCCTTTCCATCCTGCCGATGAAGGTCTTACCCGAGTGTTTCTCCAGCCGCAGAGACCCTTTTGCTGTACGTAGCAAATCCTTTAATCAGCCGCCAGTTCTGGCTCGGCATAAGTCCACACATCTCTCCTCTGAATGTTAATCTCTGGCTTCCGATTAATAAGTTCAAGTTTTGTAATCATACTTTGAGCAGAAGAATTTCGAACCTCCGCCTGCAAATGAGAAGGGCATCCGGAACAGGTGCAGTATCCCTCCTGAAGGTCATATATTCCATTTGTGTTCCACAGCGTGTCGCCCAATCAATTACGATAGCCGGAAGAGACTATTTCTATGGCACGAACAGTTCACCGGCTTCTTCGATCTTGTTCTCTAATTGTTTCTTTGCGGCGGGTGCAGCCTCCCGTAACGCTGAGGCGGCTTTCTTGTTGAATATTGGTTCGAGTTGTTCTCGTTCCTCAGGGGTTGCTGCCTTGAGAACCTTTATCATATGATCAACTTTTTTAAGATAGCCAAAACTGGAGTAAGCGTTGGGTCTGACCAAGTGAAGAACTTGTCATTATAGAAATACTCAAAAAGTCGTACACGGTAAGTATCCGAAATTACTGACTCAGCAAATCCATTTCGGCCCCGATTTCTCGCCCTTTGCCGTCACGAACGGATGCCCAACGCCAAAGAGGTCGTACCGGGCCAAGACATTTTCACTGTATATCGGGTCGGGCCGGTACCGCTCATATCAGCCCCGTACAGAGATCGGAAGACAGAATACGGAGGAAGGAAGTTCCACCCTCCGTCATCATTCCTCACTCATCACTCATCACTGTCTTTTTGCATTTTGCCGCTTCTGGTTGCTGTTTCTATTGCCGTTTCAATTGCCGCTTCTCGTTGCCGTTTTGCAGGGCATAATTTCTTTATGACATAATATTGCCGAATCAAAATGGATCGTTTAAACCCAAAATTTCGGGAAGTTGAGGAATTGAGAGATAGTGGAATCTAGAGACTGATGAGTTCACCGGATTCGGCTGCTGAAGGTTTGGTTTCTTCCCGCTCACTGTTCACTGATCACTGCGAAGCCGTTGCCGTTTTGTAAGACCAAATCACTCCTGCTATAATATTGCCTGATTTTTGAGAGACTAAGGTTTTATCCGTGTTTATCTGTGTCCATCCGTGTCCGGAATTGAGGAATTCGGGAATTGAGGAATTCGCGAATTGAGGGATTGAGGGATTCAGGCATTTGGTTTCTCACTATTCACTGGCCACTGCTCACTGTTCACTGTTTATTGTTTTCATTGAAAATAAAATTACAGCTATCAATGAAATCAACAAGTTGCGCCCTTTCCCATTGTATTTGCCCTGTATTTTCAATAAAACGGGGCCAAGGGTATCGGGTCGAAAGCAACTTGTGGCTCGTCGACCCGCGAATGCCGACTCGTGTCCATCCGGAAACCCCGGGACAAATTCCACGCCCCGCGAGGTTTCCGTTCGGAAAGGAGGCATTTTTCGTCCTGGCAAGGAAAGAGCTTGCCCTGAGCCCTGCGGAGGGAGGGGTTGCGCGGAGGCGTACCTATGTACCGCCTCTGGTCATGGACAGGTCAGGAATAGCGTCGAGATCGGTGATCGAGCCCGCCGGAGTCTCTGCGGCCACCGCCCAGGGGCGGAAAAGGACCCTTTCCGGACGGAAACTAACTCGTGACATTCAGTTTCACAGCGCAATGTCGGCTCTTTGAAAAATAAATGATCACGACGGCTTTCCACTTGGCGTTTTTTCGCGTCTCTTCATGCCCGGACCATGATCCGTCTTCGAGTGCAAGACTCCACGTCCTTGCGTGAAAACTCCCCGTTGCCATTCCTTTAAATCCGTGTCAATAATGTTTCCGGAACTCTCGATGCATCATTTCCCGTTCGAGCTGGATCGGTAAATATTGTGTGGGAAGCCGAGGAGTAAGAATGCCGACGATTAGCGCCTTTTATGGGATAATAATTCAAATGTTCTGGGCCGATCATGCACCGCCGCACTTTCATGCATTGTATTCCGAATTCGAGGCGCTAATTAACCTTCAGACCCTGGAAATCTATCAGGGCAAATTGCCTCGCAGAGCATTGGCCCTGGTTCTGGAATGGGCGGCACAGCATCGTGCCGAACTTATGGAGGATTGGGAACTATGTGCGGCAAAACAAATACCGCGGAAGATTGCTCCGCTGGAATAATCCCAACAGCATCATGGCGGGTTGCAGAAGTTACAGTCCTTCCCTGCTATCAGCTTAAAGTCCGTTTCCTTGATGACACCGAAGGATTGATCGATATGTCGCGCCTCATCTTTTCAGACGAGGCCGGTGTCTTTGCCGCCCTGCGCGATCAGACCTTGTTCACACAGGCGCATCTTGAGCTTGGAGCAGTAACGTGGCCGGGCGAGATTGACCTTGCTCCTGATGCTATGTACACAGAAATTAAGCAGCATGGGAAATGGGTGCTGGAATAATAAAAGCCGGAGCCCACCTCTCATGATCGCCAAAACATACGCATAAGGGGTTTTATGGAGGCGACCACTATCCTGAAGGTTGTGGGGTTTATAGGGGTAGTATCAGCGGTAGTGGTGCTTTTCTTCATCCGGACAAAGAACGCGCATGAGTACATTTCCCGCCTCGGCGCGTACAGCGGATATACCCACGCCTCCTATGACGGTTACCAGCGCCGTTCCACCTATCTGACCCTCGCGAACGGGACAAGGCTCGCTTACGACCTCTATCTGCCGACAATGAAAGGGGTTCCGGCCACAGCCCGACTGCCCGTGCTTTTTAAGTACACACCTTATCTGCGCACGTTTACCATTTTCGACAAAGCCGGGAACAATATCATCGCCGGCCTGTTCGACCTCGGCTGGAAAGAGAGGGCTTACCTGCGACTCCGCTACTGGCTTCACAAAGAAGGATACCTCATGGACCAGATCTTCAGGGTCCCGTTCCTTAAGAATATGTTGAGGCACGGCTATGCCGTCATTGTAGTGGAAAGACCTGGAACCGGCTCATCCTTCGGGATTATGGACGCCTCTTTTGAGGCAGGGATCAAAGAGGTTGATGAGATCCTGAACTGGATCTCGGACCGGGAGTGGTGCGACGGCAACATCGGCATGTACGGAGACTCCTTCCAGGCGATGATCCAGTTCGTTGCCGCGGCGTCAGGCAACGAGCACCTGAAGGCCATTTTTCCCGTCTCAAGCGGGTTCGACATGTACAGCGGCCTCGGCTACCCGGGCGGGATCTACAACAAGACTTTTGCCGCTTTTTTTTCCTGGTCGACCTCTTTTCTCGAACGAGTGGCGACGCCTGTGGATGACGACAAGGACGGGACAGTGCTCCGGCGAATCCAGGAGGAGCGCAGGGATGCGACCCTTGCAAAACAATCTGAAGCCTGGCTGAGAGGCTTCCCGTTCAGGGACAGCGCCACAGAGGGAGGCGTCAAGGTGTGGGAGGGACCAGCGAACCTTTACCCACTCATGGATCGGATCAACCGATCGGGCATCCCCGTCTACATGACAGCCGGTTGGTACGACCTGTTCTCAGGCGCACGAGACATGCTTCTCTGGTACGCTAACCTGACATTGCCCAAGCGCCTGCTTATCCGGCCGGTCGATCACAGCCAGGTCCAAAAGAATGGATTTGACATCAACTACGGTGTAGAGGCGCATCGTTGGTTCGATTATTGGCTCAAAGGCATCGACAACGGCATCATGAAAGAGGAGCCGCTCCAGTATTACGTGATGGGCGCCGGGAAGAACGGCGCGTGGCGCACAACGGCCCGCTGGCCCCTGCCCACCCGGGAAGCTGCCAGATTCTACTGCGGCCCGGGGAGGACGGGAAGTGTCGCCTCCGCCAACGATGGCCTCCTCTCTCCCAAATCACCGAGCCCAGCCGACGGCGGCGCAGACGACTACAGGATAGACTACTCGACAACCAGCGGCAGTCGCACCCGATGGAACGCCGTCAATTGGTCCCGGAACTATCCCGATATGACGCCGAACGACACAAAAGCACTGACTTACACGACCGCGCCTATGGCTTCAGACACTGAGATCACCGGCCATCCTACGGTCTCCCTCTGGTTTCTTGCCGCCGCCCCGGATGTCGACTTCTTCGTGTATCTTGAAGAAGTGGGCGATACGAGATCGACTTACGTGACAGAGGGCAGCCTGAGGGCCTCTCACCGGACCTTGAGCGAGGCTCCTTTCGCCAACCCGGGCATGGTCTATCACGCCCATCGCCGGAGCGAACTGGAGCCGGTGTCCGCAGGCGAGCCGACGCCACTCGTGTTTAACCTCCTGCCCGTCTCCCACGTGTTCCGCGCGGGCAATCGCATCCGCGTCACCATCACCTGCGCCGATGCCGACAATTTCGAGACACCGTCGCTCGAGCCCGCGCCGGAGATCCGCCTGCTGCGGGATCCCGCTCACGCTTCGTGTGTCGATCTCCCGGTCATTAGCCATCGCTAAGGCGGAGCCATCGCTCCGCGATGAGTGAACACGGATATTGGCGCTCTTCTTCGCTTCTTCCCGCCTGAGTTCCTTCCTGCCTTTCTACGGCTCCGCCACCCTGCTCCTTGCACGACCGGAGCCAAAGTGCATAGTGTTATCTACATGTAGAATTTTATATACATACAGTGATAACCCCAGGTAATCTCGAATAATTATGGGGTGGGGCGCTCAAATTGGGTAGTGTTTTCTATGCGCACGATAATCATTTTTCAAGGCACATGCGCCGGTCCAAAGGCCCGCGGAACCCGATGCACTGCCGTTTGAGGCATATGGCCCCAATGTGCGAAAAACCTGGCAGGGTAATTGCTACTATTTGATCCGAATATTCCAGGGAGAAACATTACAGGATGCGCCGGCAGCAATAAGAGACCTGCAGGACAAATCGTATGGGCGTCCAAAAAGTTATGGTTGCCGGCGCCGGGTCGATGGGCGGGGGGATCGCTCAGACGTGCGCCCAGGCGGGCATTGAGGTCCTGATAACCGATGCGGCCGAACAGGCACGCGAGAAGTCGTTGAAGAACATCGCAGAAGACCGTCGCTTCTATCCGCCGCTGTTGCTTTGCAGGAAGGTCAAGGCCGGCAATCCCGGGCGAAAAACCGGGAAAGGCCGGTACGAATACAATGAAGACGGGACGAGAAAAACGGGGCACTAATCCGGCACGCAGGCATGGCACAGCTTCATCGCGCCGGCCATCTGCGGATTTTTGTCCACCACCTGAACTTTAGACAAGGAGATTGCACGGCTATGGCACACTTCAAGGTAAACCCCAAGGACATTTTTTTCATTTTAAAGGATCAGATCGGCTACGGGAAACTTTGCGAGCTCGAGCGTTACCGCGAACTCGACGAAGCAACCCTTGACATGCTGGTCAACCAGGCCATCAAGTTCGCCTCGACGGAAATTGCGCCCCTGCAGGAAATCGGCGAGAAATGGGGCGTCGTTTACGAAAACGGACAGGTCAAGAACCCGCCCGAGTTCAGGAAATCTTTTGAAGTCTGCGCCGAAAATGGGTGGATAGCGCCGTCTGAGGACGTCGAATACGGCGGACAGGGATTCCCGCGCATGATGACCGTCGTTATCAATGATTTCATGTACGGGGCGTGCCAGTCTTTCAATATGTGCCCGAGCCTCACCCATGGCGCGGGACATCTCATCGAAAGCTACGGGACCGAGCAACTCAAGGAACAATACCTCACCAACATGTATTCCGGCAAATGGGCCGGGACCATGGCCCTTACCGAGGCGGGCGCCGGGTCCAACCTTGCCGCCCTGAAGACCACGGCATACAGGGAGGGGGACCATTTCAAGATCAAGGGCAACAAAATATTCATTTCCTGGGGCGACCACGATCTGACCGAAAACATCATTCACCTTGTGTTGGCCCGGATCGAGGGCGCACCTGAGGGGGTTCGGGGGATTTCACTCTTCGTCATTCCCAAGGTCAGGGTCAATCCCGATGGGTCTCTGGGAGAGCCAAACGACGTGCTTTGCGGGGGTGTCGAGAAAAAACTCGGTTTGCATGCATCTCCAACCGCCCAGCTCATCTTCGGTGATAATGACGGATGCATCGGATATCTTTGCGGCGAGGAAAACAAAGGCCTTGCCGCAATGTTTCAGATGATGAACGGCGCCCGCATCGGCACAGGCGTCAGCGGCATGACCCTGGCCAGCACGGCCTACCAGAACACGTTGCAGTACACCAAGGAACGCATCCAGGGCTCCGCCCTCGATAGAAAGAAGCCCGGGTCTGTGCCTATTATAGACCATCCCGACGTCCGGCGCATGTTGCTCTGGATGAAGGCCATGGTGGACGGCATGCGCTCCATGCTCTATACAGGCGCCTACTGGATCGAGCTTTCCACAGAGCTTCCCGACGGTGCTGAAAAGACGCATTACCAGAATCTTGTCGACTTCCTGACCCCCATAGCCAAGGCCTACTGCTCGGATATGGGCTTCCGCGTGTGTGAGACAGCCATACAGTGCCTTGGTGGATATGGCTTTTGCAGTGATTATCCCCAGGAGCAGTACCTCAGAGATTCAAAAATCATGTCTCTTTATGAAGGTACAAACGGGATCCAGGCCATGGACCTGATGGGACGGAAGATGACGATCGACGGCGGAGCCCCGTTTAAAGCATTCAAAAGTGAGGTTGAACAATTCTGCCAGAAAAATCGTGAACATGCCGCATTGGGAGACAAGGTCCGGGCACTCTCGGGTGTTGCCACCCGCCTCTGGGAAGCTGCCGGGGAAATGACCAAAAGGATGGCTACCGATACTTTACACTGGGCATCCTACACTTATCCTGCCCTGCTGGCGTTTAGCGAGGTGACGATGGCCTGGAGGCTTCTCGATATGGCGATTATTGCTTATGAACCCTCCCAAAAGCAGGGAGAGGAAAACGACTTCTACCGAGGGAAAGTTTTACAGGCTACCTACTTCGTCGACACGACATTGCCCCATACTCTTGCGACCATCGAGTCATGCCTCCGGCATGGACGGGAAATCCTGGAGATGCCCGAAAACGGTTTCTAGCCTTGTCTCCATCCGGAAACACCGGATGAACGTAGGAGAATTTCACCTTATAAGAGACCAGCGGTTTCCGATCCGGGGAAGGAGACATTTTTCGTCCCCGGATCGGGTCCGGGGCAATTCTGTTAACTTAAGGCGGTTTAAAGTTTTACCCGGCGGGCTTTGCGGCCCGACGGTCCCGGGCAGGCTGGAAAGCCTGCCCGCACCAAATTCATTTTTTTCTTAATTTCAGAGAATTTGTCGTATGGACTGGTGAGGGTGATGAATTATGGGAAGAGAGCTTAAAGAGGTTGTCGTGATCGATGCGCTTCGAACCCCATTTGGCAGGGCCGGGGAGAAGGGCATATTTTGGAAAACTCGTGCAGAGGACCTCTGCATTCCCCTGCTCAAGGCCCTTATCGACCGAAATCCGCCGGTAGAGCCCGCCTTGGTTGAAGATATAATCTGGGGCGTTACCAACCAGATGAAAGAGCAAGGCGGGACCCTGGGGCGGATGATCCCAATGCTGGCGGACTGGGGATGGGGAGTTCCGGGCTGTTCGGTTGACCGGATGTGTGCAGGCGGTCTGACGGCAGTTAATTTCGGCGTAAACTTCATTGCCGCAGGGGCAGCCGACTGTGTTGTCACAGGCGGCGTTGAGCACATGGGGCACTTGCCCATGGGGTTCATGAGGGACCCGCATCCGCGCTCTATAGAGGTCATGGGGGACGAATCGGCTTTCAGCATGGGAATGACAGCGGAAAATATTCATGACCGCTATCCCGGAATCACCAAGGAAATGGCGGACCTCTATTCGGTTGAGTGCCAGAATAAGGCCGACCTCGCCATCAGGTCTGGCAAGATGAAGGAGATGATCATACCCATCGAGGTCGAGCTTGACGACGGGACCAGAAAAATGGCCGACAAAGACCAGCAACCGAGGCCCGGAACGACCATGGAAGGGCTTGCAACCCTTAAAACGCCTTTTAGAGAAAACGGGCGGGTAACCCCGGGGAATGCCTCAGGGCTGAATGACGGTGCCGCCGGAGTACTGCTCATGAGCATGGACAAAGCCCGAGAGCTTGGGCTGGCCGGTAAAATGAGATGGGTGAGCAGCGCCGTTTCAGGAGTCGATCCAAAGGTTATGGGAACCGCCCCGGTGCCCGCGATCAAAAAGGCGCTGGCAAAAGCAGAATTGAGAATCGAAGATATCGATGTAATCGAGCTGAACGAAGCATTTGCCGTCCAGGCCCTGCACAACCTGATCAACCTGGGACTTCAGCCCGATGACCCCCGTGTCAACATCTGGGGTGGATCGATCGCCTATGGGCACCCGCTTGCCTCGTCGGGACCGCGCCTCGTGGCTTTCCTGCTTGGGCTCTTCAAGGAAAACCCCGAAGCGCGATATGGGCTGACTGCCATGTGCGTCGGGAGAGGCCAGGGATATGCGATGATTTGGGAAAACCTGTTGTGGAGATGATTCCGGAAGCTATTTGGAGATCGTGGAAGCGGAGGTTCTTGTTACGGCCACTCTTCTGAGCGGTGGGCAATGGCTATACCAATCTCAAGCGCCTAAATCAAGCGGAGGGAGAAGCGACATGAGCTACCAAAACATAATCCTGGAAACAGAAGGCCATATTGCAACCATAACAATAAACCATCCTCCGGCCAATAGCTGGGACCTGCTCACCATGCAGGAATTCGAACAATCTTTGAACCAGGTGGAGACGGATGACCAGATTCGTGTGGTCATTATCACCGGGGCTGGAGACAAGATGTTCTCCAGCGGATTCGACGTAAAGGATGCCGCAAACGCCGGCAAAACCAGCCCGATGGGGCGAGAGATCTGGAGGCGAATCGATCGTTTTCCAAAACCGGTAATTGCCGCCATCAACGGTTTCGCATTCGGCGGAGGGCTTGAGTTGGCAATGTCCTGCCATTTCAGGATTATGACCAACGATCCCAATGCCAGCATAGGCCTAACCGAACTCAACCTGGGCATCATTCCCGGTTGGGGTGGAACCCAGCGGCTGGCGCGGCTGGTGGGAAGGCCGAAGGCCCTCGACATGATTCTTTTCAGCAAGAGGCTCTCGGCAGCAGACGCCCTCGAGGCCGGTTTGGTGAACAGGTTATCGGCCCCCGAAAGTTTGATGAAAGACGCTCGAGCATTTGCCGGGGAGCTTGCTCTACGGCCCCCAGTCGCAGTTCGCTGCGTTCTCAAGGCGATGGCGGCAGGAATGTACGAGGGGTTGGATGAAGGCTTGAAGGTGGAAGCCGATGGAAGTGCGGTCGTCCGCGATAGCGAGGACTGTGTAGAAGGCTTTACTGCTTTCCTGGAAAAGCGCAAGCCTGTCTTCAAAGGGAAATGACCATTTTCCGATCAGAACTTCTTACACCCATGAAAGGTCCTCTATGAGATCAAATGCAGCAAGATCTGAGATGATCACCTTTCTTTGGCAGAAGAGGAGCATTTAAGGATGGCAAGGAATTTCGCCAGTGAGTACAAACGAAAACTTGTATCTGCTGAAGAAGCAGTAAAAGTGGTCGATACCGGGGATTGGGTGGGATACAGCCATTTCGCCATGGCTCCCCGGCGCCTCGACGAGGCCCTTGCGAAAAGAAAAGACGAGCTTCGCGATGTCAAGATAAGAGCCGTCTGCCCGCTCCAAACAATTGCGGTCGCAACAGTAGACCCCAAATATGAGCACTTCATATATCACAGTGGATTTCTCAGTCCTTATGACAGGCACCTGGGTGACCGGTGCATGCACATCCCCGGATTGTTCCGCGCTTCTCCGTCAACCGTACGCAGGGGGTTTGCACCGCGTACCCGGGTATTTTTTGTGAAGACTGCCCCCATGGATAACCATGGATTCTTTAATTTCGGCACTACCTCTTCCTATCACCGGGCTTTGTGCGATGTTGCAGAACATATTATAGTGGAAGTGAACAATAAGGTGCCGGTCTGCCTGGGAGGGGAACAGGAAAGTGTCCACATATCGGAAGTCACCCATGTCGTGGAAACGGATGATTACGACATGCCCGTTTTACCCGGTGATGTACCCGCAACCGACGTTCAAAAAAGCATAGCTTCACACATTGTAGAGGAACTCGAAGACGGCTGCACCCTCCAGTTGGGAATCGGGGGACTGGCTAATAACATTGGCAAACTCCTGGCAGAATCCGACCTCAAAGATTTCGGCATCCATAGCGAAATGATGTGTGACGCCTTCGTCGATCTATATGAGAAAGGGAAAATCACCGGACGCTACAAGACGAAGAACAAATACAAGATGGTCTATACCTTTGCCCTGGGTTCCCAACGCCTTTATGATTTTCTCGATCGTAATCCTACATGCGCGCTTTACCCGGTGGACATTTGCAACGACCCCGAGGCAATCGCCCAAAATTATAAACAGGTTGCAATCAACAATGCAATAATGGTCGACATTTACGGACAGGTAGCCTCCGAATCGGCCGACTTTAAACAGATCTCGGGAACGGGCGGCCAGTTGGATTTCACATATGGAGCATGGTTGTCGAATGGAGGCAAATCCTTTATTACAATGCCATCCACGAACCACTTGAAAGATGGGCGCACGGTGTCAAGAATTGTTCCCTCCATAACCCCGGGGAACATCGTTACGGCGCCCAGAACGATTCCCATGTTCATCGTTACCGAATACGGCAAAGCAAATCTCATGGGAAAGTCTACCTGGCAGCGTGCGGAAATGCTGATAAATATAGCTCACCCGGACTTTAGGGATGGACTCATAAAAGATGCTCAAAAGCAGAAAATATGGACAAGGACGAATAAGATAGAATAGCGGGCTGTTGACGATGACGTAAATAAGGGAGTTGCGGGGTGGGCAACAACTTCGTCCCCACCATTTTGTGACCCCCGATTCCTGTCCGCAGGGCTACTCTGCCGGACTCAGGGCCGTGGGGGCCTGCTTTTCGCTTGCCTTGACAGGCTTTGTGATAACCAGGCTGCCACGGCCATTACCAGGACCGTACCTGAAATATAGAAAACATAGTCGAGGCCCCCGGCAGCCTCCTTGATAAAAGCACCGATTTCCGGCATAAGGAAGCCGATCCCACCTGCAACGAAAACCTCACAGTAATTGAATCCATGGGTTTTCCGGCCAAGCATTCTCCCTTGCCCATCTTGTCAGAATGGAAGCCCGGGAGAGATGCAACACTAGAATATGAAACACGCAGGTGTCTTGTGAGGCTCACAGGGGAGGAGGCATTATCCATCAGGCTTTTATTGGATATGCCCCTCCCCTGTTTGTGCTGAGCCTGCTTTCACAGGATGTGAGCTATACGAACACTACCTGCTTTGAGCTCACAGAGCAGGAGAGACAACTTTCGCCCCTTCCTTGACGGGCTTCCGCATTACCATGCAGGCCCCTATGCCCACAAGGAGAACTATTCCGGAAATGTAAAAAGCGTAGTCGAGCGACCCGGTAGTGTCCTTTATCCAGGCGCCGATCTCCGGCATAAAAAAGCATACCCCGCCTAAAGCGAAGACAAGGCCGTAATTGAAGCCCAGGTTTTTCTGGCCGAAATAATCGGCGGTAATGGCCGGCATCAGCGCCAGGTTGCCGCCGAATTGCCAGTATGCGATGCCGACTGTCAGGAAAAGAAGCAGAACGTTTCCCGACTTCATGATGTAGGGCATGAGAAAAAGACAGGTGGCACACAGCACGCAGTTTATGATAAAGGCATTCTTCCTGCCGATCTTATCCGAATAGAAACCGGTGCCGACACGACCGCTCAGGTTCATGATACCTCCGAAAGAAGCTATAATCCATGCATTGGCTGCGAAAAAGGCAAGGCTGAAAGCGGTCTTGAACAGCATGGGGGTGGCATTGACGATAACCAGCAAGCCGGCCTGGGCGCCGCTGGCGGCCATAATGACCAGGACTATGTACTGCCAGGTCTTTACCATCTCCGAAGCCGTCCAGTCCTCCGGAGCTGCATGGGGCTTCGCTGGGCCTTTGGCTGTGGCTGGAGCTACGGGCGGCACATACCCTTTGGGGGGAGTATGAAGAAGTCTTCCTGCTATTATCACCACGATGGAGAACAGTATCCCCATAATATAGAAGCTGTTGCTGATTCCGTAGGCCTTGATCAACAAACCAGCCACAGCGGCAATATAGATTGCCGCTCCCCCGAATCCACCGACGACCAGGCCCACGACCAGGCCTCGTTTGTGCTCTCCGAACCATTTGACCGCGGCAGGAATCGGGCCGGCGTAGCCTATTCCCATACCTATGCCGCCCAAAATGCCGAAACCGATGACCAAACCTGTATAACTGCGCAAGAAGCCTGCGATGATACATCCGAGCGCCAGGGAAAGCCCGCCGACAGTGACGCTCACCTTGGGACCGTATTTGTCCTGGATGCGCCCACCGGGAATCATGCATGCACAGAACACGAAGCCGCACAAGGAATATGCCCACGTGGCCTGAGAATCGGACATGTATGTCCAGCCGGCATTTATACCCCCCATGACGGACCCGGCGATATGGTCCTTGTTAGCCAATAGTGCGGCTTTCCAAACACTCCACGCATACAGGATGCCCAGGCAAAGATTTACGGAAACGCCTGCAAGGACGGTAATCCATCCTTCAACGGGCACCTTTTCCCACGGCCCTGCTTTTGAACCTGCCTTGCCTTGCGGTGAATCGGTCAGCATCTTTTTCTCCTTGGTTTGGTTTAGGGTTTTCCCGGTCCCCCCATTTTCCCTAATGGGTCAGGGACTTGCAGACCCGAACCTGCCTATCGTTATCAATTTTGGGATAAGTTGCATAAACATGGCAACAGGTTGCCAATCATCAAAAGAGTGTCCTGTGATTCGGGTTCTGCGCCTGCAATGATTGCTGCTTTTATGTATTGATTCTGAGACGGAATAATGCACCAACTTATCTGTCAATCGATTTTGTATTTTTTCATCTTCTGATACAAGCCGGTCCGGTGAATTCCTAGAATCTGAGCGGTCTTGGCCCTGTTGTTGCCGGTCTTTTGGAGGGTTTCAACAATTGCGCGACGCTCAGTTTCCTCCAACAAGCCCTTTAACGAGGATATCGGTTCTTCTGTCTGCCTTTGGGGGCAAGTCGATGCAATGCGCACCACCAGGGGCAGGTCTTCCGGTTCAATAACGTCGCCCCCCGATAATATCATCGCGCGCTCGGCAATATTACTTAGCTCACGAATGTTGCCAGGCCAGGCATAGTTTTTCAACAACTCCACCGCTTCAGGCGCTACGGTGAGGACGCTGCGCTTGCTGTCACGACTCAGTTTCTCGAGAAAATGACCGAAAATGAGCGGGACGTCCTCTTTCAATTCGCGCAGGGCGGGCAATTTAATATTGATAACATTGATTCTGTAGTAAAGGTCGAGGCGAAACCCTCCAGTGCGTATCATTTTTTCCAAGTCGCGATTGGTGGCGCAGATGAGTCTAAAATCTACGTTCCGAGGTCTACTGCTGCCTATCCGGTCAATTTCCTTTTCCTGGAGAACACGCATCAGTTTGACTTGCATACTGTGGGGCATCTCACCGATTTCGTCGAGGAATATGGTGCCCTTGTCGGCAAGTTCAAATTTTCCGGGCTTGCCTGTTTTGCGGGCGCCGGTAAAAGAGCCCCCTTCATACCCGAACAATTCCGCTTCGAACAGATCCGCGGGGATGGAAGAGCAATTGACTTTTATAAAGCCGCTGTCCCTGCGCCGGCTGGCCTGATGAATCGCGTGGGCAAACAGTTCCTTTCCAGTCCCGGATTCCCCGGTAATCACTACAGGCGAATCGACTTCCGCCGCCTGCCGGGCCATATCCATCGTCCGTCTGATTAAATCCGACCTGCCAACGATTGTGTCGAAACTGTACCGGACCCCACCCTGGTGATTTAATTCTTCCTTGTAATAATCAAGGCGATTTTCGAGCGTATCGATGCGACTGTAAAGTTCCTTAAGCTTCCTCGGCGTCCAGAACATCAGCTTTCCGAATGCTCCGATCACACGGCCGTCCCTGATCAACGGGACACGAGCAATCACCCGCTGACGGTCTTTGAGCACCATGGACCTGCCTATTTCGGCCTTACCCGTCTCAAGGGTCCCCAGGAGCTTGCTTGCAGGGCTCACTTCACTGATATGGCGGCCAACCGCATCGCGGGGCGGAACCGGATATACACCTTCGGTTGCACTGCTCATAAACCGAACGATGCCGTCGGCATCTATTAGTATCAGACTTTCGTAAGGGTTATCCAAAAGCGTGACCAGAAGTCCACTGGGTATGTTGTGCAAAATGTCCTCTTCCCTTAGTCCTTCTTTCAAGTAATCCATTATTCCCAGGTCTTTCCGCTCCTTGGAAATTAACAGAGCACCAGCCGAAGAGGGCCGTGGGTGTCACTCAGCTTTCCGCGTCCAGCCCTTTTTGGACTGGTGAATTTTTTATCATACTATAGGAAATCGCTCAAGTTCAAAATAGGCCGAGATGTGACCTCGGAGTAACCTCACCATTTCGCGGTGGGAAATCTGTGCGCCCCGGAGCGTGCCTTTCCAGCGATCCGGTAGTGTACAGACCTTATTGCAGATACGGGATACCTCGATCACGCAGAATGGCGCGCTTAAACCAGAGATTTTAACAAACCGCCTGCAGGAGGGCGGGCAAACCAACCCGCTCTTCTCATTGGAGGCAGGATGGGCGGGTTGGCAACACCGGGGCAGGATACCTCAGAGAACTCTAAGAACGGCAATCGGTGATACTGGCCTTACACGCCGGACAATACCCGTGAAGGACCACCTGTTGCCGCAGTACGTGGAATCCGTTTTGCTCGGGAACCGATATTTTCGGCTCTCCAACTATACTGTCAGCATCCTGGATCGATTGACATTCCAGGCAGACCATGTGGTGGTGAGGGCCGGTTAGCGCGTCGTACCGGGCCACTTCGGTTATCGGGCTCACCTTCTGGATCAGGCCGACCTCGTAGAACTTCTCAAGCGTCTTGTAGACGGTTCCCAGAGAAATCATAGGGAAGCGCTTCTTGACCTGCTGATAAATAACTTCAGCGCTCGGATGTTCTTTGGTGAAATAGAGGGCCTGATAGATGGCCAGCCGCTGATAGGTTACCTGAAGGCCGTGATCTCTCAGAGTTGCAATAAAATCCTTATCGTTTTTCACCTCCATGATCTCTTTCCCCCTTGTTTTTTAGAGCAGGAATGGGAGTAGCAATAGAAGGATTCTAGTTGCTACTATATGTAAACTCAAATTTGCGCAAGTAAAATCTACTAATAATATGTATTTCTAAGCAGCGCTTTCCACTTTAGGAGACAACTCGCGGAAACGCTTGAGAAAAACGAGCAAGACGGAAATGGCTGCGGGGGTTATTCCAGGTATTCGCGATGCCTGTCCAATCGAAACCGGCTGCACTGCCGCGAGTTTCTGCCTGACCTCGTTTGATAGCCCGGGTACCTGATCGCAGGGAAAATCCGGCGGAATCCGGATTTCTTCCATCTGTTTGAAACTGTTCACTTCGGCTTCCTGGCGCCTCAAATAGCCTTCGTACTTGCACTCGATTTCGACCTGTTCTTTCGTCCTTTCCGAAAGCGCCGGATCTGCCCCGCAAAGGGCTTCCAGATCGGAATAGGAAAGCTCCGGCCTTTTGAGCAACTTTTCAAGGGAGACTGGCTCATCGAGCGGGTTCGAGCCTCTGCGCGCTAGCATTTCACTCACCCGGGAAGACGGCCGCACAAATGTCTTCCGAAGTCTTTGCAGTTCGGCGCCAACCGCTTCACGCCTGTCCAGAAGCTCCCTGTAGACTGAATAATCATGAAGTCCAAGCTGGTATCCCTTCTCCAGAAGACGCAAATCGGCGTTGTCTTCCCGCAATAGAAGGCGGTATTCGGACCGGGAGGTGAAAACTCTGTATGGCTCGTTGGTCCCTTTTGTCACCAGATCATCGATCATGACGGCAACGTAGGCTTCCGAGCGGTCCAAGAGAAATGGGGGCCTTTTCTGAACCTTAAGGGCGGCGTTCAGGCCGGCCCACATTCCTTGAGCAGCCGCTTCTTCATAGCCGGAGGTCCCGTTTATCTGACCTGCTAGGAAAAGGCCCTCCACCAGTTTCGTCTCAAGAGTGGGATGAAGTTGCGTAGGCTGAATGAAATCATATTCGATTGCGTAGGCAGGCCGCATTATCTCGGCGTATTCAAGCCCGGGGATCGAATGAATCAAATTAAGCTGAATTTCAACCGGAAGCGAATTGCCCGTGCCGCTGGCATATATCTCCTCAGTATCCAAACCTTCAGGCTCCAGAATGATCTGATGAAAATCCTTATGAGGAAACTTCATCACCTTGTCTTCCAGCGACGGGCAGTAGCGCGCCGAAACACCCCGGATGGCCCCGTTGTACAGTGGAGAAAGATGAATATGGCGGCGAATGAGATCGTGGGTCCGTTCTGCCGTACGCCCAATGTAGCATGGCGCTTGTGGCAGAGGCAGATTTTCGGTAAACAGTGAAAAAGGTCTGGGTTCGGGATCGCCCCGCTGTTCGCGAAAAGAGCCGAAATCGATGCTCCTGCGGAGGATTCGGGCCGGAGTCCCCGTTTTCATCCTGCCAAAAACAAACCCGAGATCCTGCAACTGGTCGGCAAGCGCGATGGACGGGAACTCGCCCGCCCTGCCCGACGGAATCCGGCTCTTCCCAACATGGATGAGCCCGTGCAAAAAAGTCCCCGTTGATACAACAACCGCCGCAGATTCGTATAAGACCCCGAACTGGTCAATTATTCCAGATATCTTTCCGTCCTCGATAAGCAGGGACTCGACCAGGGACTGCTTTAATTCCAGATTTGGCTGAAGCTCCAATTCGTGCTTCATCGCAGTTCGATAGCGCACTTTGTCGTTCTGAGTCCGAGTGCCGCGAACGGCAGGTCCTTTTTTTGTGTTCAGCAAGCGGAACTGGATCGCACTCCGGTCGGAAACCTTAGCCATCTCTCCCCCGAGTGCATCGATTTCCCTCACCAGGTTGCCTTTGCCGATTCCGCCTATTGAGGGCGAACAGGGCATGTGGGCGACCGTATCCAGATAAATGGACATAACCAAGGTCCTGCAGCCCAGTCGCGCAGCGGCAAGCGCAGCCTCGCAGCCGGCATGGCCAGCCCCTATCACTATTACGTCGTATTTTCCCGCCATCCCAAAAACCGGACCTTAGCTCCAAAGAGTCGAGAAAGATGAGCAAATAACTTACGCCTTTTCGAGCACTCCCTCGTCGATGAAAACCATTATGCTTCTCTTACCTATCTTATATGCGGCACAATTTGCGGTTTACTCTAACATAATTCGTTTTACTATTGTGCACAATGATTGAAATTTTACAAACATTTATTTGTTCTCCCTTAAAAGAAAATTGCACCGATATCGCCCCGGCACTCCGCGCCTACGTGCCATCATATTAAAAATACAATGCAATCAAGTTTAGTTAAGAGATCTCTTGGAAGACCTTTTTTAAAGACTATTTCATATCATACTGATTTACTATAGATAAAGATCCGGGATTTTTGTGGTTTCCACTTACTTGAAATGAAAACGCAGTGGGCGGGTTTATGTAAACAGAGGTCGCTAAGAGGCCAGGTTGACAACCTCGCACTTCGACTTCGGTTTCATAATTTCAGCGCTCGCTTAGTGTCCTGAGTCAAAAGTTGCGAACATAATCCAAGCTTGGGAATGGGGCCAACACTTACGTCACCCCGGCGAAAGACGGAGCCAAGAAGTATCTGAATTTTGTTGAAAATACTGGATGACGGCCTGAGACTCAGTTCTCATGCAGTGGATTTCTGACTCAGGACACTGGCCGCCCGTGCCTTCAAGGCCTTACAGACGCGGGGAAAGCCGATGATAAGCCCGGCATTTGACCCAGTGGCCGGGCGATATTTCCTGGAGTTCGGGTGAAATCTTTTCGCACTCCGGTTCCGACTGAGAACAGCGCGGCTGAAAAACACAGCACTCGGGAAGCGCCGGTGCGGAGGATTCGCTTGCCTCACTCCAATGTTTCTTTGGACGGTTCGGGTCCAGCAGCGGGATTGCTTCGAGCAACGCCCGAGTATAAGGATGACAAGGGTTGCTGAACAGTTCCACGGCCTCTGCGAGTTCGACGACTTGCCCGAGGTACATAACGGCAACCCGGTCGCTGATGTGGCGCACAACCGAGAGATCATGCGAAATGAAAAGGTAGGTCAGTTTGAACTCCTGCTGCAAATCCTTGAGGAGGTTAATCACCTGTGCCTGTATGGAGACATCGAGTGCGGAAAGAGGCTCGTCGCATATAACCAGTTCAGGGTGGAGAGCCAGTGCGCGCGCTATTCCGATCCTCTGTCTCTGTCCGCCGCTGAACTCATGCGGGTAGCGGCTGATGTGCTCGGGGCGAAGGCCAACGACCTCCATGATCCTGCGCACACTTTCCTTTTGCTCGGCAGGAGTCCCTATGTGATGTATGACCAGACCTTCCCCGATAATGCGCCCCACGGTCTGCCTCGGATTAAGCGAGGAGTAGGGGTCCTGGAATATGATCTGCATGCGCCTCCTGAACTGATGCAATTTTTCGCCACGCACAGAAGAGAGGTCCTGTCCGTCAAATAAGACCCGACCTTCCGTTGGAGGTTCAAGCCCAAGAATCACCCTGCCCAAGGTGGATTTTCCGCATCCGCTCTCTCCCACCAGACCCAGTGTTTCACCCCGGCCGATCTCCAGGTCCACTCCGTCCACAGCCTTGACAGTCCCAATTTCCCGGCGAAACAGACCCTCGGTTATGGGATAGTATTTTTTGACACCGCTAATTCTTAGAAGCTCCGATCTTTGAAGCAAGCACAACCCTCCTAATAGAATCTTTGAAGCAGGGAGCAGGGAGCAGGAAGAAAAAACCATTCTCCCCTTTTGCTGTTTCCAGCTTCTCGCTTCTTCCTTCCCGCTTCATCCTAATATAGCCAGCAGCGCACCGGGTGAGCCCCGGCGGACGCAAGCAGCTCAGGTTCTTCTCGAAAGCAGCGGTCAAAAGACCACGGGCATCTGGTGTTGAATTTGCAGCCGGGCGGCAGCGCGAGCAGACTTGGAACGACGCCCGGGATTGGTTCGAGCCTGCTTCTGTCCTCGCCGACCACGCGGCTGGGTATGGAGCGCATGAGCCCCTGAGTGTAAGGGTGAAGGGGATTTTCGAAAAGCTCTTTTACGCTTGCGTGCTCCACAACCCGGCCGGTGTACATCACAAGTACCTGTTCGGCCATCTCGGCTATTACGCCAAGGTCATGGGTAATGAGCAAAATCGCCATTCCGTGTGTTTGGCGCAGATCATCGAGAAGCGAAAGTATCTGTGCCTGAATTGTTACGTCCAGAGCGGTGGTGGGTTCGTCCGCGATAATAAGGCGAGGATTGCAGGCTACCGCCATCGCTATCACGACGCGCTGGCGCATGCCCCCGCTCATTTGATGCGGATAGTCCCTCATCCTGATCTCGGGCGATGGGATACCCACCCGACGCAAAAGATCGATGACCTGAAGGCGGGCCTCTTTTTTCGAAATCCGCTTGTGCCACAACAGAACTTCAGCGATCTGGTCTTCGACCCGGAAAACGGGGTTGAGCGAAGTCATAGGCTCCTGGAAAATCATCGAGATTTCGTTGCCCCGTATCGATTGCATTTCATATTCCGGAATCGAAAGGAGGTTTTTCTCACGGAACCAGATCTCACCACCTGCCGTTATCCCCGGGGGAGGAACAAGGCGCAAAATGGAAAGGGCGCACACGCTTTTGCCGCATCCGGACTCGCCCACTATTCCCAGCACCTGTCTTTCGGACATCTTAAAGCTGACCGAATCCACCGCCCGCGCGGTCCCCGCCTCGGTCAGGAAATATGTTTTCAAGTCTTTTACTTCAAGAAGATCTGAATTCATCAATCTCCAATGCCGGATCATTTTGATGAGGAGTGTTCAAGCAATCCCGACAAGGGCGGCGGGACCGCCTGCCACTTGGCCACTGCCTACGGCCATGGCCGTAGAGGCTTCGGCGGCCTCAATCACTAGTCTCAACGCTATCCCTGACCTGTCCATGACCAGACGCGGTACCGCTTCCGGCTAAAGCCGGTGAAAGGAATGACCAGATTATGTACGCCTCCGCGCAACCCATCGATTTCCTTGCCAGAGCTAAAAATGCCTCCTTTCCGAATTGTAAACTGTTGGTCTCTTTCCGGAGTTTCCGGATGGAGACAAGTATAGTTATCGCCGGTTTTTTTAACAAGAATCTGTTTAGAAAAGCAAAGATGCCTTTGCAGAAAGAGCGGTAAAACCGGTTACAAAAATTGTCAGACGTGGTCAAACGCGCACAAATCGTAACCAAAGTGCGCAAAAATCGTAACCTCCAAGCTAGAGGCTTTTCGAACTGACAGGATTTAACAACAATATTAATACCTTAAGTGATGGTACGTTTATTGCCATGTCTAATGTCTAACGTACACCTACGCGGAGCGTAGAGTTTGGACATTTCCTTGGGAGAGGAAAGAGATGGTAAAAAGCAGGCTAAGCAATGCAGCATCCGATGTATCAGCCGAGGATCCCGAAATCCAACCAAACCTGGTGGGAATCGCGGATTCGGTTCCCCCGCCTCCGGATCGTGGCAGCCGATTTTTGCGGCCCGAGGTCAAACTGGAGGGTGCAAATTCAAAGAAGTTTAAGCATGCTGGAGATCTTCTACGATTTCCAGAAGAAAAACCCGCGCAGCGGCCGCTTTTTGAAACATCGAAGTCGAGCGGCATCGCCGAGTTCTACCTAAATCCCCCCAGGCATATTGCTGTCCGGGAAGGCGTCCGGACCATCGTAAGGGGAAAGTTCATCTACGTCGGCGATGAGAAATTCTACATCCGCGGGGTCACCTACGGTCCTTTCAGGCCTGACGAGCAGGGTTGCCAGTACCACGATCCGGCGACGGTTGACCGCGATTTCGCGCAAATGGCCTCAAGCGGCATCAATGCGGTCCGAACCTACACCGTGCCTCCCAGATGGCTTCTTGATATAGCACTGAAGCACAACCTGCGAGTCATGATCGGACTGCCGTGGGAAGAGCACATTACGTTCCTGGATGACAAGAAACTGGCGAAAGATATCGTGCACCGGGTGCGCGAAGGCGTAAAGGCATGCGCCGGCCATGCCGCCGTACTTTGCTTTACTATCGGCAACGAGATTCCCTCTTCGATTGTGCGCTGGCATGGGCGCCGGCGCATTGAGTCTTTCCTCGAGCGGCTGTACAAAGCGGTAAAAGAGGTTGACCCGGAGGCTCTGGTTACTTACGTGAACTTTCCAACGACCGAATACCTGGAACTTCCTTTCGTCGATTTCGTCTCCTTCAACGTCTATCTTGAAACCAGGGAAAAGCTTGAAGGATACCTGGCGCGCCTTCAGAACCTTGCAGGCGAAAAGCCGCTGGTCATGGCCGAAATCGGTCTGGACAGCATGCGGAACGGCCAGGACGCTCAGGCTTCGACGCTGGAGTGGCAGATCAGGTCAACTTTTGCTACCGGGTGTTCCGGTATTTTTGTCTTTTCCTGGACCGATGAATGGCACAGGGGTGGCTTTGATATCGAAGACTGGGGGTTCGGGTTGACCGACCGAAACCGCAATCCCAAGCTATCGCTGGCAAGCGTCAGCAAGGCTTACTCCCAAGTCCCCTTCCCTGCCGATCTAAACTGGCCGAGCATTTCGGTTGTCGTCTGCACTTACAACGGGAAGCGGACAATCCGCGCATGCCTGGAAGGCCTCCGCAGGGTCGATTATCCCAACTTCGAGGTAATCATCGTAAACGACGGTTCCACCGACGGCACTGAGATAATAGCTAAAGAGTACGGATTCAGGGTGATTTCTATTCCCAACGGCGGCCTGAGCAACGCCCGCAATATCGGAATGCGCGCCGCAAAGGGTGAAATTGTCGCATATACCGACGACGATGCGGTTCCTGACCCGCAGTGGCTTACTTATCTTGCGGCGACTTTTCTTTCGACCGATCACGTTGGGGTTGGCGGCCCGAATATCCCTCCCGCCGACGACGGCGCTGTAGCCGAATGCGTAGCAAACGCGCCGGGGGGGCCAGTGCACGTCCTTCTGACCGACCTCGAAGCCGAGCACCTTCCGGGCTGCAACATGGCTTTCCGAAAAGCCGCTTTGGAGGCAATCGGCGGTTTCGACCATCAGTTCCGGATCGCCGGAGACGACGTCGATCTTTGCTGGCGCCTTCTGGAGCGCGGATGGACACTCGGTTTCTGTCCAGCCGCGATGGTATGGCACCACCGCCGCAATTCCGTCAAATGCTACTGGAAACAGCAGTTGAACTACGGGAAGGCCGAAGGCTACCTGGAGCGCAAATGGCCTGAAAAATACAATGCCGCCGGTCATATCCCCTGGGCCGGAAGGATCTACTTCAAGGGCTTTGAACATCTTCTGGGCTGCTTTCGTGGCAGAATCTATCAGGGCACATGGGGCAGCGCTCTTTTTCAATCGATCTACCAGCCCGCCCCCAGCCTTCTGTGGTCGCTGCCCCTCATGCCCGAGTGGATAGTCATAGTGGCGGTTCTTGGCTTCTTTTCGCTGCTGGGACTGGAGTGGCGCCCCCTTCTTCTGGCGCTCCCTCTTTTCCTTCTGGCCGCCTCCCTGCCGGTGGCACATGCGGTATCATGCGCCTCCAGGCTGTCTTTCCTCAACTTCCCGGCAACACAACGGCGCAGGCTAAAGGCGCTCACCGCTTTTCTCCATCTCATGCAACCGATGGCGCGCCTGATAGGCAGAATCAAACTCGGTTTAACCCCCTGGCGCAGATGCGGCGTCGCTTCCGGCATAGCGATTCCTCTACCGTGGCCTAAAACTTTCACGATCTGGAGCCAACAGTGGCACTCCCCCATCGCCTGGCTCGAATCGGTCGAGGCAGGGGTAAGGGCACTGCGGACAGTCGTACTGCGAGGCGGCGACTTTGACGGCTGGGACCTGGAACTGCGCGGAGGTCTGCTGGGTTCGGTTCGCGTGCTTATGGCCGTGGAAGAGCACGGCGGCGGAAATCAGTTCATCCGTTTAAAAGGCTGGCCCCGCTGCACTCCCGCCGGGATATTCATGACCCTGTTTTTCGCCGCCCTGGGAGCCGCGTCAGCCGCTGCTCAGGCGTGGGTCGCCTGCGGAGTGCTCAATGCCGTTGCCATTGTCCTTATGATGCGTGTCCTGATCGAGTGTTCCTTTGCAATGTCAACTCTTGGCGAGGTACTGGATCATAAGGAATGAAGCGGGGAGCGGGAGATTTTGACAGTATTGACAGGATTAACAGGATTGACAGGAGAACAACAGGTTTGCTGGAGACGAGAATATATAACTGATTAGCTGAGGAGCCATCTATTCGAAGTGGTCCAGCACTTGTCTTACTCTTTCCGCAAAATCATCGCTGCCGAAAGGTTTCTGAATGAAGTTTACTCCTTCGTCCAGAATGCCTCGATGTGCTATCACGTCGGCGCTATAGCCTGACATGTACAGGCACTTGAGCTTGGGCCGGATGGCGCCAAGCCGTGCCGCCAGTTCTCGCCCGTTCATCTCCGGCATCACTACGTCGGTGACCAGCAGGTCAATATCTCCCGGATGATCTTGGACAAGATGAATGGCCTGTCCCGGAGCCAGTGCCGCAAGCACTGTGTAGCCCAAGTTTTCGAGAATCATCTTGCTGAGGTTCAGGATGGCTTCATCGTCTTCGACCAGCAGGATGGTTTCGGTGCCTGTCGGGGGCTTGCCAGCCATCTCCTCAGAGGCTACCTGTGCGGTTTCAGCGTCGAACCGCGGCAGGTAGATCTTGAAATTGGTTCCTTTTCCCGGTTCGCTGGCGACATAAATAAAACCTTCGTTTTGTTTAACGATGCCGTAGACTGTGGACAATCCCAGCCCGGTTCCCTTTCCCAGTTCCTTGGTGGTAAAAAAAGGCTCGAAGATCTTCTCGCAGACATCCTTACTCATGCCCTCGCCGGTGTCGCTCGTTGTCAGCAGGACGTATTCTCCAGGAATGAATTCAGGGGTCTCTGCCCTGTCGGAATCATCGATCACAACGTTCTCGGTCCTCATGGTGATGGTGCCTACTCCGGAAATGGCATCGCGGGCATTGACGACAAGATTGGCCAGAATCTGGTCAACCTGGGAGGGATCAATTTTGACTTTCCAGAGATCGAGTGCCGGCGCCCAGACCAGGGCGATATCCTCGCCGATCAGGCGCCGCAGCATCTTGAGCATTCCCGAGATCGTGTAGTTCAAATCCAGTATCTTCGGGACGGCGGTCTGTTTGCGGGCAAAAGCCAGCAGTTGACGGGTAAGGTCCGCTGAACGCAGGCCCGCATTTAGGATCTCCTGGAGGTTGTGCTGGAGTCCGTCAGTGGAGGCGTCCATATTTAGAGCCATTTCCGCCCGGCCGATGATTACGCCCAGCATGTTGTTGAAATCGTGCGCCACGCCGCCGGCCAGCCGCCCCACCGATTCCATCTTCTGGGCTTGAAACAACTGCGCCTCCAGTTTCTCTTTTTCCGTCTTCGCCCTATTGCGCTCGGTGATGTCGTGCGTAAGGCCCAGTGCATATTGCTGCCCGTCCAACTCGATCATCTCCGCAGAGATACTTGCATCCCTAATTTCACCGGATTTCCTGACTAACCGGGTTTCAAAGTCCTGTATCCTGCCTTGCTCTTGCAGTATCTCGACCATCTTCGCCCGGTCTTCAGGATTGGCATACATTTTCAGCTTCAATGGATTTTGACCGATGACCTCCTCGCGTGTGTAGCCAAATAAGCTAAGGAATGCATCATTGACGTCGGCAAATTGACCGTCGTTGACGCGGCTGATACTGGTGCCGACGGGAGTGGCGCGAAAGAACCTCGAGAAACGTTCCTCGCTCTGGCGCAACGCAATTTCCGCCAGCTTGCGCCTTGTGATATCCGTCAAGATGCAATGTGTGCGAAGGAAGTTGCCTTCATTGTCTAGCTCAATGCGACCCTCAAGGATGACGTTGATTTCCCGTCCGTCTTTGGCGATCAGGAGGAGTTCGCTGTTGACCTGACGATCGCGTTTAAAGGTTTCGAAAGCTTGGGTGAAGATCGCTTGGGTGTTCTCCGGCCAGAACTCGCCGAAGCTCCTGCCCAGGAGTTCGTCAGGGCGGTAACCGAGCAGGTCGCAGAGTTCCTGGTTAATATCAATATAACACCCGTCGATGTCGAGGGCCTGGTAGGCAAATGGGGAATTTTCGACCATGCTGCGGAAGCGCTGCTCACTTTCCCGTAGTACCTCCTCGGCCCGTTTCCGCTCGGTGACGTCACGTGTAATAATAATAATACTCGTTGGAGTGCCGTCGGGAGAACGAATGACCGCAGCACTGACCTCTCCGATAAAGCGGGTCCCATCCTTTCTGATCAGTGTGTATTCAGAATCTGTGAGTGTTCCTTCTGCCAGGAGCCGCTGTATATTCGTAGCCGCCTTGTTCTGTTCTTCAGGGGCAACCCAAGCTAATATATTGCGTCCTAGAACCTCGCCATCAGACGAATCTCCAAACGTTTGCAAGGCCCTGGGTGAAGTGACGATAAGCAAGCAATTCAGGTCCACCACAGAGATAGCGTCGGGGGATAGGCTGACAAGCGTGCGATACAACTCCTCGCTCTCCCGCAGAGCCACCTCCGCATGTTTGCGGTCGGTAATGTCCCGGCCTAAGACCACAATCCATTTGGGCCTTCCATCGGGGTGGAACAGTGGAACCTTTATTACATCATAGACCATTGCCGTTCCGTTCGGACGCGGAATGATCACTTCACCGCGCGTTGACGCACGCTTCTGAAATGCCAGTTCATCGGTCGTCTCACAGGCGAGAAGAGCTTCTCGATAGAATTCGCTGAACTCGGCAAGCTCCTCAGCCTTCTTTCCCCTGTAGTCGGCTCCCTTGAGATCAAAGAGCTCAAGTTCAGCATCATTTGCCTCGAGCCAACGCCCCTCGCCATCCTTGAAGCACACGATGTCCGGAGTCGAGTTCATCAAAGTGCGCAGCCGCTCTTCACTTGCAAAGAGCGCTTTCTCCATCTGCTTACGTTCGGTGATATCCTGTATGACGCCGAACACCACTCGCTTTTCGGGAGAATATTCCGCTATGGAATGAATATCTATGATCTTTCCGTCGGCCGGCCTGCGGATCTTAAATTCCACATTATACGGTTTGCCCTCTTCGATCAGTCCATTAAGGGCCTTGTCGAGCATGTCGCGATGCTCCGGGAGGGGGATCCTCTGTATTTTGGGTATGGACCACTCGCTGCCTTCCAACCCGTAAATGATTCTCGCACCCTCTGAGGCCTCCACCTTATCGCACCCGGGAATAAGCGCCCAGTTGCCGAAGCGGGCCACCAACTCCGCTCTATTAAGACTCCTTTCGCTAAGCCGCAGCGCATCCTCGGCCTGCCTGCGTTCCTCCACTTCTCTCGTAAGTTCCGCATTGACTTTAATCAGTTCGGCAGTACGCTCATCCACCCGCCTTTCCAGATCAAGATTGGCTTGCTTTAGCGATTCTTCAGCCTGCATTCGAGCTTTACGCAGCCTTAGCACCCCTACACCATAAGAAAGATTGCCCGATAATTTCACGAGGAATTCTGTTGCTTCCGAATCGAAAGCATCCGTTTCCGAAGAATAGATGGTCAGTGCTCCCAGCCTTCGTCCATCGAGAAGCAGGGGGAGACCTATGATTGAAGCATAGCCTCGCTTTGAAGCCTCCACTTGCCAGGGTGCAAACTCCCCTTGATTGCCAACCGAACGAACGATGCTGGGAAAGCCAGTGCGGATGCAGGTACCGGCAGGACCCCTTCCCATCTCGGCATCTTTCCATGTGGCCTTGATCGTCTCAAGATAATCTTTCTCATAGCCGTATTTAGCAACAGGTGTGACCGTTTGATCCTGCTCCTCTTCGGCATATCCCACCCATGCCATCCTGTAACCACCCACATCCACCACGATGCGACAAATCGCGTGCAGCAGCTCAAACTCATCTTCGATGTGGATCACTGCATGATTACACTCACTGAGCGCCTGGATCACCCTTTTGGCTTTAATCAGCTCCCCCCGCTTGCGCTGCCGTTCTATCGCATAGCGGATGGAGCGCTTAAGAAGGGTGGAGCTTAGCTCGCCTTTATCAAGCCAGTCGGCTGCTCCCTTACTCATGGCCTCAAGATCCAGATCGTAGCCTCCCTGGCCGGTGAGAAAAACGATCGGAGTCATAGCGCTACGGCTTACGGCCTCTTGCAAGAGTTCCAGCCCATTTCGCTCCTTAAGCCGGTAGTCCAGCAGGCAGACATCGAACTCGCTTGAAAGGATTGCATCCAGTGCAGCCTCGTAATCCGAAACCCACTTCAGGATCAATTCCATGGAAGAGATATCTGAGAGTAGGTCCCGTACGACTATGTAGTCGTCCTCATCATCATCGATGAGAAGAACCTTTATGGGAGGGCTCTTCATATTTATCCACGCTCCATGAGGATCAGGGGTATGCATCTGAGCGGCATGAATTAGTCTGTCATGAACTTACAGCGCGAAATCTTAACATGAGAAGCTGTGTTAACAAAGGGCGGCCTGCAACCGAGTGCAAAAAAATTCTCTGGATACTTGACCTGGATGGGGCCATGTGAAAAGGGGTTGGAGAACCCTTCAATAGCAATGCAGCTAAGGAGCGTTTTTTCGTGTCGTGTGCGCCCGGCACTTGTTCACCCTCCGGAGAAAGACTTGGTGGGCTGCGCTCCTCTTAGCCCACGGTTCTCCGGAGTTTGAGCCGGAGTAAGCCAAACCCGGACTCATGCATAAATGCAATGCACATTTAATTTTAATGGGTCCTGCTAAGAAAAGTTGTAGAATAGGCCTTCCGCATGCCAATAGAAGGCAGATGGTAACCGGCATTGTCCACGAACTCAAATGAAACTTGACAGCCCGGGGGAAAACGAATGGACCGAATCTGGCAGAAGAGTTATGACCCGGAGGTTCCGTTGTCACGGGAGTATCCTGAAACGTGCCTGCCCCTTATCCTGGAGCAAAACGCCAGGCTCTTTGCCGACAGTATCGCAACCGACTTCTTCGGCCATAGGCTAACCTACCGCCAATTATGGGACCATGTGCTCCGGCTGGCGAACGGTCTTAAGCGGATGGGAGTGGGCGAGGGTACCAAAGTAGCCATAATGCTCCCAAACACTCCCCAGTGTATAATAGCGTATTACGCCGCACTCTGGCTGGGAGCGATCGTCATTATGACGAATCCGCTCTACGTGGAACGCGAGCTCGTTCATCAGTGGACGGACTCCGATGCGGAAATAGTGTTTACTCTAGACCATCTCTACCCGAAAGTTGAAAAGGTCCTGCCCAAAACGGGAATCCGCACGACCATAGCAACCAGCATAAAGGACTACCTGCCCTTCCCTCTTCGGTATCTCTACCCGGTTCAGGCCCGCTTCAAAAAGCTGTTCACCTCCGTCCCCTACGACGGAAGTCATGTCTTCAGCCTACAAAAGATGATCCATGAGAACAGGCCCGATCCAATTCCCTGTGCAGCGCATCCCGACAGTGTGGCCCTGCTTCAGTACACCGGCGGGACAACAGGGATCTCCAAGGGCGCGATGCTCACTCACAGAAACATTTTGTCAAACGTTTTGCAGCTCGTGTCGTGGCTTCCTGATCTAGAGTATGGCAAAGAGCGTATTTTGGGTGTACTGCCCTTTTTTCACGTGTTCGGCATGACAGTGGCTCTCAACCTCGCCATCTACGCCGGTTACGCCATCATCATAATGCCGCGCTTCGATGCCGACGAACTCATAAAGACTATAAGGAAGAAGCGGCCGACTATGTTTCCGGGGGTCCCGGCAATCTACATCGCGCTGATGGCTCATCCGAAAATAGATTCTTTCGACCTTACTTCGATCCGGGTCTGCGTCACCGGGGCTGCCCCGATGCCGGTCGAGGTTATGCGCAGATTCGAACAGAAAACGGGTAGCAAAATCGTCGAAGGATACGGCCTCTCGGAAGCCAGTCCTGTTACGCACGCAAACCCAATAGAGGGGACGCGCAAACCCGGCTCGATCGGGATCGCACTGCCCGACACCGATTGCCGTATAGTCGATCCGGAAACCCGAACCATGGAGATGCCGGCAGGCCAGATCGGCGAACTGATCGTTCGCGGGCCACAGGTGATGAAGGGTTACTGGAAAAATGAAAAGGAAACCCTGGATTCCCTCCGGAACGGATGGCTCTATACCGGTGATCTTGCTACCATGGATAGTTCCGGTTATGTCTTCATCGTAGACCGCAAAAAAGACATGGTGATATCAGGCGGGTACAATATCTATCCACGCGAGATAGAGGAAGTGCTCTACGAGCACCCCAAGGTGCGGGAGGCTGCAGCTATCGGGGTGCCCCATCCGCAAAAAGGCGAGGCGGTCAAAGTCTTCATCGTTCCAAAGCAGGGTGAAACCCTCACCCGGCAAGAAATCCTCGACTGGTGTCGAGAAAAGCTGGCGCCTTACAAGGTCCCCAAAGAGGTCGAGTTCAGGGATTCGCTGCCCATGACCATTGTGGGCAAGGTGCTACGGCGGGAATTGCGTAATACGGAGGAGCCTGTCGGGCCGCCTGCTGCCGAATGAGTGAAAAAGTGCAGAGATGGTAAGCTCAATGCGAAAATGGCTCCTGTACCAGGCAGCCGCCGATTTCTTTTTTCTTTTGAACAAGTCCTATCCGAGAAGGGCCGCCCTCGATCTTACGGGAAATAGGTATAATTTGGATGCACTCGAACGCATGCTGCTCAGCCGAGGGCTGTTCAGCCAAAAGGAAGCCCTCGCCAGGCGCAAAAAACGCGAAATGGGGCCGGGCTGGCAGCGGGAATTGCTTGTCGTGGACGGCCATAACGTACAGATTACTGTCGAGAGCTACATTGAAAACAGGCCGCTGCTCAAGGCAAACGACGGTGCGCTGAGGGACCTTGCCGGCCTGTCCTACAGGTACCGCATGACCGAGACGAGCAATGTGGCCCTGGACATGGTGTTCAGGTTTTTCGAGGAATTTCCGCCCGGTCAGGTTCTTTTCCTCTTCGACGAACCAATGAGCCGGAGCGGTGAGCTTGCGGCCATCTATCGCAACAGACTCATCAGGGAAGGGATTTCAGGGGGAGCAAGGGCCACACCGGTCCCGGAGTGCGAATTTCCCTTCGACAGGTGCGTCGCCGCAAGCAGCGACAGGGCCATCATGGATTCTTCCACCCGCTGGATGGACCTCGCTTGCCGCATTATTGACTATATAGGCGCGCCCCAATTTACCGCCGATTTTTCCGGGATCGTTTCTGCCGATTCGGCCGGCAAGCGCCTGTTCGAAGACAGCGGGCCCTTCTGGTAGAAAGTTGCGGTGGGCAGATTCAGGCAGGTCCCAAAAGCGAAGCGGTGCTTCATGGTTCAGCGACCATGGTTGTGATCCCGTCAGTTTCCGTCCGGATTTTTGTCCTAAAAGACTCCTTTTCCGAATCAAAAACTGCCAGTGTCTCATCGGGGGGTTTCCGGATGGACACCAGCTAAAATCGGATGGCCATCCATGGCAAGTTCAGCATCAGTTCGGCCAAATCCGTGTTAGAGATTCGAGTGGCAAATGAGCGGGAATCCGGTGACGACAAAAATCGCCAGGGCCATTCGGCAGAAAAATGGAAAACGAACTCGTTCAGAAGCACTTGATCGATCAGCCCACTTCCGCCTGCCATGTCGGTGACCACACCCTCAACCATAAGGAGAGCCTTCCGAAACAGCATGAGGTCTGCTCCGAAGCGCAGACCAGCGTTCTGGACCGCCTCATCAAGCAGGCTCGTCAGCGATGTGAATCCCGGCAGATGTCCATCTCGTATACGCCCGATCCATTTGTAAACGATAGCCCTGAGGGCCGGCAGGTCGATGGGTTGCCTCTTCGACAGTCCGCTGAGAACAGCGACGATTCTTTCAGCGCGAAAAGCCATCGCTGCCAACATGATTTGCATGATCGAGATGCGCTCGGGCTCACAGAGAAAGCCTACCAGACTCCAGTCCAGAATGGCTAAGCGACGGTCCTTCGTTGAGAAGAGGTTCCCAGCGTGAGGATCTCCATGAAACGGCGCTTGAGCAGCTCTTGAAAAGATCGGCCGAGCAATCAACGTTTCGATGACGAGCTTGGCCATTCGCAGCTTCTCACTCCATGAATCCCGGCAGCATTCGGTTACCTTTTGCCCGATCACCTGTTCCATAGCGGTGATGCGGGGTGTGCACAGATCGAACAGCACAATTGGAACCTGAACCAAGGGATCTCCTTTGTGGAATTCGCGCGCCAAAGAGACGTTGTGCTGTTCATTGTCAAGCCGGACTTCGTACTGGAGCTTGTCCCGCACCAGTTCGAATGACTCACGGTAGTCAAGATGCGGAATTCGCAAATCATCGCATCTCTGATCCAGAAACGATCCCACTCGCTCCAACATGTCGAGATCTTCTTCAAGACGATCTTCTATCCCGGGTTTTAGTACCTTGAACACTGCATTCAGAGGCACTTCCCCCCCTGAAAAATGAAAAGGAACCACGACGGCAACACTCGCTTCCGCCAGGGCAGGAGGCAGGAGCGTCACCCCAAGGCGATCGAGCGGGCCGAGTTCTTGCGTTAGAGCGCTCTCAACGGCTTCGAAGGTAATTGAGGGGGCGAGAGACTCAAGTTGCTGAAGCCACCCTCTCAACTCGGCGGAGAGAGTCCGGTCTCTAGCCAGGGTTTGGCCAAGTTTGTGCAAGACAGGGCAGCTCCGAGCCAACAGGACTAAGCGTTGCAATGCAGTCGCTGTTGGGGGGAGCTTTGCCTGTTCAATAGCAATAGCCTCCTGACGTTGGGCGGAGAGCCCTTCGAGGAACAAGGTGAGAGCGCCCTGTAAAGGTCTTTGGTAATGGGCATATGTATCGGGAAGCAGGCAGGCAATAGTGTTTTCGTTGATCAGGAATTCCCAATTCATCCTGATTACCTCCAAATGGAAAAATCAGGGCCTGGTATCCGCCCTTGGTGAAATCCTCCGCTTCGCGCAGAGCAAGGCCTGTTACTCAAAAGACTGCGGGCCTTCTCAAGGTATAATCGCTCAGTTGAGTTATAATAATTTAATATGGCTAACAAGTGATCAAAAATCACACCCCCGTAAACGGCTTCCGAGCTACTAGTTCCGCCTCCGACCCCTCCGATATTCTATTTCAGTTTGTAAAACGACCCAACCTGTGTTAGCAAAAATGTCCTCATTACCAACGCTCGATGCTCGAAAGCATACCGGCAGAAAGGACCTTCAAAGCTCATGGCTGAAATCGCTCCCTTCAGGGGATTGCGTTATAACCAGGAAATGGTTCCCGACCTCGCTCAGGTGGTTATTCCTCCTTACGACGTTATATCCCCTGAGGAACAGCAGACCTTTCACCAAAGAAGTCCATACAATTTCATCCGCCTGGAACTGGGATTGCCGACGCCGGAAGACTCCAGCGAGGATAATCCCCATACCAGAGCGGCCGCATGGATGAGGCAATGGAAGCATCAGGGAATTCTCGTGCGCAACCCGAAGCCGTCCATTTACTGTTACGAACTGGACTATAAGAACGGTTCCGAACCGGTCAAAACCCGCAAGGGCTTCATTTGCGCCCTGCGGCTCGAGGATTTTTCATCGGGCAGGGTCCGCCCCCATGAGAAAACTTTCCAGACCATAAAAGATGAGCGCCTGGCACTCATGCTGGCCTGCGATGCAAACCTGAGTCCAGTATTCGCAGTTTATCCGGATTCGAACGAAGAGGCCTACTCCGCTCTTGCTTCCGGGAGACGAGGAGGCCCTGTGGTCTCGTTTACGGATTTCGCCGGTATGACTCACAGGCTTTGGCCTGTAACGGACCGGCCGGTACTGGAGGAAGTCCGCAGGCTCACGCTGGACAAGCCGATTTTTATTGCCGACGGCCACCATCGCTACGAAACCGCGCTGAACTACAGAAAAGCCCTCAGGGAGCGTTACGGCAGAGGGAACCCTCATGCCCCCTACGAGTTCATAATGGTATACCTTACGGATATGAACGAACCCGGGCTCACCATTTTGCCCACTCACCGGCTCTTGAGAAACCTCGGCCAGGAGGACTGTGAATGGCTTGTTGAAAGAGCGAAAAACTATTTTCATGTTGAGCGCTTTGAGTCTGAAAATGGCGGCGAACTGAGATGGAAAGAGGCAATCACGGCTGGAGGCTTGAGGAAGGATACGACAATCGGTTTCTATTGCAAAGATGCGGCGAGCGTCTATGTGCTCACGGCGAAAAGAGATGTGGTTTCATCTTTGCTGGCTCGGAAAGGGACACCTTTGCCGCTGAGAACGCTTGATGTCGTCGTGCTTGACCAGGTAGTGCTCAGGGACCTTCTCGGGCTCTCGGACCAGTTCCTCGCAAATGAACGCAATATTAGTTTCATGCATGATTTTGCTGAAGCTCTCAACGCGGTAAAATCCCGTAGATTCGACGCGGGCTTTTTCATAAATCACACACGAATCGAACAGGTCGGTGAAATTGCAAGCGCAGGTCTCATAATGCCCCATAAGTCCACCTACTTTTATCCGAAGGTAATATCCGGACTGGTGATAAACCCTCTTTCAACCGACGAGGAAATTTATTGACTTCGAAGATTTTGAAAGAAGAACGGCCGCAAACCTGTGATGCCCTTTTTGGCGGAAAATTAAGCGTCTGCCAGGAACAAAAAGGTTACCGTTTTTCACTTGATGCTGTCCTGCTGGCCAGCCTTACCCGTATAAGAAAAGAGGACCGCGTGATAGATCTTGGGACTGGCTGTGGTGTGATACCGCTAGTGCTGGCATATCGGGCCAGGACAGAGCGTAAAATTGCGGGGGTGGAGATTCAGCCGGAACTCGCCGAGCTTGCCAGAAAAAACGTCAAAGAAAATAATTTTGCCGACTGCATAGAGATTCACCAGGTGGATATTCGTGAGATTTCATCCGGGTTTGAGACCGGCAGCTTTGACCTGGCACTCAGCAATCCTCCATACAGAAAGCCGGGTACCGGCCGCATGAACCCTGACAGGCAAAAAGCCGTTGCACGCCACGAACTCACTGTGACCCTAGCCGATGTTTTCGAGGCTGCGCGGCACCTGCTCAGAGTGGGGGGGCGAGTTGCCCTTGTCTATCCTGCGACACGGCTCCCAAACCTGCTGCGCTCTGCTCTCGACCACGGTTTCAGCCCGAAGCGGCTGACGATCATCTACTCGTATCCGCGCGGTTCGAGCCGGCTTGTTCACCTTGAATGCCACAAAGGCGGGGGGGAAGAACTCAAGGTCGAACAGCCTTTTTACATTTACGGCGAAAACGGGCATTACTCTGATGCCATGCAAGAGTTTTATGATGATTGAGCTTTCAATCTTCCCGTCATCGAGGTCAACTGTTTCCTCCCCGGTAAACGCTTATGCGCACAGGAAAGGTTGCAAACAAAGAGATGTCAAATCCTCCGAATCTTTCTGTAAAATCTAAAGTCTGGATCGAAGACGAAAACGGCCAGGTGGTTTTCGGGACGGGCCGCCTCTATATCTTGCAGGCCGTTACAAGGCAAGGCTCTATTCACGCGGCTGCCCAGGAACTTCAAATGAGCTACCGCGCCGTTTGGGGAAAAATCCGGGCCACCGAGAAAAGACTGGGACGAGACCTTCTTGACAGAAAAACCGGAGGTCTCAGAGGAGGGGGCTCCAAACTTACCCCGTTCGCCGGAGAAATCATAGAAAGATTTGAAAAGCTCCATGACCTCACAAGGGCTTCTGCCGATGAGCTTTTCCGGGACCTGTTCACTCACGGATCAAAAGAGGAAAAATAAAAAACCGGGCCCAAAAAGAAGACCCGGTTTCCAATAGGGGAAAAACTTACAGTTAATCGCATACCGCAAAAATGTCGTTATGTCAAGCCAGATATAACGAACTGCTAATCAAAAACAATCCGGCCCATACAATCACCTTGCGACAGTCCTACCATTTTACGAACCGGAAGCGAGATAGTCCAGATCACATCTGCTTGCCTGCATCAGGGAAAAACAGCGGTTGCCCGAATTTGTCCTTCCCAAAATCGCCTATCATCTTTTGGGTCTCCTGCGAGGTCATGAAATCGACGAACGCTTTGGCGCCCTCGGCGTTAACTTTACTGAATTTTTCCGCGTTTACTTCCATAACGTGATAAATGTTGAGAAGCGAAGGGTCTCCTTCGCAGAGTATATCGAGCCTTATGTTGGGCTTTTGTGCCAGGTAGGTTGCCCGGTCGCTCAGGGTATAACCCTTTTTCTCCGATGCCATAAGGAGGGTGGCGCCCATGCCCTGCCCTGATTCCAGGTACCATTTGGCCCCTTTTGGATTCAGCCCTGTTTGTTTCCAGAGAGTAAGCTCCATCTTATTGGTCCCTGAATCGTCGCCTCTTGAGATGAAAAAAGCCCCGCTTCCCAAAATTGCCTTCAACGCCTCGGTGGTGCTCTTTCCTTTAATCTTCGCAGGATCATCCGGCGAACCTGTGATGATGAAATCATTATGCATCACCAGCCGGTAATTTCGGACAACCCCCGGTTCAACCAGCTTCTTTTCGGCCTTCTCGGCGTGCGTGAGCAATACGTCCGCTTCGCCCTTCTCGCCCATAGCCAGCGCATGGCCGGTACCTACCGCAATTGTCTTTACCCTGTAGCCTGTCTTCTTTTCGAAAATCGGCACAAGGTAATCCAGAAGTCCCGAATCTTGAGTCGAAGTTGTAGTGGCGAGAATCACGTCTTTGATCTTTGGTTCCTGCGCGCAGGCCGCGCCAGTGGCAAAGAGGGCCGCAACAGCGATTATCAGGCACACAATAAGATATCTCATCACGATTAGTGGGCCTTGCAGGATGGGATTGAGAACATGCACACACTGAATAGATACGCTATAGCGAGC
The DNA here is from genome assembly GCA_049520315.1 of Syntrophobacteraceae bacterium. Classification (GTDB taxonomy): domain Bacteria; phylum Desulfobacterota; class Syntrophobacteria; order Syntrophobacterales; family Syntrophobacteraceae; genus SbD1. The sequence goes on from JBEKPW010000031.1 coordinate 46,675, forward strand.
GTTATGTCAAAAACCAGGGTTAAAACCCCGCCCTCTTCATCAGTGTCTGCCACTTGTCGTCCACTCTTCGTTGAAACTCGGCCACCTGTTCCCGGGTGATTTTTTTGAAGCGGCCCTGGAGAGCTATGTACTCGTCTATAGGCTTTTTTCTGCCGCTCTTGGCGACTCTCAGGCTCTTACCGGTGAGGTTAAGACGGCCGTTTTCGATCTCATAGAGCGGGAATATGCAGGATTCGACCATCATGCGGCCGATTTTGACGGTATCTTTGGTAGGATACGACCATCCGGTCGGACAAGGTGCTGACAGGTGGAAAAACCTGGTTCCCTTTATGTCTTTGGCCTTCAGAAACTTATCGTAAACATCACCCGGATAGGAGGACGAAACAGTAGCAAGGTAAGGGATGCTGTGGGCATCCATTATCTGCATGAAGTCTTTCTTGGGTTGCTCTTTGGGCACTATCGGGGTCGTACTGGTCACGGCCCCGGCAGGGGTAGCGCTAGACCGCTGTGTGCCTGTATTCATATAAGCTTCGTTGTCATAGCATACATAAATAAAGTTATCTCCTCGCTCGGCAGCGCCGCTCAGGGACTGAATTCCCATGTCGAAAGTCCCACCGTCTCCGGCCATTGCAAGGACCCTCCAGTCCTCACGCCCTGTGGCTTTGAGACCGGCTGCCAATCCTGATGCGGTGGACGCTGTGCTGGCGAAGGTCGTGTTGACAGTGGTCGCCAACATAGGCGTCTTAGGGTAGATGCCGTGCAGAATGGTAACACAGCAGGCAGGAACGGAAATAATTGTTTTCTGCCCGAGCGCCTTCAAAATAAACCGGTAAGCGATTGTAACTCCGCAGCCGGCGCAGAGCCGGTTGCCCGGAAGTATATATTCTTTCTCAGGGTAGTCTAGAATGGCTGTTCGCGAAGACATGGCCTATTATCTTTCTTTTTTTGATATTTTAAATCCCATGGCCGATCCATATCGCTTTATCGGGCTGTTTACCGCTTTGCGCAACTGCAATGCTCTCGCGTGCGACCTGAAGCAGGTCGGTGGCTGAGACATCTTTTCCACCAAGGCCCACGATGTAGTTGGAGAGCACGGGACCGCCCCCGTTTTCCCTGTAGAGAGAGGCCTGCAATTCAGTCATAAGTGCACCCTGGTATCCATAGCTGATGGCTTTCTCTACGACAGCGGCACCACGCCTGCCCCGGACCGCTTCGAGCAGTTCTCTTGCGGGGAAAGGCCTGTATACGCGAACGCCCAGAACGCCCGCTTTCACACCGTCTTGTCTCAGAAGGTCGGCTGTTTCGGTCGCTTCGCTGGCAAGAGCCCCCATAGTGATGAAAAGAAAATCGGCGTCGTCAGCCCTGTAGCGGAAGAGAGGGTCCTCATAGGAGCGGCCAAAAAGCTCACCAAACTCCCGGCCGGCTTGCCTTATAACCGGAAGGGCCTCTTCCAGGCTCTGCTGGAGCCGGAACCGAAAGCCCATATAGCTGGGAGAAAGTACCCCGTCCGGGTCGGGAAGAGGGTCGCTCATGACCACCGGATTGATGTTGACCGGATTTTCCGGATCTAGCGTGTGAAAAGGAATATAGGGCGGGAGGAACGAATCGACCTTTTGTTGGTCAGGTATCACTACCGGCATAAGAGTGTGCGAAAGCCAAAATCCGTCGAAACAGACCATGCACGGAATCAGAAGCTGCTCCGCAGCCTTGAACGCGACGATAGTAAGATCAACGACTTCCTGGTTATTCATACAGTAGAATTGCATCCAGCCGGTGTCGCGTTGTGAGATGCTGTCCTGGGCATCGTTGAGAATCGTCCATGGCGCTCCCAATCCCCGGTTGGCAACCGACATCACTAATGGAAGCCGCGCTCCGGCGGCCCAGTGCAGTTGCTCATGCATGTAGGCAAGGCCGTTTGCAGCGGTTGCGGTAAAAGCCCTCGCCCCCACGATGGACGCGGCAATGCACACGCCCATTGCCGAATGTTCGCTCTCAACACGAACCAATTCGGCCTTCAAATCTCCTCGTTCGACATATCCGGAAAGGATCTCGGGTATTTTGGACTGAGGCGTGATCGGATAGGCGGCCACAACCTGAACACGGCTCAATCTGGCCGCCTCTGCAGCAGCCTGTGTTCCGGTCAGAATCAAAGTTTGTTCCACTGTTGCGCTTCCTTTCTGGTACGAGCCGTGACGGCAAGCCTGCCCCGGCGTATGGCAGGGATAGCAGAATGCCAAATATCGCCCATACATCCATAACGGATGGGCAAAGGAGAAGTCAAACGAAAACAAGAATGATTATGCACTCAGAGTGAAACTGTAAATGACAGCACATGCACGGCTAAAACAGGCAAGGGGATTGGTGAGAGCAAACCTCCGCGACGTAAGCCGCACTGGAGGCCGCTCTCACGAACCAGCAGAGAACTTTACTTCTTCTTGTTGTTTCTTTTGGAAGCCTTGAGAGGATTGATTTTCTGCCGATCTTGCAGTTCAACCTTGTTATGAGTTGCAAAATTGCAGGCACTGGCTCTCCATTTAATAGAAGGATTCGGATAGCTGCTGCAGAACTTCCCGGCGGCAAATTCCACAGTGCGCTGACATCCTTCGCACTGCTCCACGATCTGATGGCAGGTACCGCCGTTGTAGCCACATCCCGTTTTCGTCATGAAGGCGCATTCGGCTCCCGCCTTCATTGTTGAGCAAACCATGACAACCACCCCCTATTCTGATATGATTTTATTCTCCTAATCGGAGAAAACGGTGGGAATAATAACCGGGAATTAATCGCTGTCAAGTTTTTTATATATTTTTTTTCCAATTTTAGTTGAATATTGAACTAGATGCGCCGATTTTATTATAGCTGTACGAACGTATTTCCAGATGTGTTCCACATGGGAGCGGAAACTCTCCAGGGAAAGGCATGTTTAAGCGCAAGGGGGGATTGAGTTGCAAGGTTGCAGGAACGAGTCTTGTTCCCGACCAGATTAAGCTTTTGCGACGGCAAACCGCTTCGGAAGGATTTTGAACTGTGGCCAAGAAAATAGGGGAACTGCTGGTCCAGGAAGGTCTTGTATCCAACGACCAGCTCAACCGCGCGCTCGACGAGCAGCATCATACCGGAGAGCGCATAGGGGCTGCCCTGGTAAAGCTGGGCATAATCGATGAAGATACTCTTTTGGAGTTCATCGCCAAGCAGTTTCGCTGTCCTCAGGTAAATCTATACAAGCTTAGCTCGCCCAAACACGTCGCGGGCATAATTCCTCTGGATATCATGCACAAATACCAGGCCGTTCCATTCGGACTTATGGGCAATACCCTTCACGTTGCCATGTCCGACCCCGGCAACCTGTTCGTCATCGACGACATTCGCTTCCTCACCCGGAAAAACATCCAGGTTCACGTCGCCTCTGACAACGTCATCAAGAAAGTCATCGGACTCTATTTTGCAGCAGACGACTCGCTGGATGATGTTCTTGGGATGCTCAAGGAGGAAGTCGATCTCGATCTGGTGCAGACAACCGACGAGATGGACCTCTCGAGTCTGGAAACCGCTGCCGAGCAGGCCCCTGTGGTAAAGCTCGTGAACCTGATTTTGATGGATGCAATCCGAAAACAGGCGAGCGATATTCACCTGGAGCCCTATGAGAAGACCATGCGCGTTCGCTTCCGTATAGACGGCGTGCTCTATGAAGTAATGCGCCCACCCTCCCATCTTAAGAACGCCCTTATCTCACGAGTAAAAATAATGAGCCGTCTGGACATAGCCGAGAGGAGGCTCCCTCAGGACGGACGCATACGACTCAAGACAAAGGGACGCGACATGGACTTCAGGGTCTCTGTTCTGCCTACACTTTTTGGTGAAAAGGTCGTATTGCGCCTTCTCGACAAAGCCGGGCTTCAGCTCGACATGACCAAGCTAGGGTTCGAAGAAGTTCAGTACAAAAATTTTCGAGACGCAATCTACCTGCCCTTCGGAATGGTGCTGGTTACCGGACCTACCGGGAGCGGCAAGACCACCACTCTTTACAGCGCGCTCTCGGACCTCAACAAAACCAGCCAGAATATTTCGACCGCTGAAGACCCCATTGAATACAATCTCTCCGGAATAAACCAGGTTCAGGTGCACGAGGCGATCGGCCTTACGTTCGCCGCTGCCCTGCGAGCGTTTCTCCGACAGGACCCCGATATCATCATGGTCGGCGAGATAAGGGATTTCGAAACGGCGGAAATCGCCGTGAAAGCGGCCCTCACCGGCCACCTCGTGCTGAGCACCCTCCATACCAATGATGCTCCCAGCACGATAAACCGGATGCTCAACATGGGTGTCGAAGCCTTTCTGGTGGCCTCAGCCGTAAACCTGGTAATCGCACAAAGACTCGTTCGCCGAGTGTGCAGCGAATGCAAAATCGTCGAACATGTCCCGCCTGAGACATTGCTCGACCTGGGGCTTCTGGACGAGGAACTGGGCACATTCACATGCTATCGCGGAAAGGGATGCCCCGCCTGCAACGATACGGGATACCGGGGTCGCATCGCCTTGTACGAAGTCATGCCTCTGCACGATCAGATTCGCGAACTCGTCCTGATGGGAGCCTCTGCTGCTGAAATAAAGAAGGAATCCATCCGTTTGGGAATGACAACGCTAAGACGCAGCGGCATTAATAAGTTAAAGGAGGGGACAACGTCCATTGAGGAGGTCATAAGGTCTTCGGCCAAAGATTAGCCGGTTTGCACGCGTAAGCAGTCCTTTTCCGTTCCGGCAGTGTCAATCTTCGGACTTGACCGAGTGCAAAAGCCAATGGATGGACACTTGCCACTCAGCAATATTTTACGAATCCCACCCCATGAAACTGTTGCTATATTTAAGAACGGTTGCCCACCAGACGATTCTGGACCGAAATTTGCAATCAATGTCGCTGTCATATCTTCCTAAATAGTTTTTTGACGCGACAGGAGAGCGAAATGGCGGTTTATCTATGGGCAGGCATGGATCGCACCGGGAAAAAACAAAAAGGAGAAATAGAGGCCGACAATCTTCCTCTGGCACGCCAGATGGTGGTCAGGAAGGGCATAACCGTAAAGGACGTGCGAGTGAAGCCCAAGGCCCTGGGGGACTATTTCCCGGCCATATCTGGAAAGGTCAAGGATAAGGATAAAGTCATATTCGTTCGGCAGTTTGCGACGATGATCGACGCGGGCCTCCCTCTTGTCCAGTGCCTGGATATTCTCCAGGAGCAACAGGACAACGCGAATTTCAAAAGAGTTATCCGACAGATCAAAAAGGACGTTGAGGAGGGATCAACTCTGTCAGATGCAGTGAAAAAGCA
>JBEKPW010000032.1:0-51519 GCA_049520315.1 Syntrophobacteraceae bacterium
TTGCCTGGTCATCCTCCAACACCGCGGTGGCTACGGTTGGTTCGAGTGGTCTGGTCACGGGTGTTGCGGCCGGTTCGGCAACGATCACGGCAACCGCCACTTCCGGCACAACAAGTGTTACGAGAACGTCTGCCATTACAGTGACGGCGTCAGCTCCGAAGCCCGCTCCGCAACCCGGTCTGGCATCAGTTCCGCTCACCGTCAAGGAGGCATTGCCCTCAGACATAACCGGGATTGCCAGGACCAGCGATCCGGTCACTGTGGGAATCCCACTCCCTGACAGCGCCAGTATCACGAATATAAATCAGCTAGGCTTGTCAGGAGCGTCTAAAGGTCAATTTCGCGCCCTCGGGTATTGGCCGGACGGCAACATAAAATGGGTCCTAGTCGATTTCCAGGATAGCGTCACGGCAGGCGGCTCGGATACATCCTTCTCCCTCACGAAGGGCAGTGGCAGCTTCGGCGGATCGAATCTTGCCATGGACAATGGTTCCTCCATTAGCATCGACACCGGCACGTCGCAGTTCTCTATACAGAAGGCCAATTTCAATCTATTCGATTCAGTCGTAGTTAATGGCGCTTCGGTCGTTTCGCAGGGCAATGCCGGTGGTTTGACGATGCGGGATGCCTCGAACAACGCGTTTACGTCAAATAATGATTCATACTCTACTGCCGTAATAGAAGAAAACGGCCCTGTCCGCTCAGTGGTGAAGGTTACGGGGAGCTTCAGAAACTCCAGCGGCACACGCCTTATGGATTACCTTGTGCGTCTGCACTTCTATGCCGGGAAGTCCTACGTGAAGGGCTTTGTGTCGATGACAAACCAGCAATCGGCATACCTGGCAGATGTATTGTTTAACAGCATGGACGCCACAGTTCAACTCAGCGGCCTTGGCAGCAGCCAGACCGCACTCTTTTCCCGCACCTCGGATACGACCACGCAGACCCTTGCGGCTAACACTACGGCATATCTTTATCAAGGCTACACCTCATATCGGCTTGGGTACGACACCGTGGCGGCGTGTGGTTTCAGCAACGATGGCGATTGGGACCCGCCGATACCCGGTAGCTGTAGCGGTTCTGGCGGTACATACACCCCCACCTCAACTCTGTTGGGCTTCGCCATAAATAACAACGGTACGGCGGTCAATAGCCTCGGGACCGATGCTACCCAGCACACAGGGGACTATGCCCAATTAAGTGACGGTACAAACAGCCTGACAGTCGCCCAGAAATGGATGGCTGCTTATTGGCCTGCGGATTTTCAGTTCACAAGATCGAGTGGGAATACCAATGTGGTAGTCAGTCTGTACTCGAAGTACAATACTAAAACGAGCTTGAAATTTGCTTACGGAGCGCAGGAAACCAGAGAGATCATGTGGGACTTCGAGACAAGCGTTCTCAGCCCCGCTTCCAATATTCTCTACCATCTCGAATACCCGCTCGTGGCCTATGCCCCATATACTCAATATGCAAGCACTGGAGCCATCTACGGCGAGACGGGATTGGTAAGTACTGCCACTGAGGCAACTTACTTAAGCAATCTGAGCTACCTGGATTGGGGAGGCGGCACTACTGCCAACCCCCATACCAACTTCCCATTCTCAAATGTCTATCGGTACAACCCCTGGCCCCAGGGAGGCGGGATAAACGAGACAGACTATGATATGCTCAACATGATAGACTTTCTGCGAACGGGCAACGGGGGCAACTATCTGAGCGGGGAACAATTCACCAGATTCATCGCTGATAGCGCGATATACCATTCGGATGTCTACCCGACATCTACGATCACCGATCCTGCCCCCGGCCAAGACCCCGTGAACAGTGAGCCGTTTGATGAGGAGCACGCGCATTGCCGGGGCGTTCCCTTACTCTATTTTCTGAGTGGGGACGAACGGCTGAAGGATAGTTTTATCGGCTGGGGTCCAGTGGTAAATTGGCAGGCGACCGTGACAAATGGTTCCGGAGATATGAGTTTCAATGACCCATATTTTCGTGCTGTAAACCGCCTCTACCGTAATATGGCCCTGGAATATGAGTTTTCTTGCCAGACAGGAAGCTGCAACAGTGCATATATAACTCCAGTAGCTACTTTTACTAATGCTCTGATGGATTCCCGCACTAATCCAACCTTCGCCTCCGGCTATTCTGGAACGCCAAGGGGCCGCGATATGAGCCGGGGATATATCTATTGGGATTCTAGCCTTGATTCGGTATTCGGGACCGATTCAAACGGAGTTCCCAACGTGTCCCGCGACTTGCACTCGTTTTTTCATACACAAATACACTTTGAGGCTCTATGGACGGTAATGCGGGTCATGCAGGACTGGTATCCATCATATAACCGATTTTTAGATATGTATGATTATATGTATGGCCTGTCACAATTCTTTTTTAATGAGTATTACAGGGAAGTAGCCAACTCACTTTGCATGAGTGGAGGAACTGGAACTGGAACCGATCCATATACATACGGGTATTTCTACGAATATGGTTTGGATATAGCGCAATCTCCAGTAGTCCAAAGTGGTTATACTGAGAGCTGCACTAACGCAACGTATGTTGGATCGTATATTAATGCTCTCAACCCCGAACCAGTATCGCGTGCCGGTGTGTTTCTCTTTCAAAGAACCGGCAATACCACTTATCTTACCGATGCAGGGAAGATGCTCGGCGGGTGGATTTCATGGTCCGGACAGATTCCGCTCTACACAACGGATTTAGACCAGCAGGCTCTTATATACGCATACTTTAACCAGCAGCAGGTGTCCCAGGCTTTACCGCTGACGGTCCAAAACAACGGAGGCGGATCGTATACTTTGACGTGGACCGTTCCATCTAACGCCGCCAGTTATCAGATCAAGTATGCCGGCACGCCGATTGTTGACTGGCTTGGATTTGATCCGGTGGCTAGAACTTTTCAGTACGACCCTTCTCAGTATACTCCGTACTTTGCTGCAACCAACGCATCTTCTGTCCCTCAACCCGGAACTCCCGGCGCTCAGCAGCAGATGACGATCACCGGCCTGGGTTCGCAAATGTATTTCGCTGCAAAGTCCCTGGGCATGTCATCTCCATCGTCCCCTATTAGTCCCCCAACTGGGCTTAGACTAGAATAAGGCACTCACGGCTACCGTGAGCCCCGGTAGGCTTGGTAGTCGCCCACATACGGTGATACCCATAAACGGGAGCGACAGGGCCATGGAAGCCACAGGCCTTGTCACTCCCGTCTTCAATATACCCCGAAAACTTCGCAACTTGATAAAACTAAGCCGTAACGACACCGTTAAAGATTTGCGCCAGCAGCTCGATCTGCCGTTTCCTCTCGAACTGTTCCAAATATGGCGCATCGGGGGCAAATGAAGTGAGGTAGGAGCCGGAGAGGATGTGCTCCAACACCTCCCGCAAGGCTTGAATATCGCCGGGAGGGGTGACCCAGCCCAGACGGCCTCGTTCGATTATGTCCGGTGTTGCGCCCGGCGCCGCAATACACAGGATTGGCCTTTTTGCGGCAACATATTCGAAGAGTTTTCCGGGGATAACGCCATCCGTCGTTTCACCCGTATCTACTATCAGCAACAGGACATCGGCACTCACCTGCTTTTGTTTTGCCTGGGCATACGGCACATCATCAAAGAAATGAATATGATCCTCAAGGCTGTACTTCCGTATGAGCTCTCTCAATCGAGCCATTATTTCGGAAGAAACGCCGCCCCAGTATTCGACACGAAAGGACCCTCTCAATTCAGGACGTTCCTGGTGGAGCTTACCCAACGCCTCGATCAGCTCATAACCGCGGCGATTCTTGAATAGACGGCCGGTATAAACAAATCGGATTGCCGTGGATGTTTCCGGGGGCTTGGACAGTCCATCATACTCTTCCGGGTCATACCCGTTGGTAATAGTGAAGAACCGCCGAGCCGGCAAATGAAATACACGCTCCCTTAGCGATGCAGTTTTTGGCTCGGAGACCGCCACTACTGCATCCGCCTTCGAGACTGCCCAACGCTCGATATTGATTTCCAGGCGGCGCCGCCACTGCGGCACCCAGTCTCTCAACACGTCTCCCGTCCAGAGATCGCGATAATCGGTCACCCACGGCAGCCCTGTAATTCTCTTCAAAAAATATCCGACCAGTAGATCACTAAAGGGAGGCGCCGTCGAAAATATCACATTTATTTCATGCTTCGCGCAAATCTCTTTTCCTTTTAGTACCGCCGGTGGAATCCACAAGAGCCAGTCATCGGGTATGAGAAGATTCTTTCTGACAAATGTGTCGAAAGCCGATTTCATCTCGGAAAGCAATGCTTTGATCGCGCTCTGCCGCAGGTTGGAAGAGGCCGGCGTTGGAGTATCAGAAAGCGATTCATCGCTCGCGGAGGCGACCGCGTTTGTCCGACTGCCAATGAACTTCTTCAGAAAGCGAATCACCTGTTCCTGAGGCTCCGGACAAAATGCCCTGTACACCAGGGTCCCCGGTGGGACCTCGCGCAAAGTCGCGTCATCGTAAGGACCGCTGGTATTTTCGCCGACAGTCAGAACAATCGGCTCCCAGCCGAGATTCAGAAGGTGTTTACAGATCTTTGCGCTACGGATGCGACCGATGGTTTTAAACGGAGGAAACTCCGCGGCGATGATAAGAGCCCTCTTGGACGACTTCATTTCAGTGCAAGCCTTTCACAAAGAGTACGAAATTCTTTCGCCTTTATTGCCCATCCGAAAGTCAGCGCGCGTCTTCTGCCCGCTTCTCCGAGCCGCTCGGCAAGCTCAGGATTCCGTAAAATCCTGGCGGCTGCATCGGCAACAGCCTTTACCGATTTCCCGTCCACGAGAAGCCCGGTTTCGCCGTCCACGACAGCATCCGGAACACCACCTGCATTCCCACCGATTACCGGCTTGCCACATGCATTCGCTTCGAGGAAAACCAGTCCAAATCCTTCGGTATCGCCGTCCTCAAGAGTTCTATTCGGCATAATGAAAAGGTCGACTGTGCGGTAATATCCAATGAGTTCATCATTTGGCACTCGGCCGGCAAAAATCACTTTATCCTTGACGTCCACTGCTTCCGCCAGTCCTCTCAGCCGCTTGTCGTCGCTTCCGGCGCCCACAATGACGTATACTAATTCAGGGACCTCCTTCAGGATCTCGGGAAGCGCCTTAATAACCGTATCATGTCCTTTCCGCGGCTCCAGCCTTCCCACCGTAAGCATGACGGTTTTTCCTTCCAGGCAGTGCTTCGACATTATGGCCGGATCTCTTGGACCTGGAGAAAATAGTTCCAGGTCCACCCCATTCGAGATGAGGTGAACGTGGTCCGCGGGTACACCTCGGCGAATCACCTCCCTGCGAGTGAACTCGCTGACGACCACAACCGCTTCAGCTTTTCTCAGAGCGCTCAACGCTCCTCGTCCGTAAAGGCGCGAGCTGACACCCGCGGTAATTTCCTCACCATGAATGTAATGGATGCATGGAACCCCCTTCAGCTTTCTGAGCAAGACTCCAAGCCATCCCAGTGAATAAACCTCTCCGAAACAAACCACGTCAACCCTCTCATTGCGAACAATATCAAGCACCGCCCGAAATGCCCCGAACATGATCGGAATGTCTATTGATACAAATCTAAAAACAGCAATAACGAAATTCAGATTGGTGTATCCAGTGTAAGGTGGACGCAAAAATTCAAGGCGATTCACTTTGAAGTTCACTGGTCCTAACGATTCATATTCTATCCGATGGCCATCCACATAGTGTCGCTGTGTCGTAAGCACGCTTGCTTCGCTGCCCAGGTATTTACACATGTTGTAATATACTACCGCAGATCCTCCCGTGAGAGGAGGAAAATAGCTGGTTACAAAAAGGACCTTCATAAAGAATTAGACATTCCGAATTGAAAATGGTATATTGCTATAACACCACAATTATTCCATCGGTCTATATACTAGACTTAGTATTTAGTTATTACAACAGATTGATCCAACTCATATTACGCTTACCAGCGGATGACCGAGTACACTTTTCAGCGAGTGTGCTTTACTTCAAACACAGGCCTGGAGTATTCTGAATTGATAAAATAGTGCTGTGCAACATTTCGAAGCAAAGCCGCCAGTCTGCTGATTAGATACGAGAAGCACAGCGTTAAAATGAATGATACAATAATTCTTATTGAAAGAGAATCCACATTAAGCAAATAAGTTGGATAATAATCATTGATGAAATAAAAATGTAAGATATAAAATTCATAGCTAATACCTGAAAACCATGCCACAATAGCAGTAATATGCTTTGGAAGCTTATGCGCAATAGCAAAGAATACAGGTGTAAAGGCCAAAGGGTATAAGGCATACAGCACCCTGCGTAGCTTCACCGGCATTATTCCGAACTTGGTAGCAATACAGATTGCCAGAAGCGCCGCGCAAAGGAATAATCGCATATATAACTTGTCTGAAGTATCCACAGAATGATTTTTACCGTTAAAACCCATGTAGGCTCCAACACAAAAGGAAACACTTACGTTCCACATTTGCGCAGAAATATACATCAGCATATCACAGATTGTATAACTAATTATAATAATCAATAAGTGAAGCACTCCATGCTTGTGTTTAAAAAGCTTATAAAACAATGGAAACAAAAGGTACATCACAATAATAATTGTAACAAACCATAGACCTTGCCCTAGAGGGGATTTACTGGATATTCCGAATAAAAAGAAAAAGCCGGAGAGCCCCATGACATGCAAGATAGAATGTTGACTGATTATGCTTTGACCAAGTATCGTTACATAAATGGATATTAATATCAAGCATGTGATTAATGGTATATAAATACGGATAAATCGAGCTATAAGGAAGTCGGCATGTCTTGTGTATTCATATTTGGATGAAAGCACAATGCCACTAATAAACCCCAATAAAGACATTGTTAGACCGGGAGACAAAATATCGGAAATCAGCAAACAAAAAGCATTATGACTTTGCCTGTCTATTATGTGGCCGACAAATACAACGATTATGCAGAATGAGCGAATTAAGTCATACCCTATCGATCTATTGTACACTGCAAACCTCGCCACTATACTCTATGTACTTGCAATGACGACACAAATATCGAGGCCTGAAAAGTTGCACTGAGACGCCTGCTTCAGTCCTCGATATCTCTTCAAAATTGAGATGAGTTGCCAGGGTGATCTACCAACTTCGCGCAGGTGCCTATAACGCGATGGTCCCATGTAGTTGACCATACCTTCCCTTCCTATCCGTAGCACTTCTCTGTGAACTCTGCAATATTTAATGCCTGGGTCGGAGAAAAAATACTCCAGTTTATCTGGTGAGGAGTACCACCGGTAGTTTAATTGGTAACCCCAGCACTTTGGGCCTCGTTCGAGTTTATTCCCACTTTGGTAATCTCCCCTTACTATAACGAGACATCCTCCCTCTCTGATTCCATTTTTAATTGATAAAATTGACTCTCGGGGCTCATCAAAATGATCCATGGCATCCCACATAGTCACTATATCCACAGTTATTATTCTCCACGCGAGAGTACCCATAGCCTTTTTAGTAGAAGAGGTCAACTTGTCACATCTCAATATACTGCCAGTCCTTAATTGGCTCAAAAAGTATAGACCTTTCTTTATTCCGGGGATGAGCAAGAATAGACTCGACAGTCACCTCAGGCAAGAGATCTTCACCTATACCTCGCCTTACGTAAATCGTGTTGAAACCGTAAAGATTGGCGCCGACAAGTCTATAGCCTTTTACATTTGCTAACTTAGCCATAGCTACGGGTGAAGCTCCGTGGTAGTCGGGGTGTTTCCCTGGAAAAAAGTAGTCCTTGTCATATGGTACGACAATGCTTCTTAGCCCGAATTCAATATGTGTCTCAATAATGACGACACGTGGTTGAATTACGGTTAATGCGTCCCAAATCCAGTAATCGTTGCCATCAAGATCAATCGAAACTAGATCGACTTCCCCGGCAAGCCCATGTTCTTCGATTATCAAGTTGATATTTTCTCTCTGAACAAAGGCGTGAACGAATTTAGGTGGAAATGCCCAAGTATCTGGATGTTTCTCATAGTAAGACCTGCCTTTGTCGATATTAGACTTATTCCCGTCAATGAAGATCCCATGCCAACCGAAGTTTATCGCAAGGTTTGCACAGTTATTTAATATTCCATCGCCTGACCCAATATCTACAAATAATTAATTGGTTGCTCCGATTGCAGCAAATATGTAAAGAAGTATACCGTCTTCTTCATATTCTGAGTAGTTACGGAAACCAGTATCAGAAAGGTTCCATAGCCTGCCGCTACTAATGTCATGTTGATACTTGTTAAACAATTGCTTTTGGGCTATTTTCATATGAGGGGAAGATTTGTCATCAAGACGATTTTGGACTGCACTAGCTAAAAACATGGACTTGAGTCGGTTTTTTAATCTGTTGATCATTCAGAATCTCCTTTTCAGTTCCCACTCGGGGTGACCGGCGCGAGGTCAAAGGGCCTTCGATGCAATACCTCGTAGCCGAACATGTAGCGCCACAGTATAATCCCAAGACGATGGGACATCCTCTATAGTATACTACTGCAGATCCTCCCGTTAGAGAAGGAACATAACTGGTCACAAAAGATTCCTTCATTAAGAATTAGACACCTCAGATACAACGTGTTGCAGCCTTATAAACATACGGTCATCCCATCGAAGGTATTAGCCTTAGCGTGTGAGCAGACATATTATATCGAAAAGGCAGTATTCAGGCCTGTTTGTTGAATCCTAACCAGGTAGTTGACTATGTGGGAGCCCGCCTTATATTAGCGATGACTATGTTCTCACCTCTTTTTGACCTGTCGTAGTAGTGACCAATTAGGGCCTTGTCCAGAGCTTCAGAACATCCAGGTCGGAATCGATCGTGCAGCTCGATGATCAAGTTTTTAACAGCATCTATCCAAGAATTATGATGATTCAAGACCTCTAACTCCGACCCTTCGATATCGATCTTGAGAACATCAATTTCCTTTACACCAAAGTCTGACATAATGTCTTCAACTCCAAGTGCCGGAATACCTATACCGGATGGGCTCTCCGATACACGGAAGCCCCATGATTTAACGTCTGAGTCCTGAATAAACAGGTGAGTCTTTCGATTCCAAAGTCCGGCCTGTATTGGTTTGATGTTCGTATAGCTTGCTGTGTTCATCAGGAGCATCTTGAAATTGGACGGCTCTGGTTCTATCGCGATAATGGTTGCTGCTGGATACTTATTGGCAAAAAACACTGAGACTAGTCCTATGTGCGCGCCAGCATCAATGATTATCCTAGGATTGATAAAATCAATATCATGCTCTTTTGAAATAAATACGTTATTATAGACATCCTGATCTATCGTTCCCGGGCGGAGGAAAACGTCACCTCGATATAGGATATTAGGAACTAGTCCTATCCCATTGTTAAGGAGAAGATAAAGGTATCCGCGAATAGCTGCCAGAAAGCCAAAATTATTTCGATACCAAGTCAGAAACAACCACTGATCCTCTCGAATAATTTTCTTCACTATCAATTGTACAATATCAGCACTGATAGTCTTTTTTACTATCGATTTAAGTATGTTCATACATTGCCTTGATCATATAGAGAATGATTACACCGTAAATTTAAAAGTGCAACTTTAGACTGTCTCCTGTCCCTCCTGTTCGTTCAAATAACACTTCTCATTTTGGGTTCTTTCGTTAACCGGACAGTTTACAACTAAGCGTCCCATTGCCACGGTGAGGGGAACGCAATTGAATCTGGGCTATTCCTCCCATCGGGTCAAGAAAATCGCCTTAGCTTGGGAACAGGCTCCACGTGGCATCAGTAGGGCACCAAATATCGGCGCACCTTTCTTCGTCCGGCAGTTAGGGTTTACTGCACTCGTGGAAGGTTGATTTCATTACCTTTATATATAACTCTCTATACATGCCATAAACCTCTTCCCAGGTAGGATATCGCTTTGCGGTGTTTAAAGATCCTGCAGAGAGATTTCTACGGTTGTCTGGGTCGGATACTATTCTCCAAAGTTTCTCGGCCAGATCGTCAACATTTTCCGGTTCGAAGAGATAGCCATTTTCGCCCTGGCTTATCAATTCCGCATTGCCCGAAATTGCTGAAGCAACAACAGGACAGCCTACCGACATTGCCTCCAGAATGGCCAACGGGAGCCCTTCACGACGGGAAGGAAGGACCATTACATCGGCATCCTTCATCGCCATGATTGCATCAGTCCGATCAAGAGCCCCCAGGTACTTTACACGACTGCCTATTCCCAGCTTGTTAACCAGGTCGTACAGAGCATCGCGCCCAACACCATCTCCTGCTATGTAAAGCAGATGTTCCGTCGTCTGAGGAAGCCTTGCAAAAGCACGAACCAAAAGCTCCACCGCTTTCCTGTGTATAAGATCGGCGGCAAATAGAATGTATCTTGGGCTCTGCCCTGATTTTTCATGGTTATCATGCACTTCCTTTGATGGCCTGCCGTTCCTAATACGAGTTGACTTACTGCTCAAACCAGGATGAGCGTTAAGGAGCTCAGCAAGAAGCCCTCCAGACACAGTAGTTACGTATGAGGCACGAGAGTTCAGCTTGTAGATAAGGTTGCCGGAGGGCCCATATTGCTGAAGCAAGTCACTGCCATGATAGGTCACAATCACCGGCAGATCCGAAGGAATGAGGCAATTGAATTTAGGCACTGGAAACTGAATATGAATGACATCGACTTTGCGCGAATTAAGCAAATCTACAAATTTTTTCCGAGCGCGCCTACGCAGCACCATACTCCTCAACAACTGCAACACATTGCCTTTTCGAGGCTGCAAATCTGGAACACACAATCTGATTACGTCGCCATTGGATTCTTCACTTATGGACCCAACAGGTGCGACGATACATGCAGAGTCACCTTTCATTAAAGCACACTGATATAATTCCCTGACAACATTGGACACACCTCCAGTAACTGGGAAATAAACAGGTGTCAAGTATATAATATTCATAATATCTACCTTATGTATTATGTTAATTAGCCACAAGTCGGTTCATACATTATATGTTGACTTCTTTGCATAAAGAACATATATTAAGCTGTTATGCATTTTATATTTTTCTTCTGTTAGCATATCTTCGATATATATTTTCAATTGGTACACTGGCACAATCAGGATTTTAAGTATTTTTCCTGGTCTGCCAATTGGATTAATGTACTTATCTACTATCCACTTACATCTCATTAATGTTCCATAGGCAAAATGGCTGACACATGGAATCATATCGACAACTTGAAATCCATTCTTTTCTATCTCATATTTTAGGCCAGACGAGGTCCATCTTCGGAGGTCAAGTGGGTGAGGGTGATATTGCCATGTGCCATGCGTAGTCACAATAAGTTCCCCTTCTGGCCCGAGTATACGGTATGCTTCTTTAAGATACCCATCAACATCTTGCACATGCTCCAACACCGAGAAAGACAAGACAATATCGCACGATTCATCATTAACACTAAGTTTTTCGCCTGACTCAAAAGATATATGGACATTGATATTGTCTTTAAGATCCGCCTTTAAATAATGGGCAGCATAAGGGCCGAATAAGGTCTCATAAGGCGCATCTCCGCAGCCATAATCCAGGAAAGTAAGACCTTCTCTGCCATTCAAGTATCTTTCGGTGAAGCGTAAAATCGCTTTTTTGACTGATTTCAAAACATAATAGTTAGGATCACTAATGAGTGGACATAATCGATCCAGTCCTGGATCTGAATACCCAACGTAACGGCGTAAAGAGTTCATTAAAGTTGCCAATATCATATATACCCCAATGGTCAAATGGCATCGGTCCAATGCTAGCAAATTTCATCAAGTTTCTATTACAATATCATAAATTATGAGAATGGCGATATTGACTAAAGAGATTTCGAATAAATAAGCGTATTTTCCCGAGTTCCGGCGCACTATCAGATAAAACAAGCGGAATATAGACAACCAAACCGACAGTCACCAGAATACACAACTTAAGCAGATTCTGGGATATCATCGTGTTCAACCAGTATTGTACAGCTATAACCGCAGCGACCATTATTAGACTGTATCGAAAAGCAGGAATCAGTGCACTCCAAAACCTGGTTGCCTTAAGTGCAAGAAGCCTGTTGGCAATTCCGTGCTGAATGCCCCACAGCAAGAAAATGACAACCGCATAGCAAAGAGCCACTCCCTCTATTCCCCAATGCGTGCCTGCAATAAAGGCAACCACCAGTAAAGGCGTAGTCGCGATGGCCCATTTTAGCTGGATGTCCGCACGGCCTTGTGACAGGAATACGTCGCCTACAGTGCTCCCGATAGACTGTATGGCGCCCACCAGGCATAATATGCGCAAAACGTTAATTGATGGGGCCCATTTGTCTCCAAGCACACCTTGAATGAACTCAGGAGCAACAACGGCAAGGCCCAGCAGCATGGGGAAGGTTATTAGGGATATGTAGACAACTACGGTTCGATAGGTCTCTCTCGCAAGAACCTTGTCATCCTGAAGTGACGCAAGGGCGGGAAATAATGGTTTTGTTAGCGTCTGCGACACGTTTGACAGAGGTTTGAGCATTATTTGGTAAGCCAGATCGTAATAACCAAGTGCGGTCACGCCAAGAAGCTTACCGATAATTATATTGTCAAGGTTTCGAGCAAAATAGTTGAGAAAATTGAACCCCATCATGTAACCGCCGAATGAAAACAAATCATTGAAGCAGCGCATGTTAAACCTGAACGCAGGAAGCCATCGATTCTGCATGAATAAAATTGGCATTCGGACCACCTGATATACCAGGCTGCCCAGGACAAGGCTCCAGACTCCAAAGCCTGTAAGTGCGGCACAAAGTGTGGTAATTTGAGAGGAAACTGATGCTACCATATCGGTTATCGCTAACTCGCGAAAGGCCATTCGACGCATGAGGAGACTGCTAAGGATAATGTTCAATGGACTGAGCAGGAACGCAATTGACGATATTCTTACGATGCTCACAAGTTGTTTCTCCCCGAAAAAGGAGGCAACCAGGGAGGCGAAGGAAACAGCACCAAGAAACAAAAGACAACTCACGCCCGCTGTTGCCCAAAAAGCGGTCGAGACATGCTCATCCTCTATTTCCTTTCGCTGGACCAGGGCCGGACCAAATCCCAGGTTCGAGAATAGGGATACAAAACCTATGAATACCGCCGACATGCTGACAAGGCCATAGTCTTGGGGACAGAGCAACCGGGCGACAAAGATACTGACCCCGAATTGGGCCAGTTGTATAGCCCACTGCGACCCAGCGGACCAGGCAGCCCCGGATGCGATTCCTTTCAGTACGCTCACGCGCTCTTTCTCCCGTTACCTGGTGCTCTCAGTATGCTCTGCATCATGTGCCTGACCTATTTTCTCTTCCAACTGGCCAATGTTCACGCCGCCAATTTTTCTGGCTATTGACGCTTCCTTCCGAGCACGATCATACTGCTTTGCCTGGCAGTAAAGAAGACCTAAGTGGTAGTGAAGAGTTGCGTCCTCAGGCAGAATTGCAACTGCCCTCTCAAGCAGGACTATTGCTTCGGGTAAACAGTTTATCCTGTTGAGGTAGGTAGCATAATATCCGTACAATGCAGGTACTTTTGGAAAGCTCCGGATAGCAAAGTCAAAAACATTCTTGGCCTGGAGCGTGTTCCCTGTATGGAATGCGGCCTCCGCCAGGCCGTTAGTCAAGCCGATAAGCAATCCCAAATCCCTGTTCGAATGCTCGGTGCTTATATTATGTGTGAGCGTATAGACAAATTCTTTCTCAGCGGCTTTACATAGCTCTGCTTTCTTGTGCTTGTCGGAGTTAAGGCGGGCCATGTAAAGATCGTCCCAGCCAAGCCCCAGATGGTCCACGTCACTTGGCCCGGCGCCAGGATCATACTCCCACCACTGCCTCGGGCGGTTCGACATCCCAAGACCAAAGCCAAGCGCCGCATCGGCCTGCATGAAAAATACAAGTCCTGATACAACAATCAGCCTGACAAAAGCAATCTTAGAGAAAAACCTCACAACATTTCTCCTACTAATATCGTTCCGTCTACACAGTGATCACTCGGTTGCCGGTTCGTCTGTCCGCCTGGTGAGTTTCAGGAGGGGCCCACCATATGGAATCCCCTGCCGGAGAGCACCATATCGTTTACTCCCGCAAGCATGTCACGGGCCCCAGCCAACATTAGCCCGGTACGGCCCACGCGGCCATGCTTCAGAATCCCACGCCGCACGAATTCCTCCTCGAGCAGACTCCTGCGCCTGTACTTCTCAACCTCCTCGCTCAAGACCAGCGTCAAGACCTCATGCCGCTGCCCATTCTTGTCAACTACAATTCCCGTCATGGGCTGAGGAGCGTATAGAGGACACGGGATGTTATCCTGAATAGAATGTTCGAGGTGGTGCTCGAAGGTCATGACATCAAAAGGCACATCTATGAGAAGAACCTTGCCGTCGGCCTCCGCCATGCGGGCAAAAGGGCTGTTGTCCCCAAAAGGGGAGAGATCGAGACCTTGCCCCGAAACCAACCAGTCCGCAAGTCTGCCCCATGCGGCAACGGAATGGGTCGGATGAACGCCCCTGGTCACATCAGGCCGCCGTCTGAACACTTCCGCCACAATTCCCGTCATTGCGACGCTGCGGCGCACATCGAAGGGCTTGCCGCGAAGCAGGTAATCATGGGAACGCATGTTCTGATAGGCCATGGACATCATCGCCAGGGTGCCGGTGGGTCCTATCGCGCCGATGAGAGCTTCGACCAACTCCTGAGGTCCGCCCTTGAATCCGTTGGTTGCCCTGAAACCGGAGTGGACCATGACTAAATCGCCTTCCCGCAAACGCATTCGCCGGAGTTCCTTCGTAAAGTCCCCGGCGTTGTAACTATAAAACGCACGGACGATTACAGGCTTGAACCTTTGCTTCAGACGCTCGATAGGTTTGGCTATCAATGAAAACACCCCGCCTTTCACATTCCCGCCACTATCTCCATGGGCTCGGGATGGCTTAGAAACCCCCTTGGGCTCGCGCTGAATCCATAAGCTCCCGAAGCGAAGATACCGATCAAATCCCCTTCCGCCGCCTCCGGCAGATCAACCCCGGCGCCCAGGATATCGAGGGGAGTGCACAAAGGTCCAACAATGTTGACGCGCTCAACGTCCGGCATTTCCAGTTTCTGAAGCAGGGCAATAGGATAGTTTCGTTGGATGACCTGACCGAAGTTGCCGGTAGCGGCCAAATGATGATGCAACCCTCCGTCCGTCACCAGGAACGTTTCACCTCGCGAAGTCTTCCTGTACCGCACGCGGGCGACGTAAACCCCAGCCTCGCCAATAAGGTATCGGCCGGATTCGACACTAAACCGGGCTTCGGGGAAAACAGGCCGGTACTGTGTCACAAGCTTTCGGAGCCCTTGTCCCACCAGTTCTATATCCAGTTCTTCATCTTTCGCCAGGTACGGGATGCCGAACCCACCCCCAAGGTTGATCAGCTTCGGCGCTTTCGGGCAATAATTCAAGAGTTCCTTGAGAAGCCCGAAAGACAGGGTGAAGAACTCGATGAGCGGTTCGGGTTTCAGGTTCTGAGAACCCGCAAACAGATGAAAACCGGCAAAATTAAGATGCTTCATTCCAGCGATCCTGGTCAGGACCCCTGGAATCTGCTCCTGGTCGATACCAAAGGCATGAGCCCCGCCGCCGATTCGCACACCTGCCCCCCTAAGGTGGAACGCAGGGTTTATGCGCAGGCTGACGTTGGCCTTTGTACCCAGTCGTTCGGCGATCTGGCCGGCCAATTCAAGCTCCCGATAAGACTCAACGTTCAGAGCGCCAATACCCAGTTCGATGGCGTATTCAAGCTCATTAATTCCCTTTCCCGGACCTGCGAAGCCGCACTGCTCAGAGTCAGCCCCAATGCTGACGACGGTTCGAAGCTCTCCCATTGATGCAACATCGAACCCGGCGCCCAGATCAAGGAAGAATTTAACTATTTCAGGATGCGGATTTGCCTTAATGGCGTAGTGGACCTCAATTTCAGGTGGGAGACTCGCCCTGAGGCGTTGGTACTTGGTCCTTGCCACACTCAAATCATACACATAAAGGGGCGTACCGTGCCTTTCCGCCAAGCGGGAAATGGGAGTCCCACCCACCAGGAGTTCACCGTTCCCGGTATCATAATACTTTAATATGCTCCGCAGCGCCTTAGATTCCATGTTGGGCATCCGAGGTAAACCGGCCCAGCACATCCTGGTAAATGGCGGTCCTGTCAATTTTCCCGTTCGAGTTTTTGGGAAGCTCGTGTCGGATCTCTATGGCCTTTGGCACCATAAAGGAAGGCATTTCCCTCGAGACAAGAGAAAGAAGTTCGCAGTCACCGATGGAGCCTGCCTCTCTCAACGATACTACTACACTTATAGTCTCGCCTAATGCGTCATCCGGCACCCCAACAGCAACGGCATCCCTTACCACCCCGGTGCTATAGAAATATTCCTCGATTTCCGTTGGGCTTACACGGAAGCCGGACGTCTTTATCATGTGATCTTTTCTTCCTATAAAATAGAGGTAGCCTTCGTCATCCGTTTTTGCGAGGTCTCCGGAAAAAGCCGCCAACTCCCGGACTTGTATCTCCGAGGCTTGGAGGGGGTTTGGACGGAAACGAATACCCGTTTGTTCTCGATCGTTCCAGTAGCCCAAGGAAACGTGGACCCCGCGATGGACCAACTCTCCGATTTCGCCGGGAGCGCATTGCATTCCCTGTTCGTTAAGAATCATCACTTCGGCATTTGGTATGGCCTTCCCGATGGACGTCGGACGAATGTCGACCTGTCTCGGATCGAGGTAGGTGGAGCGAAATGCTTCGGTAAGACCGTACATGAGATAGATTTGCACCCGTGGCAGACGCCGGCGATATTCTCTAACCTGGAACTCGGGAAAGCGGCCTCCCGAGTTGGTTATGTAACGCAGAGCGGGAAACCGCTCTGTGGACCATTCCAGTAGGAGAAGCTGTGACCAGATGGTTGGAATTCCAGCCAAACCCGTAATTTGTTCGCTTTCCAGGGCCTTGATTATGTCAGCAGGGCCCAGATAGTTCTGCAATACAAGCGTTGCCCCGCATAGGAGAGACGTCGTAAGCTGATTCAACCCATAGTCGAAACTGAAGGGGAGGATGCTAAGTATACGGTCTTGCGGTGAGTTGTGCAGATAAGCGGCAACACTCTCCGCGCCTGCCGTGAGATTGCGGTGCGACACGACAACCCCCTTGGGCATCCCTGTCGACCCGGACGTGTAAATGATCGCCGCTGGATCGCAGTCGATGCGGCAGACGGGGCCCACAAGCGGCATTGCTTTCTCGGCTTCACCATAATCGATCAATATCATCCCCGCTGGCAAGACGTCCTTGAGAGGGAGCCTACTGCCGCAGGCAAATATGGCCTCCAACTTGACGGCTTCCATGAGGGCGCTCGATATACTTTTGAGTCTCCGGTATGAAGTAATCAGAAATCGGGCGCCGCAGTCCCCGAGGATGTGCCCAACCTGTCGAGCCTTGAGCAATGTATTGGTATCTACAAAAATGCCTCCGCATCTGGAAATGGCCAGGATGGAGACAACTTCCTCGATAGACTTTTCAAGGTAGACCACGACGCGTTCGCCTGGTTTCAGGCCGGCTTCCCTCAGTAGTCCGGCCAATTTCGTAACGTGTTCGTCAACCTGTCCATAGGTGAGCATCTTTCCACGATATACCAGGCACTCTTTATCTGTAATTCGATTCGCCGAAGCGCTCAGGAGATCATACAGCAACCCTGCCATGTATCAGGCTCCTAGCTCAAATGAGTTTGAATCAGCTTAACTATGGAATTCAGCGTATCGAAGTTCTCTAAACTGATTTCCTCGGGACCTAACTGAACGTCCCATTGTTCTTCTATAAAACCGACCAGCTTGAGAATGCCGATGGAATCGATGATTCCTCCGGAAATCAGTGACTCGGTTGGATCGAGGCCTTCCAATTCGATCTGGAGGTCCGCTTCCTCCAACAGGAAGTCCGAAATCTTACCGATAAACAAGGTCGTATCCTGCAAGGGCATAATTCACCGTCTCCTTATGTGGCGTTTCGCAGTCGCGTCAGTATCATGATGGCGTCAGCGGCGAACTTGGCGGCCCAACTCGGGAACTGGGAAGGATGATACCCTCCCTTCAAGGGGTATGAACCTCCAATTGCTCCTCGGATACTGTCGTTATTCGTTCTTGTATCCTGGGTCCTCAGCACGAAACTGAGGAGTTTTTCAGCCCCCTCCCTGTAGAGGGTATTACCCGTCAGTTCATGCAGTCTGCAGGCATTTAGCGCCAACTGAGCGCTGCCGGTCAGACAACAATAGCGCACTGTCGGCTTCCACGCCCGGTCGAAGCGTCCCGCAAGGAAACCATCATTCCTGACGCGCACAAGGACAGGGTCGAGCAGTCTCTGGGCTGCTTCCAGGTATCGGCTTTCCCCCGCAAAGGCGTATCCTTCGATGAATCCTCTCATGGCGTAAGCAATGGTGTGCGTATAAGGTTGCCGGTTGTCCAACAGGCAGTTATTCTCCAGCCACCCGTTAGGTTGCTGCTGGGTAAGCGCCCAGTCCAAATTTCTCAAAGCCGAATCGCGGAATCTCGCATCATCGGTTACACGGTACAGATCAAGCAGGGACCACGCCACCCTGGTATTGTACGTGTTTAGCGCATAGCATGTAACGGGAGACCCGTATTTCCGCCAGGCGCCATCGCCATCCTGAACGGAAGTGAGCCATTCTCCCGCGCGCAAGGCCGAACTCAGGTACAGATCGTTTTTAGTCTCTTCGTAGGCCCTCACCCAGCCAAAAATCACCATACCGGTGTTGAATACCGTGGGTACTTTCTCGGTGGCGTCAACAGTTGAGGCCTGAACGGCTCCGTTTGGCAATTGAATTGCACTCTCCCATGCAGCCATGAGATCCGCGCGCGTAAAAAACTCGTCGCGTTTGGTCAGACGAGCATAATCAAAGAACGTCGGGATGATATACCCTGTCACCTCCGGATAGGATGCCGCCCACTTCTTCTTTGCAATGAAATACCCCTGGGATACTCCACCGTCATTGGTGGCGCCCTGAGCTCTAGCCAACCACGACACCAATGCGTCCAGTGAGCTTTCAAAAGATACGCGGTTCTGTCTATGAGGGAGTAAAATCCGGAGACGGTCGATCATCCAACTATTCCTTCGTTTAGTGGTATAGCCACCGAGCTATCTGCCCTCTCCCGATCGACAAGCAGCCTTACGATGGAAGTCACGCATATGAAATATAGCATGTAGTCAAAATACTGCCTCTCATAGAAACTCCCGCCGAACAGAAATGCCATGAGGCTTATTTTGAGCATTCTGAGCAACTGAGCAGCACTACTGTTGCAGCTAATTTTTCGATACCGGCCCATGGTGCGAAAAGCCGCCAGGAAGATAGAAAGATAGATCCCAAAACCGAGGAACCCCTGCTCGGCCATCGTACCAAAGTAGATGCTATGTGATACAATTGTTAGATTGGACCCATAGTCCGAGTAAACGCTCGGAGCCATAGCATCAAATCCCCCGCCCAGAAACGGGTGGTCAGAGGCAAATCTGAAGGCAAGTCCCCACGCTTCTATCCTGCTTGCAGCGGATTGGTCCTCATTGTATTCTTCAATGGTTTGCATCCTGTCAATCCAGGCCGACCCGACGTAGAAGCTGCCGACCAGCAATACAAGACCCGCAACCGTCAACATTATTGCTTTGCTATTGGTCTTGTAGAATATGAGGAACAGAACCAGTGAGAGCGTCAGGAATCCTCCACGGCTGTATGAAAAGATGATTGCGATTACAGAAAAGAAAAATAACCCCAGCCAGCAATTCTTCTCTCTCGATGTTTTGGCATCCTGCGCCAACCACCAAATCATTGGTAAAGTCATATTGAGAGCAAGAGCCAGTTCATTATTGTCTTCTATGAAAGTCCCATTAGGACCGTATATCCGGTAATTGCCGCCAGTGAGAAGGGAGAAAATTCCCCCTTTCAGGCCATAAAAACCGAGGCATAGCGTGGAAGCGCATATCACTTTCTTTAACTCATTGAAATCAGTAATCAGGTAAATCATGACCAAACAGAGGAGTATTGTCTTCGAGAACTGGATCCACTTAGGCCAGGCAAGATCGGTACGCAATGCGAAGCTGGTTGTGACCAAAGTAAAGAGCCAGAATAGTACGATGAGCCTGGTCTCAGTTGTGAATCTAAATCTGCCTTTCGGATTTACCATGATGCCTGCAAATGTTGCAGCAGTCATAAGCACACCGGGATGAAGTGAAGTCGCCAGCCCCCACCCCAGCTTGTGAATATTCCCGAAGCTCACCAGAAGCCAACCGTAGAGGCCGTAAAGGGGCGTCCTCAGCGCCCTCAAACCGCAAACTAAAAATATCGCTATTACGAGAATATCTCTCACGATTATCTCTTCAGTGCAAAGGCCATTCTGTCAGCATGGAGCCACATTGCGGGAAATTCCACAATTCACCTGCGTCAGTATGATGCAGCTTCAAAGACGCTCATGACACGCTGTGCTACACTGTTCCACGAATGCTCTCTGGCGTGATTCGTGATAACATCACGCTGCCAGGCCTTACTCAGCGCCAGTGTAATTTTCCCTGCAATATCATGTTCATTTTGCTCGACCAGGAAGCCAACCTCATCGGACGTTATAATTTCAGGGGTACCCCAGACAGACGTAGCTACAACCGGAGTGCCACAGGCAAGCGACTCCATAATGACATTGGGCCATCCTTCGCGGCTGCTTGCCAGGCAGAAAACGTCGGCCGCGTTGTACCAGCGGTACAATTCCTGGTGTGCAATGCTGCCGGTAAAAACCACACTCTCTTTGACGTTTAGTGAAGAAGCCAAATCTTCGAGCTGCTTTCGGTACGGCCCCTCTCCAGCAATAACCAGCAGAAGGTTACCTCTTTCGTCTTTCCTTGTGAGCAAGTGCATAGCCTTGATGAGAAGGTGGAAACCCTTCCTGGGAATCAGGCCACCAACAGAAAGTACAATTTTCTTCTCCATCGGCAGGCCCAGTTCCCTACGAGCATCCTTCCTGGGAATAGGGAGAAACTTTGCCGTATCTACTCCGTTCGAGATGACAGCTATCTTATCCTCGGCGATTCTTAAATCAACCATAGCATCTTTCAGTGCCTGGCATACGGCAATTACCCGTCTCGCCCTATTCAACGCGTAGCTGAGAAACCACCGAATCACCCGCATATCCCGGTAGAGGTTGATATCGCTGCCCCTGGCGGAGATTACAACCGGGATCCCTAAAGCTCGTCCCAACATCGCGGCTGCAAAACCATCCGGATACACGTAATGGGCATCAATTAAATCGAAGCCTTGTTCTCTGTAGATTCTTTTCACCATCGGCAACACGGAGAGGAACATCAGGAAACCATAGAATACCATGCCCACTCCGGGAGTCATAATATACCGGGGATGGTAAACCTCAATCCCGTCTTTGACCTCTTTACGCATGACCTGCGAAAACAGCCGTCGCCTGCCGAATTTGACCGGAGGGTAATAGGGGACCGGTGCAACAACCGTCACCCCGCATCCCGGGAGCCGGGCAAAATGCGTCATCCGTTCCTTTATAAAGACGCCGTGGTTGGGCCATACATTGTTTGGGTAAAGGGAGGTAAAAACCAGGACTTTCATATTCACAAGGAATCCTAAACTATTTTGGATTTCTATCTGGATAAAACCATCCAGAGCCCAAGGCAGGAAAGATCGGTATCGTTAAGGTAGCGAAATGGACTAGTACCATGTAACGTTGCTTTTTTCGTATAATTCGGTATAATCACGGCAAATTCCAGGGGGAGGGATTTGCCATGGCACCACGATACCGAGTAACCTTGACCGAACAAGAACGCCAGGAACTTGAGGCGCTGACGAAAACGGGCAAGACCAATGCGAAACGATTTCTCTTCGCACGCGCTTTGCTCCTGTGCGATGCAGGTCCTTTGGGGCCTGCGTGGGCTGTAGCGGATACGGCTGAGGCCATGGGGGTCACGCCTCGCACCATCGAGCACCTTAAGAAGCGCTTCGTAGAAGATGGATTAGCTGCTGCGTTGGAGCGCAGGCAACCCGAGCAGCCAGCGCGCGAGGTGATTTTCGATGGGGCTTTCGAGGCGCGAGTGATCGCCTTGGCGTGCTCAGAATCACCGGAGGGGCGACGGCGCTGGACTGTACGGCTTCTGGCTGAAAAAGCGGTTGAACTGCATCTGGCCCAAAGCGTTTCGCATATGACGATACAGCGCGTACTAAAAAAAACGAACTTAAGCCTCACCTCAGGAAGTATTGGAAGATCCCGCCGGAGGGGAGTGCCGCGTTCGTAGCCAATATGGAAGATGTCATCGCTGTCTATCATTTGCCCTACGACCCCGATTATCCTCAGGTCTGTATGGACGAAAGTTGTAAGCAGCTCATTGGGGAAGTGCACGAGGCAATAGCTTGTGCACCCGGCAGACCGAAACGGATGGATGCCGAATACGTCCGCAATGGTGTTGCGCAGATTTTCCTTGAAGTGGAACCATTGACGGGCAAGCGCCACGTGGAGGCCGCTCAGCATAGAACCAGGAAAGACTGGGCGTTGTGGATTAAGGGCATGCTCGTCAAACGATACCCAAAGGCAGAGAAAGTGCGCTTGGTTCTGGACAATCTGAATACACATTGTCTTGCCTCTCTTTACGAGACGTTTAAGCCTAAAGAGGCTCGTCGCTTGGCAGAACGCCTGGAAATCCATTACACACCCAAGCACGGAAGTTGGCTCAACATGGCGGAGATTGAGCTAAGCGCGCTAAACGGACAGAGCCTGGATCGGCGAATTGCCGATCTGGCAACACTGCGAAACCATATCGCCGCATGGGAAAACGACCGGAACAACCGGCAAGCAAAGATTCAATGGCAGTTCACGAATGCCAAGGCGCGCATAAAGCTGAAGCGCCTTTATCCGCAACTATGATTGTTACATGGTACTAGCCAGGGCTGGACGTATCGCTTCAACATCCTGCCTTTCCGCAATAGCGGTGGGCTGGATAAGAAGCACATTGAAACCCTTTTCGGCTGCGATGTCACGATATGTATTCAGTCGCCAGCGATTCACATATCCTTTATTGCAGTGCATAAGCCGCCACATAGATGGCGACCACGTTAAAAAATCGAGGGGATTTTGGCGGTGAAGTCCATGACTTCTCAAGTCCACTTTGTGTATTGCGATACCATCATCCCGCAGCGCGGACTTCATATCGACAAAGGTTGCTTGAAGATCATTCACATGCTCCAACACCGACCGGGATATGATTAGATCCACGGAGCCATGTAGCCCTGACAAGCCAGACGGACGTATTTTGTAGCGTAGGCGCTCTCTCACAAAACCAGATCCAGGGTCACCTCTCCGCACAAAAGCGTTCTCGGCCCGCCAACGGGAATTTCCGTCTAAACCGCTCATGATTAATTCCATCACTTCAACAGTCCTAGGCAAGTTTGTGTACATGGGGAACCGATCTACGCATGTCACACTTTCGGCGCCGTGGGCGAGCATTAACAGACCGACACCAGGCGTATCTCCAGGGCCATATTCCAGAACTCTCTTCCCCGCAAGATAATGCTCGATCTTATCTGTCCGAACACCAAGGATTTTGAAATATTCATCAAAACACAGTCTAAAATACTCGGCAATTTGCTGCGCCGACTCCCTTTGCGCGCCACGTCCGGTCTGACCGGTCAGCTTAATGTAAAGATGTGGGGAGCTGAGGGCCAAAAGATTTCCAATGACAGCTCGCATAACGCGCAATGTGTCATGTATATAGTTATTTTGATACATTGTTATTAAACCAGTTACAATGAATACCATTACAAACCTGGCAATCAAATCAATAACTTCTTACCTTCTCCAGCACGGTCAACAGATACTCGATTGTCAGCAACCTGCCCCATTGACTATCGTATGGGAAATTTTCCAGTTGCGAATTTGTCAGGAATCCACCCAGCACCTTTTCGTCCATCAACCCGTCGAGTTTTGTCTGAGCAGGCTGAAAAAGTTCCCGGACTTTCTCCTCGGACCAGAGCTGCAACCGCACCGGAACGGACTTTGGACTAGCTGCACCCGGCGACGGACTTCGGCCTGCCATGCGTTCAGCTCGTTGCACGACTTTTTCGCCGTAGTACCTCAGAATCGGCGCAAACCGCCAGAAGTTCCTGTAGGTGACAGGCATTGCCGGATAACCATGTTCCAGGGGAAATGCCGCCAGTTGCGGCTGGAACTCAGCAAGCGTTTGCCTCACCAACAGACTTCGACTGCGCTGGCACGATCTGGTTTGGAGCATTGCTTCCAGTACAGGGCGGAAAATGAATGGTGACAGGCAAGGCCATAGCTGATTGGTACTGCTTGCAATCTTCCCTTGCCATCGCTGCATCCGCATGGTGAGATAGGCGTTATCCATCTGCATCGTGTTCGGCAAATCGGAAAGCCCTGAGTTTGTTCTCTCGATGATGCCAGTGAAATGGGAGACAAGATCCAACCTGTTCTCGGATGGGAAGAGAGTGGAATCGTAGCTGTGGGCTGCGAATCGCAACCTGGCCAGCTTTTGCGCATCCATCTTCAGGCGTGCCCCGGCTCGGGGGAACAGCAGTTCCCACCAATAGCCGCGAGCGACCTCCCCAAAGGAGCCATTGAGGCTAATATCGAAACTCTTGGACAGCGCCTGATGAATCTGGTGGATTTGGGCATATTCCACAAGGTCGTATTCCCCATCGGTCAATGGGAAGGCCTTTTCGAGCTGATCGAATGTTATCCGTTCCGGCACCGTCAGATGCAAATGAGCCAACCCCATGTGCCGTGCCAGCCCTTGCGAAACGACCACGTCGGGATTTTGAGCGGAGCCTGACACCGTAGTCGAAAACTTTAAACCCGTTGCGAAACATGCCGCAGCCAGAAGCCTTGAATCATATCCGCCGGTCAGGTCGCAGACGGGCCGGGTGAAGTTATTCCCTATCTTTTGGGCGGATAGAGTTATTGCTTCCCACAAACCGCGCACCGCGCGTTCCCCTTCCAGTGATTCAGGAGCAAGATCGGTGATCTTCCAGTAGCGGCGTTCTTCTTTCAGTTTGCCGTCAGCAAAGCGGTAAATGCTCGCTGGTCCAAGCTTGCGCACCTCGCGGTACAGAGTTCGGTCTTCGTAGATGATACCAGTACAAAGGAATTCCTGGCAAGCGACTGGATCCAGGCTGCATTCACCGATACCAGCCAGAACAAGCGATGAGCCCGACAACGCCATGCCATGTTTCAATGCTCGGGCAAAGCAATGGCAGCTACCTGCGAGATCTGTAATGACAATTGTTTCCCGCGTCCGTGCATCTGCAATAACGATCGCGAAGAACCCGTCCAGCTCCTGGGCCAAACGTGATGGTCCTGTCTCCAGATAGCGGTGCAACAAGCGGGCTTCTGTGCCGGAACCGTTTCCTTCGGCATGAAACCAGGTACCAAGAGCGATTAAACAGCTTCCGGTGACAGGGTCAGTAACAACCGGCGTGCCCGAACCATTCTGTCTGGGAAAAGACGCTGCATGAACCCAGTCCAATTCAATGGTTCGGCTTGGAACCTGAGATTTTAGCCCGCGAGCGACTTTCAATCCGGACTGAAATACCTGATTAGCTTCGCCGCGGAACTCTCCCGAAGAAGCGATGACCAAGAAGTTCCCCAAGATATACTTCCCTCTCTGGAGACTACAGCCCCGTCCTTCCTGGAAGCAGGAATAAGGTCGGCAAAATGCCGGGAATTACTCCCTTCACCAGGGTCAACGGTTGCCCGGAATGCCTTTCTTGCTCAGGACCTTTCCAACGAAGGCACGGCCCTGCGAAGCCAAAGTTCAAGTATCAAGTAAACCCACAACGAATCACCGTAATATGCTGTGGTATCCTTTGCAAAAGCGTATTTCAATTTTGTGATAAACTCCGGGAGAACGTAGCGGCAGATCCGTGGCGTTCGATCAAAGAGTGTATCGTGAAGCAGTTCTGAAAGTTTCGCATCCTTCTTGAACCAGGTCGAGATCGGAAGTCCCATACCGTGCTTTTTCTTTTTGATGATTTCAGGTGGCAGGAAGCCCTCCATTGCCCTCTTAAATATATACCGGTTTCTACCGGGCTTGACCTTGAGTCCAGGCGGGATCGATGTGGTAAAGTCAACCAGATCCCTATCCAGCAGAGGATAGCGTACCCTGACCCCAACTGCTTCGGCTGTGTGGGTGACTTTTCGCAAGTCATTGTCGGTGATGGTCAATTTCATGTCGATATACATGAGGCGGTCCGTATCGTGAGCGGGCGCAGCCAATCCGTAGAGCGATTTCGCAAGGTCCAAAAAACAGTTGAGATCGACCTGGGCTAGAAATTCGGGCTGAAAAACGGATGCGGGGTTCTCTTCCGCAAGCAGGTTATAGGAGAAAAAACGCATGGGATTGCGAAGATTGGCCCTGCGTATATATCGCTGCGCTTTACGAAAAGGACCCACGGCGGGAGACATGCGCAGAAGCGGTTCCAGAATAGAAGTCCTCAGGATGCCCGGGATGAGAAAATACTTTTCAAACACCAGGCTTTTAACATAGCGCTCGTTACCCCCGAAGATTTCATCTCCCCCGTCTCCGCCAAGCAGCACTTCCACTCCGGCCTCTTTGGCCATTTTGGCGCAATAATAGGATGGAACGACCGAGGCATTCCCGAAGGGTTCATCGTAGATCTCCGGCAATTTATCTATGAGAGAGAGGACATCACCGGGCGTGACGATATATTCGCTATGCTCCGCCCCAAAATGCCGGA
Organism: Syntrophobacteraceae bacterium; assembly: GCA_049520315.1. Lineage (GTDB taxonomy): Bacteria > Desulfobacterota > Syntrophobacteria > Syntrophobacterales > Syntrophobacteraceae > SbD1. The sequence goes on from JBEKPW010000032.1 coordinate 26,935, forward strand.
CTGCCAGGCGGGCAAAATCGAGTTCGTTGTATTTGGGGTCTTCGAATCCGATTGAAAATGTTTTTGCCGGGCTTCCAACAATCTCCGAGTAGAAGCCGACCACGGAACTGGAATCCGTTCCCCCGGAAAGAAAACATCCCGTCTTCGACAGATTCGACAGCGGCGCACAGGATGCAACTGCACGCCGGATAGCCTTTGGAATAGCCTCTACCCAGTGGGATTCGCCTTTCGACATCTCCGGATGGTAACCGATATCATAATAGGTTATCTTTTCAGGCGAGCTTCCCTTGAGAAGGATGGCCTTGCCGGGCTCGAGCTTCCGGATGTCCTTGTAAATGGTTAACGGAGTGCAGATGGCGCTGAAGAACAGATAGTGATAGATGGCCTCCGGATCGACATCGCTTGAGACCCCTTCACCCAGGAAAATGTGACTGATTCGTGAAGCCGCGGTAAATATGCCGTTTTTGCTGGAATAGACGACCGGCCTTATCCCGTAGTTATCCGTAGCGGTTATGATCGTGCCCAAGCTGCCATCCCAAATGCACAGTCCGAACGCACCTCTCAACTTGTCGAGAAAACCGTGGCCGAATTTTTGGTGAAGCGATAAAAGAAGCCGCCCCTGGTCATAATGGCCTACCTCTCTTTGCCCAACCATGCTCTTCAGCTCTGTTTCGTTGGTCAGATCAACATCATAAGCGATCGCAGCATTGCCGTATGAGCAAAGACCCTGGCCGGGGAACTCGTTCCATGCCGCCAATACCAGCTTATTGCCTGATGGCAGCAAAACTTGGGCGCCGGTTTCCGATAATCTGCGGGCAAGCAGAGATGGATCACGTGCATTATGGCTGATGAAAAAACCGCCTCTCTGAACAGGAACTCTCACTTACTTAGCGCTCCAAAAGCTCTTGAATAAATTGAATCATAGACAGACGTGGTCCTTTCCCAAGTATGGTGCTCCCGCACCCACCTGGCGCCTTCTGTCTGCAATTGCTTTTGTAATCGATCATCGAGAAGAAGTTGGCTAATTGAGCTGGCAAGAGCTTCTTTCTGACCGGAGGGAAAGAGCAGCCCCGTCAGGTTGTGCGTGATCAGCTCTTTGTGTCCCCCCACATCGCTCGCAATGAGTGCCTTGCCCATGGCCATCGCTTCGAGGGGCTTGAGAGGCGTTACAAGTTCTGTGAGCCGCATGGAGTGGCGTGGGTATACCAGGATATCGATATTGGCGTACACACCGGGTATTGTCTCATGCGGAAGCCGCCCTGGCAATAAGACCTGTCTGCCAATGCCTCTCCGATGAGCAAGATGCTTAAGTTCTTCTTGAACCTCACCGCCTCCCACCAAAAGCAGTACGATATCAGACCTTGTTGCAGCCAGGCGCGCAAACGCATCGACCAAAAGATCCAGGCCCTCATATCGATAAAAGGACCCAATGAAACCGATCACCGTTTTGCCTTCAAGCTGCCACTTTTTGATAAATTGCAAGTCGGGTTCGCACGGTTTGAAATCATCTACATTGACACCATTGAAAACGACGGTGATTTTCTCTCGAGAGATTCCCCTGCTCACCAGGTCGTTCTTGAGACCATTGCATAGAATGGCCACCTGATCGGCCTTACGGCATACCCAGGTTTCAAGAGACCTTATCAACTTGTATTTCAGGGAGTCCTGCGTGCAGGTGCCATGGTCAACGGCTGCATCTTCCCAGAATGCCCTGATTTCATAGACTACCGGTATACCCAGCTTGCGGCCCGCATATAATGCAGGGATTACATTAAGGATCGGCGAGTGAGCGTGCAAAATATCCGGCCGTTCGGATTCGGCCACATCGAGGATGCGTTTGGCCAGGTTCTTCATTAACCGAATCTCTGCTTCCAAAGGGCAACCGTTATGAGCTAGCGCCCCTGTTCTATAATGGATCAGGCCTTCTATTTCTTCGCGCTCGGGGGAATACTCCCTCCAGCTCTCCTCATGCTTGGGTGACGTAATAACCAGGGGCCTCCATCCCCTCTTTACCTGAGCACGCAGAATGTTCAGGCTGCGGAATGAATAGCCGCTATGAAGAGGCAGGCTGTGATCGAGGATATGGAGGATCTTCATGGTGTGATGCTTTTTCCAGCCGGTTGGTGACGATTGATAGGTTGTTTCTCTTTTAAACCGAAAAGACTTTTGGCCAGGATGTTTACGATCCGTGCTCCTGCCTGGCCATCCCAGAGAGGGGGCGATAAAGGCTTTGGGGCAGCCATTGGACTTTCGAGGTTGTCCAGCAGGGGTGAAGCCAGCAGGATAATCTTTTCCTTTTGGACTCCAGCCAGGCGATTTGTTCCACAGGTCAGAGTGCAGGGCCTTTCGGTATTCTCGCGCAAAGTTATGCATGGGATTCCCAGGATTGTTGCTTCTTCCTGCATTCCCCCTGAGTCGGTCAGAATGAGCCTGGCATTTGACATGAGCTGCATGAAATCGATATAGCCCAGCGGTTCAATTAGATATATGCCATCGGAGACTTCCGAAGAGTGGTCTTTCTCAAGCTTGAAATGACTTTCGAAACCGAATTCCCTGATCCGGCTCAAGGTCCTGGGATGTACAGGGAAGATGAGAGGCAGCCTTTCCGCAACTTCGGAGAGTGCTTCGACAATTCCTCCAAAGGTCTGCGGGTCGTCAACATTGCTGGGACGGTGCAGTGTAACTACACCGTAGGGCCTTACGGCTGCGTTCGCAGGTTCCTCGGGTTTATTATGGAAAAGACCAAGCTTCTCAAGAATGGGAGATTTCCGGCATTTTGCGCGATGCTTTAGAAGCGTGTCGATCATCGTGTTTCCGACAAAAAAGACTTTGTTCTTATCAACGCCCTCACGGTCGAGGTTCTCCTGGGCGCTTTCTTCACTCGTGAAGAGAAAATCGGATATGGCATCGGTGAGAATCCTGTTGATCTCCTCGGGCATCGACCTGTCAAATGAGCGCAGCCCCGCTTCAACATGGGCGATAAACGGCCATTTGGCGGGGTTAAGGCCAGGATCGCTTCCGTTGGTGCGCACTTCATAGCGGGTTTTGGACGCGACCAGAGAGCAGGCGATTGTTGAGTTCACGTCTCCTACCACCAGTACAACATCCGGCATTTCTTTCCGGAGCAGGGGCTCAAATCTTTTCATTATCTCGGCGGTCTGTTCTGCATGCGATCCGGAGCCCACTTCCAGGTTCACGTCCGGCTCAGGCAAACCCAGATCGTCAAAAAAACTCTGAGACATCTTTCCATCGTAGTGCTGCCCGGTGTGGACAAGCAGACGTTCGATCTTTTTGGCGTTGCCGGGAGCCGAGTTGTAATCATCAATTGCAGAGATAATGGAAGCTATCTTCATGAAATTGGGCCGTGCACCACACACCAGCATAATTTTCATATCTGATAGGGATGCTTGCTTCCCGAATAAAACTTGTTTTTTAATTTTTTGGCAACTTTGCTTCATCTTTGCACTGTCTCGCCTATAAGATTATCAAGGAGCCTCATCTTTGCGGACCATCGATAATTAGCGTTAACGTAATCTCGAGCTCGAGTGCCAAGCCTTCTCCGATGGTCTTCATCGCCTATCAGAGTCACTATCGCCTCTGCAAACTGCTCGGCACGATCACTCAGCAAAAAATGCTCTTCCGGTATGGCATCCATGCCATGTGCGGCATTGGATGTGGCTACGACCGCTTTCCCCATGGCCATGGCCTCCAACAATTTATTCTGAATGCCGCGCGAGATACGAAGAGGAATAACGCAAACATCAGCTTCACTGTAGTAAGGCCGTATATCCTCTACACAGCCGGTTACTCGAATGGAGTGGGCGTCATCGAGAGCCATGACCTTTTTAGACGGATTTCGGCCCACTATGAATAATTTGATTTCGGGAATCTCGGTTTTGATCCTCGGCAGGATTTGTTTGCAGAACCAGATTATGCCATCCTCATTTGCATAGTAATCCATCGCGCCAGTGAATACAAGAGTTGGGCGGCAGCCGTTTTTCCCTACTGAATTCGAAGCGGTGACGGACTCATTCGCAAAAGGATGTGAAAGTCGTGGATTAAAGTACTCGCTATCGACCCCATTTGGAATAACACTGATATTGTTGATAAGCGGATTCTTACTTTTGAAAAGCTCCGCTTCCTTTTCAGATACGAATACAGAATGGTCGAACCGGTCGGCGATGATTCGTTCGTATCCTGCCAACCTGAGGTTTTCAAGAGAATAGACTATTGATTTTGGAAACGATGACCGTCTTGCATACTGTGCCCATTTATCGGAATCAACATCACAAAAATCCATGATCAGGCGGGGCGTTTTGTTTTTACTCCGGGAGCCGTTGCCCGAGTCGAACAGCTCCGAGCGGAAAATATATTCGGCCATTGGGGAAGAGAAACATATTATGCCATCATAAAGCGTGCCGGCCAGCCATTGATCGACGATGCGCTGGAGAGATCGGGAGTAAAAATAGCCCACAGACAACGGTTTTCCCGTTGCTGTATGGAGCAGCCCCCTGATTATGGCCCGGATGGTGCTGAGGGGTTCCAAAAAGACTCTGCGGCAGTATTTTTGGAGGTCCTTCCCATAACGCATATCATCGGGATCATCGACGAGGCATGCAAGGTCAATCTCGTGAGATGCGGAAAGATACTTAATTTCGTTGAAAGACCGTATTTTATCCCCTTTATTTGGTGGATAGGGGATGCGATGCGCCAGGTACAAAATTTTCATTTTAGAATTTATTTCTGAGTAGAAAGATTTCTAGCAGCGCTCCAAATGACAAGTATGCCATTATTGATGGAAATGAGCGCTTACGGAATATACTTCACTACATGGGGGCCGACGCATTTGGTCACCCACAAAGGGAGCCTTTTCCATAATTCAATCCGCTGCCGGTATTTCGGGTTAGCCGGACTCACATCCGGAAGCGTACTGAGGTTGTGCAGATAATATTTGTAGGGGAGAAGGGTTGGTTCAAAGCCCCAGTGCCTCTTAAAATTGAATGGCCCGGTATCTTTCTTGCTCCTGCCGAAATCGAACACGCGGCAGCCCCTGTCGACGGCATCGCTCATAAGGGACCAGTAAAGAAAATCATTGGCCGCATAATCGCGTGATTCGGGATAGGCGCCTGAGTAATACGGGATTACCTCGTCCTTAAACAGGAAACTTAGAACCCCCGAGAGCGGTTTTCCCTCTTTTCGAACGATCAGGATATAAGAGGAGGCTGAAAACTCATCGAGCAGCTTTGCAAAATAATGTTTCGGGAAGACAGGGGTGCCAAGACTTCGAAAGTTATACGCAAGAAGCTCGTAAAATTCGCCGAGCAGTTCCTTGCCCCCGAAGACAGGCTGCAGGCCCTGGGAAATGCCCAGCCGGATCATGCGCCTGGCCTTTCGCGGAATGGCCTGCAGATTGGCTTCCTTGCCGGGCAGCAGTTCTTTTTTAAAGTTGTAGTAAAGGTCCTTTGAAGGCAGGGCAGGCAGGCCGTCACCGCAGGTTCGGATCTCCATGTAATCCAGATTTTTTGAACAGGTGAGTTCAACTGCTTTGTTAAAAAGAGCCTCCTCGGTTTTTTGATCGTTGGCCACTATCCCGCCGTAGGTAGCAAAAGGTATGGACACCAGAGACTTGCCGAAAAGAAAGCTCTTAATCAAAAAGAGCGGGAATACCCCACTGATCGCTTTGCTGCAGCAGGTTTCGGGGAACTCCGATTGCAGAGACTTGCTCTCTTCCCGTTCGGCAATCAAATAAAAATGGCTGTGGCCGAAAGCATTCTCGACGACCCGTTTCCATCCACTCAGGTGAAAAAACGTCCCCTGCGGATGGTTCAGAACAAAATCGTCCCAAGCTTTGCGGTCACTTTTTGTATAAAGCCTTACCTGCATCTTATGGCCCTGGATAACTTCCTAAAATAAAGATTTGGGTACTGGCGAAATGGATTGCGACGCATACACTGCCTGCCCATGGAGACAAAACTGTTCCGGCAACACCATGGATGGCGCAATGATTTCAGCCGGTTTCAATAATAGTTTGGGCGCTTAAGGCAGCGGGCGGGGTAGGACCACTGGTGGAAAGAGATTTTAGTTCCAGGTAAGATGAACCCGGTATCTTCGAAATATTTGAAAGGCGCGACTTTTGACCGCAGACACATGTTCTTTACTACAGCCTTTTGTATATGAACTCAGGGATGTAGTAGCGTCTCTTGTTCAGCACGACTCCCAAAATATTCCCGCCGACCTGTTTTATCTTGTTGATCGTTCCCTGGATCACCCTCCATCCCGTACTCTCCGCCTCGACAACGAGAACGATCCCGGTAGTTTTTGGAGCCATGGCAAGCCCATCGGGCGAACTTTTGAGGGGAGGGGAGTCGACCAGGACCAGGTCAAATCGCTCCCAAATCATCTCCTGGAAGCTTTGGAACTTTGGCGAATCGAATATCTCCGGGGTGAAGGAAGCACTGTTTGAAGATCGCCCAACGTACAGCAGCGACTGGTCGACCTGGTGGAAAACTTTTTCAGCCAGGTCTTTGTCCATGATCGCTTCCTGCCAGCCGTGGTCGGTTTCGAAATTGAAATATACATGATGGCTGGGATGAACCCGGTTTGCATCGAGTAACAGAACCGACTTGCCGATCAACGTGGCCGCCATTTTTGCGAATTCACGCACGATCGTGGAGGTCCCCTCTCCCTGGCGAGACCCGATAAACTGGATGATCCGCTTGTCGATATTGGGAAGCAGAGAGTCTATATTGTTGTACAGACACAGCATTTCCTCTTCCACGTTAATCTGTGGCTGGTCAGTGAAAATTTTGCTCATATGGGGCACGGTCACCAGTTTGTCGGAACCTGCCCTCGCGCGATAGGCCTGCTCAAGCGCTTCGTAAATCTTGCTCATGGTAGCCTCCCTGCTGTACCTGGTAATAGCCGGTCTGTACAGCCAAAATGGATGAACATAAAGGGTAACGCATATGATTAGTCCGCCTTATCTTCAGTCTTTCCAGGTACCTTCAGCGGTGGGAAGAGTATCTTTTCCCCGATTTCGATTTTATTGACATCGTGTATCTGTGGATTGAGCTGGCTGACTGAATCGATCAACCCTCTTTTGCACACTTCTTCGCTGCTGAGGTCATAAACCTCGGCGGCAATCCGTATGAGGCTGTCTCCTTTTCTCGCCGTGCGAACCACGGTTGCCTGCTGCAAAACCGGAGACTTTGCTTCTGGCGCTGGTTTCGGGAAATCGGCGGCGGGATCCGGGCCGGGGCTCACCGGTTGAAGCGCACGCGGCGAATCGACCGGCTGCGCGGAATGTGTATCGCGTGGAAAATCTTTACCTGCATCGACTCGTGCTTCAGGTTTAATTGCGACTGATTTATCTTTAGTATCGGCAGAAACACCGGGAGCAATGGCATCGACTCTGACATCAGGAGGTGGCGGCGCGGCTGGTCTTTCTTCAGGCACAACTTTGTCGATCTCTTTTTCCAGGCGAACCGTCGGCAAGGCTTGTGTATTCGACCCGGAAGCATGTCCTTCCGGAGGAACTGTTGGCTGCACAGGCACCTGACCTTTGAGGCCTACATCGGCGGTTCTTTTGGCTCTTGAAGCCAAGTCAGGTTTTGCCGTGTCTGCCGAAGGGGGCGGCTCTGTCCTGACCAGTTTTTCTATTTGTTGAATCGGCAACCTAGCGACAGTGAGGGCGTTATCGAGCAGGGTGTCCGGCCATAGCAGGGCTGCTGCGGCAAGAATCAGCACCATGGCGCCCAAAACGGCGAAAGCCCACCTGAACCTTGGCTTTGCCCTGGGCTCCAGGTCCAGGATCACTTCCCGTACTATCTTGGAGGTAACGGGTTTTCGCCGGGCGCCAAAGCCCGTTATGAGCGCGTTATCTGAGATGATGTTGATGGAGCGGGGTATCCCTTTGGCCGCCCTGATGATTTCCATAGCGGCGCCTTTTGTGAAAACGGGCGTCTTGACCCTGGTTGCCTGTGTCAGCCTGAACTTGATGTATTCAAGGCTTTCGGCCTCGGTGAGAGGCGAGATGGTCGAGTAGATGGCAATGCGCTGCTTCAACTGCCGCAGCTCATACTGATTCAGAATGCGTTCGAGCTCGGGCTGTCCGATTAGAACGATCTGCATCAGCTTGTCTTTGGACGTTTCCAGGTTGGAGAGCATCCGAAGATGTTCCAGTGTTTTCACGGGCATGTTCTGGGCTTCATCGATGATGAAAACCACGTTGCGGCCTTCCCTGTACTCCTCTATCAATTTGTGATGCAGGGCGTCGACCATTTCGAAGGTATCGGTCTTGGGATTATCGATCCCCAATTCCTGGGAAAGAAGCTTCAGAACACCCTCGAAGGAAAGATTCGGGTTGAACGTATAGATTATCTTAATCCTGTCTTTGTCGACAGACTCGAGATATGACCGAAGAATGGTAGTCTTCCCAACTCCCACCTCGCCGACAATGGCTATGAACCCTTTTTTCTCTTCCACCCCGTAGATGATGGCGCCGAGAGCCTGTTTATGGCTGGGGCTAAGGAAGAGAAACTCGGGATCGGGCGTGATGTGGAAAGGACATTTTTTAAGATGGTAGAATTCAGTGTACATGATTGGCAGTCATCTTTGCAGCAGAGTGCCCTTCGCAGGACCCATTATATAATCTTATTAAGCTCTGCAAGGTATCGTAGCAAGTACCGGCAGGCCAAGGCGGGCCTCCACGCCTTCCGGGGTCCTTAGTCCCTGCGACAGGAACTCCAGCAGGTAAGCAATGCCCACACCGGCGGCTACCCCAAGTATACAGGCAATAGCGAAGTAAAGCAGGATATGGAAGTTTTGATTGACCGGTTTGGCCGGTGGTATGGCGGCCTGGAGCACAGTTACGCTGGGCATTTCCTGGCGGCCGATGTCTTCGGAGATCCGGAGCTCTTCCACTTTGCTCGCATAGACTTTGTAATATTGTTCGTCATGCTCCTTCTCCCGATATAACTCGTTTAGTTTCTTTTCCTGCGAGCCAAGATCGTTAATTTGCTTCTGACAGTTCGCCAATTCGTCTTTGAGGCTCACAATCTTCGCCTCTGCAGTGCGAATGTTTGTTTCCGTTACACTGTGCTCCTGTTCTAGGCCCAGACCAACAATGTCCTGAGGTTTCAGAGGAATTTTTTTAGGTTGCCCTAAATGTGCCTCTTCTTTCTTAATGAGTTCCTGGGCTGCTTGAATTTCTTTGCGGACATTCACAACGAACTGGTTGCGTTCCGTATATTTTCCAAGGATTTCCTGTTCCTTCTGGTGAAGAGTAACCAATTCGGCCCTTAATCGTTTTACTTCTTCACTATCCTGGACCGAGACACTTTCGTCAATCATGGATGGATAATTCACTTCGGGAGCTGATTTGAGTTGGTTACTCAGTATGGCAAATGTTTGTTTTAACGTCTGCGCTTCATCCTGGGTTGCGTTTATCGACTCCTCAATTTGTGACTTTTTCTTGAGGAGGAAATCCATCTGCTTATCAAAAGAATAGAAGCCGTAGTTGCGTCTGAAAGTCTCGAGCCTTTCTTCCGTCTCCCTGAGTTTTTGACGGTATTCCGCTAATTTCTTTTCAAGGAAAAAGACCGCTTTGGGATCACTGAGGACTTCGCGTCGTTTTTCCACATAGTAGTCAACGAGAAGATTTGTCACTTTGGCGGCAATTTCAGGGTCTTTATTACGGAATGACACTTCAATAAAATTTGAGTTGCGGACCTCGCTGACACCGAGATCTTTATCGAAGCTGATTATGCCAGCTTCCAGTGCAGGGAGGTCCTTCGATGAATTCGCCACAATACCAGGGTATATTTTTTCGATTCCTACCGTGGATATGATCCTCTCCTTCAAATCCCTGCTCCTGAGCATCACCATCTCGGAAGTAAAAATCTCCTGTCGCCCGAAAGAAATCGGGGTTTTTTTGGTGCCCAACTCAGGATCATTGTATTCCCTCCCGGATTTTAGCATCAGTACGGATTTTGCCTCGTAGAGGGACGGGCGAAACCGGGGAACTATATAATAGGCAAGGGGCGCCAGCATGATCGCAATGATGAAACAAACCAGTATCTTATACTTGTGTTTGAAAATGATCGCCAGGTGGTCCCGCAGATTGTGCTGTATACCGCCTTCCAGGATGGGCGATACGGACGCGTGGCTGAAAGGGGCCAGAGGCCCGGGGCCGGACATGTGGCTTTTGTACTGAATTACAGAATTTTCTTCCATAACTAGTCCTGAGTTTGCAAGATAATTGAAGGTTTATGTCAAAAAATCATTAGCGAAAGAGGCCATACCAGTACGCGAACGAAGCGAAGACCCCGACGGTTTTAGTGACATACTCATCCATCCATTTGTCGGTCATCGCAATGTTGGATTTTGGAACATAAACAATGTCATAAGGAGCCAGGCCAATGTCTTGATTGATATCCGTTCCACTGATTACGGCCTGGAGGTTTACCGGTATTGCCATCGGCTTTCCGTCCGGGCCTTTTCGAATTATCACGACCTCGTTGGGCCTGGCCGTTTCCTTGAGGCCTCCACTATTTGCAATGGCCTGCAAGACAGTCATCGACCCGACCAATCCTACCAGGCCGGGCTTGCCGACCTCGCCGTCAACAAATACTTTATGGGCATTAAATGAGCGAACGATTACGGTCACCTCAGGATTGGTCAGATCGGAGGAATATTTTTCCTTGAGCTCTTTGGTTAGCTCGGCAGGCGTGCGGCCGGCAGCCACCACCTCCTGCACCAGTTGCAGGGAGATTCGGCCATCAGGCCTCACATCTATTTCTTCATTTAGTTCGGGATTATAGAAGAACTTCAAATTGAGCTTGTCTCCCACATTGATGATGTATTCCTGATCGGTCTGAACCACTTGTGTCCCGGGAGCCCCTACAGGTGTGGGATTCAGCACGACCGGGCCGCTATAGCACGAACTCAGGAAAACCAGGATAATTATCACTGTTGCACGACGGATGCTGTTCTTCATTTTGCCACCTTCAAAGAGTCCGAACAATTAGGAAAATTACGCGCCGGGTATATTCCTCTATTCCTATTACTGCATATTGGTTTTAAGGCATGATGTCAACAAAGTAATTCGTGATTTGAGAGCAGCTTCTAACTCAAAGACCCTGGCGAAAACATCGGCATAGAGTTCGTTGATCAATTTCGATGTGGCATAGAGTGAACGGGACGATAACCGGTCGAGAAATTATCCAGACCAACCACTTGCTGAACCAACCCAAGCAGCGCCTCGAGAAGATTTGATCCGATGAACCCGGCAACACCTGTCAGGAGCCACTTCCTTGGTTTGATTCTCAGCTCGGTCTTGATTCGATCAATTTGAGCCATTCAACTACTCCGGAATAAACTTTGAAAGAACAGGATAAAAGGAGCGGATGAACTCCATCAGCTTCTCCAGGGCCTTATCGGGGTTCGATGATGCCGGTGCATTTACGCGAATCAAGGCTCCGTCGGTTCGGTTCCGCGTTATCGAATCCCACATGAGATAGGCTTTAACAATGTACTCGTTTGCAAGTTGTCTCCCCCTGCCTTGATACCAGAATAAAAAGAGCTCTTTTTCGTCCCCTTTTTCCATGAGGTATCTGTTTGCCGGAATTTGTCCGGAATTTGCGGCAGGGACATCCAGCATGAGAGATGTCGTTTCGATTGGAGACCAGCCTGCGCCGGGCAGGCACTGCCGGGGAGAATGATTTGTTTTCCCCTCTTTTTGAGTTTTGAAATATCCTATGTACAAAGAGATGGACTCGCCTTTGCTGTTGGCATAAGTGCGCACGGTGTAATCGTCCACCTGGAGAACAGCCATGGACTTGTCGTCGATCTTTTGCTCTTTCTGGAGCGTCCAGTCTCCGATCTTGGACGGGAACTCCTTGAGAGACGTACGGGTTAAAACCGGTTCAGGAGATGCAGGAAGATTGCCGGCGATAATGGCCAGGATCAGAATGAATATGGTTATGATGAATCGGCGCATGGACTGAAATTTCCCCAATGTTCTATTTTTGGGAAGGCGCCAGTTTGGAAAGCAGCAAACTGACCCCATAGAACAGGACTACAGCAAGCATGAAAAGGACATAGCCGGAGAACTCATGGAAAAATCCTTCTGCCGCCGCCGCCCCGTAATAGTGCGCAAGAACGCCGGTTAATGAAACGCGAAAAGCGTTCACCAGAATGGTTATGGGCAAACAGGCCAAGACCAGCAGGATTCTTTGCCAAAGAATCTTTTTAGTGAAGTAGGCAAATAAAACTCCCAACGTAAAAAGGGAAATCATGGAGCGAATCCCACTGCATGCCTCGGCCACTTCCAGTGAAGTGTTTGAAAGATGGATGATATTGCCTTCGCGTAGCACCGGGATTCCCAGCATTTCCAGAGAATTGGCAGCACAGACGGAGGCAAGGAACTGCATCGGACCGGTAAGCTTTTGAAGCAGAATGGATGGAAGGGGAATCATCAGGACAAGAAACGCGAGCGGAAAAGCAACCGTTCTCAGGTGATCACGTCCCAAAAGGAAGAGGACGATTCCCGCGATTACGACCAGAATCGAGAGACGCTGGGTGAAGTATTCTGCTGCAAGCCTTCCGAAAAAAAGAAGAGCCAATCCGAAGACCAGAAGGAGCAATCCCCAGTTAGCGGGACGGGGAGGGGTTGCCAAATCTTCTCTTTTTCCCCAGACGAGATAGAGGCTCACAAGGGGGACCAGAAAACCATGCGAGAAATCCGGAAGCTTTATCCAGTCTTGAACGAGCAATACTAATACCGGGTAATACAAAATCACCAGAAGAATAGAGCAAATTACCACACCTACCAAAGGTAAGCGGTTTGCAGAAGGGTGAATAGAATTTTGTGTTTCTGTATTTTGCATTGTATCCATAGAATATACTAGTTACTGTAATCTAATTGCATCTGCCGAATATAGCCGCCACAGGAGATAAACGATACATCCTTCAGCCTGTCAATCAGGAAGGACAGTTTGGATAACGTCATTGAGATATTCGTATAGTGCCGAAACCGCAAAAAGGCAGGAACCCCTTTTACTTTCGGCTGGCCAGGGTCGGCTTCCCACGGATGGAGGTAAAAAAGGTAGGCATTCTTGAGCTTGAGAACCGATTGGACGATCTTTTCAAAAACTCGCACGGGTATAAGCCTGAAATAGGCTCCGCCGCCCGTCGGCACAATGTATCTGCCTATTTGAAAATTGCTTATGGGAAGCTCGTATATGTTTCGGATTGTTTTACACACAATGCCTTTTCCATTCGGGGATATCCGGATATTTCCGTACCGTTTGTTGCCGGCGAAGGAATTGAAGCTCGAATCGTATGAGTATCCACACTCCTCAAGTATTCCCAGCACTTCCTCGTTTATCGAAAAACTGGGCGCGCGGTATCCCTCGACAGCACATCCCACAATATCTTCAAGGATTTTCTTGCTTTGCCAAAGGTCTTTTTTTAATTCCTCCGCTGAGCATCGATTGCTCAAATTATGATGGAAGCCGTGGGATGCCACCTCATGGCCTCGCGCCTGAATCTCCCTGACCAGCCCGGGAAACCTTTCGGCCACCCAGCCGAGCACAAAGAAAGTAGCCCTCAGAGGTCCGCCCGGCCTTTTGCCATTACCTGTCTCACTTCCGGCAATGTCCAGAAAATCCAAAAACAAGTGTGTATTCTTCTCCACTCTTGACTCACATGATGACCAGGAAGACAAAGGAATACTGCCTTTGAAATTTTCGACCTGAAACCAGTCTTCAACGTCGATTGTAAGCATGAAATATCGCGAGGAATCAACTGTGACTATCAATTTTGGCAATTCCCAAGAGTTCTCAAAACGGTGAATCCGGCGAAGGCAACAGGTGCTTCTACTCAGTTTTCAAGCAATCGGTCACCGCGCCCCCTGACCTAGGAGCACTACGCCGACGGTCTTTAGTAAAATCTTGAGATCCAATAATATGGACATATTCTTTATGTAATAAAGATCATATTCCAGTTTCCTCAAAGCATCATCTATCGAAGCGCCATAAGGATAATTGATTTGAGCCCACCCAGTGATTCCAGGGGTCACGGTATGTCGGACACTATAGTAAGGAATCTGAGAATCCAATACATCCACAAATTCGGGCCGTTCCGGCCGTGGGCCAACCAGACTCATATCCCCCGTAAATACATTCCATAGTTGAGGGATTTCATCAATGCGAGAGATGCGAATAAAACGCCCTACTCTCGTCACCCTCGGATCTTTCTTTTGAGCCCATATGGCTCCGTTCTCTTCGGCATTATAGGTCATGGACCTGAATTTATAAACGTAAAAGATCTTGCATCTTTTCCCAACCCTTTGTTGCTTATAAAAAATTGGACCCGGAGAATCGAGGCGAATGGCAATGGCCGTAATCACCATTAGCGGAGATGCAAAGAAAAGCATTAACCCCGAAAAAATGAAATCAAGAATACGTTTCATTCTTTGAACGTATCCTCGGGAGAGTAGATCAAATCCCTCGGAGAATAACAGCCACTGGTCCTCGATGTATTGAACGGGCACCTTGGTCGTAAGTCGCTGATAGAGTTCCGGCATATCCAAAATCTCTATGCCGAGAAGACGCGCTTCGAGTATCTTACGCGTTATGCGCGTTGAGCGAGACCTCGGAATTCCAAGCACGATAGTCCTAATCCCAAGTTTAGCGATTATTTCAGTCAATTTCCTTGTGGTGCCCAGTATCTCGGGTGTGCGGTCAGCCTTTGCGTCCAGGGTAGGCTCATCACTCACGAACCCTTTGAATTCAAATGGTGATGTCGGTAAACTCAGTAGTCTCCAGGCTGTTCTGGCGGTTTCGTCCGAGCCGATTACTAACGTGGGTGATTTTGCTCTTGCCAGATGGAATAATCGGAAATATACGGTTCTCCATAAGAGCAGGAAGACAGGCACCAGCATCATTTGCAGAGCAAGGACCTTGCGGCTGTACTGCCATTCAGGAACAAAAAAGAAGAGAATCGTGCAAAGGGCAAAAACGCAGAACGAGGATGCTAACAAGCGAAATGCCGTTTGTCGTGGCTTAAAAAGCCTTTCCACATTATACAGATCAAAAATATAAAGTGTCAGAACAAATTGCACAGTTGAAAAAACAACGGCAGGTAAATACGAAATAAGAAAACCCGTCCCCGTCCAAAGAATTGCCCAGACGCCCAGAAGATGAGCTATCGATATAAACAGGAGATCGCCAAAAAATAAGAACCCGGTTTGCCTGAGGGCAAACTGCATCAATGTAAATGCATTAAGATTAGAAACATTATCGGGTTCCTCCGTAACGGGTTCTACTCTTAAGTGTCCATGTCCATTTCTGTGCCACGGAATCGCGGAGGAGAAAGACTCAATACTGATTCCGGTAGCCCCGAACTGTTGCTCATTGAGAATTTCTCTTAATCCTTCCCGAACTTTTTTCAGAATCTTGCCCTCTGCTTCAACCAACTCTGAGTCACCCAGTTCGGCAAAAATCACTCCAATAATGGAACCATGTTTATACCAACCTTTAATATCCGTTTCACGGATGATCGATCCAAGAAGAAAATCGATCGAGCCCGAAATTGTACCCTTTTCAATCCCAGCAAGATCGTGAATATCAACCTTGAGCAGCAAAAATGTATTCCCCGAGCGCTCGGCTCGCTTTCTTTCAAGTGCCAGCGCCTGGTGGAAATGGCTTTCCCCGAGAAATGACGCAGGGTTCAACCTTAAGACTTGTTCACGAGGGGGTTTGGAGTTCTTTCGCATTGGCATTATTGATATAGTAGGTTTCATTTTTCTCCGGCCTCTGATACATGTAGGTGGTCCTACAAGTAACCGCGAAATGGCATCTCTGCCGAACAACTCACATTGGGCCTAATGACAAGTTACGCCGTTTCAAATGGCGCACCTGTTTGCGGTCTGTTGTTTATTCTGCCGAGGCTTGGATCATAAAAACAAAAGAGTAAAATTTCTCAAACATGCCTGTTTTAATTGCGCTCGGAAAAAGTTCAGCAAAAAAGAGAGATTATTCCGAGGTCTTTTCCTGGTATTAGCGCCGCTCACGAATTCTCTGTCTATTTTCTTTTTCCCACTGCCAGGGAGGAATCGGATTGGAGTCCATCCAAAGCCCAATTGCTTTTTCGTGCGCAAGATTTTCCAGCGCCCTCCATTCGGCACATATATTAGCGCTGCACTCATTTGGCTTAACCCATGCAAACCCATAATAAATAAGCTGGAGATTCAGATAGTCTTTTAAACCGTCAACCCTGACCAGAGCGTTTTCTAATCCGTTAGGCCCCCTGTATAAAGGGGTTACTTCCACAATCTTTTGCAGCACCAAATGTGATGCGAGCTTGCGCGACTCTTGCCAATAGGGCTGGCCTTTCTTAGGGCATTCAATCCCGTATAACTTAACTTTATCTGTTTGACTTTCATGGGAAATGAGGAATAGGTCAGCATCCAGCATGCCGACTACTTTCCCCTGCCACGCTCGACAATGCGAATGAAAAAGGAAGATGAAAGCAAAAACCAGAACGAAAGCACATATACTTCTTATTTTTTGGGACATAGTGAGGTGCCCAGTGCGTGAATTCCTTTTTGAACTCCATCAGCAGTCAGGACAGCATACAGCTCCGCCAACTCGATTACATGCTCTTCCCCAAAGAATCGTATAAATGAGCACTCCTATACCTTATCGGAGAATTGGCCGAGAAAGTGAAGCAATAATTAAAACATTTGGACAAAGGTTGTAAAGCGGGATTTAGGGGGGGACAAAGTAGGTAGCAGACGTACCCATACGAGGGGAAAAATCAACGGATTTAAGATGTTACTCTTTCGATCCAGAGACTGAATAACTTTGGGCATACCTATCCTTCGGGCGCCAAGAAGAAGAGCTGCCGTTGCTCACCTTCATTATCCGGAAATCAGGGTCGGTAAAATCTCTCCGGCCATTCCGCAGAGTCTACCTCGAGATGACCGAGTGCTCGGACCCTATATTCTGGCAAACCTTTTTTGACAGCTTTTTGTGTGGTCTCGGATCGGTTTGAGTTTCTTCCGAAATACCGAGGCCGATTGACGACCGCTTCTGTTTAAACCATAGCAAATTACCGATACGTGGGTCTAACATGCATCGCCGCCACACTCAAAACCCAGCTTGTCTTTATTCAAAAGACGACGGCGTATTTCCCGCGTCAAAAGGCTGAAGTGGGCATTTTCTAACTGGTCTTTTCGACTTCTCACTGACCGGCGCCAGTACCCTGCGATTAACCCCGGTATGTTTGCCTCCTGAACGCGTCTCCATCAATTCTTGCAGTTTGGTTTTACCTTTTAAGCCAAATCGGCCGAACTTGATCCCGCAACGCCTCACCGAGGGAATGCTCCATGATTCCTCAGCTACTTCCATATCATAGATCACCGTGGACTGTATTCGCTCCATGTGTTGTGAACTCATGCCGAATATATTGATACTGGCCTTCCCTGTTCTAAGTTTCCTGGTCGCTAAATACTTAATACCAGCTCCACCCGGACTTAAATCCAAGATTTTGCCCACTATAATCGGCTCGTTTGGCATTACAAACGCCGCAAAAATCTCGCTTTCAGCTTTGAGTCGTTTATGCTTTCTGTGGTCTGAGCACACAAGGAGATCCCCCAATCAAGAGCAAAGCCGCGGCACCGAAAAAATCGGACGTCGATGCTTCACCTTGCAATTTGCGTGCATGTTCATAGATATGGGGGTAAGTAGCGGATTATTTTACGATATTAATAATCCGACCAGCTAGGTCGCTAAGCCTGAGTGTAAACAATTCCGACAGTGATAATTAAGGATAATGTCGCAAAACCGCACTGGTTGTCATTCTAGCATGTGTAAAGATTTCCGACGCATAAATGAAAGGTAAAAAGCTCACGAGTTCCTGAGGCGCGCGGCCGTCCGAAACGGATGATGCTGTAAAAACCGGGGGTTCGACGCGGGGTCGCAGAGAGTAACTGGCACTGCGCTGATTTGTATCCATCTATAATAAGCGATCCCTTTTGACTATTCTGGTTCAGTTACTCCACATCCCTCCTGTGCCTGAATCATGGTATTAATGCCTTTACGACATTGTTTGTTTTGTTTGTCTCCGCGATGCCTCCATCAGGATCAATTACAGCCACCACATACATTCCATAATGGAGGGAAGGCGACCTTGCAGTAAAATATACGCTCTGACTTTGACCGGCTGCTAGAGGCCCTGCTGTCCGGCTTCCGAGAAGACTGGCCAAGTGTACCCCGTCATTTGAGAGGTAAAAGTTTATCCCGAAAGTCTTGGTCGTATTTTGATTCCCGGCATTGTGGACCGATAATGCCTGTGGAAATGTTCCATCATAATAACTCATAGAACTTGAATCGGACCACGTTCCGGTGAGATCGGGACCGTTATATTTCACCGTTACAACTTGAGTCACTCTGGATCTCTGACCATCATTTCCTTCTACGGTCAAACTGAACGACAGCGGATTTCCATCGGCCGCCACGCCCGGTGGAGTAAAGGTGGGTTTTGCCGATGTCGGATCGGACAGACTTACCGGCGCACCCCCTGTCTGGCGCCACCGAAATGAGGCGATGCCGCTACCCTGGTCTGTTGAACTTGATCCGTCAAGCGTTACGACGCTGCCGGCCTTCTCCGTCCTGTTTGGTCCCGCAATGGCATGAGGAGCGGCCCAGGTAACATTAACAAAGCAGGTATCGGTAGATTTCAGGCCCTGCTCATCTGTTACCGTAAGCCTGAAGGCCAGGGATGTGCCGCCTGATCCAACTTGAGGCGCCACAAAAGTTGGTCGAGGCGATGTCGGATCAGAAAGCGTTACGGCGGACCCAGCAATCTGTTCCCAAAGGTAGGAAGAAATACCATCACCTGGATCTGCAGATTTCGACCCGTTCAGTGTGACGGTCGTCAACGCATCAACTGTTTGATCGGAGCCGGCCTTAGCCCTGGGTGGCATATTAATCGACACCACATTGACGATGCAGGTGGCGGTCGCCTGCAGGCCGGTCGTATCGGTTACGGTCAGCATAAAGGTTAGGGCTGCACAGCCTCCCGGCCCGACCGATGGAGCTGTAAAAGACGACTGCACCGCAGCAGGATTGGAGAGAACTACCGGCGTTCCGCTAATCTGGGTCCACAAATATGATGCTATTCCGGGACCCCCTGTATCGGTGGAATTTGAGCCGCTGAGCGTCACGTTAGTCCCCCCGGCGACAATTTGATTAGGCCCGGCGTCGGCGACGGGCAGTGGGTTGACGCTCCCAAAGCTCGCCGAGATGGTGTGGTTGGCCGTGACACTTGCAAAGGTATAGGTGGTGAGCGCGCCTACCGGGACTCCGTCTACCTGCACACCGGCTATTTTGCAGCCAGCAACCGGAGTGATAGCAAAGGTTTGGCTTGCCCCCTTCTCGACCCTAACAGCAGTGGAAGGTGAAATCGTCCCATTGGCCCAGGCATCAGGTATGATGGTGAAAGTGTTTAAAGGAGAAAAGCTTGCCGAGATAGTATGATTGGCGGTGACATTTAAAAACGTCCGGCTGATGACCGGGCCAACCGGGACTCCATCAACTTCCACATTGGCTACCCTGTAGCCGGCAGCAGGAGTAATGGTAAAGGTTTGGCTTGCCCCGTACTCGACTGTAACAGCAGTGGAAGGGGAGATCTTCCCATCGGCCCCTGCAGTAGGTGTGATGGTGAAAGTGTTTGAAGAAAAAAAGCTTGCCGAGATGGTATGATTGGCGGTGACATCTAAAAACGTGTGGCTTTCGACCGCGCCAATCGAGACTCCATCAACTTCCACATTGGCCACCCTGTAGCCGGCGGCAGGAGTAATGGTAAAGGTTTGGCTTGCCCCGTACCCGACCGTAACGGGAGTGGAAGGGGAGATCTTCCCATCGCCCCCGGCTGCAGGCGTGATGGTGAACGTATCTAAGGCAAACGTTGCCGCAATGGTATGATTAGCTTTTACATTTGTGAATGTGTAGCTTGAAACCGCTCCCACCGATACGTTATCGACTTGGACATCGGAAATTCGGTAATTGGCGGCAGGGGTGATAGTGAACGCTTGGTTTGACCTTGCAGGTACGCTCACCGTCCCTGATGGGGAAATCGATCCGCTGCCCTGGGTACTGGCGGAAATAGTATAATTTGCCGTCTGATAAGCGAAATTGGCCGAAATGGTGTGGCAGGCATTCACATTAGAAAATGTATACTGTGAGGCCGCACCAACAGATACACCGTCGATCAAAACTTCGGAAATCTGATACCCTGCGTTGGGGACTATCGAAAATGTCTGTGAACTCCCGCTGGCCGAAGCACTGGCGCCGGCTGGCGTAATCTGTCCATTGGCAGGTGTTGCGGCCGTAATAAAATAACAGATCAACTCCGGTGAAAAACCACTTTCAGCATTTGCGGTGTATGCTGTGAGGGCGACATAGTAGGCCTTTGAGGCAGAAAGCCCGGTAATCGTGTAGCTGAGGTTGGCGCCGGCATTGATAACCCAGGGGTAATTCCTGCTCTGGTTGCCGTAGTACACCTTGTAACCTATGACTGCAGGATCAGTCGACCGGCTCCATGCTATCGTTAGCTGAGCGGAGTATGCGGTTGCGCTGAGGAAAAACACCGAGATCAGGGCCAGAACAATAGCAACCCTGAGTTTAAAACAATATCTTTCGGACCTTTCACACGCCCCAATGTGAAAGACTGATGCCATCGGGATTTCTCCTTCTTCCGGAGTGCATCTCCTCCGGATTCCCACCAAGGATCCAAAGGTCACTCAATCTTGGGCCAAGACAATAATCTTTTAGGGTCGAGGTGTAAATATATTTTACCCAACCGCTGGGTTCTTTGGTTGGTCAGCCGATTTTCGTGCTCCTAGTGGAAGGCAAATAGTATGCCAATAGACGAATGTTAAGGAAAAACAGATGACTGATGCAGGCCTGCAAACGGTCCTGGATTGACTTGACCAGGATGAGACTGAATCGATTTTGACATTCTGACATAACATCGGGGATGCCAGATTTAACTTTTGCGTAGTTATTTAACTACACTACTGCAGTTCAATGCATACATCAGATAGAATAGTCAGTATGTATTTGCACAGGGGATGAAAAATACGATTTGCCCTCAGATGATGTGCTGATCGTATCAAGTAATTGAAAATATTATCTCATTGGTGATATTAGGTACGCAGTTTACTCAATTCATACCACATAAAATCCCCCTTGTTAATCTCGAAGTGCCGACTTAGAGTCTCAGAATGCAAGGGTGGTCCTCGTCTTTCCCTTGGAGTTCAATACACCGAGTTGCTATCCTTACCATTAACCGAAAGGACGGGAAAATGGTTTATGAACACGATCCGGAATTGCCTTTTATGAAGATCGTGGTTAAGAATGGTTCCTCCATTGTTGGCGTTATCCGGAGGAACTTGAAAACCGGCAATTATCATTTCTACGAAAACCAGCGTGATGCACTGAATTGCCTGCTCCAGGAAACCCGGCTTGACAGAATTAAAATGAGGATAGAAGAGTTGCACAATCTTCGGAAAGTAGTCTAGAGATGCCCAAGCCTCTGAACATCACGCACCTTTCGGGTGAACTCTGAGCGGCCGCCTTCACCGGTTTATCCACGAGTCCTTTATAAATAGGCGCCTCTATCAGGTGATTTCTTTTATACAGTGTATGGGGCCTGGCTTTCCCTTTTCACAAATTATGTCGGCGAAAATGGAACACATCGGGCTTTGTCATATACATCGCGATTATCTCCTCGAAGTGCTTCGAAGGCATTCCAGGGCCATCTCGGTCGTCGCCTGTTGACCACAACTTAATCGAGATGAACGAGGGCTGTCCCTCATCGCTTTAATGCGGCGCAGGTTAGTCCCACCCTGCATCCTCTCCCCTCGTGCCCTTTGTGGTTAGGCTCACGTTTTTGCCAAATAGGCACATATGGCACTAATTTTACTAGTACCCCCTAGATTCCATGCGGGTTTGCAGCCCCCCAAGCTTTCCAAAAGTTCAAAACGCGTAGGCACACGACATATCTTTTTTAAATTGACACACCTTTGTAGTATATGCTAATTAGGTAGGCATGTACTTACGAACAACAAAACGCAAAAATAGAGATGGATCGGTGGTCGAGTACTACCAGCTTGCCCACAACGTCCGGCATTGCGAGACGGGTAATCCGGTCGCCGAGATTATCCACAATTTCGGGCGGGCAGATGAACTCGACCGGGATGATCTGGTCAGGCTCTGCCGCTCGATTGCCAGGGTCTGCGGCGTGGAGATCCGTGATCCACTGGATTCTTCGGATGGGGCTCCGATTCCCGTTGGCGAGCACCCCGCGGCCTTGCCTGAAGAGGTACGGCTCATCAAGACGCTTGAGTTGGGCGTTCCCTTTGTGGTCGAGGCGCTCTGGGAGCGCCTGAAGCTCGGCCCCACATTGCGCAAAGTTATGGAAGAATCCGGAGGCACCCCTTTACACGAAAGAGCCCTTCTTGCCATGGTTGCAAACCGGCTCTGCGAGCCCGACTCCAAGCTCGGTGTCTGGGACCGTTGGCTTCAAAAAGTCTACATGCCTTCGTGCAGCACCCTAAAGCTCTACCAGATGTATGAGGCAATGGACCTTCTGCATTGGAATGTGGATGAAGTCGAAAATGCTGTCTTTTTCCACATCGCAAATCTTTTCAATCTGGTTGTAGATGTCATCTTCTACGACACGACCACCGCCTCCTTCTCAATTGACGAAGCTGACGAGGACACGGAGACGGGAGCGGGCCTTCGAAAATACGGCCATTCAAAAGACGGAACATGGAGTCCGCAGATCGTGGTAGCTCTTGCCGTAACGCGCGAAGGGCTGCCCGTTAGGAGTTGGGTTTTTCCCGGCAATACTTCCGATGTGGATACGGTAAAAAAGGTCCGGGAAGACCTTCGGGGATGGAAGCTTGGGCGGGCGCTCTTCGTTGCCGACTCCGGAATGAATTCCTCCACTAACCGGGATGAACTCGCCAGGGCCTGTGGGAAGTACCTTCTGGCTACGCGCATGGCCAGCGTTTCCGAGATCAAGGAAGAGGTACTCACCAAGCCCGGCCGCTTTAGAACGATTACCGAAAACCTCCAGGCGAAGGAAATAGTCGTAGGCGATGGGGAACTCCGGCGCCGCTATGTCCTTTGCTACAATCCCCGCGAGGCTGAAAGGGAGCGAAAGCATAGGGAGCAAGTTGTCAAAGAGCTTGAAGAAGAACTAAAAGATCATCCGGATCATCGGGCGACTGCCAGATGGGCCATCGATCTTCTCGCCTCCGGCAGATACAAACGCTACCTTACAGTTGATAAGCAGAACCGAATCCGCATGAACCGTGAGGCGATCCAGCAAGCGTCAAAGTATGACGGCAAATGGGTGCTCCAGACCAACGATGATACCCTCACTGTTGAAAATGCAGCCGCCGGTTATAAGGGGCTTCTCGTGATCGAGCGAGCATTCAGGACACTTAAGAGCACGCGGATCAAGATGGAGCCGATGTATCACTGGCTCCCCAAACGCATCGAAGCCCACGTGAAGCTTTGTGTCTTCTCGCTTCTCATCGAAAGAGTTGCCGAACTCAAATGCAAGCAGCCATGGCCGAACATCCGAAGGACACTTTCGACGCTCCAGGCGACCGAGTTTCACACCCGAAAAAATCAATTCTTTCAGCGCAACGAGCCATCATCCGAGCTTGTCAGAACGCTCAAATCCCTAGAGATTCCAATGCCTAAGGCCGTCCTGGATATCAAATCTGCACCCTCTCACGAGTAGGCACACGACAAATTTAACACCTCCGTGTAACTCGCTAGATTTATGGCCTTTTTATGATTGTGTTTGCCTACCCCGCAAAAACCCCGGTAGGAGCCTGTCGGGGAAAGATGTCGCGAGAAGAGATAATGAACTGAGAATTTCTGTTGGCTCTGACCTGTTAGATCATTGGCAGAAGAAGGCAGGGTGGATGGATACGTGAGGTCCAGACTGGCAGCCGATGAAGACTATAACACGATTCTCAAGCCCGGTTCGCAGGCGAATCTTCTCGCCACTGAAAGAAATTGACTAAGTCCTTAATTTTTAAGTAACAGCAATAAACGCTGAATTTTAGGCCTTGCTGCAAGCGTAGGAGAAACAATGAAGAAATTAAGTATACCGGCATTGGCTATATTGATTGCGCTTGCCTTTATCGCTCAACCTGTTGCTGTATGTGTGGCCCAAAACGGGGATATAGCGAGCGCTATGAGGGGACACCGCCTGTACAACCTGCTCGGAGAAAATCTTGGTAGGATCGAGTGTGTAACGTCCAATGATTACGGGCAGCCAGCTTTCATAATCCTTTCCGTCATGGGCAGCAAGATTGTAGCCATCCCGTTTTCAGCACTACTGCTTCCAAGCAGTGGTGTGAACACATTCGTTGTCAATATTACCAGATACCAACTGCGCAACTCACCAGGTTATTCAATAAACGCAGCGGATGCTTTTTGTCGCCTCTAGGCATGAATTGTCCATCTGCAAATAGTTTATTGCCCCCGCAGA
>JBEKPW010000033.1:0-51440 GCA_049520315.1 Syntrophobacteraceae bacterium
GAATCCTCAAATGGTTAGATGAGATCAACGAGTCACCCGTTATTTTTCGATGGAAATACGGACTTGATACCATTTCAGTAGCATGACTTATTGCTATGTTATTTAGGAATCGACCTACTAGAAATAATTCTGGACATTTCCGGTGGTTATTTTATGCGCGAGTGGTTGATCTTACAAAGGAGTTTTCCCAACTGCATCTCAGGGATCAATACTTGGATGATTTTATAAAACAGGAAAACAGGATTCAAGAAACCCATAATCGGTTCTTCGGTGGACGAGGAGAACCACAGGAATTGATATTACCAGGGCAAATTGAGTTAGTTATCGAACGCCTCAGGGCTTTGGCCGAACAAATAAAATAGCATTTACATCATTCCGCTAATTTCGCAATATCCTCAACAGTCCAAAGCCGATCCGTGATTCCGGCTTCCATCGCGGGAGTAACCCGCAAACTTTGGTGAATCCGAACAAAATTGTAATACATAAAATGCAGGGACACGGCATAAGCTAAGTTGTCTACCTTTTTGGAAAAACCGTTAGTCAGGCGAGTAAATCGGCGCATCCCATCCGCATCGTGAGGTTGTTTCGCTCGACATACGAAGTGGAGATATGTCGGGGATCGGGATTGCCGGCGATAACCTCCTTTGTACTGCTAACGTATTTTGCGGGACTGTATCGCTTTTCGTTTTGCTCAGCACCTTCCCCGTAAACTTTCACCAACATTGCATAATCAATGTCGATTCCAAATTCACCTTCTACTGCAAGCAGGTAAGCCTTGTGTCCGTCCGTGGTGAGTTGAACCCGGTTCGTTAACCGTTCTGCCAAGTCGTTTATAAATCGCTTCGCCCAAATCGCGTCTCTTTTGCCGACCATCCATGAAACCATGAGTTTTGAATCCGCGCATAGACCAGTCCATGTGTAAACATCGCCGTATCCCCAAAGCCCTACTTTATCGCGGGGTACATTCTTCTCTTTGCAGTGACAAAACGCCCAAATTTCATCGCACTGGATGCGCTTGCAGGAAAGGCCTCTGACATGCTTATCATGGTATTCCATGCAGGCCCCACCCACTTCAACGAGCAGCTTCATAACCGTGTTCTTGACCACGTCGCAGATGCGTGCGGTTGCCCGGATCGAATTGCCTTCAACTAGGCACTTTAGAATCTGTGTTCTCTTTTCAAGGCTCAGTCTGTTCATGGGCTTCCCTTCCGCTCAAGTGTCCCTTCCATAATGACCTTTATACTTGAGCGGTTAAGCAATGTCCCGAAAAATCCGATGCCGCTTTCATTTTTTCCTTGTAACATTGCAAGCACGGACATATAATATGCTTGCATAATGGCAAAATGCAAGCATAAAACCACTACTGCGAGGTGATAAATGGAAAATGAATTAATTTCTGGGAAGGCTGTTGGGGGTAAGGCAAGGGCTGCGTCTTTGACTTCCGAAGAACGCAAGGCCATTGCGAGAAAGGCGGCTGGAGCACGATGGGTGGGGGATTTGCCCGTAGCTTCACATGAAGGGGAGTTTCCTGTTGGAGATGCGATATTATCTTGCGCCAATCTACTGGATGGTCGGCGGATTATCACTCAGGCGACTTTCTTGAGAGCGCTCGGACGATCTCGTTCACCGAAGGCGGGAACTGGCGTTCTTAGCACTGTCGACGAACTACCGTTTTTTTTGCAGGCCAATGCGTTAAACCCCTTTATTCCTGATGATTTAGCATCGTCGACCAGACCGATCTTTTACAAGACAAAAGAGGGCAAAAAGGGAGTGGGCTACGATGCGACTTTGCTTCCGAAGGTGGCAGAGGTTTATCTCAAATTCAGAGATGAGTGCTTGCGTGAAACCGGGGAAGTCCCAAGACAATATGCCCATATCGTCTTGGCGGCAGATATATTGATGCGCGGTCTAGCCCATGTGGGCATCATAGCCTTGATAGATGAAGCAACGGGATACCAAAAAGATCGTGCACGGGATGAACTCGTAAGAATATTCGAGGCCTTTGTTGCCAAAGAACTCCAACCTTGGATGAAAGCGTTCCCTTCGGAATTTTATGAACACATATTCAGACTCAGGGGCTTAAAGTATCCTCCGGCGACCGTAAGGCGACCGCAATACTTCGGTCATTTAACAAATGACATCATCTACCGAAGGTTGGCACCTGGAGTTTGGAAGGAATTGAAAAAGAAAGTCGAAAAATATGAAAATGGGCGTCCAAAACACAAATTGCACCAAAGACTTACTCCCGATTTCGGCCATCCCAAGTTAAAAGATTTGGTTATCTCAGTAATTACGATAATGAAGTTGAGCCGGAAGTGGCCAGACTTTAAACATAAGCTCGACTTT
Organism: Syntrophobacteraceae bacterium; assembly: GCA_049520315.1. Classification (GTDB taxonomy): domain Bacteria; phylum Desulfobacterota; class Syntrophobacteria; order Syntrophobacterales; family Syntrophobacteraceae; genus SbD1. The sequence goes on from JBEKPW010000033.1 coordinate 2,347, forward strand.
GTTCACCCGGCATACAACGAGACTATGCTCCTGCCTTTTGCCTTGAGGGATGACAACGGGAAGGGATTATGAAGTTTTGCCCCATCTGGCCCTTGCTGCTTTCCGGGCAATCTCTTTCTTTTGTTCTGAAGTAAGTTTGTCGGCCCTGGCTTTGCCGCCCTTCTTTCCACCCAGGCGTCCAAGCTCCACGGCGGCAGGATTTTTTTGTCGTTCTTCTGGTTCTTGTGGCTTGCCTTCTGATGTGGCTTGATCCACAATAAAGGCGGCGAGTTCGTTCAAGTCTCTTGGGGTCTTTGATTTTTTCATGCTCCGATTTTAGCATGACCGGTCAAGCTGTCAAGAGGGATTAAAAATCAAAATGACCCACTACCTGGGTGGAGCGGGGAGCGGGAAGCGGGAAGCAAGAAGCTCCCCACTCACTCCTTTTCTCGCTTCTCGTTTTACAGTTCCTAAATCCCTAAATCCCTAAATGCCTAATCTCTTAAACCCAAAGTGCGGTTAACGGCTGCCTTTTCGAGGAACCGGTAAAGAGTGGCGCGGCCCACTCCGAGCAGCTTTGCAGCCTTGGACCTGTTTCCTCCGGCCTTCTCGACGGCTGATGCTACGGCTTCGGGAGTGAGCCGTGGCTTCGGCCCTGGCTTCAAAGTCGTGCAGGTCATCTGACGGATTTCGAGTGGAAGGTGTTCGGTTTCGATGGTGCGCCCTCGTGATTTGACCAGGGCGAAGTGGATTGCGTTTTGCAATTCGCGCACGTTGCCAGGCCAACCATAATCCATCATAAGCGACAGGGCCTCTTCGGAAAGCCGGGCGGCCTTCCGGCCATGTTCAGGGGTCTGCTTAAGGAAATGGGAGGCAAGGAGAGGTATGTCGTTTCTGCGCTCGCGAAGGGGTGGGATGCGGATTGGGACAACGCTCAGGCGGTAATAGAGGTCTTCGCGGAAATTATGCCGTTCCATCTCCCGCCTGAGGTTCTTGTTGGTCGCGCTGATTATGCGTACGTCTACGGAAACGGTCTTCTCGGCGCCAACCCGCTCGAAGCTCCCCTCCTGGAGTACACGCAGGAGCTTCACCTGCATGTGCCTGGGGAGCTCTGAAACCTCATCAAGGAAAAGGGTGCCTCCATCAGCCAGCTCGAATCGGCCTTTCTTGTCCCGAATCGCACCTGAAAATGCGCCTTTCACATGGCCGAAAAGCTCGCTCTCCAGCAGCCCTTCCGGGAGGGCTCCGCAGTTTACCGGCACGAAAGGCCCGCCCGCCCTCGGACTTTCGTTGTGGATGGCGGCGGCCACCAACTCTTTGCCGGTCCCGGTATCGCCGGTTATGTGTACGGGATAATCGGCCGCAGCAAGATTTCTGATCTGCTCGTATACATCGAGCATCCTCCGGTCCCTGCCGACAATTCCCGAAAAACTCGTAAGCTCACCGAGGCGGAGCTGGAGGTTGATCATCTCCGTCAGATCGCGGAAAGCGGCAAGAACGCCGACAAAGGCGCCCTCCTCATCGTACATGCCTGTCACCGACATTTCGATCTGGCGCGTATCGCCCGACCGGGTGGCGGCATTTATGGTATAGGTGTGGTGCTCCAACGACCCGGGGGGCTGGCTGCAAAATGAACATTTGTTCCCGCAGAAAGGAGATCCGAATACCAGGTGGCAATCCCTTCCGAGCACATTTTCGCGCGAATGCCCGGTAATCTTTTCGGCCGCCCGGTTAAAGAACAGGATTCGCCGATTGAGGTCATGGGCAATAATGCCCTCCATCATGTTATCGAGAACATTTTGAAGGTTCTTTTGCTGAGCGACCAGATTTTCGAGGGTTAGGACCGTCATAAGACTCCCCCCTGAAGAGCGAATAGTGATCAATGAATAGTTAAAGCCTTCTAATCTTGATGCTCCTACCGTTCACTGCTCACTACTCACTACTCACTACTCACTATTCACTACTCACTATTCACTACTCACTGCTCGCTGCCTGCTTTCCCTTTGCGCTTGCGCTCATTTGGGCCAGTAAATCGTTCAGTCGTTTGACATCCTCGTGTTTGATCTTCACCTCACGAGTCGCAGCGTCTTTTTGCATCCATACAGTTACAGGGTCTGCATTTTCGGTGGCAAGTGCGCCCCATGTAAGCGAGCTCTTTTTTCCAAGGGCATCCACGAATTGAACCGAATTGGGCGCCCCTTCCGGCTGGTTGGAGCCTGGTTCCACGGTCTCGATGTATTCGACATTTACCACGTAGGCCAGGAAGCTTCTGACCGTCGAAGGCTTTTCAACCGGCTTGGGAGCAGCGGAGCCTTCCTTTGTCCCCCAACTGTTCTCATCGATCCGGACGAGGTCTGCGCCCCCATTCTCGGTTTTCCATGTGATCTCCTTTATGTCCGCAGCTTCCGCAGCGATAACGGAACGGTCGGCTAGCGAGACCACGGATTGCGGGATCGACTCGAGGATTTGGGAGGCAACCAACACCGGGCCTTCGATTTCGGAGCTGGAGGCAATTGCCTGTTTTTTTGCCTGGTCGGCATCTGCGATCTTCAATTCGGATGTTTGCCCATCTTTGAGATGCAGCCTGATCTCGACTTCGGCTGAGGACGGCATGGCATCTTTTTCAGCGAAATCCACAGCCCTCAGCCAATGAAGTTCATCAAGCAGGGTTTGGACCTTCATGGCTTTGATTTCGAGGTCGGGCTGGGCGGTAGATTTCCACTGCTTTGTCCCATCCTGCTCTTCAAGACTGAATCCATCTCCGCTCCGCCATTTCACATCCACAGCGCGAACCTGGTCGGTCTGCCATCCGAAGAGTTCCTTCCTGCGGAGATTTTTCAGGCTGGGGTTCAAAGCCTCATAAGTTGCACTGGATATCATGAAGACATCCGCGTTTTCCCCGATCTTCGCGTATCGTGAGGTTTCAGAAGGGTTTTTTCGTCCCACCTGCAGTTCGAGCCATTGTGTGCCTGACAGAAACCGGATCACAAGAGAGGGCTTATCAAGCCCGAATTCAACCAGATTATCGGAGGGCTTCTCAATTTTGCGCTCCCGCTCGATGTCGCGGAGCGCCGAAAAAAAGCCGGCGAATGCCGTCGTGTCGACGTCTGTGGCCACAGGCCGGGTAATTCGCCAGTTCTTCTCTCTTACAAGGTGAATTGCACCGGCCTCCCCCGACCTGATTTCAATTTCATTAACCGGCCCGGCATCGAAAGCAAAAACGAGTTTGGATTGCTTTTCCAGCCGTTCGGCTTCCTTTTGTTTGCTGTCCAACACCACATAAACGGCGCCAACCAGCAGCAGGACCAGGAAGTATATAGCGGTAGAGCGCCATTTCATCTCTGGGACCTCCTGACCCTATAGACAGCGAGTCCCGCAATCAGGACCGAAAGCGGAACTATTACAAGAACGAGCCAGAAGATGGTTGTCGCCTCAGCCCTGGTAAGCAGCAAGGGTTTGTAGGTATTTGGCCTTTCGACCGTGATCAGGTTTGCTTCGTCGGCAAGAAAGCTTATCGTGTTAAGAAAAAAGTCCCCATTTCCATACTGATTAAAGTAGGAGTTTGAGGCAAAGAGGGAGTTGCCTGCAACGACAAGTGCGCCGTCTTTTCCCCGGGGACTGTTCTCATCTTTTTGCCCGGCGTCAGCCGGTTCCTTCTGTCCTGAAGCGGTGGCGATCACCACCAGGGGGACCGGACCGGCCAAGTCCTTGTCTTGATCGAATGTAGCCTTGCCCTCTTTTAGAGCTTCCAGGTTCCGCTCCGCCCATGCGTTGGGGGAAGTTGATGCAAGCACCTGTACTTCGATTCCGGCGGGCGGCTTCGCCGATGGAACCACGGACCTTGCGTCCGGGTAGAAAGTAGGCTGGGCGAAATTGTCGGTAATTTTGTGCGGCCCATATTCCATTACGACGGGCACGCGCTCGCTTGCACCGAATAAACGGCTGAGGTGGTCGATTACCACGTCCTCGCTGATTTCAATCCCGTAGCCCTTAAGAAAATCTTTCAAGCCGGTTTCGGTGAGCGGATCGATCATCAGCATGACTTTACCGCCCCGGGCCAGGTAATTTTTGATTACCCCCTGTTCCCGTTCGGGAATTTGCTTTTGAGGTCCGGCGATTATGACCGCTGCGGCGTCCGCAGGAACATCTGCCTGCTGAAGCAAGTTGAATTCGGTAACCATATATTGGTTTTTTTCCAGGGCGGATTTGGCGTTGGAAAAGCTGTCTCGCTCATCAGAGGAAAGAGAACGCTCGCCATGGCCCTCGAGGAAGTAGATCTTCTTTTGCTCTTTGCGGGTAAGTTTCAGGAGCGCATTTGTGACGTTGTCTTCATCGGCTGTCTGAACGACCTGTTTTTTATCATATCCTTCGAGGACAATAGTCCCGTAAGTCTTCACTTCGTAACGGCTTGCTATTTCCGGCTGGCTGTCAGGGTCGACGAACTCGTATTTGATGTTCTTGCTGTAGTAGCAGTAGGTATCCAGAAGCTCCTTTATCTTATCCTTGTTTTGAGCGCCGGGACCGCTGGCCGAAATGAAGACTTTTACCGCTACGGGCTTGTCTATTTCGTTGAGGATATTGCGGGTCTGTGCGGAGAGGCTGAAAGATCGAGTTTGGGTGAAGTCCACCCGCAAAGGTTTTCGTTCGGCGATAAGAACCAGCAGAACCAGGATGGCAAGAAAAATAACGGTCGAAACTATGGTATTTGTACCGTAAGCCCATTTATTCATGGTTAACCTCTCCAGCGGAAAGAACTCATCTGTCTAAGCGTAAGGAAAAGAAAAAAGACCGAAAAAACAAAGAAGAAGAGAATGTCTCTGGAATCGATCAAGCCTTTGGACAGTCCCTCGAAATGTTTCGAAATCGACACGTATTCCAGAACGCTTCCCAGCGCCGGGCCGGCCCATGACTTTGCTTCGCCTATGAACCAGAGTACGAGCAGGACACCGAATGTAATAATGGCCGAGATGATCTGGTTGCGAGTGAGGGTGGAGGCGAATGTGCCCACAGACAGAAAAGCGCATCCCATCATGAACAGCCCTGCGTATCCGCAAAAAATCAGCTTCCAGGCAGGTGTTGCAACCAGCGCTACTGCGATAACGCCCGGAAGAGTTGCTGCGATCAAGACGGCAAACGTTGTCAAACATGCGGCAAACTTAGCGATCAGGGCCGCTGCATCCGTCACGGGCCAGGTGAACAGCAGTTCAATTGTACCGGTTTTTCGTTCTTCCGCGTAGAGCCTCATTGTTAAAAGAGGAGCGATAAAGAGTGTAACGATGCTGATGTTCCACAAGAAAGAGCGTAAAAATAACTCAATCATGCTGATCTCTCTGCCGAACTCGGGGTGCTGGGCCACCTGATAGCTGACCAGAATTACCTGCGACAAAATGAAGTTGAAAAAAACCCCCGAAACCAGGAGGAAAATGAAGCCCACCACGTAAAAAATGGGGGACATGAAAACGGCGTAAAGCTCTTTTCTAAAAACGGGCCAAAAACCTTTCATGATTCGGCTCCCTCCTCGGCAGGTTCTTCAGTTACAAGCTGCATGAATATATCCTCAAGGCTAAGTTGCATCTTTTTCAACTCAAGCAGGCCACACCCCTTCTGCACCGCCATGGCCGCAATCTCCGGGCGAATGTCAGAGGACGGGTCGGTCTCTATCACAAACTTGCTTGTTCCATTGCTCACCAGCGAGACTTTCTGCACTCCGGTCATGTTTTCAATTGCCTGCGCAAACTCCTGGACCGGGCCGCTCAGTTCCAGAACGATCTTTATCGTTTTCTGAAGCTGGCTGGTAAGGTTGGCTGGACTGTCGGTAGCCACAATCTCCCCTTTGTTGATTATGATCACCCGCTGGCAAAGCTGGGCTACCTCGGGCAGAATGTGGCTGCTCAGAAGGATGGTTCGGTCTTCGCGCAAATCTTGTATAAGGCGCCTTATTTCGATTATGTGTGCCGGATCCAGGCCGATTGTGGGTTCGTCCAGAATCAGCACGGACGGATCGTTCAAAAGCGCCTGAGCTAGCCCGACCCGCTGGCGGAAACCCTTCGAGAGATTACGGATAATCCTGTGAGCATTCTTTTCGAGTCCACACTCAGAGGTGACACGGCTGAGTTCTGCGTTGATTCTTTTTGCCTCAACTCCTTTGGAGCCAGCCGCGAACCGAAGAAACCGTCTCACCGTAAGGTCGTTGTAAAGCGGAACGCTTTCAGGCAGATAGCCGATTTTTTGTCTGATCTGCAGAGAGTTCTCGATAACATCGAGGCCCTCTACCCTGGCCATCCCCGATGATGGAGGCATATAGCAGGTCAGAATGCGAAGGGTGGTCGATTTCCCGGCCCCATTGGGCCCAAGGAAGCCGACCACTTCACCTTTTTCGATTTGAAACGAAACATTCCTCAAGGCCCCAATAGGACCATAGAATTTTGTCAGTCCTTCGGCTTCGATCATACCAGCTCCTAAAAAGATAAACTTTATATAGCTGCAACGTTGACGGTAATTGGCTAACTCCGGAACCCGGCGCCGCCCGGGATAAAATTCGTGTCTATCGGCCACGCTGCGCTCTTGAAGGCATGGCTCCAGATTGATCCCCATCGTGCTTATGGGTGGTTCTATGAGCGGAGTTTGGTACGGTATCAATGACTCACGGGACGATAATCCTGTCTTGTCGAGCGTCCCGGACGGTTCGGGTTCCAAGGGAGGCTGTGCATGCCTGGCATAAATACTCGTGCAACTCGCCGTCCGGGAGAACGAGTAAAAGCCGGCTGTGAACCGGCATAGCTCTCTTGCACCTCGGACAATAAAGGGCTGAGGCCCTGAATTCTTCAAACTGCCTTGGAGCGGCGGCAGGTGTCACGCTCGAACTCCTTAACCCGTGCTGCCCGATGCCGAGTCTTTATCGGGCTCTTTGTGCCGGTTCCAAGGCCACTTCTTACCCTTGCTCCGGTCTTTCTCTCTTTCCAACTCAATGAACTCCTTCAACAATTCTTCCTGGCGGGGTGTAATGAGTTTTGGTATTTTTACTTCGACCTCTATAAAAAGGTCTCCTCGGCCGTATCCCCTCAATTTCGGGACCCCTTCGCCAGTGAAGCGAACTACCGCCCCTGGCTGGGTTCCGGGGGCAATTTGCAGGGACTTTGCTCCATCCAGGGTGGGTATCTCGACCGTGTCTCCGAGGATGGCCTGCAAAAAGGAGATGGAGATTTTGCAGTAAAGATTGTCGCCATCGCGTTCGATTTGGGGATGCGGGGTAACTTCGATCCTTACATAAAGGTCTCCCCCGGCGCCGCTGCGATAGCCGCTTTCACCTTCTCCCCTCAGCCTCAGCCGTGTTCCTGAATCAACTCCCGCCGGCACTTTTACCTGGACGTGTTTCCTTTGCCTGATTCGTCCCTGGCCCTGGCATTGCTTGCACGGAGAGACCAGCACCTTTCCGGTGCCCTGGCACCGGACGCAACTCGTACTGATGCGGAAAAACCCCTGTGATTGGACCACCTGTCCAGAACCCTGGCAACCGGGGCAGGTTGTTTCCCTGGTTCCGGGTTCAGCCCCGCTGCCGCTGCAGCGAGAGCACCCGATGAAGGTGTCTATTTCGACTTCTTTTTCTGTTCCGGAGATAGCTTCTTCAAAACTAAGATTAAGAGTAACAAGCAGATCATCACCCGGCCTGGCTGCTGTTCGCTGGCGGGTCTGACCGCCGAAGCCGCCGAATGAGAAGAAATCCTGGAAAATGTCTCCAAACGAGCTGAAGATATCCTCAAAACCGCTAAACCCACTGAAGCCCGTCCCACGCAAGCCTTCATGACCGTAGGTGTCATAGAGGCGCCTCTTTTGTGAATCGTGCAAAACCTCGTAAGCCTCGGCGGCTTCCTTGAATTTTTCCTCGGCCTTCTTATCGCCAGGGTTCCGGTCAGGATGGAATTTGAGCGCAAGCTGCCGGTAAGATTTCTTGATCTCATCTTCGCCCGCTTGTCGCGACACTCCCAAAATCTCGTAGTAATCTAACTTCCCCATCTAGACCGTTTTCCTCCTGGAGCCCTTACGGTTATGTACAGGGAATAAGTTATCCGGCAGGCGATTAAACCCCTAAACACGATATCCATCCTTGTCAAGCGTGAACCGGCCCGGTACAACATTGCGAAGCCAGTCGCCCGGGCATCGGGAATCCCTTTTTCTGATTGAACGCTATCCTTTCAGATTCGGACTACTCTGCCTGAGGACTCTCCGGCGGCTGATCCTCTTCGCTATACCCATCCGAAGCTCCATATTCGATAGAAGCGCTGTAGGCAGTGACTTCAGCAAGGATCTCCTGGAGCTCTGCTCTCGCCACGTCCGCCTCCTGGACCGCCGGTTCGGCTGGAAGAGGCCGGGATTCTTCAATCTGACGGATGTTGTCCGAATTTATTGTACCTGCCGCAATCTCCCGCAACGCCAGAACGACTTCCTTGTTAGCCTTGACGTTTTCCAACGTGGGCGGCGCGCCGTGGCGCAACTGCAGAACGCGCCGGACTGCGAGGTGCACCAGAGTAAAGCGGCTGTCCACATTAGCGAGACAATCCTCTACGGTTACCCGAGCCATCAGCAATCTCCCCTCTCTGACATAACTTTAATCGACAGTAACAACAAAAACAGAGGCCATCCGAGTCGATAGCAATGATCGTTTGGAAACGATCATTGTCAACCGGCCGGACAGCCTGCGCTTTCAAATATCCAATAGTTAAAATTACTCTTATAAACCTGGCGCAAAGAGTTGGCAACCCAAAAATCCGGTCGGAAATCGCTCCGTTAAAACCATTGCCGCTTTAAAAAGATAAAGGTCCGCCCTTGAGGCTGATCAGAGTTGCCGGGGACTGTCTCCCTTACTGATTTTTCAAGACCACGGGCCCGAGCTCCTCTTCTTCTGCCTCGCTGAACTCCATCCCCTCCTGTCTGGCAAAAGCGGGTGGCAGCCTATCGGTGTATATGTCGCCGCCCCCGCCCAGGATATCTGCGTAATTATCAATGCCCAGGTCGCTCATCCATAAAGGCCTTTTCTGCTTCCTGAGCTCCGTTATATTAAGTTCGTGCGTATTGAGATTTTCCATTGTCAATCTCCGTCGTTATCACGTGATATCGAGTTGTCTGATGGTTGAACGAATGGTGAGAAACTGCGGAACCATTCGTTTCATAAAGATAAGCACGCGCGATCAGTGGTGTCAAACTGAGATGGTGCATGCGAGATCCGAGGCGGCGAATGAAAAACCAAAGGCGGGAGGCCTTCATCCTGCGAATTCCGATATCCGTCCTCGTATGGGAGACTCTGTACAACACTAAGCAGAAGAACCTGATTTCCATTGCGCGTTCCTTAGCGATGTATCCCGCGAAGCGCGGAAGGCGCCCCGCCCATTCTCGACGCTCTCCCTGACCTGTCAATGGCCAGAGACGGGGCGGCCAGCGGGGTGCCTTCGATCTCCGGTATACGCTCCAGGCGTTCTACCGCCCGACGATGATTTTTCCGCGCATTCCGAGAGTGGAATGAAAAGTCATGTTGCAGTAAAACTTGTAGACTCCCGGCTCAGGCAATTCCACGTTAAAGATGACGCTTCCGCCGGGACGAGGGTCAACGCTTTTTAGGATTTTCCCGCGAAGGTCCTTCAGCGTGAAGTTGTGTACCGAGTGGGAGACATTTTTGACTTCGACAGCCACCAGGCCAGGTTTTTCTACATGGATTTCATTGGGCGAGAACTTATAATTGCCGGCTTCAATCGTTATCATGCTTCCCCCGCTGCCCATCGGCGCGGCGGTCTGAACCTTACCCCCGCCCGCGCATCCCGCTAGGGCCGCGATCACCACTAGAATGACAAATACCGATCCTTTTGAATCTGGACGCATACTCTGGCTCCATATTGGTTAGGTTTCACGCAGCCCGATTTTTGGGCTATCATAAACTAGTGAGTATCCATCCGCAAACAGCGGATGAAGGCAGGAGAATTTCACCTTATAAGAACTCCACGCCCCGCGAGGTTTCTGTTCGGAAAGAAGGCACAATCTGGTCATTCATATTACCGGCATTTAGCCGAAAGGGGTACCGCCTCGAGGGCGGACGGGCTGTCGAGATCCTGGCTGCGGCCCCATCGCCTGCCGGCAGTTTTAAGTATTTTCGGAAGGACAGCCGCCAAACCGCCGGTGCATGGATGCATGGCGGAACAAAAGCGATTATAATTGGAACTAAAACGGTGGAATATTCAAACCATTGCGCTAAAAATATCACTTCAGGATCCGAAGATGGAAAAAGGCGTACGCATTGCCGACCTGTTTGGGAATGAACATGGAAGCGTGGGCAAAAGAGTTGTGGTACAGGGCTGGGTCAGGACGAAGCGCGACTCGAAGGCCGGTATCAGTTTCATCGAGCTGAACGACGGTTCCTGCCTGAAAAGCCTTCAGGTGATTGCCGAACTGGACCGTCGGGATTACAGCGAGTTGCTTAATAAAATAACAACCGGGAGCGCCATTCTGGCCGAAGGGACCGTGTCCGCCTCTCCGGGGAAAGAGCAGAGCATCGAGCTGCGGGCCGAACGAATCCATCTGTATGGCTGGGCGGACCCGGCACGCTATCCTTTGCAGAAAAAGAGGCACTCCTTCGAGTATCTGCGGCAGATCGCGCACCTTCGGCCCAGGACCAACACGATAGGGGCGGCGGCAAGAGTTCGCAGCAGGCTGAGCTACGCAATTCACCGATTCTTCCAGGATCTCGGTTTTCACTATATTCATACACCGATAATTACCGTAAGCGACTGTGAAGGAGCCGGAGAAATCTTCCGCGTAACCACTCTCGACCCGACTCACCCCGGCGATACGGAGAGTGAGGAACCATACCGGAACGATTTTTTTGGAAGACCTGCCTTTCTCACCGTGAGCGGTCAGCTTCAGGCCGAAATTTATGCTCTGGCCCTCGGAAGGGTATATACTTTCGGTCCCACTTTCAGGGCGGAGAATTCCAATACCAGCCGACATCTTGCCGAGTTCTGGATGGTGGAGCCGGAAATGGCTTTCTGCGACCTTGAGGACGACATCGATATGGCGCAGGCTTTCATCAAGAAACTGGCCGGAGTGGTCCTCAACGAATGCGGTGAGGAGCTTGAGTTTTTTGCTCGCTTCATCGAGCCGGAATTGATGGGCCGTCTTAAAACCGTTGCCGAATCAGCCTTCGAGGTGATCACCTACACCGAAGCAGTCGATATCCTCAAGAAATCTGCAGAGCAATTTACCTTTCCCGTTGAGTGGGGACATGACCTTCAGGCCGAGCACGAACGCCATCTTACGGAGAGGGTCTTTAAAAAGCCGGTGGTGATAGTCAACTTTCCCAGATCGCTCAAGCCTTTTTACATGCGTGTCAACGACGACGAAAAAACCGTGGCTGCCATGGACATACTGGTTCCTGGAATCGGCGAGATAGTTGGCGGGTCCCAGAGGGAAGAACGGCTCGAAATGCTGCTCGAACAGATGCGACTCAAAGGGATTTCGATCGACGACTACCGATGGTACATCGAACTTCGGGAATTCGGTTCGGTTCCTCACTCCGGGTTCGGCCTGGGACTCGAGCGCCTGGTGCAATTCGTTACCGGTATCCCCAACATCCGCGAGGTTATTCCCTTCCCGAGAACACCCGGACACGCGGAGTTCTAAAGCTCATGCGCATGGTATGAACCAATTATTCGCAGGCAAGAATTTCATGGAAGTCAAAGATTCGAGCCTCTCGAATTCTTATTCTTAAAGTCTGAGCCTTATTCCCTTCAATCGTTTTTTTCGCTCATGCATCCTTTGCGCAAACGTCATTTAATATTTAAATTATTGATTATGAAAAGATAAACTGGTTTTCGACGCAGGAGGCAAACATGGGCACCAGACTTTTGTTTGTTGTGTTGTTGACATTGGCCGCCGGCCTTTGCCGGTTCACCGGGACTGCCTACGCTCAGGATGCCCATTACTATACCTGTTATGCTCCGGACGGCACCTCCTTTGAGTCGGTCATCCCGTGCGACAACTATTACGAATACGATTACGATTACCCCGGAATGGGATATTTCAATTTTGATTTCGACCGCCATCACGGCCACGACCGTGACGTAGACAGAGATTCTGGTTCCCGCAGCCACGGCGACGGTGATGGAAGAAGCGTAGAACATGGCGGTGGAATGCGAGGCGGTGGCGCGACACATGGTGGCGGAGGCCACGAGGGGCATTAGTAAAGACGAGTGAAGTGTGAAGGAAGAGCGAAAATTTCACTCTCCCAACTTTAACTTCCGTTAGAATCCTACGTTGGTATTGGTAATTGCTCCAAACCCGCTATCGCTCACCTTCCACAGTTTTTCCTTTTCGATGAAGTACCATTTCTGGGTGAAGGTGACGGTCTGCAGGGTCGGCGATTCGAGACGCCAGAATTGGAATTGCAGGATTGCGTTGGCCGTATGGCTTTTATCTTTAAATTCGACATCCCTTAAATTGAACTCAGTGATCCGGATTTTACCTTTAAGTTTGTCCGCCACGGCCCAGAAACGTTCTTTTTTGTCCGCAGGCACGTAAGCGGCCGCCTCGGCATAATCCTCCCACCTGAAGGCGCCGTTGAAGATATCGACTGAGAGCTTCAGCGTATCCTCGGATTTCTTGTTCTGGCGATCCGTAGAGGCGCATGAGGTAACGAGCAGCGCTGAAAACAGGATTAAAGGGAGCCAGAGTTTTCTCGAACCGGTTTTTCCAGTTTGTGTCATAGTCTCTCCATAAAAAATCCGAATCGGGCACTGCCTGAGTCTCACCCGAGTTTTCCGGATGGACAATTTGCTATTGTCGTACAGAAGAATCCCCCGATCAAGCTAATTTCATTGCAATTTTTTGAGCGCAAAAATCTGCTCCCGAGGATTCATTTAAGTATTATTCGGACATTTAATCGGTTAGAATGAAGGCATCAGAACTATCCCCACACAGAGCGAATTCAATGACCCAATATGTCTGGTGCAAAAACTATGAGTGCAGGATTCCTGCATTCCGATGCATTCTGTGCAGGCTGGACTGCTATGAAGTGCGGGGGCGCGCCCGGGAGGGTGAAATAAGCCAGGCCTTCGAGTTATTAAGAAATTCCGGAAGATTCAAGGAGAGTTTTGTGATGAAACGTAAGGACAACGCCGAAGTTATCAAGAGCCAGCTTTCCTTTTTCGAAAGGAACGGAAAAGAGCAAACCTTGGAAACAGCCGAACCAAAAAACGGTAATAACGTCTTTCTTCTGGACAACGGCAGGATCGAGCCTTTTTCCTCAGATGCATACACAGCTTCCACACTTTACCAGGCGGTCGATTCCTTCAGCGTCGAGTGCAGACTGGTTCGGCCCGAAGAGCCTGGCAACATGGTGTTCGAAGGCAAGAAACCATCCAGGAAGACCGTGCCCATTTTGGTCAGGAAAGGCGGAGAGTGTGACCTTTTGACGTCATGGGAAGAACTGGAATCGGAGCCCTCCAGGCTTGCTAACGTCGACGAGGTAGTCGGAGCAATGCCTGTGAAGCAGGTTTTCGTTCTCAAAAGAAAATAGGCCTGCCATCTCACTCACGCATCCCGGCCGGTTTTCGATGGCGAGCGGCGGAGCAGGCTCCGTGCTCGTCATGGAGCTGAGTTCAACCAGCCGGCGCCCACCCGGAAGGTGGTGGTATTTTGGGTTCGAGCCTCACGGGCGAGGAGATGCGCATCTTGCCGGCAGTTTCAGCGTGGGCTTGAGTTACTGCTGTATGACTTCGATTTCGAAGAGAAGCGGCCAAAGCTTGCCGGTGACAAAGATCCTGTCTTTTTCCGCATCGTAGGCGATCCCGTTCAGGGCCTCCTCGGGGTTGCTTTCGGGCGGTAATTCCTGACGCAAAGCCGACATATCTATCCAGCCGGTGACTTTACCCGTTTTTGGGGATATCTTTGCAACGAAATCATCATGCCAGACATTGGCAAAGATTTCGCCTTTTATGAATTCCAGCTCATTTAAGAGGGGGACCGGGTTGCCCATGTCCAGCACCCGCAACGAACGTTGCCGGACCAGTGTTTTGGGATTCAGAAATATGAGATCTTCAGTACCGTTGCTCATTACCAGGCTCTTTCCGACAGTGGCTAGCCCCCAGCCCTCCCCGGAATAACTGAATTCCCGTTTGACTGCAAAGCTGTCCAGGTCATATACGAAACCTTTCCGAGACTTCCAGGTGAGCTGGAAGAGAGACCCTTTCCACAGAGTCAGCCCTTCGCCGAAGTACCGGAACGGCAGGTCGTATTTTTTGAGCACACGGCCGGTTTCCAGTTCCACCTGTCGTAGACTCGACTCGCCGTTCAAGCCCGTGCTTTCGTAGAGGAACCCGTTGGCAAATATCAGCCCCTGAGTGAATGCGCTGGGATCGTGTGGATACCTTTTGAGGATTCTAATCTTAAACAAAGGAGCAAGATGAGGTTGGGGGGACGATAGCGGCTCCGTTTCCGCATCCATGGCCAAGGCGGATTGGATGCACAAAACCCGGTCTGTTACGGGTGAGATTTCGTGGAGGCTGATTGCCGAAAAAAGATTGGCCAAGACAGAGAACAGGACGACAGCGCATTTAAACCTGAGATTTGCGGCCATTGACCGTGCCTCTTCCTACACTGTGGTAGCTGAATCCAAGCTGCTGCATCGCGGCCGGCCTGTAAACGTTACGAAGATCAACGAACACAGGGCTTTTGAGAGCGCTTTTTATGCGAAGCAGATCGAGCGCACGGTATTCGTTCCATTCCGTCATCAGCACCACGGCATCAGCGTCCTGGCATGCTTCGTAGGGATTTGTGCAAAATTTTACGCCGGCCAGTAATTTGGCTGCCTCGTCCATCGCCTGGGGGTCATGAGCGCGAACCGATGCACCGTGTTCAACCAGCTTGGAGATAATGGTAATGGCCGGAGCGTCCCTCACGTCGTCTGTTTCAGGCTTGAATGCGAGGCCAAGGACAGCGACGGTTTTTCCGCCCTCATGTCCGCCAAGCGCCTGCCGGATTTTTCGAGTCATGCGCGCCTTCTGGGCTGCATTAACTTCGATTACCGCCTCGACAATCCGGAAAGCCACCCCGTTTTCCTGTGCTATTCTGAGCAGGGCCTGAGTGTCTTTTGGAAAGCACGAGCCGCCATAGCCAGGTCCGGCGTGAAGAAATTTTTTACCTATCCTTCCGTCAAGACCTATTCCCCTGGCTACGTCCTGGACGTTGCCGCCGATTTCCTCACAAAGGTTGGCGACCTCGTTTATGAAGCTGATCTTGGCGGCCAGGAAGGCGTTAGCCGCGTATTTTATAAGCTCTGCGGTCTCGATTGTAGTTATGACAAAGGGGGTTTCGATCAAATAGAGTGGCCTGTAGACTGATTGAAGCACATCTTCGGCCCTTTTAGAATCGACTCCCATAACGACCCGGTCAGGACGCATAAAATCGTTGATAGCAGCCCCCTCTCGAAGGAACTCCGGGTTGCTGGCGACGTCGAAAGTGGCCAAAGGATTGGTTTCAGAGATAACCCTTTTGACCTGCGCCGCCGTACCAACCGGGACTGTACTCTTGTTCACCACGACCGTGTAATCGCGAAGATGAGGAGCCATCTGGCGGGCGGCTTCATAGACATATGAAAGATCGGCATAACCGTCGCCGCGCCGCGAAGCCGGAGTCCCCACCGAAATGAATACGACTTCGGCCTCGGGAACGCCGGGGTCGTATTCTGTTGAGAAAATGAGACGGCCCGCCTGCGAATTCTTCTTTATGATTGCTTCCAGGCCCGGCTCATAAATGGGAATTTGCCCTTCTCTGAGCCGCATAATTTTCGGTTCATCATAATCGATGCAGGTGACCTCGTGCCCGAATTCGGCAAAGCAGGCCCCGCTGACCAATCCAACGTAACCCGTCCCTATGACAGCTATTTTCATGAAATGAACCCTTTGCAGGCTTTGACATAACGGCCGGCAGGCCGAAAACGAATCGAGCCGATCCACCAAGTTGCCGACTCGGCGGAGCTTTACATAGCAATTCTGTGAAAGAAACTCAACAGCTAACAATGGGCTTGAGGGGAAAGCCGTTCCTTTAGCAAGGTGAATCGTGACTGGATGCGGTTGTTTTTGACCGCAATTGCGAGTGCTTTCTTCGAACCCACTATCACCACGAGTTTCCTTGCCCTGGTTACCGCGGTATAGAGCAGGTTGCGCTGGAGCATCATGAAGTGTTGGGTCAGAAGAGGGAAGACTACCGCAGGGTATTCACTACCCTGAGATTTGTGAATGCTTATGGCGTAGGCGTGCACGAGTTCCTCGAGTTCGGAAAAATCGTATTTTACGCTCCGGCCGTCGAATTCAACCCGGATTTCCCCGTCTTCATGGTCGATCCTTCGAATGCGGCCAATGTCTCCGTTGAACACATCCTTGTCGTAGTCGTTCCTTATCTGCATCACTTTATCATTCACGCGGAAAGTGCGGCCTGCTGACTCCAGCGTAATTCCCCTTGGATTGAGGGCGTTCTGGAGAGCGAAATTAAGGTTTTCCGTTCCGACTTCTCCACGGTGCATAGGGCTCAGCACCTGAACATCCTCCATGGGATCGAGCCCGAAGCGGCGCGGAATCCTCTCGGTGCAGAGCTGGACTATCGTGTTCAAGGCCTCTTGCGGGTCTTCTCTATTTATGAAGTAGAAATCATGATTTTGGCCGCTGTCGGCCTGCAGGTCGGGAAAGGCCCCCTGCCGGATGAGATGCGCGTTTGTAATGATCCGGCTTTGTCTGGCCTGCCTGAATATCTCTGTCAAACGGATTACGGGGAATCTGCCCGATTCGATAATATCGCCAAGCACCTTTCCGGGACCTACGGACGGAAGCTGGTCGGCATCGCCCACCAGGACTAGAACTGTTTGCGAGGGGACCGCCTTAAGCAAGTGGTTGGCAATTACTATGTCCATCATGGATATCTCGTCCACGATTACGAGGTCGGCGGGAAGGGGTTTGTATTCGTTTCGTTGAAACCCGCCAATCTGAGGACTGAACTCGAGCAGCCTGTGAATCGTGGCGGCGGGATGCCCTGTGGATTCTGCGAGCCTCTTTGCAGCTCGGCCCGTGGGCGCAGCCAGGCTGACGCGCGCGCCGATACGCTCATATATGGCAAGAATTGCCCGGATAAGGGTGGTTTTTCCGGTACCAGGTCCTCCCGTTATTACGATGACTTTTTCGCGCAGGGCCAGCTTGACCGCTTCTTCCTGAAGTGGAGCTAGAGAGAAATTCAGGCGCCCGCGAACCCAATCGAGAGCGCCTTGTGAATCTATCCAGGGTTGCAGCCTCCTGTAGCGCTGGATGGCGTCAAGCCGCCCGGCCGCGCCGACTTCAGAGGTGTGTATGGGGCGCAGGTAGATCGCCCACTCATCTCCGAACAGACCGGAAGCGGCGGGTGCAAGCTTTTCCTCCTTGATCCGAGTGTCTGCCTTAAGCCCGGACAACGCTTCTTCCAGGATATGCGTTTCAATCTGGAGCTTGTTGCGGCACAGTTCCATCAGCAAGGCACGGGGCATGCACACATGTCCCTCTTCGGTGGACTCATGCAAAACAAAAAGGATACCCGCTTCGGCTCTGAGGGGGGAGTCTGCGGCAAATCCCAGGTTTGCGGCGAGTTTGTCGGCAGTGAGGAAACCCACTCCAGTAATGTCCATAGCCAGACGATAGGGATTCTCCATTACCATGTCGACAGAATGCTGGCCGTAATGTTTAAAAATACGGGATGCGAGGGCCGCGCTTGCCCCGTTGGAGCGCAGGAAGATCATTAGCGTGCGGATTTCTTTTTGCTCCTCCCATGCCTTTCGTATCTGCCCTATGCGGTATTTGCCAATGCCGTCGATCTCCCGGAGACGCTCAATTTGGTTTTCGATGATATCCAGGGTTTTTTCGGCAAAACGCGTGACTATGCGTTCGGCCATCTTGGGTCCGATTCCGCGTATAAGGCCCGATCCCAGATATTTCCTTATTCCCTGAACCGTTGAGGGCGCGGTCGTCTCGTAGCGATCGACTCGAAACTGTCTGCCGAAGCGGGCATGGGTGCTCCATATCCCTTCCATCAGGAGGGTCTCGCCGAGGCACAGGGAGACAAAATTTCCAACTACGGTGACCAGGTCCCTGTACCCTGGAACTCGGACCTTAATCACGCTGTAGCCATCCTCTTCGGAGGTGAACGTGATCCGTTCAACCAGCCCCTGGAGCTTACCGCTGGTATTTTTAATCGTATTCTGATTTTCCATTTGCAAAAAGCTGACAAGAGAGAGTGAAATGTTGTATACTTCAGCAACGGGTTAAAAAAATTGCAATAACTTGTTAACATAAAAGCAGGGGGAAAAACCAGGACAGACAAGGGGCTTTAAAAAACCTTCCGATCCTGTTGTTTTTCGAATTAAACTGAATCTGTTCAGTGATCCTGCGAGGCCCCCAATCTCGGTTAGCTGAGAGGTTGTCCGATGTCCCTTTACATTAAGACCGACGATTATCGCAAACACGGAATAAGCAAATATTCCGACCCAGCCCTGATAAGGGCCGTAGTGCAAAAGGAGCTTAACATAGACCGGGTGTTTGTTTCCTTCGTAAATAAGCATGAATATATCAGAGTGGATTTCCTGCGGCCAAGACCACATCGAAGATTCAATAGACGACCAAGCAGGCGGGTCTCTTCCAATTAAGAACCGGGGCGCCTTAGGGCGCCCTTTTTTTTGACCATGAGGCATCCTGCCCGGCAAAATGGTATTGTCTCTTTCCAGTCGTGAAATCTTGATTATCCACCAATGACCTCGCCTGGAGCTGTGGTGGCGCCGGAACTGCGGATTTTTGCGTACGGGACCCTGAAAAGGGGCTTTTCAAATCATGATGCATATTGTGAAGGTGTGTTGCGGATCTGTCCGGCATGGCTTCATGGAAAGCTCTTCAAGCTCAGTTCTGAAATCCCGGCAATGACGGTGCCCGATGCGGACATCCTAGTGTACGGGACAGCCAGCGTCGCCGCCGACATTGAAGCTCAGGAAAAATTCGAATCTTTTTTGAGAAGCAGGGAAGCCGGGGGTCCGGGATCGTCATGGGCCTCCAGTTGTGGGAAGGTGCGGGGGGAGTTGCTCATATTTAACGATCCGGAAACCAGGCTGCCGCTCCTGGACAGCCTCGAAGAATTCCGGCCCGGGTATCCATCAACTTACAAAAGGGCGCTCGTGTTCATAACTTTGCCCAGCGGTTCTCAAACCTGCGCGTGGACTTATATTGCCGGATTCGATCCCGCAAGGCTGAAAGAATACGCGGGGGAGAGCTGGGAGCGCAGGCTGTATTAGATGCCGGATATTTGAGATCCAAACCAGTTATGGCGAGCGCACCTCATTTGAAAAGACGCGCGGAAGGGGCTCGATTGATTGCTTCGGGTTCACCTGCTCTTTTTCATGGCATAGTCTTTGGGGACAGTGAACAGCGCAGGGTCCAAAGACTTCTGCTCGATTTTTTTCAGAGTGCTTGCAACAGTTCCGCCCATCACATGATTGACAGTGAAAACGGGGAAACCGTCAAGTTTTTCGACCATGCCGGGGACATCGAGCTGCCTGAGCATTGGATTACGATCCGCGATGGTTCCCACTTTAGCCCCCAGGTTCTTCAGTTCCCGGTAGCCCCGCACATCTTTTGAGACCCAGTATTCTCCGTCCACAATCGCAATACGCACATTATACTTGCGGCACTTGTAGCCGGCGATGGTTTTCAATTCATCCGTGGGAGTAATCCTGGTTTCCATCATGGCCCCTAATATTTCGGCCATTTTCTTTTTATCTCCGGCGGCCACACCAGGAAGCCCCGGCAGTTCATTCAAATTCAGCTCAGTAAAGGTTTTGGCTTTGGTGTCCAGCGTGTAGAGCCGCCGGGCATTGTAGTCCACGATGAATACTTTGCTATCACCCAATTGCAATCGCCAGGCGTTGTGGGTGAAATAATATTTCAGAATTGAGGTCCCGTCAGGCTGGGTTGGAACATTGGTGGATACGTTTTCTGTTTCGCAGTAAAGATCGGCACTGGCTAAGGGAGCGAATAATCCGGTAAACAGGGCAGCAATACCCAGGCACAATGCCAATTTTTTTATTTTCATCCTTTTCCTTTCATTTTTCATATTCGGGTGGTGCAGGATGTGCGCAATATATCCGACTTCATGAACCGGAATCAAGTGCCGGCATCCGGTATCCGGTTATGAGCATCCAATATCAAGCGTCGTAGGACTTCATAAATTCCCTGAAGATGATGAGTTTCTGGACGTCCTGAGTACCTTCACCCAGAGAGGAGGCCCAGGCGTCCATAGGATATTTGTGAATGGGGTGTTCGAAGATAACCGAGGCCGCTCCGAACAGGTCTGCCGCCCATGTTCCTACCGCTCTTGCCAGGTCGACCGAAAGATATTTAGCGATCGAAGCCCCCAGTCTGAAATCGAGTCCCTGGTCTTTTTCCCAGCATGTTTTCATGAGCGTTAGCCGGGCGGCTTCAATTTTGCTGTAAAAATCGGCAGCCTCAAAACATTTCGCCTGAAAATCGATCAATCGCTGACCGAAAATCTGCCTTTTTTTTGCGTGTTCGATGCCGCTTCGGAAAGCTCCTTCGGCAGTACCCAGAGTTAGCGCACTTATAGTGATGCGGCTGTTGGTGAATATCTCGAGCACCTGCTGGAGTCCGCGTCCGCGCTTGCCGATCAGGTTGGCCTCCGGCACGAAAACGTCACTGAGCTGAATGCGCGTGAGATCGGACGGAATCCAGACTTCCTTGTGCAGCTTGGAGCGGGTTATTCCTTTTGAGGACAGGTCAACCAGGAACATGGAAATCCGGCTGCTTCGGTGTGCGTCCGGGTCCGAGACCGCCGTAATGAGGGCGAGGTCGCTTATATAGCCGTTGGTTACGTAAGATTTGACCCCGCTGAGCGTCCACCCTCCGTCCACTTTTTTCGCCGTTGAAGCTATTGATGCGACGTCACTTCCGGCGCCCGGCTCTGAATTGCCGAGACAAATCAGGGTTTCGCCTCGAGCGGCGGGAGGAAGGTAGAGATTTTTCTGATCCCGGCTGCCGAAAAGCGTTATTCCCTTTGTGCCGAGTGAGACATGAACCAGAACGGCCACCCCTACGCCAGGCGAGACAGTGCCGAGATATTCCTGCATGAGGGCTTCTTTGAGCGCCTGTGGCTCGCGGTAACCGTTGCCGTCTGGTTCCAGCCCCAGCCAATCACGGGCGCCAAGTTGCCTGAAAAAGTCTCGGGGAACCTCCTTTTCGGCGTACCATTTACCAAGGTTAGGGGTGAGGCGTTCAGAGAGGAACTGCTTGTAGCTCTCAAGGTTTTCTTCGAAT
This sequence comes from Syntrophobacteraceae bacterium, assembly GCA_049520315.1. Taxonomy (GTDB): domain Bacteria; phylum Desulfobacterota; class Syntrophobacteria; order Syntrophobacterales; family Syntrophobacteraceae; genus SbD1. The sequence goes on from JBEKPW010000033.1 coordinate 23,697, forward strand.
TCGACCGGTATTCGGAAATCCATGTTGAAGCTCCTGTCTCGAGATGAATCCAGGACACAATTGGCAGCGCGTGAAAAGCCGTCAAGATACTAAAAAGTAGTTATCCTGCCCGGATAGCTCAATAGGCGAGGAAAAATAAGCTGTAAACCGATATTGAAATTCAGGATACCGGGAATGGACAGCCCTGATGGAAGGCATTAAGCCGCTGTACGATGGTTGTCTTCCAGTGTCTTTTCGCCACCTGAATCACTACGGTTGCCGCTCCTGAACTACTCCACCGTGCCCGGCTTCATGGCACTTAACGAGCGAAACCGTAAACTTGGCCTTTGAGTCGTATTCGGAAAAAGAGAGCGCGCCGCCCATTTCCTTAAGAAGCTTAAATGTCGAGGAAATCCCGGTCCCCTCGCCACCCTCTTCGAACGGCAGAAGCATAAGCTCGGGGTCCCGGAGCTTTTTCCCGGCGACCGGGTTGATTATGTCCACATAGATGCTGTGCTCGCCATAATAGGTCTTCACCGTTATCTCTTTTTGCGAGTCCATCATTCCCACGGCGTTTCGCATCATTGCGACAAAGACCTGAGTGAGGATGGCCGGGTCGACATGAGCCGTGGGCAGATGGGGATAAAGATCCAAATGGATTTTTACTGCATCTTTTTTCAGTTCGGGACCGAGCATCGCGACCGAATCGGTAAGAATCGCATTCACGTGGCACTCTCGTGGCTTGATGTCCACCGGGCGCAGATAATCTCGCAGCCGGCCGAGCATTGTTTCGAGCCTTTCGGTTTCGTGTAAAATGATCTCAGTCTCAGGAGATTCGGGATATTTTTTCTGCAGCCGTCGAGCAAAGCCGCCTATTGAAACAAGCGGATTTCTGATCTCGTGAGCGACTTCAGCGGCTGTGGCGCCCAGCGTCTTGAGCTTCTCTCTTTGCACGAGCGCAGCTTGGGCCTCCTGGAGTTCACGCGTGCGCTCATGCACCATCTCTTCGAGGTGTTCCCGGTATTCCCGGAGTTCCTCATCGGCTTTTTTACGTTCGGTTATGTCCCTGATTATTCCTACATGTCCTCCGATTGCGCCCTGAGATCCCTCGATGGGCGAAAAGGTCCCCTCCACCGGGAAAATTGTTCCGTCCTTTTTTTTCAACTCCCATTCCACCCTCAGAGACCCTTGTTCCAAGGCGGAATGAGCCAGTCTTCCGAAATCGATGAAGCTTTCATCCGAAGGGTGTAATATTCTGACAGACTGCCCGATGATTTCTTCTCGTGAAAAGCCGAATAGGTCCAGAAAAGCATGGTTGACCGAAACTATATCGCGGTTCCCGTCCACCATGAATATGGCGTCCGAGGTGCCTTCCGCAAGGGCTTTGTAAAGTTCTTCCGACCTTTCAAGGGCTTCTTCAATGCGCTTGCGCCCGGAGATATCCGCGACGAAACCTTCCATTCCGATTAGCCGGCCGTCTTGCGAGTAAATGCCCAGGCCCTGCTCCCGCACCCATTTAATCCGGCCATCGGCGGCCTGGATTCGGTAGATCAGCTTGAAGGGCAGCCTGTCGGCCAACGCGCCCTCGGTTTTGGACCTGACCATCTCGCGGTCTTCTTCCAGAACCAGGTCGGTGAGCTTTTTTCGACTCAATGCGGAAATTGGATATCCTGTCAACTCTACGGCTCCGGGGCTTACGAAATCGAGCAGGCAGCCCTCTTCCCCGCAGCGGTAAACCATTCCCGGAAGGTTCTCAAAGAGCGTGGACGGAATCTGCTGGCTCTCGGCGTCTGTTTTTTCGGACTTTTTTATGGAGGAGATGGTCCTGCTGGTGAGCAGATAGATGAACAGGGCAGAGGCGCCGACGAAAACCCAGTCTTTGGCTGTTTGCGCAACGAACGCGGCCCCGGAGCGGCCGAAAATCAAATCCGCCGCGAGATCGGCGACAATGATGCACAGCGCTCCAGCGGCTGCATAGATCAGCGCTGCTCTGAGTCCACCTTGTGCGGGTGATTGTCCTGGTTTGGTTATAATTTGTTTCAATTGTCCACTGCGACCTTTCGCTTTAAATCCCGCACGTGCGGGAATCCGTTCTTTAAATGTCTTGTAATATTGACGAAGGGACTTTGCAAGGATTGTTGAAAGCGGTTTGAATCCATCGCCGAGAATGCTTATTAATAAAGATATCGTGTAATCAAGGATCGAGCCCTTGTCCGGGCGGTATGACCTTTGTCCTGCGGGGGTTGCTCTGAGATGACCGTCCGAGTTTTTTTTTGCGAAGCGAGAAAGGTCAGGGAGTGAAACAATGCCTCTCTATGAATACAGATGCAAAGAATGTGGCAACACCTTTGAAAAATTGGTTTTGAGTGAAGGTGAGCCGATTACATGTCCGAAGGGCCACGGCGGCGTGGAGAAGCTGATGTCGTCGTTTAGTATCGAGGTTCCCGACGCAACCTGCGCCAAACTCCCCCGAGGGGAATCAAGGGAGCGTTGCACCGCGTGCAGGCGGGAGCCCACCCAATGCCAGTTGACAGCCTGATACCGGCTCTGCCCTGAAACTCGGTTTAGACAGCGCTTACCAGGGTCATATGGAGCGGAAGGAATCAATTGCGCCCTGATTCCCTGCCGAGACAGGTTTGCCTTACGAAGCGGCCTCTCAGGAGATTGGAGGCCGGCGGCAAACCATATGCTGTTTACATTGCATAGAGCTTTTCGCCCTTTATTACCAGTACATTATTGTCCTTCAGAATCCTGATCGCCTCACCGAGATTGTCGAAGCGAAAAATGAGCACTGCATTGGCGCCGCTTTGCTGGACAAACGCGTACATGTACTCAACGTTGACGTTGGCTTTTTGCAGAATACGCAGGATATGATGAAGCCCTCCCGGCTGGTCGGAAACCTCGACTGCGGCTACGTCTGTCTTGGCCACAGTAAAGCCTGCCTTCTTGAGCTCTTCCTTTGCCTTGTTGTTGTCGTTTACTATCAGGCGCAAAATTCCGAAGTCAGAAGTATCCGCTAGTGAGAGCGCCCGAATGTTGATATTGGCCTCGGCCAGAATCCTGGCTACCTCAGCAAGCCGGCCGGCCTTGTTTTCCAAAAAAACGGAAATCTGTTCAACATGGTCCATGGACATCCTCCTTTTAAAAGGCGAGCTAAATCTTCCTATGGTCGATTACCCGCTGGGCCTTGCCCTCACTTCGGGCTATCGTTTTGGGTTCCACCAGTTTCACCTTGGCAGACACTCCCAAAAACTCCTTTATGTTCTTTGAGATCTTCTTTTCAATATCCTGGAGAATGCGGATCTCGTCCGAAAAGAATGTTTCGCCAACCTCGACCATGACAGTGAGGGTGTCGAGGTTATCCATGCGATCGACTACGAGCTGATAGTGAGGTTCTACCTCCGCCGTTTCCATGAGCACACTTTCGATCTGAGAGGGGAAAACATTCACGCCTCGGATGATGAGCATGTCGTCAGTTCGTCCGCTCACCTTTCGCATGCGCACATGAGTCCGTCCGCAGATACAGGGTTTGCGGTTAAGCGATGTGACGTCCCGCGTTCGGTATCGGATGATCGGGAAAGCCTCTTTGGTGATCGATGTGAACACCAGTTCACCCTGTTCGCCGTTGGGCAGGGTTTCGCCACTTTGGGGATCGATTATCTCGGGTATGAAATGATCTTCAAAGATGTGCAGCCCGTTCCTGGCTTCCAGGCATTCGATGGAAACGCCCGGTCCGATTACCTCGCTTAAACCATATATGTCTACGGCCTTCAGGTGGAGTTTTGCTTCAATTTCGGTCCTCATCTCCTCCGACCAGGGTTCGGCGCCGAAAATACCCGATTTGAATTTAAGAGTGCTAAAGTCCACGCCTGTTTCCGCTGCGACTTCTGCCAGGTGAAGGGCGTAGGAAGGCGTGCTTGTCAGGATCGTCGGGGCGAAATCCTTCATGATGAGTATCTGGCGCTTGGTATTTCCCCCGGATATCGGGATTACCGATGCTCCCAGCTTTTCAGCCCCGTAGTGCACTCCGAGTCCGCCCGTGAACAGGCCGTAGCCGTATGCGTTATGTATAATGTCGCCTCGAGTTGCGCCCCCTGCCGACAGAGATCGAGCCATCAGCACGGACCATGTCTGAATATCCCGTGCAGTGTAACCAACGACCGTCGGTTTCCCGGTTGTCCCGGAGGAGGCGTGAATGCGGACCACGTTCTCCATCGGGACCGCGAACATCCCGTAAGGGTAGTTGTCCCGCAGGTCCTGTTTCGATGTAAATGGAAGCCGCTTCAAATCTTCCAGCCTCTTTATGTCGGACGGCCTTAGACCGGCTTCGTCGAATTTGCGCCTGTAGAAGGCAACCGTGGCGTAGACTCTTTCCACAGTTTCTTTGAGACGGCGGAGTTGAATAGCCTCGATCGCTTCCCTTGGCAGTGTCTCGAATTCAATGTCATAAATCATTCTCCGGACTCCTCTTGTACTGAGAATACCCGTAAGGCGGGTAACAAAAAGGGCTGCGGATTGGAGGAATCCACAGCCCCGGAAAGATGCAAACCATGGCCTCGGCGCCTTCTTCGCCCGCCCATGGCTGTTATTTTCAAGTTCGGTTCAGATCGCTTCTACTTTTCTTCCACGGGCAGGCTTTCAAAATGAGAACCCGCTAAAAAAGAGGCCGAAGTAGAAAGAGCTGCTTGGCATAATCCCCTCAAATCCCGTTGAAATTGAGCTTGGACTAATATCTGCTTGGATCCGGATTGTCAATTAAAATCAATTAGCGTGAATCGGCTTTGCGGTGAGCGGGCACGGAGTTTAGCTGTTGCCGATGTGAAGTGTGATAGAGTATATTTTCGATAACTTATCGAATTGCACGACAAGGGGCAGATGGGATGAAAAAGGATGAGTGCGTAAGGCACGAGCTGGACGAAACGGTCGATTGCATCCGTAATCAGTCCGGTCTCGAAGGGAAGTGGGAAAACCAGCGCAACACTTTGGTTGAAAATCATCCTTATCTCATCGGCTATGCTTTTTTAATCGGCCTTGCCTTGAGCTTCATTCTTTCTCACCTGCTGGTTTTCGCAATATCCTTTCTTTTTCTCTTCTTCATATCTGATTTCATGACCAGAGACGTGCACCGGATCGCCCCCTTCCTGCCCAAAGCCGTGCTCTTTTCGGTCCTGTACATCATGGTCATTTGGGCCATCATACTCATTACTTATAAAGTCGTTCCGATGATGCTGAAGAATCTCCCGGAACTCTCAAACCAGCTCCACGTCGAGATTGTGAAAACGCTCAAAGCGGCAAGCGAGAGATGGAATCTCTCGGCATATGTCGACGTCGATGAATTGAAAGGCTCGATTTTAAAGGCGAGCACGGGCATTTTGCAGTTCCTGGCGACCAGTCTGACTCCGCTTTATAAAGGGTTCATTCAGTTCGTTTTTGCGCTGGCAATCAACGTGTTTTTCTATTTCGAGTCCGAGAAGGTCGAACAGGCATTCACCCGTAATGCAGACAGCCTTATGAGCTTTTTGTTCAAGTTTTTGCAGATGAGATTGAGAATCTTTTACGTCTATTTCAGACGGGTCATGGGAGGGCAGGTGATTATCGCCCTCATCAACACCCTGATCTCATCTGTTGTGATCTTCGCACTGGAGCTTCGTCATCCGTTTTTGATGATTTTTGTCGTCTTCTTCTGCGGACTTTTCCCGGTGGTGGGAAATCTGATGTCGAACAGCGTTCTTACGATAAACGCGTTCGTATCTACAGGAATGTGGGGCACGTTAGTCTGCCTGGTCATGCTGGTCGGGGTTCACAAACTGGAGTACATTCTAAATTCCAGGATAATCGGCGGAATCGTGAACCTGCCGATGGCCGTTTCACTGGGCGCGCTGATTTTTTGTGAGGTGCTGCTGGGAATTCCCGGCCTGATTTTGGCCATACCTCTTGTGCTCTTCGTTCGACATGAGTTCGAACACATCCGGGGACTTCCTCCCAATCTGCCTGAAGAGGTCGAGCAGGTGCCCAAATTGGCTGGCGGCGCCTTGAGCGGCGCTACTGTGGAGGGCCGGGTCAGCGAGGAACCGGAGGCCACAGGCAGGCTTGCAAGCAAAACCAGGTAAAGCGTCAGAACGGCACATCCCTGGAAAACGATTTCAGATCGTCACTCATCAATTACTCCAGGGTCCAACACGAGGCCATTTTACGGTTACCATCCTTCTACACCCTGCGGCGATGAATCCCTTTGGAAGATAAGGGTTTTGAGCCGTTTCCATGCTAGTTCTTTTGTTTAACGGACAAAGCTAAAGAACGAAAATGAGGCAAATCTGACGAGAGAGATATCGGAAATGACCATGGCAACCATTGATGATGAACGAACCCGGACAACACTACTGGCCTCCATTGTCGATTCCTCCGATGACGCTATCATCGGCAAGACACTGGAAGGGGTCATTACGAGTTGGAACCGCGCCGCCGAATCCATGTACGGGTATTCGTCGGAGGAAATAATCGGAAAACCCGTTTCCGCCATCCTGCCGGACGACCGGACGGCCGAAATGGACGAGTTGCTTGCCGAAATCCGCAAAGGCCGCCGTGTCGATCATTACGAGACGCTCCGTAAGCGCAAGGATGGCTCGCTTACCCACGTCTCACTCAGTGTGTCGCCAATCCACGACCCATCCGGGAGGCTAATCGGCGCTTCCTCGATTGCGCGGGACATCTCCGAGCGCAAACGCATAGACGAGCAGATGCAGGCCACGTCAAAGTACGCCAGAAGTCTCATCGAGGCAAGTCTTGACCCCCTGGTCACCATCAGCCCCGAAGGAAAGATTAACGACGTCAACGAGGCGACCGTGAAAGTAACGGGCATTCTTCGCGAGAAACTGATCGGGACGGACTTCTCCGACTACTTCACCGAACCGAAGAACGCACGTGAGGGCTATCGGCAGGTTTTCTCGAAGGGGTTTGTCACCGATTACCCGCTCACCATCAGGCACAAGGATGGACGACTGACAGATGTTCTCTATAACGCATCCGTGTACAAGGACACGCAGGGAAACGTTATCGGTGTTTTTGCCGCGGCTCGCGACGTCATGGCCCAGAGGCAAGCGGCGCAGTATGCCAGAAGTCTTATCGAGGCGAGCCTTGACCCTCTGGTGACCATCAACCCCGAGGGGAAAATCACGGACGTTAACGAAGCTACTGTTAAAGTAACCGGTATTCCTCGCGACAAGCTTATCGGGACGGTCTTTTCGGATTATTTTACCGAGCCTGATAAAGCGAGGGAAGGATATCAGCAGGTTTTCCAGCAAGGTTTTGTCACCGATTATCCCCTGACGATAATGCATAAAGACGGAAAACTGGTCGAAGTCCTCTACAATGCATCGGTGTACCGGGACGTACAGGACAACGTTCTGGGCGTGTTCGCCGCGGCCCGCGATGTAACCGCCCAGCGCCAGGCTGCCCAGTATGCCAGAAGCCTTATCGAGGCAAGCCTTGACCCATTGGTCACAATCAGCCCTGAGGGAAAAATTACCGACGTCAACGAAGCGACTATGAAGGTGACCGGCGTTTCCCGCGACAAGCTCGTAGGGACAGACTTCTCGGATTACTTCACCGAGCCGGACAAAGCGCGGGAGGGATACCAGCAGGTTTTCCAGCGAGGTTTTGTCACCGATTATCCCCTGACGATCATGCATAAAGACGGAAAACTGGTCGAAGTCCTCTACAATGCATCGGTCTATAAGGACGTCACGGGCAAGGTCCTGGGCGTATTCGCAGCGGCCCGCGACGTTACCGTGCAGAGACAGGCTTCCCAGTATGCAAGAAGTCTGATCGAGGCCAGCCTTGACCCGCTGGTCACCATCAGTCCTGCAGGGAAGATCACCGACGTCAACGAGGCGACAATCAGGGTCACGGGCGTTCCACGCGCAGGACTGGTGGGCGCCGACTTTTCGGATTATTTCACGGAACCCGAGAAGGCCAGGGAGGGGTACCGCCAGGTATTCGAAAAAGGATTCGTAACCGACTATCCCCTCACCATCAGGCACAGGGACGGCAAACTCGTGGACGTTCTCTACAACGCCTCGGTATACAAGGACACGCGCGGAAACGTTCTGGGCGTGTTTGCCGCTGCACGAGACGTAACCGAGTCCAAGCGCGTGATGCTCCAGTTTGGAGAGACCAAGACTTTCCTGGACAACATACTGGAGAGTTCGACCAAGTACTCCATAATCGGGAAGGACCTGAACCACAAAATCCTGTCCTGGAACGAGGGAGCGCGGCGAAACTACGGCTACACTGCTGAGCAGATCATCGGGATGGACTCAAGCATTCTTCACTCCCCAGAGGACATCGAATCGGGGACCGTGGCCAGCATGCTTGAAATGGCCTACGAGAAAGGATTGGCGGAAGGCGAATTCCAGCGCGTACGAAAGGATGGCTCCCGATTTATAGCAAGCGTCGTCGTAACGCGCAGAAACGATGCTTCCGGCAACCCGATCGGGTACCTGCTGATGAGCAACGACATTTCAGAAAAGAAACAGGCCGAGGAACAGTTGCGGCAAGCCTCACAGTATGCAAGAAGCCTTATCGAGGCGAGCCTTGACCCTCTGGTAACCATCAACCCCGAGGGGAAAATCACGGACGTTAACGAAGCTACTGTTAAAGTAACCGGTATTTCTCGCGACAAGCTTATCGGGACGGTCTTTTCGGATTATTTTACCGAGCCTGATAAAGCGAGGGAAGGATACCAGCAGGTTTTCCAGCAAGGTTTTGTCACCGATTATCCCCTGACGATAATGCATAAAGACGGAAAACTGGTCGAAGTCCTCTACAATGCATCGGTGTACCGGGACGTACAGGACAACGTTTTGGGCGTGTTCGCTGCGGCCCGCGATGTAACCGCCCAGCGCCAGGCTGCCCAGTATGCCAGAAGCCTTATCGAGGCAAGCCTTGACCCATTGGTCACAATCAGCCCCGAGGGAAAAATTACCGACGTCAACGAAGCGACTATGAAGGTGACCGGCGTCTCCCGCGACAAGCTCATCGGGACTGACTTTTCGGACTACTTCACAGAGCCTGAAAATGCCCGGAAGGGGTATGAGCAGGTGCTGCTCAATGGGTTTGTCACCGACTATCCGCTTACTGTCCGCCACAGGGACGGCAGACTCACCTATGTCCTCTATAACGCATCGGTGTACCGCGATGTGCAGGGCAACGTTCTCGGTGTTTTTGCCGCAGCCCGCGACGTCACGTCCCAGAAGGAAGCCGAAGCCAAGATAGCCGAGCAAAGGGCGCGCGAGGAGGAAAGGGCCCGTGAACTCGAACGGTTGGCCGAACTGGAAAGATTCCAGAAACTTACCATCGGGCGCGAGCTCAAGATGATCGAGTTGAAAAAAGAGATCGAAGAGCTCCGAAAAGCCAATGAAATGCTCAAGGCCCAGTCTGAGAGGTCTCACGCATGACGATTTCTGCTTCTCAGACTTCGAGTGGACCCAGCGAAGCCACAAACATCGAAGACTACGGTAAGGCGATGCTCAACATCCTCGAAGATTTTTCCGAGGAAAAGGGCCGCCTCGAGGATGTCCAGCGCGCTGCCATCAACATTCTGGAAGACTTCGCCTCGGAAAAAGCCAGGCTTGAAGACGCGCAGCGAGCGATGTTGAACCTGCTCGACGATTTTAGCATGGAGAGGGAAAAAACGGAGGCTATCAACAGCGAACTCCGGGAAGCTTTCGATTCTCTGCGCCTGGCAAAAGAGGCGGCCGATGCAGCCAACCGCGAACTCGAAGCATTCGCCTATTCCGTTTCCCACGACCTTCGGGCGCCGCTCAGGAGTATAGCGGGGTTCAGCCACTTTCTGATGGAGGACTACCACGACAAGCTGGACGAGGAAGGCAAGGATTCGCTGAACCGGATATTCGCCGCAACCGATAAAATGGGTCGGCTCATCGACGACCTCCTTAATCTTTCGCGCTTGACCAGGACCGAGATGACCCGCAATGAGGTGAACATCAGCTCGCTTGTTCGAAAGATAGTCGAAGCGAAAGAAAGGGCACAGCCGGAGCGCGCGGTCGATTTCGTTATCCAGGATCATCTCTTTGTTAAAGGCGATGGCCAACTGCTGAACGTGGTGCTGGAAAACCTCCTGGAAAACGCCTTGAAGTTCACCGGCAAGTCCGAGTCCGCGAGAGTAGAGTTCGGGGCCATGGATGAGGAAGGAAAGCTCATTTATTTCATAAGAGACAACGGCGTAGGGTTCGATATGGAATATGCAGGGAAGCTGTTTCAGCCATTTCAGCGGGTGCATGCCATGGACGAATTCCCCGGCACCGGCATCGGGCTTGCCACTGTCAAGCGCATAATCGAACGCCACGGGGGCAGGGTCTGGATAGACGCTGAGGAAGGAAAGGGAACGACAGTATATTTTACGCTTTAAAGTTTCAGATATCAGGCGTCAAGGTTGCGGGTCCATTTGCCCGTTTTGCCCCGGAACCTGAAATCCGGCGCCTGACACTTGACGCCTGAACCGGGGCTGGAGAGGAAGAAGATGACGAAACACATTCTTTTGGTGGAGGACAATCCGGACGATGTGAAGCTCACATTGAAGGCGCTTGAAAGGGAGAGGATCGCCAACGACCTGCAAATTGCAACAGACGGGGTTGAGGCGATCGATTACCTTTTTGCAAAAGGCAAGTTCGCCGGCCGGGACGCCAGCATTATGCCGCAGGTCATCCTGCTGGACCTGAAGATGCCGAGAATGGACGGCCTGGAAGTCCTCAAGCGCATACGCAGTGACGAAAAGACGAAACTGCTGCCTGTTGTGATCCTCACAACCTCGAATGAAGACAAAGACCGGATAGAAAGCTACAAGCTCGGCGCCAACAGCTATATACGCAAACCCGTCGATTTCAAGCAGTTTGCCGAGGCGGTGAAGCAATTGGGCCTCTATTGGCTCGTGATAAACGAAGCGCCTTGAAGTGCATTTTGTCCAGCAAAAGCACGAGGATGCGAAGAGACAGGCAAGGGTTGTCCGGAGTCCGCATCCTGTAAGTTCCTACGGTTTAGACGGACTCCTTCCAGGTCCGCCGGAAGGGTGATAGGTCCACAGGCGAAAATAATGAAGAAGCTGCTTCGCGTGTTAATCGTCGAGGATTCCGAAGATGATACCCTGTTGCTGTTGCGCGAACTGCGGCGAGGGGGATATGAGCCGGCGGCCAAACGAGTCGAAACGCCGGAGGCGATGCAAGAGTTGCTCGAAAAGGAAAAGTGGGACATCATTATCTCCGATTTCATTCTTCCCAGGTTCAGCGGGCTTGCCGCCCTGGATGTTCTAAAGCGGTCCGGCTTCGATCTGCCTTTTATCATCGTATCGGGTAAAATAGGCGAGGATACTGCAGTCGATGCGATGAAGGCCGGTGCGCACGACTACATTATGAAAGAAAAGCTCAAAAGACTTACTCCGGCGGTGGAGCGAGAGCTTCGCGAAGCCGAGATTCGGCGGGAGCGAAAGGCGGGCGAAGAAACCCTCAAGCGCTATACTGCCAGGCTTGAGCTGATAAACCAGGAACTGCAGGAGTTTGCTTTTGCGGCCTCTCATGACCTGAGGGAGCCCCTCCGGAAGATCCAGACCTTTTGCGATCTTATTAACTCAAGACATGCCGGGGACCTTGCTGATGAGGGAAAAAGTTTTTTCAGGAGGGTGCAGGAAACGGCGAGTCGAATGTCGTCTATTCTTGATTCTTTGCGGCGTTACTCGGAAGCAGCAGCCTGCGCCCCTTTCAGAGCAACCGATCTGACCGTGCTTGCGAAAGAGGCCGCCTCGGACCTCGAGGGCATTATCCGGCAAACCGGTGGGACCGTGGAAATTGAGAAGCTTCCTGTCGTGGAAGTAGATCCTGCCCAGATGATCCGTCTTTTTCAGAACCTTATCGGAAATGCTTTGAAATACAGGGGCGACAAGGAGCCGAGGGTCAGGATATACGGCGGCCAATTTGATGATGATACATGCAGTATATACGTTGAAGACAACGGAATCGGCTTTGACGAGCAGTACATCGACAAAATCTTTGCTCCCTTTCAGCGTCTGCATACGAAGACCAGCGGGTATGAGGGGACGGGCATGGGACTCGCCATGTGCAGGAAGATAGTGGAACGCCACGGGGGGAGCATTACGGCGCGCAGCGAACCGGGGAAAGGTTCGCTATTTATAGTGAAGCTGCCCGGGAAACCGAAATTAGAGAACACGATTTGAATGGCATAGGGAAGAAATGGTAGTAATGGCGATCACCGGCCACAACTTGAAGCCGATCTGCAGCAGCAGGCCCGTCTCCATTTTATATCTTCCGCTGCCTGGACTCCCCTTGGGGGAGGATATGAGCCTCTAGGCCGGCGCCGGCGGCTACACCTACAAGAAGTGGAATGGCGCATTTTATTCCATCAACTATATCGCAGTCTTGGGTGGAGGTTGCATAAAATCCGGTGACTCGGTTCTACCCCGCTAAGGCTGTCCTAAAATCAACCGGAGAGGATTGAGAGGAGAGGTGTCTCTACCTTTTCTTGCATCCGCGCCAGGTTGAAAAGCTGCCTGCATAAAGGGTTGACTCACGTGATATCGATCGCTGATTATGTCTGCCCGCTGAACGCCACCTCGACCATGAAACTGCCTTTAGGAGTTTCGAACGGAACGGCGAGGTGCGGTCCGTTTGCAATATGCACTATGGTGTGGCTCTTTCCCCCGACTATAGTCGGTATTCCAGCCTGGAGAACGATTCCATCTTCGGCGAGCCGCCTTCTGGCATCTCCGCAGATCATGTTGGTAAGTTCCCCAACGGCATCTCTCACCTCATGATTCAGCTCAGTGAACGGCATTCCCAAGAGGTTCGATGCAATGTCCATAATACATTGCTCAGTGAAAACCAAAGCCATAGATCCTTGGGCCGCGCCTGTGATCCCGATGATCGCGGAAACATCTCCGATAGCAAGATCATCCTTCTTGAGAAAGGGCCTGCCGGGTTTGGCATCGATTTGAGCCATTGTTTTCAGCACATGCATGGCCGCTGCAAGAAAGGGATTAATCATTTTTACATCCATCGTCTACTCTCCATTACTAACCCTGAGGAATAATCTTGGCTAGTTTTTCGGCGAACACCTCCGGACTGAAGGGTTTGACAACATAGTTGCTGACCTTGGCCTGGATCGCCTCGATAATATTTGTTTTTTGGGCTTCGGCAGTAACCATCATGAAGGGAAGGCCTTGAAGCCGTTCATCCGCCCGCACCCGCTTTAGCAGCTCAAGGCCGGTCATCGTCGGCATGTTCCAGTCTGAAACAATCAGGTCAACTTTAGTGGTCTCCAAAAGCTTGAGCGCCTCAGCGCCATTTTCGGCTTCAAATACCTCTTTGAATTGCAGATCTTTCAGAATTTTTCGTACAATGCGCCGCATTGTAGAAAAGTCGTCTACAACCATAGCTACCATGTCCTTGTACGCCATTGGGCCTGATCCTTCCTGCTATTTTTTGGTCCAAATCACAAAGTCGCAAATGGCGCCTCAAGCGCCGCCTTTGACCTAAAAAACCAATCCGGATACTTTTTCTATTCAAGAGCCGCAGCAGCCAATGTTCGCTTTTGCACCGAGAACTCTTTCAACCATCTTTTGAACACTATCGGCAGAAATCCGGGAGGGCTGAAACTAAAATACCACCGGTGTACTAACGAATAGATGAAGCGTCCCTTTTGTGCCGGCATACCTCGGCGAAGCATTAACGCCGGGATGGTCAACCTCACGGCCGCAAGCCGGAGTGGAATTTCAGTATCCGTAAACTATCAAGCTGGAGATGATTTCGGCAGCAGCGAGAACCGAATAATTATTATATTGCCTGCAGATCAGCCACTCCTGCTCATTTCACTCCTGAATCAAGCACCTCCCGCACCGTTTTGGCAAGTTGCTCCAGGGTTACCGGCTTCATCAGGAATCCTTGAATCCCGAGATGCTTCACCTTCTCAGCATCCATGTTCTTGCTGAAGCCGGTCATGAGTATTACTGGAATCACAGGTTGAAACCTCCGGAGTTCATCGGCAAGATCGGCGCCTGTAAAGTGCGGCATGGTCATGTCGGTAATCACCAGGTCAAAAGGCTTTTCAAGCGGCTGGCGGCATAGAAGCTCAAGGGCCTCCGCGCCGCTTGTCCGGATGACAACATCGTATCCGAGGCATTTGAGCATCTGCTCCACGGCCTCAGCAAGCTGTGGCTCATCATCGACAACAAGGATCCGCTCACGCCCACGAGGAAGAAGGGTTTGATCTTCCGCTTCTATTGGTGCGCATTCAATCTTCAGAGCCGGGATGAGCACGGTGAAAATGGTTCCATTGCCCGGCTCGCTTTCCACTTTGATCTGCCCGTTATAGCTTTTTACAATGCCATGAACCACTGATAGGCCAAGCCCTGTGCCTTCTCCCTGTTTTTTAGTGGTGAAAAAGAGATCGAAGATCGAATTAATCATGGCAGAGTTTATGCCACATCCGGTGTCTTTGACTGTAAGTTCCACATAAAGTCCGGGCTTCAAACTCTCCGGTGATGGAGTCGATTCGCCTTCAAGCAGGACATCGGTCAATCTTACCTCCAGCACTCCTCCTTCATCTTGCATAGCATGGGCAGCATTTGTGCAGAGGTTCATCAACACCTGGTGCATCTGAGTCGGATCGGCCAAAACAGCCGCCTTGCTGAGCACATCCGTTTTGATTTCAATAGTTGAGGGCAATCCGGGCCTGAGAATCCTCAAGGCCTCTTTTACGATCAGCCCGAGTTGCACTGGAATCTTTTGTTGCTCGGTCCTGCGGCTGAAAGCAAGTATCTGCTTCACCAGTTCTTTCGCCCGGTCGGCTGCCTTGAGCACCTCTTCGAGCTTGCGAAGAATCGGACTTTCTTTATCCAACTCAAATTTAGCCAATTCCGTAAAGCCCATGATAACACCAAGGATGTTATTAAAGTCGTGGGCGATGCCTCCGGCTAATGTGCCCAGGGCTTCCATCTTCTGAGCCTGTCGCAGCTCACTTTCAAGCTTGACCTGGCGCGTGATGTCCCTGTGGATGGCTACATAATTGATGATAGTGCCGGACTTGTTTCGGACGGGAGATGCCGTGACCTCCGTTTCAAACAGCGAGCCGTCTTTTTTCGTGTTGGTGAGACGTCCCGACCATGCCTGGCCTCCTGCGAGCGTTTCCCGGATACCCCTGTAAAAGGCTCGGTCATGCTTGCCGCTCTTAAGAAGACGCAGATGTTTGCCGATAGCCTCTGTGCCGTCATAGCCCACCAGAGCCGTAAAAGCCGGATTGACATAGTCGATGATCCAGTTTGTATCGGTTATGATAATTGCTTCAGCGGTTTGTTCGAGCGCTGTCACCAGGCGCATGCGCTCTTCTTCAGACCGTTTGCGCTCGGAGATATCCTCTACAAAGCCTTCGTATATAGAGGCTTCCCCTCTTTGTCACGCACCGCCCAGACATGAAGGTTACCCGTGAAGACGCTCCCGTCCTTCCTCTTGTATCGATTTTCTATATGGATAGGCCCCCCGGCATCCAAAATCATGCGCACATTTTCTTTTCGGCGCGAAGGATCAGCATAGAGGTCGTTGGCTACATCGTTCACAAGGCTTTTTGTCTGCTCCGGCGAATCAAAGCCATGCATCCTGGCATAAGCCGGATTCACATTGATGACCTTTCCCTCGAGGGTACTCTGGAAGATGCCCAGCACGGCGTCTTCAAACAGTCTTCTGTACCTGTCCTCGCTGAGGAGAAGGGACTCCTGGTTTTGCTTGCGCTCGGTGATATCACGAATTACCCCTTCGACTCCGAGGATGTTGCCATGACGGTCCTTGCGGAATGTGCTCGTGACCGAAACATAAAGCGGCGAGCCGTCTTTTTTCTTAAGCGTCACCTCATAGTCTCTGACCACGCCATCTTTCCGTAAGGCGCGCAGCAATTTTTCACGCTCCTCGGGATACATCCAAAAGCTCTCCACCGGCTTGCCCCGCATATCGTCAAGCGTGTCGTATCCGAAGAGCGCGGTCCCCGACGGGCTGACCATTACAATCGCGCCGCTCTCATCCGTGCGGTAGAAAACGTCCTGCATGTTCTCAATCACGCTGCGGTAGCGCTCTTCGCTCTCCCGCAGCTTTTCCTGCGCCAGCTTGCGTTCGGTGATGTCCTGGCAATAGGCAAAAGAAAGTTGGTCAGTGATCATGACTGCATGTAGCGATACCCAGGTCAGGCTCCCATCGCGTCTTCTCATGCGATGCTCGGTTTCGACATGCCCTTTTTCGAGCAGGGTGTTGAAATCACGGAGAACCGCCTCCCGACCCTCCTCCGGGTGCAGGTCCAGGATGTTCTTACCTGACAATGTGTTGGCTTCATAACCCAAGAGCTCTGTAGCCGAGGGATTAAAATCCAGAATGCGGCCTGCGCGATCTGCTACCAACACAGCCAGTGGAGCATGTTCGACGTAGGAGCGAAACTTGGACTCGCTTTCCCAAAGGGCCTGCTCCCCCTGCTTGCGCTCGGTGATTTCCCATGCAACGTCCGCCAGGTAAGATACGATTTCAATGTCTTTGTCGTCGTAATCGGTGGGTTTGTTCCCAATGCCAAGCATGGCCACTACTTTGCCGGTTCGCACGATGGGCACGACAAGCTCCCGGATGACGGAGGCATGTCCTGCCGGCATACCTTTGCGATGCGGCAATGCCGAGTGATCATTATGGAGTACCGGTCTTCTTTCATGGACACAGTCCGCCCATACACCCGCCCGGTCCATGCTGCAGTGCAGCCCGTTGCCTCCAGCCTTAAAGAATTCCTGCGTTGTCTGCGTGGACAAGGCTTGGAGCGAAAGGGTTTTCCCGTCGCTTTCCACAAAGTGATAAAATCCAATGGGACTCTTGGTCAAGGCGCCAACTTCATCCAGTGTCTTTTGGAGCAAGTCTTCGAGGGAATGCGAGGCGGCAAATTCCAATAGACCCAGCCGTATTCGGATCAACTCCTCGGCTCGCTTGCGCGCAGTTATTTCAATCATGACTCCAACCCTTCCGGGGGAACGGATCTGTCGTAGAGATAGATTTCGATGCCTGCCGGTTTTAGATCGTGTACAGAATGTCCGGCAAATAAACACTGGAGATTGAGGGGAAACTTTCCCCCGCTCTTTTGAGTTTTCGCAATTTGCAAAATTTTGCGCACACAATCCGGTTTTAGATACGTCAGGGACTTTTCAACTATTTCATCACCCACCGGGATAGTAGCGATTGGGCCGGCGTGGCGCTGAATTCTGCTTCCAGAGATCATATTCCCCGCCTTCCATGAAGTTGCCCCCTTGGGCAAAATCGGAATTCGGCGAAAGAGCGAAACTCACCGTATTGATTTATCGGCAGAGTCATGAGTTTAGCTTAGAGCAAACATGAATTGAGTCCGCCCATCTCCCGTTTTCTTTCAGGAACCGATCAGATCGTTTTCTTCGCACAGACCCGCCCGCAAAGGGTCAGGCTAAGATTCCAAATCATGGTGATCGTACCCGATCCGGTTGAGAATCGCCCCAAACCGCTCGCCCCCGATGTTGTGGGTGAAATAGATATTCAGGCAGCGCTCAATTATGACCATGACCTTCTCTTTAGAATAAATCCCTTCCAACTCTTTGCCAAGTTGCGGATGGCGGCCAAGTTTGCCGCCTACCATGATGCGCCAGCCCTTTTCTGCTTCCTCCATGGCGCCCGATGGACATGCGCTGACGCATTTTCCGCACATAACGCATTTACTCCCGTCCATTGCCGGGGCATCCGCATCGGAATCCGCCTTGAGGGCGTTTTCAATGCAGGAAGATGAGCAAGCTCCGCAGCCTGTGCAGGATTCAGCCCAAAGTCGCGGGCGCAACGCTCCGATGATGCCGATATCGACAATTTGAGGACGCGAACATGCATTCGGGCAGTCTGAAATGCAGATGCGGAATTCGTGGTGCATCTTCAATGGGCCGCCCACCCGCTCTTTGAGAAAACCCGGGATATTTCGACTCAAAAGCATCTTTTCGAGTTCATCGGCTAACGTCTCGCTTTCAATCGCGCGGTTTTTACAGCCGTCTGCGCCAAAGCATGTCTCTATTTGGAACCCTTTGGACTCAAGGGCTTTTCCGGAAAGAAATTTCCGCCGGCAATCCTGGACATGGCTCAGCAACACCCGGTTCGAACCTCGCCCTGAAGCTTCTTTCTCGACCTCCCGCCGCACTCTCCCGCGAACAAAGAAAGGGACCCTTTCTACCGCCTTTTCCGCCTCTTCGGTCCAGATCATTCCGTTATCCTCGTATGACAGACTTGTTAGCAACACTAAACAACCATTTGGTGAAATGCTCTCGCGGGCATCCCTAAGCGTTGTACTTCGCGTAGCGCGGAAAGGCATCCCGCTCCTTCTCGATGCTCTCCCCGACCTGTCTATGACCAGAGACGTGGCCGTCAGCGGGATGCCTCGATTTTAGAGAGCAGGAATTTTCCTGCGCGAATTTCCGAAGCTCTGTAAATAGTGTCCATCCGCTGAAACCCCGGATGAAAACTCCACGCCCCGCGAGGTTTCTGTTCGAAAAAGGACCCTTTCCGGACGGAAACTAAATAAATTCAGCCAACCGGTATTAGTATATCCGAAATTTTATGCCGGTCTTTAATTTTGCCTATTGACTTAGATCAAGGTTTGCCCAAAATTAGGTTCGGTGCGGCCACAGGGACTGCTGCGACACCTGCTGGGCTAACCGCGCGCGAGGCCCGACAGCCCTCAACCGGCAACATCGGCAAGGCGGGAGACCAAAAGCTGCTCCCTGTATGTTTTTCTCGATCGCAGCCGCTCCATTTCACTCCTCGCTCGATTTAGCCGAAAGGAGGCCCGCAAATGAAAAAAGCGATCAAGGAACTCGCCGCCTCAATAATCAGGACAGACCCGAGCGCTGCTTTTTCTTTCGAGTTATGGGATGGAGAAGTCATAAGATATGGCGACAAGCCGAAAACGACTCTGCTAATCAAGTCTGCAAAAGTTCCGAGGCAGATGTTCAGCAAAGGGTTTCTCGGGTTTGGCGAAGCATATGTCGCGGGCGACCTGGAGGTCGAAGGCGATCTTCAGGAACTGCTGCGGTTGGGCCTGATCGTTCAATTCGACGAAAAATCCTTCTCCACGTGGCAAAAGATACGGTTCCTTCCTTTTTACCTGAATACGATGGCTACGGTTGGAAGAGCCGGTGGCAATATAGCTTATCACTATGATCTCACAGCGGAATTCTACTCTCTTTTCCTGGACGAGAGCCTCACATATTCCTGCGGCTACTTCAAATATGAGGATGATTCACTCGATCAGGCGCAGCGCAACAAGTACGATCATATCGCCCGCAAGCTCATGCTTAGCCCGTCGGATACGCTCATCGACATCGGATGCGGATGGGGCGGGATGCTCCTGCGATCTGCGCGCAAATACGGCATAAGAGGAGTCGGGGTTACGCTTTCGAGCAACCAGAGCCGATATGGCTCCAAAATGATAGAAGAGTTGGGACTCGGCGAGCAGATCGAGGTGAAGTTGCAGGATTACAGGCTGCTTAGCGGTAAGTTCGACAAGTTCGTATCCATAGGAATGTTTGAGCACGTGGGGAGAAGATTCATTCCCGTCTATATGAGAAAGGTGGCCGGGCTGCTGAAAAAGGGCGGGATCGGCCTGCTGCATACCATCGCAAAAGAAGTCGAGTCAGCAACTGACGCGTGGATGCTGCGCTATATATTTCCCGGCGGCTACGTTCCGAGCCTGGCGGAAACGATCCGCGAGATGGGCCGGGCCGGCCTGTGCGTACTGGAGATCGAGGGACTGCGGCTTCATTACGGCAGGACACTCGACTGCTGGATAGCCAATTTCGAAAGAAACATCGGCAAGGTACGAGAGATGTTCGACGAGAGGTTCGTACGGATGTGGCGGCTATATCTCAACGCTTCATCCGCTGGATTCAAATACAACGGCACACGGCTGTACCAGATACTTTTTTCAAATGGTCTGAATAACGACCTGCCGATGGTGCGGGAGTACATGTACCGATCAGATTGAGAAGTCCGGTTCATCCGGCAAACGAGTATCAGCGGATCGAAAAAGGAGAGTATCTGTCTGCCGTTAATTGGGCTTAGGTCTGCAAAGCCTTCCGTATCGTTTTGGGAAAGGGCCTTCTCAGAACTCCCACTTCGGTGATTATTCCGGAAATATATTTGTGGGGTGTGACGTCGAATGCAGGGTTGAGAGCGCCGGCGCCGGCAGGGGCTATGCGTTTTCCGTTGAGGTGAGTGACTTCCTTCGGGTCCCTTTGCTCGATGGGGATTCCGCTTCCGTCAGGCAGCCCCGGATCTATGGTCGAACGGGGAGCGGCGACATAAAAGGGGACATCGTGGGTCCTGGCAAGCACCGCCACCATGTAGGTACCGATCTTGTTCGCGGTATCCCCGTTGGCGGCGATCCTGTCAGCGCCCACCACTGCCAGATCGATCCTGCCCTGGCTCATCAGGCTTCCTACGGCATTGTCAGTAATGAGAGTAACGGGGATGCCCGCACGCATGAGCTCAAACGCGGTGAGCCTGGCGCCCTGGAGGAACGGCCTGGTTTCGCAGGAAAAGACGCTAATGGTGGGGTCCGTTTCGAAAGCCGCCCGGATTACCCCCAATGCGGTTCCGTAATCTGCGGTGGCAAGCGCACCGGCATTACAATAAGTGAGAATTCTCGCCCCCTTTGGCACCAGTTCGCGTCCCCACCTTCCGATCTGCAGGTTTGATACAATGTCCTCGCTCAGAATGGCGTTGGCCTCTTGAAAAATGAGTTCCTGAAGTTCGGCAATGGCCGCTTTTGGGTTTTCCACCACAACGGAATAGAGCCTTTTGACCGCCCAGCCCAGGTTTGCTCCGGTCGGGCGCGCTTCTCTCACTTTATGACAAATCCTGGAGAATTTTCGCCTGAATTCTTTTGGATCGGCGGTCTGAATGGACCTGGCGCCCAGGGCCAGGGCAAGCGCTCCGGCAACTCCCACGGCGGGAGCCCCCCGTATGGCCATTGTCTTTATCGCGCCTATCACCTGTTCAGGGGTGGTGCAGCGAAGGAATTTTTCCTGGTGCGGCAATATCCTCTGATCGAGTATCGCCACCGCGTCACCATCCCAGTGGATTGGCGGTAACCATTGGTCGGGCATCGAAGTCTCCTGAAGAATTCTTTTGCTTGCAAATAAAACGGGGAAGCCAAACAACCTGGATGTGGCGAAGAGCTTCACAACACTTTTGCGGTCTCGCAGCCCCCTCGGCCTGCGCTTGTCCTATGATACCTCAGCTCATGAGTTTTTTCCTGAGAATTTCATTGGCGAGCTGCGGATTTGCCTTTCCTTTTGTCTTCCTCATGACCTGGCCGACGAAAAAGCCGAAGAGTTTGTCCTTCCCGGCACGGAACTGCTCAACTTCCTTCGGGTTTTCTGAGAGTACCTGATCGATTGCGGACTCGATTTCCGACTCATCGCTTACCTGCACCAGCCCTTTTTCATTCACGATATGCCGGGCGGACTCGCCGCTTGCGTACATCTGCTCGAAAACTCCCTTGGCGATTTTACCGCTGATCACCCCGGAATCGAGAAGGTCCAAAAGCTCTGCCAGGTTCTCCGGAGACACAGGGCAGTCTTCGATTTCCCGATTATCGCGGTTAAGCTCGCGTAGAAGCTCGGACATTATCCAGTTGCTAAGCGCCTTCGGGTGTGCAAATTTTTTCAGCGCCGCTTCAAAGTAGTTTGCAAGAGGTTTCGATGAGGTCAGCACCTTCGCGTCATAGGGCGGCAGTGCGTACTCCTTGATGAATCGCTCCCGCTTCGCTTCGGGGAGTTCGGGCAGGCTGCTGCGAACCTCCTGGATCCAATCCTGGCTCACCACCACCGGAACCAGGTCGGGGTCCGGAAAATAGCGATAGTCATGCGCCTCTTCCTTGCTGCGCATACTGAGGGTCACATTGCGCCCGGCATCCCAGAGCCTGGTTTCCTGAACGAGAGGTTCGCCGCGCTCCAGCGTGACTTTCTGTCTTCGGATCTCGAATTCCAGGGCTTTCTGCACGTTTTTGAACGAGTTCATGTTCTTGAGTTCGATCTTAGTGCCAAGACCGCTCGTTCCGGCAGGCCGAAGCGAGATATTTGC
Source organism: Syntrophobacteraceae bacterium (assembly GCA_049520315.1). Classification (GTDB taxonomy): domain Bacteria; phylum Desulfobacterota; class Syntrophobacteria; order Syntrophobacterales; family Syntrophobacteraceae; genus SbD1. Next base: position 45,869 of record JBEKPW010000033.1, read on the forward strand.
GTCGCACCTCATGCTGCCTTCCTCCATGTTGCCGTCGCATATCTCAAGGTAGCGTAAAATCTCGCGAAGGGTTTTGAGGTAGGCCGCCGCTTCGTCGGGGGTAGCCAAATCCGGTTCACTCACGATCTCGATAAGGGGCACGCCCGTCCTATTGAAATCGACATAGCTGAGCGGGTGGTATTCGTCATGAGTGAGCTTGCCGGCGTCTTCTTCCATGTGTATCCGGTGTATCCTGATCAGCTTTGGACCACTGGAGCTTTCTATTTCCACCCAGCCTTCACGGGCAAGGGGAAGCTCGTACTGTGAAATCTGGTATCCTTTGGGAAGGTCCGGGTAGAAGTAGTTTTTCCGAGCAAACCGGGCGAGCGGGGCAATTGAGCAGTGGGTGGCCAAGGCCATCCTGATCGTGTACTCGACGACTGCGCGGTTGAGCACGGGAAGCACCCCCGGCATCCCAAGGCACACCGGGCAGGTGTGGGTGTTGGGGCTGGCGCCGAATTTTGTGGAGCATCCGCAGAAAATCTTGCTCGCGGTCTGGAGCTGAGCGTGAATTTCGAGTCCTATTACCGGTTCGTATTCCATCTGCGGCTGGTTTCCTTTCACTAATATTCTGATCAAAAATATAGTTTATCACACTGAGGCTCGGCATTTCCATCGTTGTCAGCATTGTTTTGAACACTCTGCCCATAAACGTTTGCTTGGCCGCCCGAAGGGAGGGGTGAGCGGAGGCGTACATGGGTACCGCCTCTGGTCGTGACAGGCCAGGGATAGCGTCGTGATCCTGGCCGGCGGTCCCACCGCCCGAGCAGCCATTGAGGCCCGACACCGGCAAACGAATGTTTGACATTGTGAGAACTTTCAATTTAAGAATAGACGGATTCTCAGCAGAGGTTTGACTAAGGCTCTCGTTGGTGAGACGCGGTCTGCACATTATGAAGTTGTTCCGGTAGAGCGAGGGAAAAAATGAAAATTCATGAGTATCAAGCCAAAGAACTGTTCCAAAAGTTTGGAGTCTCTATCCCTCGAGGGAAAGCGGCCTTCAGCGTTGAGGAAGCCGAGCGGATCGGGGCGGAACTGGGGACTTTCCCGGTTGTGGTAAAAGCGCAAATCCACGCCGGCGGCCGCGGCAAAGGCGGCGGCGTTAAGCTGGCCAAAAACGCGGCTGAAGTTAAACAATTCGCATCCAGCATTCTTGGGATGACCCTTGTAACCCACCAGACGGGTCCTGAGGGTAAAGTGGTAAAGAAGCTGCTGGTCGAAGAAGGTCTTCCAATCGCAAAAGAACTCTACCTCAGCGTGCTCCCCGACAGAGGGACCGCGAAGATCGTCTTCATGGCCAGCGAGGCAGGCGGCATGGACATTGAGGAAGTCGCCGCCAAAACGCCTGAGAAGATCATCAAGGTCTATATAGACCCGCTCGTTGGTATGAAGGGATACCATGCTAACGAACTGGCCTACGGGTTGAACCTGACGGGGGACCTGGTAAAGCAGTTTACCGCCATGGTTTCCAAGCTCTACAAACTTTGCGTTGACTACGACTGCTCACTGGTGGAGATCAATCCCCTGGTCCTGACCAAAGACGACAGGGTCATAGCCCTGGACGGCAAGATCAATTTTGACGACAACGCCCTGTATCGGCACAAGGACATTGTAGAATACCGGGATTTGGACGAGGAAGACCCCTTCGAGGTTGAAGCCTCCAAGTACGATCTTAATTACATCAAGATGCCGGGAGGCAACATCGGCAACATGGTAAACGGCGCAGGCCTGGCCATGGCCACGATGGACCTGATTCAGCAGGCGGGCGCCGCGCCGGCCAACTTTCTCGATGTCGGCGGCGGTGCAAGCGCCGAGCAGGTGGAAAACGGGTTTCGGATCATCCTGGCAGATCCTACGGTCAAGGGGGTGCTCATAAACATTTTCGGCGGCATCCTGCGTTGCGACAGGCTTGCGAACGGTGTTGTCGAAGCGGCAAAAAAAGTAGGAATCAAGGTCCCGATCGTCATCCGGATGGAAGGGACCAATGTTGAAGAGGGCCGGAGAATCCTGAATGAATCCGGGCTCAATCTAATAACGGCAAAAGACGTTTCAGACGCCGCCCAAAAAATTGCAGCGATTGCGAAGGGATAGGAGGATACCATGAGCATTTGGGTGGATCGGAATACAAGACTTCTGGTTCAGGGTATTACCGGCCGCGAGGGCCAGTTCCATACACTTAATTGCAAAAACTACGGAACCAACGTCGTCGCCGGGGTAACCCCCGGCAAAGGGGGCCAGAGCGTTGAAGGAATCCCCGTTTACAATACAGTGGCAAAAGCCGTCAAGGAAACGGGCGCCAACGCCGCGATGGTTTTTGTTCCGCCGGCTTTTTGCGCCGATGCCATAATGGAATCGATCGACGCCGGATTGCCGCTGCTCGTGGCAATCACCGAAGGGATTCCGGTCATGGATATGCTAAAAGTCAAGAACTACCTCAGGACAAGCAACAGCCGCCTGATCGGTCCCAACTGCCCCGGCATAATTACTCCGGGCCAGTGCAAAATCGGCATCCAGCCGGGCCACATCCACTCGCCCGGCAACGTTGCGATCGTATCGCGCTCGGGGACCCTCACCTATGAAGCGGTACACCAGATTCAGCAATTTGGAATGGGCCAGAGCACTGTAATCGGCATTGGCGGAGACCCGGTAAACGGCACCAACTTCATCGACTGTCTTTCGGCCTTCCAAGCCGACCCCGAAACCCGCGCCATCATAATGGTGGGCGAGATCGGCGGATCGGCTGAGGAAGAGGCCGCCGATTTTATCAGCAAAACCGTGACCAAGCCGGTAATCGGCTTCATCGCAGGGTTGACCGCTCCTCCGGGGCGGCGTATGGGCCATGCGGGTGCGATCATCAGCGGTTCGAGCGGGACGGCGCAGGGCAAGATCAAGGCCATGCGCGAAGCCGGGATAACTGTGGTGGAAAACCTGGGAGAAATGGGTGCGATCGCTAAAGATGCTTTCGCCTCGGTTCTTTCCGATGTGCAGAAGAAATGAACAGGGGGCGGAGGCAGGAAGTCAGAAGTCAAGAATTCGGAAGCAGGAGGCAGGAAGCGAAAGCTTCTTGCTGCCTGCTTCCGGCCTCGCTACCAAAAACGGCGCACCCTGACACCGTTTTCAGATAGAAAACCCTTTATCTCTTTAATGGTATAGGTCCCGTAGTGAACCATCGAGGCGATCAGCGCCGCATCGGCGCGGCCCTGATTGAGCACATCGAGCAGGTGTCGAGGTTCTCCGGCGCCCCCGGATGCGATCACCGGAATGCGAACATTGGTCGAAATCAGCCGGGTCAGTTCGAGTTCATAGCCTGTCTGAGTGCCGTCTGCGTCTATCGAGTTGAGGCAAATCTCGCCTGCGCCGAGCCTTTCGGCCTCTCTGGCCCACCACAACGCATCAATGCCCATGAGGGTTCGGCCGCCGTTTATGACCATCTCGTAACCCGAGGGAATCTTCTCTGATATATCGACCTTCTTTACGTCCATTCCGAGGACAATGCACTGATTGCCGAAGGCTTCCGCCCCCTGCCGAATGATGTCCGGATTGAGCACAGCGGCGGAGTTTACGCTGACCTTTTCTGCCCCGGCAAGCAGAACGCCGCGCATGTCATCGAGAGTGCGAATCCCGCCCCCGACCGAAAACGGAATAAAAATGGTCTCGGCCACCCGCCGCACTACATCGAGCATAATAGGACGCCGCTCGCTCGAGGCAGTTATGTCGTAGAACACAATCTCATCGGCGCCCTGTTCGTAATAGTAACGGCCCATCTCCACCGGGTCGCCTATATCGACATTGTCCCTGAATTTGATCCCCTTGGTAGTCTTGCCGTCACGAACGTCGAGGCAAGGTATAATGCGTTTGCTGAGCATGAAAGCCTCCTTATCGGGCGGATTCGCCTCGCCAAAAACCGCCGCCCGCAGGCAGCGATCTCGACGTTATCCCTGACCTGTCCATGACCAGGGGCGGGGTCCCACCGCCTTTACGAAACGCCGTCCCAACGGCAGAAATTGTCAAGGAGCCGCAACCCGGGCTTGCCGCTTTTCTCGGGATGGAACTGAACGGCGACAAGATTTCGGAATGCCACAGCGGATGTGAAAGCTATCCCATATTGGGTTATCCCGGCCGCCATGTCCCTGTTTGAGGGCTGCGGGTAGTAGCTGTGAACGAAATAAAACTCGCTTTCCACGGGAATACCACTAAAAACGGCGTGATCTTTTTCAAATCTAACCGCATTCCAGCCCATATGCGGAATCTTCAGAAAATCCCCTGTCTCGGAATGCATTTTGTCCGGGAACCTGCGCACTTCACCCGGCAGAATTCCAAGGCAAGTGGTTTGGTTTTCCTGGCTGACATCAAACAGTACCTGAAGCCCGACGCAAATGCCCAGTATGGGCACTCCCGCGCCGAAGAGTTCCCAAAGCAGCTTATCGAGCCCAAGCTCTCCCAGGCTTTCCATGGATTTCCCGGCGGCCCCGACTCCCGGGAAGACCACCTTATCGGCCTTACGGATTTCATCATGGGAGTTGGTGATCCGGCATGGAAATCCAAGATGGTCCAATGCCCGCTTCACGCTGGTCAGGTTCCCCGCTTTGTAGTCGAGTATGGCAATCACGTCTCGGCGCTCCTTTGGCAGATATTTTAATTTGGCAAGGATATCCCAAATTTGTGCGGCGGGTCAAGGCCGGGTAAGCTGAGGTGAAAATGAAATGGATAATGGCCGTCTGCGGCAAACAGTAGAGAATAGGAATGATCCGTAACAAAGAATACTTGACGTATTATGGGCAAATCGTTTATCCTTGGATACCGCGCAAGCCTCGCTTCGGCTCCATCTGAGTTTTCCGGGCCACTGCAACTTTGCGCGCCCCTAATTTTCTCTGGACTCTTCCATGTTTCCGGGGAAGCGGTTCAGCAGCCACTGAATCCGATTTCAAATGTGCGTCAGGGTCTTAATTCTTCGTCCATATGATTGCCTCTCAGAGGCTTTTGACCGGGGTGGTCCAGTGAGTGGAAAAACCACAATTTCTCGAACATTTTTCTACCTTGCTTTCTCGCTGATTCTTATATTTTCATTAGGCGGGGCCCTCTATTCAATCAATCATGAATACCAGTATTATAAGCATGAAGTGTTAATGGTCCGTGACCACTATATCGAAATGAAGAAATCAATCATCAGAAAAGAAGTTCAATCCATAGTTCGGTACATAGATTACCGGCAATCTCGAGTAAGGGCCAATCTCGAAAATGAATTAAAGGGTAGAACATATGAAGCATATAATTATGCTCTATTCATTTACAATAAATATCGAGAGACGATGACTTCTGACCAGCTCAAAGAGTTGGTTAAATCATTTCTGAAATCGTACGAATACAAAAACGGCAAGGGATATTATTTTGCGATCAACCACGATGGATTGCTTGACTAAAGTTTAACAGTTCCCAACCTGTCATGGCCCGCAAACCCGCATGGATGCTTGGTTGGTTTTAGAAAATGTCCAAAAGGTAGTGCCACAACTACTGTAATTTATGCTTGATATAC
>JBEKPW010000034.1:0-49725 GCA_049520315.1 Syntrophobacteraceae bacterium
CACTTGCGGGTGTAGCTCAGTTGGTAGAGCACAAGCTTCCCAAGCTTGGGGTCGCGGGTTCGAATCCCGTCGCCCGCTCCAGGTCGCGAAGTTCCCTTCTTTTCAAGGAAGGGTTTCCCTTTTTGAGGGGGCTTGTAAGTCCAGGCCTGCTTCGATCAGTGGATGACAACTATTCTGGATTCTGAGTTAAAGTTAGTTGCTAACTGGAATTTGAAAATTGTCGGTCTGCTAGAAGAAGTGGGTTGTTTGACCCACTTTTTTTTTGTAATCGATAGGACGCGGAAGAGGCATAGATTGGCTCAGCAGCTCAGGAAAGAAGACGAACTCATCGGTGAAATATGGAATATTCTTGAGCCGGTGATTGCCGCGCAGGGAATGGAAATACTGGAAATCGAATATCGACGGGAATCGGTCGGGTGGGTGTTGCGTATCTTTCTTGACAGCGAACGGGGAATATCGGTTGAAGATTGCGCTGAAATAAGCCGGACAGCGGGCGATTTGCTCGATGTTGCTGACTTGATCCATATCCCTTACAACTTGGAGGTTTCCTCACCCGGAATCGACCGGCCGCTGCGAAAGCTCGATCATTTTCAAAAGTATATCGGTGACATAGTTGAAGTCCGCACGATATCTCCGATACAGAACCGGCGCAACTTCAGAGGTGAACTGAAACAGGCCTCTTTCGAGAGTGTAGTCATCGATTGCGAGGCAGGGAGCTATTCGATTCCGATGTCCCTTATCGAGCGGGCTCGGCTTTTATATTTCGAATCGATGGAGCGAAAATCGCTATGATCGGCGGTTTCAAAAAAAGAATTATCTTGAATATGGAGGTAATCTCTACTTATGGCCAGTGAACTCAAGCGGTTGATCGAGCAGGTCAGCAGAGAAAAGGGCATTGACCGCCAAACCCTGATTCACACTCTTGAAGAGGCCATCAAATCGGCCATCAGGAAGAAATACGGTTCCAAGCTGGATCTGGATGTTACCTTTAATGAAGAATACGGGGAGATCGAGGCCTTCCAGTTCAAGGAGGTAGTCGAAGAGATAACCGACCCGGACAAGCAGGTGCTTCTCTCAGAGGCGTTGAAACTGGACGGTGAGAGCGAGATCGGGGACGAACTGGGCATCAAGATGGATACGGAGACGCTGGGCCGGATTGCGGCACAATCCGCCAAGCAGGTCATCATCCAGAAGATGAAGGATGCCGAGCGGGAAGTAGTCTACGACGAGTTCAGGGGCCGCAAGGGGGAGATTGTAAACGGCATTATCCAAAGGGTGGACAAAGGCGCGATCCTTGTCAATATCGGGCAGGCCGAAGCCATTCTGCCTCAGAAGGAGCAGATTCCAAGAGAGGTGTTCCGGCAGGGGGACCGCATAAGGTCATATATTCTGGATGTAAAAAAGATCAGCAAGGGGCCCCAGATCGTTTTGAGCCGGACCCATCCGCACTTTTTGATTCAGCTCTTCCATTCAGAAGTGCCTGAGATCAGCGAAGGTATTGTGAGCATCATCAGTGCGGCACGCGAGCCGGGGTCCAGGGCGAAAATCGCGGTCATTTCGAAAGATTCCGATGTCGATCCGGTAGGCGCCTGCGTCGGAATGAAGGGAACCAGGGTTCAGAACGTGGTCCAGGAACTCCGTGGCGAAAAAATCGACATTATTCCCTGGAACATGGATCCTGCCAAATTCGTCGTAAATGCTCTTGCACCCGCCATTATATCCAAGGTCATCGTCGATCAGGCCAACCGGAACATGGAAGTTATCGTGCCGGACGATCAGCTTTCCCTTGCCATCGGCAAAAGGGGGCAGAACGTACGCCTTGCTTCCAAGCTCACCAACTGGCGAATCGACGTGAAGGGTGAGAGCCGGTATGAACGGCAGAAGCAGGCGGGCTATCAGTCACTTCTGCGAATTGCCGGACTTTCCACGGAGATTGCCGATAAGCTGTATGAATCCGGGATCGGTTCTCTTGAAGAATTTCTCGAAACCGCGCTGGTCGAACTCGAGGACACGACCCGTCTATCCGCTTCGACCCTGGAAATGATGAGGTTTGAGGCCCAGAGACTGCTTCAGAAAGACGAGGATGAGGGCGCTGGGGAGGGTCCGGGAGAACAAGCCGAAGGCGAGCAGGAGTTAGAGCCCCAGGATCACGAAGCGCCGGAGAAACCTTTGCCGGGTCCGGAAGAACAAACCGAAGGCGAGCAGGAGTTAGAGTCCAATTCCGACCAGATTCAGGAAGGATAGACCAGACTGTCAAATAGCGGCCACATACCTGTGCGCACCTGCCTTGCGTGCATGCGCAAAAAGCCAAAAGGGGAACTGGTGCGCCTTGGCCTGGACCCGGAGAGTGGGCGCGTTTTGATGGACGCCGAGGGAACGATGAAAGGACGGGGCGGGTATGCCTGCAGGGAGTGTCTGCCCGATTTGCGCCTCAACAGGCGAATCCAGCGGGCCTTCCGTAACCGGGTCAAACAAATCTGTGTGGTGCAAGGGCTTGCCATTAAAGAAAAAAAATCAAATCCATGACCGATCTATATCGGCTTGAAGGTGAAATGAATACTGAAGAAAGTGTTTCAAAAGGGGAAGGTTTCATGACGAGACTAAGGGTGCATGAACTCGCAAAAGAGTTGAACATTGAAAACAAAGACCTGATTGACCGGATCGAGAAATTGGGCTTTCAGGTCAAGAATCACATGAGCACGCTGACCGACAGCGCCGTGCTCAAGATAAGGCAGCAATTCTCTGAAGTAAGACCCGTATCCGAAAAGGTGGAAGAGAAGCGCATAGGGCGGGAAGTAATCCGAAGGCGCAAAAAAATCGATCTGCAGGCGGAGCCTGAAGCACCCCGGGCGCCGGCCGCTGAAGAATTACCAACTCAAGCTGTCGTGGAAGGCCTGGAACAACCTCCGATCGAGATCCAGGTTGAGACCCGGCCCAGTCGTCCCGCCCAGCCTTCGGAAGCCCCTGCCGAAATCGATCTGCGAGAGACTGCTCCGCTGGAGCTCAAAGAAGTCACAGAGAGGGTAAAACCGCACCCCGAACGGAAACACGAAGCCGCAAGGATAATCAAGCCGGCCCCTTTAAAGGAGCAACTCAAAACCCCCGCGCCCACACGAGCAGAAGAGGTGGAACCCGCCGCCGTGGCGGAGCCGACTCAACCTGAGGTTCAACCTGTCGTCCCGCCCCCGATTCAGCCCGTTGCCCCGGAGCCAAGGGGTGTTACGCCCAAAGGGGCCGCCCCGCCAAAGGGCGCCGAGATTGTCGAAGATGAGGACGAAGAAGACAGGGGGAGAAAAAGAGGCAAGAAAAGGAGACGCAAAAAAGCGAGAAAAGAGGAGCCGGCAAAGATCATCAAGCTTCCCGAAATCATGGGCGAGGAAGCAGAAGAGGAGCCGGACCTCACCGAACTGGCCGCTCGATTTATGGCCAGAGGGACCGAAATCATCGACCCTGCTCTAAGAGAGCAGAAGCGCCGAAAACCCGAAGAGGTGGAAAAGGCCAAAGCTGGCCGCCGCAAGGAAGTCTTCCAGAAAGAAGACCTCTATACGAAGAAAGAACTTGCCGCCCAGGATGACCGAGGCCGGGCCAGGGCAGGCGGGCGGGTATTCAAAGAGGCCCCTAAATTCGAGCCTGTTATCCAGAAGGTCGGCAAGAAGCGAATAAAAATAGATGAGGCCATTACGGTGGCAGGTCTTGCCAAGCAGATGGGCATGAAGGCCAACGAGGTTATCAAGAAATTGCTCCTCCTGGGGCTTCAGGCCAACATAAACCAGGCTCTCGACTTCGATACGGCGGCACTGGTGGCCTCCGACTTCGAATACGAAATCGAAAAGACCGCCTTCGAAGAAGATGACGTGCTTCAGATGAAAGAGGACCGAGCTGAAGAACTGGTTCCGCGATCCCCGGTTGTCACTGTGATGGGCCATGTCGACCACGGCAAGACATCACTGCTCGACGCGATTAGAGATACCAAAGTAATCGAAGGGGAGGCTGGAGGCATTACCCAGCACATAGGGGCTTACCACGTGCGGCTGGATAAGGGGGATATCGTATTTTTAGATACTCCGGGCCATGAGGCTTTTACATCGATGCGCGCAAGGGGCGCCAAAGTTACCGATACAGTCATCCTGGTGGTAGCGGCCGATGACGGCGTTATGCAGCAGACGATCGAGGCCATAAATCACGCCAAAGCCGCCGAGGTGCCGATTATTGTGGCCATAAACAAAATCGACAAACCCAACGCCAACATCGAAAGAGTCAAGCGGGAACTCTCAGAGCAAGGGCTCGTTCCCGAAGAATGGGGTGGAAACACCACAATGGTTGAAATATCGGCCAAAAAACGCACTGGGATCGAGGAACTGCTTGAAATGGTGCTCCTCCAGGCCGAACTGCTTGAACTCAAGGCCAACCCGAACAAGATGGCCCGGGGCAGAGTCATCGAGGCCAAGCTGGACAAGGGCCGGGGACCGGTTGCCACAGTTCTGGTTCAGGAAGGGACGCTCAGGGCCGGTGACATTTACGTCTGCGGAATTTACTCGGGACGAGTCCGTAATATGTTCGATGGACGCGGAAACAGAATAGATGCCGCCCCGCCTTCCATTCCGGTAGAAGTTCTCGGTTTTTCAGGGGTGCCCAACGCGGGTGACGATTTTATCATTCTGGCCGATGAAAAGCAGGCCAAAGCCGTCGCCGAGCACAGGCTTCTGAAGCTCAGGGAAAAGGAGCTTTCCCGCTCGAGCAAGATTACTCTCGAGAACCTGTTCAATCAGATTCAGGAAGGCGAGGTCAAGGAACTTAAACTTATAGTCAAAACCGATGTCCATGGTTCTCTGGAGGCAATCGTCGATTCGCTGCTCAAGCTTTCGACTTCCGAAGTCAAGGTCAACATCATTCACAGCGGTACCGGTGCGGTCACCGAGACCGACGTTATGCTCGCTTCGGCCTCCAATGCTATCGTGATCGGCTTCAATGTACGCTCGGATGCGAAGGTTCAGGAACTGACCGAGCAGGAATCGGTGGACGTTCGTTACTATGATGTCATTTATCAGCTCCTCGATGACATCAGGAGCGCCATAGTCGGCATGCTCAAACCAATCTACAAAGAAAACGTCATTGGCAGGGCGGAAGTGAGACAAACTTTTCATGTTCCAAAAATCGGGATGATAGCAGGCTGCTCCGTGATCGACGGCCGTGTGGAAAGAAACGCCAGGGCAAGAGTTCTTCGTGACAACGTAATCGTCTATGACGGAAAGATCGGTTCCCTCAGACGGTTCAAGGATGACGTCAAGGAAGTCAAGGCCGGATTCGAATGCGGTATCGGGATCGAGAACTTCAACGATACCAAGGAAAAAGACATCATCGAGGCCTATGAGATTCAGGAAATAAAACAGGTCTATGAACCTGAGCAAGAACGCAGAGCTGGTTCGTAAAAACAGTGGTTAGTGGTCAGTGAAGGGTAAAGTGGCCAGTCGTCAAAGAAAGGCTTTTCTGGAGACTGGAGACTGTTTAATGACAGTGGGCGTGGCTCTGGTGAGCTTCAGGCTTTATGAAATCCGCTCTCTCAAAGATAAGCGGAGGATCGTGAAAAGCTTGGTGGAAAAAAGCCGCAGCCGTTTCAACGTGACGGTTGCCGAAGTTGCCGACCAGGATGTTCATCAGAAGGCCTCCATTGGTATTGCCGTAATCGGCAACGATGGGCGGGTGTTGAACTCGCTTTTGGACCGGATAATCGATTTCATGGATTCGCTGGGCCTGGCCGATCTGGTCAGCCGCGAAATAGAGTTGATAACCATCTAAGTTGGATATGGAATATAAACGTTCCGATAGAGTGGCTGACCTGCTCCACAAAGAAATCGCCGAACTTGTTTTCCGGCGAGTCAAAGACCCTCGCACAGCCAACACAACCATAAGCGGGGTTGAGGTTTCGGGCGATCTCAAACATGCCAGGGTTTTTTTTTGCATCATGGGAGGAAGCGCAGACGAAGATGCGAAAAGGAATGCAGGATCGGGGCTGGAGAAAGCAAAGGGTTTTATCCGCATGGAACTTGGTCGGAGGTTGAGCCTGAGATATATTCCCCAACTCGAGTTCAAGTACGATACTTCTTTCGAGTACGGCGACAAAATAGAAAGACTGCTGAAAGAGCTGCACAAGGATGAGTGAGCAAAAGAGCGCTAAAATTCGGGAACTGATTTCGGCCATTCGAAAAAACGAACGATTTATGGTTGCCACTCACGTTCATCCTGACGGAGATGCTATCGGCGCCCTTCTCGGAATGAAGCTCATTCTTCATCGCCTCGGGAAAAAAGTCGATGTATATTCCCAGGACCGGTTTCCTCCCGAATTTGAGTTTTTGTCTCAAGCACGGACAGTCTACAACAGACCACTTGAATCGGTCGAATATGAAGTGGCGATTCTTGTTGACTGCGGTGATTTCGAAAGAGTGGGCGATCATCTTTCGGAGTTCATCAGCAGGCGGGTGCCTTTCGTCATAAATATTGATCATCATATCCCCAACAAGCCGTTCGGAAACATTTACTGGGTGGAGACTTCGGCGAGCAGCACCTGCGAGATGTTATTCGATCTGTGCATGAGTCTATCGCTTGCGCCTGACGCGGCGTTGTCCTCAGTTCTCTATACGGGGATTGTAACCGACACGGGTTCGTTCAGGTTTTCGAACACGAACAGGCGCGTTTTCGAGATAGTTTCAGTTCTGGTGGAAATGGGCGCCGATCCAGCCCATATAGCGACCCAGGTCTATGATTCAGCCACCCCCGAGAAGCTGAAGCTACTTGCGCAAGTGCTGGGGACCATGAAGTTCCATGCCGACTCGAGGATAGTGAGCGCCGAGCTGGACCGCTCCATGCTTTCGAACTCCTCCTCCTACATGGATAGCGAAGGATTCATAAATCACCTTCGCTCAGTGAAATCGGTCGATCTTGCAGTCCTGTTCCGGGAGGTCAGTGACGGATTGGTGCACATCAGCATGCGGTCCAGGGGAGGCATCAATGTAGCAAAACTGGCGCAGCGGCATGGAGGCGGCGGACACAGGCAGGCGGCTGCGTGCAGGATCCAGGGTAGCCTCCATTCGGTACGGTCGATGTTTATCGACGAAGCGGTAAGGTACATAAACTGAGTTTGGGAAATGGGAATCTCTTTTCAATAGGAAGCATTGGTTTTGGACCGGGATACGATCGGAGTGGAGCAGACAGGCGGCGTACTCATTTTGGACAAGCCCGAGGGATTAACTTCGGCCAGGGCGGCCGCCAAGATAAAGAAGCTGCTCACGCCCCGCAAGATCGGCCATACCGGGACCCTCGACCCGTTTGCGACAGGTGTGCTCGTATTGTGTCTCAACGAGGCGACCCGGGCTGCCGACCAGATCACCAAGCTGAACAAGGTTTACAAATCGACCCTGCGTTTCGGGATTGAAACGGACAGCCTGGACAGGACCGGAAGGGTGATCAGGCAAAGCGACCTGGCTTTTTCCGAAAAAGATTTGATCGAGGTTCTGCAAACTTTTTCAGGTGCGTGCGTACAGACAGTTCCCAGGTTTTCGGCCGTCAGAGTCGATGGACACCGGCTCTATGAACTCAGCCGCAGGGGTATTGAAGTGGAACGGCCCGAGCGCAAGATATGCATCCACTCGATTGCCCTGCAATCTTTCAATTGGCCGGAGGCGGTAATCGAGGTCTGCTGCTCGAAGGGCACATACATCAGGCAGCTTGCCTCGGATATAGGACACAAATTGGGAAGTGGAGCTCACTTGTCGGCCCTCAGACGCACGAGCGTCGGGTCTTTTACCGTTGAGCGGGCAATCAGGATGGATGGAGAGACTTCTGCCCTATCCGCGGCGGCGGGGATTATCCGTCTCAATGAAGCGCTTTCCCATCTACCGACTGCTTTGATGGGAGATCAAAAGTCCCTGGGCCGGTTGAGAAACGGACAGCTCGATCCGGAATGGGAAAAAAAACAGAAAGAGTGCTTTTGCACCTATTCTGACGCTGTGCGGATCGTGACGGGTACAAACCAACTGGCTGCTTTGTGGTGGCCGAATTCCGCTCAGAAAGGATCACGTCGCCTGCGTGTATTCCCATTTTGAACTTGTTCGAGTATCGGGAAATTTGGAAGCTGACGTCTGCCAATTCCATGAAGGCAAGCGTGATATGTAAACTCTGCGTACCAAGATTGGAAAATTGGAAGGGTCGGATACCCGACTCTTAAAACCTCGCAACTGCAAGACGGGACCCGATATAGACTTACCATCTTTGGGGGTCCGGTCTGCAAATCGGTGTGGGTGAGCGGTATCCGCACAAGAACTATCCTGGTTGACATCAAGGAGGAAAACAGCCGTGGTAATGACCCCAGAGAAGAAGAAGACAATTATTGATGATTTCAGAGTGCACCCGGCCGATACGGGCTCTCCCGAGGTACAGATCGCTCTTCTCAGTGAAAGAATCACCTATTTGACCGAGCACTTCAAAAGCCATAAAAAAGATCACCATTCGCGCAGAGGGCTCTTGAAACTGGTCGGGCAGCGGAGGCAGCTTCTAAACTATTTGAAGCGGAAAAGCGTCGATCGCTACAACACCGTAATCGAGCGACTTGGATTGCGCCGGTAATCTCTGGGTACCATAGCGCCGGCGCCCGCTTCTCAATGCAGTGCGGAGCAAATATATTATTGAGAGAAGGAAAACAGATGAAACATACAGTGCAAGTTGAGGTTGGCGGACGGTCCCTGAGTCTTGAGACCGGAGAAGTGGCCAGACAGGCTGGCGGCTCCGTTCTGATGAGATACGGCGACACGGTGGTAGTCGTAACCGCTACAAAGGAGGACCGGGTAAGGGAAGGAATCGATTTTTTGCCGCTCTCGGTGGACTACAAGGAGATGAGCTACGCGGCAGGTCGCATTCCCGGAGGTTTTTTCCGGCGGGAAGTCGGTCGCCCGAGTGAAAAGGAGACTTTGACCTCCCGTTTGATCGACCGCCCCATTCGCCCGCTTTTCCCAAAAAAATGGCCTTTTGAAACCCAGGTAATCGCCACCGTCATGTCGGTGGACATGGAAAATGAACCCGACGTGGTAGCCCTGACCGGCGCCTCGGCCGCTTTACACGTGTCCTCGATCCCTTTTGGCGGGCCAGTTGCCGCCGTGCGTGTGGGCAGGGTAAATGGCGAATTCATGATAAATCCTTCGGCTGCCCAGCTTGCCCAAAGCGATATGAACATCGTTGTGGCCGCAACCCGCGAGGCAGTCGTAATGGTTGAAGGCGGAGCCGAATTCGTGCCCGAAGAAGACATCGCCGATGCAATCATGTTCGCTCACCAGGCCATAGTGCCTGTTGTAAACGCTCAGGACGAATTGCAGAAGCTTGTAGCGAACGCAAAGCAGGCCCCCCCGGAGGTGGTTAGTGACCAGGTCCTTATCGACAGAATTTCGGACTTGGCCACGGCCGGAATGCGGGAAGTGATGACCATCGCGGAAAAGCTCCCCCGACGAGATCGCAAAAAAGAGCTGAAAACATGGGTTAGGGAGCAACTCGCTGCCGATTATGCAGACAGGGAGAAAGAAATCGATGCGGCCCTTGACGACCTTGAAAAAAAGGTAGTTCGCGCCATCATGGTCGAGAAGCGCCACAGGATCGACGGGCGCGCTTTTGACCAGGTCCGCCCCATTTCGATCGAGGTAGGAAAACTGCCACGCACACACGGCTCAGCGCTTTTTACTCGGGGCGAAACGCAGGTGATTGCCGCTGTTACTCTTGGCTCATCCTCGGACGAACAGAAAATTGAAGCGCTTGCGGGCGAGACTTTCAAGTCTTTTATGCTCCATTACAATTTCCCGCCATTTTCGGTCGGTGAGGTAAAACCCCTCAGAGCCCCGGGACGCCGGGAGATCGGCCATGGAGCACTCGCCGAACGCGCCATAAAGCCTTCTTTGCCTAAAAACGGTGAATTTCCTTATACCATCCGTGTGGTATCCGAGGTGCTGGAATCAAACGGATCGAGCTCGATGGCCACGGTCTGCGGCTCCTCTCTCGCCCTGATGGACGCTGGAGTGCCGGTCACCGACGCAGTGGCGGGCATAGCCATGGGGCTGGTCAAAGAAGGCGGCGAGTTCATAGTGCTTTCAGACATTCTGGGGGACGAGGACCATCTGGGGGACATGGATTTCAAAGTGACTGGAAGCAACAGGGGCATCACTGCCTTCCAGATGGATGTTAAAATATCCGGAGTCAATCGGGAAATATTGAAAAAAGCTCTCGATCAGGCCAAGGCCGGGCGGCTTCATATCCTTGAAAAAATGAAGGAAGCAATCGAGAAACCCAGGTCTGAACTTTCACCTTATGCCCCGAGAGTTGTAACCATTCAGATAAATCCCGATAAGATCCGCGAGGTTATAGGCCCGGGAGGCAAGGTGATCCGCGCCATTGTCGCTGAAACGGGAGCCAAAATCGACATTGACGACAGTGGCCGAGTCGTTGTAATGAGCCCTGATGCCGAAGCATGTGACAAAGCAATCGCGAAGATCAGGAGCATTACTACCGAGCCGGAAATCGGTCAACTTTATATGGCCAAAGTAGTTCGAGTGACCGACTTTGGCGCGTTTGCCGAAATCCTGCCCAATACAGAGGGCCTGATCCACATCTCGCAGCTCGAAAACAGGCGGGTTCGCAAGGTGACCGACGTTGTAAACGAAGGTGACGAAGTTTTGGTAAAAGTAATTGATATCGACAAGGACGGCCGGATTCGACTCAGCCGAAAAGCCGCCCTGCCGCCGGAAGAGAAAGAATCAAGATGATTTGGTGAGTTGTTTTTCAGGATATCGTGGTGAGCTGAACGCCTGTCTCATCCGTTAATTGCCATTCACAAACAGAAGCTGGGGCGGCTCAAGTCCTGCGATTGTGCGCAAGGGGGAAAATTGTACCAGAAAACGGTTCTCCGCAATGGGATCAGAGTAGTAACGGAAAAAATTCCATTCGCCCATTCGGTTTCTACCGGAATCTGGGTAAACACCGGCTCTCGTGATGAAAATCCTGTTGAGCGGGGGATCACTCATTTTATAGAACATATGCTCTTTAAGGGCACAAAGCGCCGAAGCGCTCTCGATATCGCCAAGGAATTCGATTCGGTCGGCGGTTTTGCCAATGCTTTTACCTCTAAGGAGCAGGTCTGTTTTCACGCCAAAGTCCTTGCCGCCCATCTTTCACTGCTGATCGATCTTCTTGCGGACCTTTTTCTACAATCGGTTTTTGACCCCGCAGAGATCGTGCGCGAGCAAAGCGTCATCGTGCAGGAAATCCGGATGGTCGAAGATACGCCCGATGAATTCATCCATGTGCTTTTCCAGGAAGATTTCTGGAAGCAAAACCCGCTTGGGCTGCCTATCTACGGGACGGTTGAAACAGTTGAAAAGATCGGCCGCACTGAGATGCTCGACTTTATCACCAATCGTTTCAACCCGGAAAGAATAATAATCTCAGCGGCCGGAAACCTCGATCATCAGAATTTTGTCGACCTGATCGCTCCCTCGCTGGAAACGCTCAACCACCGGGTCCGGCTACCTGAGCGCTTTGCTCCGGATTGTCATTTTTTCTCCAGGGTAGTAAAAAAAGACCTCGAACAGGCCCATCTGGTCATAGGCATGCCGGGGACCTCACAGACTGATGAAACACGGTTCGCCTCACATCTGCTCAACGTGATACTGGGAAGCAGCATGAGCAGCCGTCTTTTCCAGGAAATCAGGGAAAAGCGCGGCCTGGCCTATTCGGTCTACTCTTTTTGTCACAGCCATGAAGATTCCGGAATGCTCGGCATCTACGCAGGCATTTCTCCGGAAAACATACAGGAAGTTTTGCAGCTCATTAACGAGCAACTCTCCATACTTGCCCTAAAGCCCATTCCAGAGGCAGAACTGAATTCCGCCAAAGAATACATCAAGGGCAACATGTACATTAACGCCGAGAACAACGATTATCGCATGAACAGGCTCGCCAAAAATGAGTTTCTGTTCGGTCGCTACGTTCCGTTCGAAGAAGTCGAAAAAAAAGTAAACATGGTTACCCCCGAAGATATACAAGCCTGGTTCCGCAGCATTTACAGCCCGGATAAAATGGCATCAATGCTCTATGGGCCCGTTGAAATGGAATCAGAAACACCGGAAAACATTCTAAGGCAAGGATAGAGCCTGATGTCCCTGTTTTTCCAGGTGCTCGCAAGCGGCTCCCGGGGGAACGCCATCCTGGTTTGCAGCGCTAAGACGCAGGTTCTCGTGGATGCAGGAACCACCTGCAAAGAGCTGGTGGGCCGTCTCGAAAGAACGCCCGTTCAGGCAAAGAGCCTCGACGCGGTGCTCATAACCCATGAACACAGTGATCATATCAGCGCGGCAGGAACACTGAGCAGAAAGTTCAACCTGCCGGTATACATGACAAGGGGGACCCTGGAAAACCTGCCCCCGAACATTGGCCAGTGCGCTTCGGTCACTATCTTTGGGACCGGAACATGCTTTGAAATCGGTGATCTTCTAATTCACCCGTTCGCCACCTCCCATGATGCCGGTGAACCGGCCGGGTTCATTATCGAAAATGAGGGGCTGCGCCTTGGGATATGTACGGACCTCGGAATTGCAACCAGCCTGGTCAAAGTGAGACTAAAAGGTTGTAACGGCCTGGTCCTGGAGGCCAACCACGACGTGGACAAGCTTCTGGGTGGCCCATATCCCTGGTTTCTAAAGCAACGAATCAGGAGTGCCCACGGCCACCTGTCAAACGAAGAAGCCTGCAGTCTGCTCGAAACCGTACATCATGACGGGCTGCGCTGCGTAATCCTTGCCCATCTGAGTGAGACTAACAATCATCCCGACCTGGTGCTCGAAAGCTGCCGGAAGCTGCGCAGGTACCCGCATTGGCAATGCGTCCGTTTCGAGCTGGGGAAACAGGATGATATAGCCGCCGCCATTGAATTGGGATAGCTGGCAGGAGGGCCAATCTCGCCACAGGCGTGACTGATCCTTGCGAATGGAGCCAAAAGAGGATTTTGCAAGAGGCTCGCAACAAAAAAAAGAGCCGGTGAAATTCCCGGCCCTCATGCTGGCTGTTTCAATCAACGCCCCCTGCGCGAGGGCCGATTCTGTCCGCCCTTAGGGGCGTCTTGCGAAAATAATTTAGTTAAACAAGTTTCTTGACGTTAACCGCTTGCGGTCCCTTTGGTCCACGTTCTACGTCAAAACTCACGTGATCTCCCTCACTCAAAGAGCGAAATCCTTCAGACGCAATGGCACTGTAGTGGACGAAAACGTCTCCCTGATCCTTAGTTTCAATGAAGCCATAGCCCTTTTTGTCGTTGAACCATTTCACCCGGCCTTCCGACATCTCTCTAATTCCTTTCCTTCTGCGGTGCTGTTTCCATTGCTTGCAGTTTCGCCACTTCGAGCAATCCTTGCAAAACCCCCGTCAGTCGCCGGGCCGATCCAACCCGCCTCCCGCAAGGATCGGACCAGCCTCGCCCCTGATTATATTTCCTATAGTAGGAATTTAAGAATGTCAAGCGTTTAATGGTCCAAACGCTACTTCAAATTAAAACTAATGTGCTTGTGCATATCCCTACCGAATCAGTATCATTTGTGCATTTTGCAAACCTGCTTTGAAAGCACGTTATTGAATACGAAAGTGCTTGAAAATAAGGCATCGAAAGCGCAAATGAATGTTCTCTTGATGGGCTCAGGTCCGGCCTGAGAAGTGCCTGTTGAGACATCGATCAGAAATTTCGGGCGCTTCTAAGTGCGGATAGAGTATCGAAAGGCTCACTCGAGCAAGTCTCCAAGGGCTTGCTGCAGGGTGGGAAATCTGAAGGAAAAGCCGGTTTCCATCAATCTTTTTGGAATGACCCTTTGGCCCTTAAGCACGACGTTTGCGAATTCGCCGAGCAGGGTGCTCAGCAAAAACGCGGGTACTGCGGGAAGCAGAACCCGCCGGCCCAGCGTTCTTGCCAGGATATTGGCAAATTCCGTATTCCTGACAGGGTTCGGGGCCACACAGTTTAGTGGACCTGAAATTTCCTCGTCACTTAATAGAAGTGAAAATATGTTGAAAAGATCTTCCTGGTGAATCCATGACATCCACTGCCTGCCGCTGCCAATCGAGCTTCCAAGCAGATAGCGGAAGGCGGGCAGCATTGTGGCAAGAGCACCCCCTCCCCTGCCCAGAACCAGTCCAAAGCGGCACAGAGCAACTCGAATCCCGGACTGGGCCGCTTTTTTCGCCTCATCTTCCCATTCAACACAAATCTTAGACATGAATTCGTCGCCATGAGGAGCGTCTTCGTCCAGTATCTCGTCGTCCATGCGACTTCCGTAATAGCCGACCGCCGAGCCATTAATCAAAATCTTTTCTTTGCCTGAAGCGATAAGTGCATCGACAAGATTACGAGTGGTAAGTATACGGCTGTCGAGAATGGACTTTCGCGCCGAATCGGTCCAGACAGTAAGGATAGGGCTTCCCGCGAGGTTAATGGCCGCATCGCTTTGCGCAACCTGTTGCTGCCATCCCCCGGGTTTTTTGGGATCACCTTCGATGATGGTTGCCCATGGAATAGATTCCTTCGCCCTCACCGGTGAACGGGTGAGGATGAAAACTTCATGCCCTGACTCGGAAAGCCTCCTGGTCACGTATCTTCCGACAAAGCCAGTTCCGCCGGTAACGAATATTTTCATGCGGTTTCCCTTAAGGTCAAGCTTCCGGGCTGAATCGTTCTACTCAGACGGCTTTTCCTTTTCCTCACCGGGTTTCTTTGTTTCCATGGTGCCAAAGACAAACCTGGAGATAAGACTTTCGAGATCGAGCGGAGGCTGAGTCTCTCGTACAGTTCCACCGTTTGGAATGTAAGTGTCAGAGGCACCAGGTGTGATTGAGACATATTTGTCACCGATGATACCCATCGTTTTAATGCTGGCTATTGAGTCTTCCTCCAGTTTCACATTTTTGTTTATGCTCAAGGTGACTTCGGCGCGTCCATCCTTGAGTTGGACTTTCTGGACCTCGCCAATACCGACTCCCGCCATCGTTACCTGAGCCTTGGTTTTCAATCCCGAGACCGTGGGAAAGAAGGCGATCACCTCATAGCGGCCTTTGCCTATGCTGAAGTTCCCCAGACTAAAGGAAAGGTACCCCAGGCAGAACACACCGATTATCAGGAAAAGACCAACGCCTAACTCCAACCCTTTTCGTTCCGGTCCCATTCTCAAATTTCCTTTTTTCCCCGTTTATCACAGCATGATCGAGGTAATTACATAATCGCTGATAAGCACGGCGATCGATGAAATCACCACAGCATCGGTGGTCGCCCGACCCACCTGAACCGGTCCGAAGCTGCCTTCGTCCACTCCCGCATAGAAGCCCTTGTAGGTGCAGACCCAAACAATTATGACCGAGAAACAGGCCGACTTGACAAGCCCCATAGATAGATCGCTCCAGTCCACGCTGGAAGTAAGACCATCCCAAAAAGCTCCCTCATTGACTCCCAATAGACCCACGCCGATGAGGTAGCCTCCAAGGATTCCAACAACGTTGAAAAACGAGGTGAGGAGTGGAAGAGAGATTACGCTTGCAATTAATCTGGGAGTAATGAGATAGGAAAAAGGGTCGATTGCCATGCACTCCAGGGCGTCTATCTGCTCTTCGATCCTCATTATCCCGATTTCAGCGGCAATTGCCGAACCGGCCCTGCCGGTTACCATGAGTGCGGTAAGGACGGGTCCAAGTTCGCGTACAAGCGATAGCCCGACCGCCGACCCCAACCAGCCTTCGGAACCGAACTTTGTCAGTGTGTGATAGCCCTGGAGGGCAAGCACCATCCCGGTGAAAGCTGCAGTAAAGCCTATCACCACAAATGACTTGGTGCCGATGAACTGGATCTGCTTTACCGTGGGCCAAAATTTTCCCGGCGGCAGGATGATGCCCCGAATAGTGTAGATAAAAAACAATCCCAGTCGGCCTGCCGAAAATACCTGCCTCAATGCATAAGCGCCAAGGGACTGGATAGGATTTACCATTGGAGCGCCCCTGCACGATTTTTTCTCAAAAGAAATTGAATTAGGCAAAGTGTCAAAATCATCTTCTTGTCCCCCCGAGCAGGCACTCGTAATAGGATTCGGCGTCTGTTTTGGAGGCATCGGCTTCCCGGCTCAGGAACTGCCGCACACGCGGATCTTTAGCGTTTCGTATTTCTTCGGGATAGCCTGCGGCCATGACTCTGCCCTTGTCCATCACAACAATCCGATCTGCTATTTTGAAGGCGCTCTCAAGTTCATGGGTGACCACTAAAACGGTCATTCCATAGGCTTCGCGCAACTTCAGGATCAAGCGGTCCAGGCCGGCTGCCGTAATGGGATCCAGGCCGGAAGAAGGCTCATCCACAAACAGCATCTCCGGGTCCATGATCAGCGCCCTTGCCAGCCCAGCCCTTTTTTTCATCCCTCCGCTGAGCTGGGAAGGCATATAGTCGGAAAATTCTGCGAGCCCGACCATATTGAGCTTCATGACAGCCATAATCCGGATCGTTTCGTCGGCCAGTTTCGTATGCACCTTCAGGGGCATGGCGATATTTTCGACCAGAGACAGGGAATTGAACAGAGCGCCGCTCTGAAACAGGACGCCAATCCTGCGCCTGTATTGCATGAGCATGGTCTCCGAAAACCTCCCAAGGTTCTGACCATCCACCATGATTTGCTCAGCGTCCGTTTTTTTCAGACCGGTGAGGTGACGGAAGAGCGTTGTCTTCCCGCAGCCGCTCACCCCCATGATCACTGTGACGTGGTGTTTTGGAATGGCAAAACTAATGTCGAACAGTACCTGGCGGCTGTTGTAAAAACTGTTCAGGCCGCGTATTTCGATTATATTCTCGGTGGCCATGCTGAATCCGGGTCTTGGTAATTCCTGTGCGATATGGGACTCAAGGGGCAGGAGAATTTCAGCCCATTTTTCCGTAAGTCGATACAAAGGGTGGCATTATATAAGACAATCATGGAAATACAAATCCATAATTCGCCAACCCACATTTCCTCCACACACGACTTGTTTTCCAGAGAGATCGGGACCAAATTATTTCTTTTGTAGTAAGCCGATTTTGTGGGATACTTTGCTTTAAAGACAGAACCGGAGACAAAGTCAATGGCAACGCCTGATTCTGCCGTAATGAAGGCCATTTATGAAAGACGCAGCGTTCGCCACTTTGTCGATGCTGAGGTTTCACGCGATTTGGTTATGGCTGCACTGAAAGCCGCTTCCTGGGCGCCTTCGGGATTGAACAACCAGCCCTGGCGCTTCGCGATTATCTGGGAGAGGGAGTCTAAAGAGGCGCTGGCAACCCTTACCAGATATTCCGCGACCCTCAAATCGGCGGCTGTACTCATTGCGGTTTTCCTGGACAAAGAGGCCTCATACGACTACACGAAAGATTGCCAGGCAATTGGGGCTTGCTTACAGAACCTGCTCTTGTCGCTCCATGCATTGGATCTCGGAGCAGTTTGGATCGGTGAAATCCTCAAGAACAGGGACCGCGTTATAGAGATCCTCAAACTTCCGGAGCGGATCGATCTTATGGCCATAGTGGCCGTGGGGCATCCTGCTCATCACAACCAGAAATCACACAGGCGGCCGATAGAAGAAATGATTTTACTGGAAAAATAGCTCGCCGCTTGATTGAAAGATAAAGCTCCGATGATACTAGAGCGCCTGATCGTTGGCATGCTCCAGACCAACTGTTACCTGCTCGGCGATGAGGAAAGCGGACGGGCGGTCGTTATAGATCCGGGGGCGGAAGGCAAGCGTATTTGCGGCAGGTTGGAGGATCTTGGACTCCAGCTTTCGGCTATTCTTGTGACGCATGCCCATTTCGATCACACTATGGCCGCATGGACTCTCAAAAAGCGGTGCGGCGGAGAAATATACCTCAATTCAGCGGACAAGAGTTCGCGGATCGAGGTTATTTGCAGGCTTGCGGCGCGTTTTTTCCCGGAAATCCATCCGATTTCACTTGACGAAGTGGACCGTACTTTGGCGCACGGCGATCAGTTGCAGTTCGGCGCAATTCAAATAGAGGTTCTGTCCACTCCGGGCCATACGCCGGGAGACGTTTCGTTTTACCTTAAAGATCAGGGTAAAGTTTTCTCCGGCGATCTCATCTTTGCAGGCGCAATCGGGAGGACTGACTTATCCGGAGGTTCCTTGCAGCAACTCATGAACTCGGTTCGCTCAACCCTTTTCCGGCTCCCTGACGAAACTGTCATATATCCCGGCCATGGTAGCGAAACGACGGTTGGCAGCGAAAAGAAGCACAACCCGTATTTCTCTCGGCAATCAGGATGAAAGGCCCGCACCCCGACAAAGCTCGATTGCGTTTGGAACATTTGGGATAAAGAGGAGGGAGGCTGTGGGAATTCAGAAGAGCGATAAAACGAGATACTGGATAATGGTTCTGTGCATTTGTCTCGTGACTGTTTGCGGCTGCAGCAGATCGAGCGCTCCGCCACCGAACCCCGTCAGCCAGTCTCAGCAGGCGCCGGCACCTTCTGGCGGATCTGGACCAACCTACGGCCCCTCTGCCAATTCTGCTCCTGCTTACCCTTCCGGGCCCAAAGCCAAATTTTTTCAATTCAACGACATCCCCATCCCTCCTGAACTTGATGTACAATCAAAGAATTCAAATGTCTTCGAGTCCGGCCAGATCAAGATGGGATTTTTGACATTGCGCGGCAGAGTGGAATCTAATTCTGTAATGAACTTTTTTGTGGCTACGCTCCCGCGCGAAGGCTGGAGATTGAAAGGTCAGTTCAGGTACAACCGCTCACTTTTGATTTTTGACAAGCCGGACAAAGTTTGTGTGATCTTGATGAAGGAAGAGGCATATTATACGTATGTTGAAATCTATGTGTCGCCTGTTGCGGCAAGTTAGTTTTCAGGCCCCCCGATTGTGGCGGTGGGTCGATTCGCCTCTTCCCTGCGTGGCTTTATGAAGAAAGGCTCTCGACCCGAGTGAATACAGCTCCGGTAACGGTTGAAATGTTATGCTGAAAGGGAAATCCATTCTTCTGGGTGTAAGCGGCGGTATCGCCGTGTACAAGGCGGCTGAACTGGTCCGGCTTCTGGTCAAAGAGGGCGCTTCGGTTCATGTGGTGATGACGGCAAACGCACAGCAGTTCGTGACCCCTCTTACTTTCCAGGCGCTTTCGAACAATACGGTCGGGACCGATCTGTTCAGCATGGAATCCGAATCGCGGATAAGCCATATTCAAAAGGCGAGGCTTCCGGACCTCGTTCTGATTGCCCCGGCCACGGCCAATCTTATGGCGAAAATGGCGGCCGGAATCGCGGACGACTACCTGACGACCATACTGCTTGCCACAACCGCTCCGGTGCTGCTTTGTCCGGCGATGAACGTCAAGATGTGGGAGCATCCGGCAACACAACGAAACCTGCGGAGTCTGGCCGAACTGGGGTACCAAATTCAGCCGCCTGCCGTTGGTTCTCTTGCCTGCCAGGAGGAAGGGGCCGGCCGTCTGGCAGAGCTTGGAGACATCCTGGAGAGGGCCATCCGGATGCTGACCCCGCCAACTCTTGCCGGCAGGCGCGTTTTGGTCAGTGCCGGTCCGACCTGGGAAGCTTTCGATCCCGTCCGCTTTCTGAGCAATCCGTCGAGCGGCAAAATGGGCTATGCGCTGGCAAAGATTGCCGTGCGCAGGTCCGCCCGGGTCCACCTGGTTTCCGGGCCCTGTTTTCTTGAGGCCCCAGCAGGGGTCGAACGAACTTGCGTTACGAGCGCGATCGAAATGCGGGACGTAATTTTGAGGCTTTCTCCTCAACAGGACGCCATTGTAATGGCCGCCGCCGTTAGCGACTACCGGCCATCGGAAAAACTCCCTCAAAAGCTGAAAAAAGTGGCTGAAGAACTGAGGGTCATCCTCGAGCCCAATCCTGACATTCTCGCCGCTCTTGCAGAGGTTAAGCCGCCGACTCAGGTGCTGGTCGGATTTGCCGCTGAGACAGAAGACCTTCTCAAAAACGCCAAAGACAAGCTGGTCCGAAAGAACCTCGATTTCATCGTGGCGAACGACCTATCCAAAAAAGGCTCCGGGTTCGGCTGCGACACAAACGAGGTAACAATAATCGAACGAAGCGGCGCCGTTATCGGTCTGGCTCCCATGACAAAGGAGGTTGTCGCCTCGGAGATATGGGACAGGGTCGAGCGGTTCCTTGCAGGTGGGAAAAACTGATCGCGGAAAATACTGCACATAACCTTGCCGGCTGTTTGGAGCGGCTGCGGTGGATCTTCTGGGGTTACAAGACCGGAGGTATCCGGGACTGGCAATATAGCGCCACAAAACCTGAGGAAGAGGTTCGCACGCCGATGGCTGCCCAAACTGCAGAAAAACTCCTGCGGATAAGCGGTGAACTGACCGGGTGCACAAGGTGCAGGCTTCATAGCGGGCGCACCAATCTGGTGTTCGGCGAAGGTTCGGCCAAAAGCGGCCTGGTTTTCGTCGGCGAAGGCCCGGGATTCGATGAGGACCGGCAGGGCCGTCCTTTTGTCGGCCGGGCAGGAAAACTGCTCGATAAAATGATCCTCGCAATCGGTTTCGACCGGAACGAGGTTTACATCTGCAATGTCGTAAAGTGCCGCCCGCCGGAGAACCGTACGCCTCAGCCGGACGAAACGGCCGCATGTTCGCCTTTCCTGTTCAGGCAGATCGAAGCACTTAGCCCAAAGGTCATTTGCGCTCTGGGCTTGAGCGCAGCCCAGGCTCTTTTAGGAAGCACCCGCCCGATTTCTCAACTTCGCGGCAAAGTCCAGTTCTGGCGGGGAATACCTCTGATATGCACATATCATCCGGCTTATCTGTTGAGAAGCCCTTCTCAAAAAGCGGCGGCATGGCAGGACCTCAAGGAAGTGATCAAACTCCTCCGGACTTGAATTCCAAAGGAGATTCTCCGGGCATTGCCCACCTTTTCTAAAGGAAGAGTGGAGATTTAAAGGCATCGAGACATATCGACAGGCATATATCGCATATCCACATATATCAAAAGGCGACCACACGACATGACCATCAGGCAATTCATCCTGCTTCCTTCGCTTTTCCTGATCGGAGTGCTGCTTTTTGCACTCACGCCGGTCGAGCCACAACAGGCACACATCAATATCATTCAAATCCAGGACTCGATCAATCCAGGGGTTGAGGATTTCATTAAATACGCGATCAAACGCTCGGCCGACGAAAAGGCCGAGTGCATGATTATCCTTCTGGACACGCCTGGCGGGCTGGCGACCTCGATGCGTGGAATCTCTCAAGCGATTCTCAATTCTGAGGTTCCAATTGTCGTTTATGTCTCTCCGAGCGGTGCACAGGCGGCCTCCGCCGGTGTGTTCATTACGGCTGCGGCCGATATTGCGGCAATGGCGCCCGGCACCAACATTGGGGCCGCCCACCCGGTTACCGAAGGAGGAGGCGAGATACCTTCCTCCATGAGCGAAAAAGTCCTGAACGACCTGCTCGCATTCGCCAGAAGCATTGCCGCTCAGCGCGGCAGAAACTCGGAGTGGCTGGAGGAGTCTGTCAGGAAGAGCGTATCAGTGACAGCCGAAGAAGCATTCAAGTTAAATGTGATAGACCTCGTCGCCGACAACCTGCCCGCTTTGACAAAGAGACTTGACGGTTGGCATCTTCATCGCGGCGGGACAACTGTAGTTCTCAAAACTAACGGGCTGGAGCTCCGCACTATCCCACCAGGTCTGCAGCACAGTATCCTGCGCATCATAAGCAATCCCAATCTTGCTTACATTCTTCTGATGATAGGATTGGCGGGGCTCTACTTCGAGTTGTCCAGTCCGGGCGCTGTCGTGCCCGGAGTCATCGGAGGCATTTCCCTGATACTGGCGCTCTACGCCCTCCAGACTCTTCCGGTAAATTATGCCGGGATTCTGATAATTCTTCTTGCGCTGGTGTTTTTCATCCTTGAAATCAAAATAGCCTCGCACGGTCTACTGAGCCTGACTGGGGTGCTGTGTCTGGTGCTGGGCTCGATCATGCTCTTCCGCAACCCCGAGGAGCCTAGGCAGATTGCCTTGTCGGTTTTACTTCCAACCACGGTCGCAGTCTCTTTATTTTTTGCTGCCGTCTCACGTCTTGCCTTCAGGGCTCAGATGACAAAACCGCTGACCGGCCAGGATGCCATGGTGGGTATGATTGGCGAAGTTCGCCGGGAGATAGACCCCGATGGCAAGGTGTTCGTGAACGGCGAGTTGTGGAATGCAGAGGCTGACCAGCGAATCGAAGTGGGGGAAAAGGTAGAAGTGTTGGAAGTACATAGTTTGAAGTTGAAAGTAAACAGGATCGGTGGTAGATGATTTAGATTTGCTCTATCTTATTTCATCCGGTTTAATGGGCTGCAAGGAGAGATGAATGTTCTTTAACCTGAGCGCTTCGTTCATTGCCGTAATTATCTTCGTGATTCTTTTCCTCGCCAACGCCATTCGTATTTTAAACGAGTACGAACGGGGCGTAATTTTCCGTCTCGGACGGGTTATTCGCGCCAAAGGACCGGGGCTTATCCTCCTTATCCCGCTAATCGACCGGATGCAGAAGGTAAGTCTTCGGGTCATTGCCCAGGAAGTCCCAACACAGGACGTTATCACGCGCGATAATGTCTCCGTAAAGGTGAGCGCC
This sequence comes from Syntrophobacteraceae bacterium, assembly GCA_049520315.1. Classification (GTDB taxonomy): domain Bacteria; phylum Desulfobacterota; class Syntrophobacteria; order Syntrophobacterales; family Syntrophobacteraceae; genus SbD1. Next base: position 22,713 of record JBEKPW010000034.1, read on the forward strand.
GTAATTTACTTCCGGGTAATCGATCCGGTCAAAGCGGTCGTTTCGGTAGAAAATTATCTTTATGCCACAAGCCAGCTCGCTCAGACTACGTTGCGCACGGTGTGCGGGCACGGCGAACTTGACACCCTGCTCTCGGAAAAAGACAAGATAAATGCGCATATACAGGAAATTCTCGACACTAACGCCGACCCATGGGGAATAAAAGTTTCACTTGTCGAACTCAAACAGATCGACCTGCCCCAGGAGATGCAGAGGGCAATGGCGAAGCAGGCGGAAGCCGAGCGCGAACGGCGGGCCAAGGTGATCGCCGCAGAGGGGGAGTTCCAGGCCGCCGACCGCCTGGCAGCGGCTGCCGCTATTATCGACAAGAGCCCAATTGCGCTTCAACTTCGTTACTTGCAGACATTACGCGAGATAGCCACAGAACGAAATTCGACTACGATCTTTCCGATCCCGATCGATTTGTTCAGGCCTTTTCTCAAGATTGCGGAGATGTACGATAAACAACAGCAGAAGGAATAGAGAAAATGGGCAAAAAGGAAAAAGAAAAGAAAGAAAAACCGCTCGATAAGATGACTGCGAAGGAACTTCGCGAGTTGGCCCTGTCTACCGGCGGCATCGTTGGCGTGCACGCCATGAACAAGGCCGAGCTGATAGCTGCCATGAAGGAAGCGCGCGGCATTGTGGATGAGAAGACCAAGAAAAAAGAGGTGGATGTCCGCAGCCTCAAGGTAAAAATCAAAGAGCTCAAGGACAAGCGGCAAAAGGCAGTGGAGGGCGGGCACTCCAAGCTGGCCGATTCTTTCCGCCGCAGGATCAGCAATCTGAAGAAGAAGACCCGCCGGGCCGCATGACTCTTGACCGGTGACTAGTGATTCGTGAGTAGCGATTCGTGACTAGTGACCAGCTTTTTCCACTCACCATCCACGATTCACCATTCACTGCATTGGGAGGTTTCTGATGAACGTCGATCCAAAGTTGATTGCGGCTGTTTCGTCCGCTGTAGGGCTTTACCTTCAAGCCGAACAGGAGGCCTTGCCTGCGCAGCAATTGAGTCAGCCGGCGCAGGAGCCGGTGGTCATGAGCAACCCGTTTGCGTTAGCTGGAAGACAGGCAGCCATGAACATCAGGTGGACCTGGCAGATGCGCTTGCCCCGTTAGGTGTTGGCCCTTTGACCCGTCAGGCCTCGAATACATGAATATTGAAGCCCCCGAAGGTCAAAAATTAATATACCGGCAATTTTTCTGGCTCGTGTCCTTGCGGATGACTTTTGGTGTTGAAAGTCTGGTTCTGCGGTGAACTGACGCTAAACCGAGTACTCTGTCAGGCGGAAATAAGGAGACACAAGGATGGATAAATCACATTTGCATGGCACCTCATTAATTGCAAAACTGCTTGATGAGCCCCCGGTCAAGGTGGACAACCCGATCAAGATATCAGATTTGACTTTCCGCGATGGCCATCAGTCTCTTTTCGCCACCCGCGGAAGGACCGAGGATCTTTTGCCTATTGCCGAGGAAATGGAAAAAGTCGGGTACTGGTGTATGGAAGTATGGGGCGGCGCAACATTCGACACCATGCACCGTTTTCTCAATGAAGACCCATGGGAAAGACCCCGCCAACTGAAGAAATACCTCAAGAAGACCAAGCTCATGATGCTGCTGCGCGGCCAGAACCTCGTCGGGTACCGCAACTACGCTGACGATATGGCCACCGCATTTGTCGAACGATCGATCGCAAACGGCATTGAGATCTTCCGGACCTTTGACGCGCTCAATGACTTCCGGAACTTTGAAACGGTCTTGAAACCAATCAAAAAAAACGGAATGCATTTCCAGGGGACCATCTCCTACTCCCTGACCGAACCCCGGATGGGCGGTCCGGTTTACAACCTCGCCTATTGGGTAAAGTGCGCGAAACAGCTCGAAGACATGGGTGCCGACTCGTTCTGTATCAAGGACATGGCGGGCCTTATTGCTCCTTATGACGCCTACTACCTGGTTAAAGCCCTCAAGGAGAACATAAAGATCCCCATCCATTTTCACAGCCATTTCACCTCCGGAATGGCCGACCTCTCGCTGCTCAAAGCAATCGAAGCGGGCGTGGACATTGTCGACACCTGTCTGTCCCCGTGGGCATACCGCAGCTCGCACCCGGCCATCGAGCCCCTGGTAATGGCTCTGAGGCACACCAATAGAGACACCGGTTTTGACCTCCACCAACTAGCCAAATGCAGTGAGTGGTTCGAGAAGATTTCACCCAAATACCGCCACCTGCTCGATGACCGCATGTCCATTATCGACATCGGTGTGCTGCTGCATCAAACGCCGGGCGGCATGCTCTCCAATCTTATCAACCAACTCCGGGAAATGGGCGCTTCCGACAGGCTGAACGATGTTTTCCGCGCGTTGCCTGAGGTGCGCAAAGATATGGGTCAGGTTCCTCTGGTAACTCCTACCAGCCAGATCGTAGGTATTCAGACGGTTAACAATGTTCTCTTTGACACGCCGGAAGAACGCTACAAAATGATTTCCGCCCAGAGTAAGGACCTGTTCTTTGGCCTCTATGGTCACACCCCGGTCCCGGTCGATCCCGAAGTCCAGAAGAAGGCCCTCAAGGGTTACCCGAGAGGCGAGACCCCCATCACCGGTCGTCCGGCTGAGATCCTCGATCCGGAAATGCCCAAAAATTATGAGGATATGAAGGGACTGGCCAAAGACATCGACGACGTGCTTATCTACGGCATGTACCCGATAACCGGCAAGCGCTTCCTCAATTGGAAGTACGGCAAAGAGCCCGTTCCGCCCGAGGTTCTTCCCAAGACCCTTGAGGACTGCGCGAGGGAAGCGGAACTGGTTAAGAAGGCCAAGGCCGGATTGCTGGTAGAGAAACCAAAGAAGGAAGTCCCACCGAAGGGCGATGGATATCGTAAGTTCAACGTGTTTGTCGACGGCGATTACTTTTCAGTGGAAGTTGAGGCGGTCGGCGGCGCTCCGTTGATTACCGCAATCTCGCCTGTGGCTGCTCCTACTCCGAAGGCCGTTCCCGCGCCCGCTCCAAAGCCTGCGCCAGCCCCTGCGGCAGCGCCGAAACCGGTGGCCGCCCCTGTTGAAGGAGGCACAAAGCTTGAGGCTCCAATGCCCGGCATGGTCGTTCGCTATGAGGTAAAAGAGGGCGACTCGGTCAAAGAGGGTGACGTCGTAATGATCCTCGAGGCCATGAAGATGGAAAACTCTATTCTCGCGCCAGCATCAGGAAAGGTAAAACAGATACTGTGCAAAAATGGCCAGAGCGTTCAAAAAGGTGACGTGCTTGCGGTAATAGGGTAGCGATCTTCGTGCGAATTAAAGTTAGAGAGGAGTAATAAAATGGCCAAACCCCCTGTTCGTGTTACGGTTACCGGAGCCGCGGGTCAGATAGGCTACGCCATACTGTTTCGCATTGCCAGCGGCGAAATGCTCGGAAAAGACCAACCTGTCATCCTGCAGATGTTGGAGCTACCGATAGAAAAGATCCAGCAGGCCCTCAAAGGGGTCATGATGGAACTCGAGGACTGCGCGTTTCCGCTGTTGGCAGGTATGATAGGCACGGGCGACCCGAAGGTCGCTTTCAAGGACGCTGACTACGCCCTTCTGGTAGGCGCAAGGCCGCGCGGCCCCGGCATGGAGCGCAAGGACCTGCTGATGGAAAATGCAAAGATATTCATAGAGCAGGGTAAAGCGATGAATGAAGTGGCCTCGCGCGACATTCGCGTAATCGTGGTTGGCAACCCGGCCAACACCAATGGATGGATTGCCATGAAATCGGCCCCGGATCTGCCGCAGGGCAATTTTACGACTATGCTGCGCCTGGACCACAACCGCGCCAGGTCCATGCTCGCCAACAAGGTTGGCAAGCCGGTCGACTCGGTCGAGAAATTGATAGTGTGGGGCAACCATTCACCCACTATGTATCCTGATATTCGCTTCGCTACTATCGAAGGGAAGCCTGCGACCAAGCTCGTTGACGAAAATTGGTACAAGAACGAATACATTCCCAAGGTCGGCAAGCGCGGCGCTGTGATCATCGAAGCCCGCGGCCTGTCCTCTGCTGGTTCCGCCGCCAATGCCGCCATCATGCACATGCATGATTGGGCGCTGGGCACCAACGGCAACTGGGTGACGATGGGCCTTCCGTCCGACGGCTCTTACGGGATTCCGGAGGGCGTCATGTACGGCGTGCCGGTCACCTCTACGCCTGGTAAGTACCAAAGGGTAAAGGGCCTTGAGATCGATGCTTTCTCGCGGGAAAAGATGGACTTTACTCTCAAGGAATTGCTCGAAGAACAGGCAGGAGTCAAGGACATGCTTGCAGCTGCTGCAACTGATACCCGCTAGAGGTCTCTGAGGAACGTAAGGGCCTGATAGTAATACTTTTCAAATAAGAGGCGGCAGCGGTTGCAGCCTCTCTGATTATGAACGAAATCCCCGCGTTTGCGCGGGGATTTTGCTTTTTATCAATAACCCTCTCAGGGCAAAAAATACTTCTTTGAACGCAAATTGGAATTAGTTTATTCTCCGGAATGATTAAACTTGTTCAAGCGGTTCCGCCTCGCAATCGCAGGCTTGAAGCGAGCGATTGGTGTCCGTCCGCAAACTGTTGAATAAAATGAAAATATTGGACGCTTGGTTTGGATTGCAAACGAGGAGAGATGAATGGTCCACTGGAAACGATGGTTCTTTGCCTCCGTTGTGTCGATTCTAGCTCTTGCCGGTATCCTGCTCGTTCTGAGCTTCTTTTTCTCAAGCTTTTTAGTCGATATCTGGTGGTTCGGTTCACTGGGCTACGAAGCCTATTTCTGGCAACGGACGCTCTACAGGTATGCTGTTTTCGCGTCGGTCTCACTGTTCTTCTTTTTGATATTCTTTTTGAATTTCTGGGTGGCATCCCGCTTTCTTGGGGCCACGATGCCGGGAAAAACCGCTACGGACGCCTCGCTCAAATCATACCGGCATCTGCTCAGGGGATTCCGGACCGGCTCGATGTGGGTCTATACGCCCCTTTCGATCATCCTTTCAGCGGTGGTCGCCCTACCCCTATACAATCGGTGGGAGTCTTTCCTGCTCTATCTTTTTTCTTCCGACGCCGGGGTGGCCGACCCGGCATATGGGAAGGACGTCGCCTATTATCTTTTCGCCTACCCGATATACATACTGATTCAGCGGCGCCTCCTCATGGCTTTCGGTGTTCTGCTTGTTTCAATGACGCTCCTGTACCTGGTCGAAAGGCGAATTCTCGCCAAGGAGGAAAAACGGCTTCACGCCGGGGCACGGATACATCTGAACATGCTTGTTCTGGCGGTGCTGCTGATTGAAATATGGGATTTTGTTCTTCAGCTCTATGGCCTTCTTTATTCCAGAAGTCATCTGCCGCTTTTTTACGGTCCGGGCTACGTCGAAATGAACATCATAAAGCCCCTGATCTGGATTTGTCTCATCCTGCTGGTTGCTGCCGCTGTTGCACTCATTTATCTCGTCAATACACGCAGGGGCATTCGGGCTTTTGTCGGCTTCGCCGTCGTGTTCGCCCTTGCGCTGGGCGCCAGATACTCGGATTTCCTCCCACAGGTTGTCGAAAAGTATATTGTCAAGCCCAACGAGAGTTCAAAGGAGCGGCCTTACATCCAGAACAATATCGAATCGACTCTTGCTGCATACAGACTGAACGATGTGGAAATCCGAGACTTCAATCCCGAACGTATTCCTACGGAGATTTCGGTACCAAACGTCCAGACAATTCTGAGAAACACTCCGGTTTGGGACGGCGACATGCTTGACGATGTTTACAAGCAGCTCCAGAACCTTCGTACCTACTATGACTTCCCGAACGTAAATGTCGATCGGTATACCGTAAACGACTTTTATCAGCAGGTTTTTCTTTCAGCCCGCGAACTCAACTATACCTCAATTCCGGAAGGCGCCAAGAACTGGGTAAACGAACACCTTTCCTACACTCATGGATTTGGAGCTGTAATGACTCCAGCGGACCAGGCCGGTGGCGAACCGTTGGTCTGGTTCATACATGGAATTCCGCCCGAATCGGAGTATGGATTCGAAATTAAGCAGCCGGGTATCTATTATGGGCAAGACGCCAACAACTATGTAATCGCACCGAACACCTCCGGTGAAATAGACTATCCCAAGGGCGCAACCAACGTCATGACTTCATACAGCGGGAAGGGCGGAGTTCCGATCGATTCCCTTATCAAACGCTTCGTTTTTTCGGTTTTTTTCAAGGACAAGAACATTTTTTTCACAACCAAGATGACTCCTGACTCCAGGATGCTCCTCCGGCGCACACTGGCCGAACGTGTTCGGATCCTGGCGCCCTATCTGATTTTTGACTCCGAACCATACGTGGTGGTCACCCAAAATAAACTCTACTGGATTCAGGACGCATACACGGCCTCCGACATGTACCCGATATCTGTGCCGTTCACGGCACAAACCGGAGAAATCAACTACATCCGCAATTCGGTTAAGATCATAATGGATGCCTACGACGGAAGTGTCGATTTTTATCTTTTCGACCCGCAGGACCCCATCATCGGAGCATATAGCAGAATCTATCCAGGCGTGTTCAAGGACGCGTCGCAGATGCCCGATGAGCTGCAAGCGCACGTCCGCTACCCGAAGGAGATTTTTGAAACACAGATGGCGATCTACGCCAAATATCACCAGACCGACCCGGAAGTTTTCTATCAGCAGGAGGACACCTGGAATTTCGCGAAGACATACAAGGGCATGGAGGCCTCTGAAATCAAGCCCTATTACCTGACACTGGACCTCATAAAGCCCGGCAGGTTCGACTTTTTGCTGCTCCTGCCCATGAGCCCGAGCGGACGTGATAATCTCCGGTCCCTGACACTTGTTGGCTGCGACCGTCCCTATTATGGAAAGATCATCGTGTACAATTTTCCGAAAGGAGAGCTCGTCTACGGCCCTTCCCAGATTTACGCCCTCGCAAACCAGGACACGGAGATCGCCCAGCAGTTTACACTCTGGGATCAGGCGGGGTCCGAAGTGGACAGGGGCAAGATAATAGTTCTGCCGGTCGGCAAGGTGATACTCTATATTCAGCCTGTTTACCTCAAATCAGCGACGCAGATCAAAATTCCCGAACTAAAGCGCCTGATCGTAAGCCAGGGGCAAATCGTAATTATGGAGAAGTCTCTTGAGGAGGGCTACGCCCAACTCCAGAAGCGGATAAAAGCGGAGGTTGAGCGCACGGACAAAAGGTTTGCACCTCTGTTGCAGCAGCCACCGCAATAGAAAAGATGAAGCCATTTCAACGTGGAAACGCAGAGGCCGGTGAACGGGAAACTGACACCGACTTTACTATGTTCTAATTGCTGCCGATGGTGTAAAATTAGATTTATAGGCTTTGATGAGGGCTCGCGCTAAGCCGGTGTTCATGGATTGGCGCTGATTATCCCGTTCTTGACACCTTTTGCAGAATCATAATGCTGTTTACTCCGCATCTTTTACCATATCGTTTATTTTTTCACTCAATCCCTCCCATACCCTGATTAACTCTTTGCAAATATCCCGAGTGATGATAAAATTACCACGCTTGGCTCCCTTGGCCTTTTTTCTTTGCAGTGTGGAGGTCCTATGTTCAAAATCGGCGATCTGGCTGTGTACCCGGCACATGGTGTAGGAAAAATCGAATCTATCGAATCGAAAAGTATCGGCGGCAAGCGTCAGGATTTCTATATAATGCGCATCCTGGATAATGGGATGAAGATCATGATCCCGGTGCCAAATGCTGAAACCGTTGGGTTGCGAGGCCTGATTACCCAGACCGACATTCCCAGGGTCTTCGATATCCTTCTAAGAAGGGAAATCTCGGTTAACGGGGGCACATGGAACAGGCGCTACCGGGAATACATGGAAAAGATAAAAACCGGGTCTATTTACGAGCTTGCCGAGGTGCTCCGTGATCTGACGGTCCTCAAAGGTGACAAAGAACTCTCTTTTGGCGAGAGAAAGATGCTGGATACGGCAAGAACACTGCTTCTCAAAGAACTTTCCATAGTTCAGGACGTTACGGAAGGCGAAATAGAGGAATCTATTTTCGAGTTATTGAGATAGCCCGGTCCGGCTGAGCTTTTCGTTGTCCATCCAAAGTTTTTATCATCAAAGATTTCCTTCCTGGAACTGGCATTTTTTGCATTTACCCGCATATTATTATCAGAAAGGGGGTGAGAAGTGTGAAGTGGGGTTGGCTCATTTTGAAACTAGTCTTGATCGTCATTTGCGGCTTTGGAGGGTACGTAATAGCAGTAAGTCTGTACAATGAAGGCGTGGTCCACTATTTTTGGGCGCGATGGGTCGGAGTGCTCGGGGGCATAATTGTGGGCCTGGCGGGCCTCAGCGTCGAGAAACTGATCAAGCATATGCCTCTGAAGGTTTTGGCAGGCGGGACCATCGGTCTGGTTCTCGGACTTTCCATTGCCAAACTCATCGCTGTGGGATTTGCAACTATGCAGAACACCACGGTCAGCATTGTCATCTATATTATTTTATCCTGCATTTTTGGTTACATAGGGATGGTGTTGGGCAGTTTTAAGATTGAGGAACTGCGAGTCCCGAACTGGTCGTGGTTCGTTCGGGGAATGCGCGGAAATCCACTGACCAAGATTCTCGATACAAGCGTAATCATAGATGGACGAATCGCAGACATAGTGGAGACGGGCTTTTTGGGGGGTGTGCTGGTGATTCCCGAGTTCGTACTGCAAGAACTTCAGCACATCGCCGACAGTCCGGACCCTACCAGAAGAGTGCGAGGGCGGCGAGGACTCGACATTATCAAGCGCCTTCAGTTGGAGAAGCTCGTTGAGGTCCGGATCGACAGACAGGACTTCGAAAACCTGAACGATGTTGACGCCAAGCTCGTGGCCCTTGCTTTGAGATTGAACGCCAAGATAGTCACCAACGATTACAATTTGTCGAAGGTAGCTGAGGTCCAGGGAATTCGCATCCTGAACATAAACCAGCTTGCCAGCGCGTTAAAACCTGTAGTTCTGCCAGGTGAGGTATTGCGGCTCCACATTCTGAAAGAAGGCAAGGAACAGGGGCAAGGGATAGCCTATCTCGAAGACGGGACCATGGTAGTCGTGGAGAACGCGAGCAGGCATCTGGGAAAAGAAGTCGAAGTCTCTGTAACCAGTATACTGCAGACCACCGCAGGCAGGCTGATTTTCACCACCTTGAAGGATGGAGAAATGTCCAGGCAGCACTAAACATAGTGATTAGTTGGCAGTGCTTAGTGAATGGCGAATGAGAAGGGCGAGCAGTGGCGAACCACTGCTCACCATTCATTATTCACTGCTATAGTACTATCCGGCCCCAAGTGATTTCAGAACTTTGCTGAATTCACCATGATCGATGCCGGTAAATTCAATTACTTTGCCTATCCGCACCGGCATTATAAAATGGAGCTTTTCACCAATACGCTTTTTGTCAGTGTGGATTGTATCGACTATCTCCTGGGACCCTATCGAGGCCGGGATGCAGACCGGCATTCCCCAGATTCCGCAAATGCTTTCCAACCGCTCCAGGTCTTCTGCCTGCATCTTTCCGAGCCGGTGCGAAAGGGTTGCGGCAGCGACCATACCGGTCGCAACGCAGTCACCGTGTTTCAGCCTGAAGCCGGTGAGTTTCTCCAGCGCATGGCCCACAGTGTGACCAAGGTTCAAAACCCGCCTGCGTCCGGATTCCTTCTCGTCGGCCTGCACGATTCGTGATTTTAAAAGGCAGCTTGCGGAGATTACTCTGAGCAACGCATCGGGTTCCCGCTTCTTAATAGCATCGGAGCTGTTTTCCACAAATTTCCACAGTACTTCATCTCCGATCATAGCCGACTTGATCACCTCGGACATTCCCTGCCTTAATTCCTCATCGGGTAAAGTGGTGATAAATCCGGGGTCGATATAGACCTGTTTGGGTTGCTGAAAAGTACCGAGGAGGTTTTTGCCTTCCGGGAGGTCCACTCCCGTCTTGCCGCCAATGCTGCTGTCAACCTGGGCAAGAAGGGTTGTGGGGATCTGAAAACACGGAATGCCGCGCATATAAATCGACGCGAGAAAACCGGCCACGTCCCCGGTTACCCCCCCGCCGACCGCTACAATAGCACTATCGCGATTGCCACCTGCATTTACGAGCCGTCTTGCGAGAAATTCCACCGATGCAAGACGCTTATCGGGTTCCGATGCTGTAAAGAGGATAACCTGGCCGTCCCGCTGGATGGGCCAACCCAGGTCGAGAGCTTTGCGTCCCCAGAGCGACCATACTGCCTCATCCCATATCCAGTAGGCGGAGCGGCCTTCAAGGGCCGTTTGAAGACCGGCCGGGACGCGCTCCATAACGTCTGCTCCTATGAATATTTCCGACACATGGGCGGCAGCGCCACCCAGGGTGATATTAATATTCATTGCCGATCTGACCTCCCGGCTTCAGCGGTTTGCTCTTGAGGCGGCACCGGGTCCTCACAGTGCAGGCTTTCGATGCACGCACAATTGTCTCCACCTCCCGCCAGACGCGCCGAGCAAGACGAACATACGGATGACTCAGACCGGTATGCCCGTGAATAATATTTAATTAAATACACCAAAACTGCTGCGACGATCATCAAAGTGAGTGCGATCTGCCACATCTGAGAACTCCTATCCCAGCCCCAGCCATAACCCGCCGCGGTAAACGAGCGCCGATACGATAAACGCTGTCAAAGTGTTGAAACACATCGAAAAAAGTCCCCATCGCCAAGTAGATTCACGGATGATACAGGTTACCGTTGGCAAACAGGGCGCGTATAACATAATAAAAATAATCAGTGCAAAAGCTTTTAGCGGGCTCCATGACGAGTCGGCTGCCAGACGCCTGCTCAGAGGTATTTGTTCCCCTCTTCCGGTCCGTCCAAGCGAGTAAGCGGTACCCATTGTCGATATGATAATCTCTTTTGCAGCAATCCCGGAGAGCAGAGCGACGTTGGTGCGCCAGTCAAATCCATTTACCGAGGTGATCAGAGTGAGCCCGGACCCTATTCGGCCCGCAATCGAGTTTTTAAGAGCTGCCTGGGCTTCCTCATTGTCAATCTCCTGAAGGCTGGCTAGGGAACCGGAACCGCCGGCCGGGTTTACCGCCGCCTGCGGTTTGAATGGCGACTTCGGCTGCGTCGCCTCGCCGCCCGCAGACGCTCCGGCATTCAACAGCGGCTCTTTCACCCCTTGCGATGCGACGGCCAGGATGGACGCTCGTTCCTCATCATAGATTTTTCTCTCGGTCTCCGGAAGCCCGGGGAAAGACATCAGCGCCCAAAAAATGATCGAAATGGCAAGGATGATCGTGCCGGCTTTGCGGACATACTGCCACGCCCGCTCCCAGGTATGGATGAGCAGCCCCCTGAACGTAGGCAAACGGTATGGAGGCAGCTCCAGTAAGAAAGGCGTGCTCGGCCCCCGCAGAATGGTCGAGCGGAACAGCTTTGCGATGAGCAGGGCGGCCACCCATGACAGGATGGTCAAAAGGAACATCACCTGAGCCTCTTTTTCCCGGAAAAAAGCCGCGATAAGCATGGCAAAAACGGGCAGCTTGGCCCCGCAGTTCATGAAAGGCGCGGTAATGAGTGTTGCAATGCGCTCGCGCGAGCTTCTGAGCGTCCTGGTGGCAAGCACTCCCGGAACTGCGCAACCACCAGCGATCCCCCCCGAAATAATGTAAGCCATGACTGAACTGCCGTGCAGGCCGAATGTGCGGAAAACGCGGTCGAGCATATAGGCTACTCGAGCAAGGTAGCCCGTATCCTCAAGAAATGCGATGGCAAAGAACATGAACACGATCAGCGGGACAAACCCAAGGACCCCGCCAACTCCGTCGATCACACCCGATACGATCAGTGACTTGAAAGGCCCCGGCGGCAAGGAAGAGTCTGCGAATCTTCCCAGCTCTGAAAAGCCGGCTTCCAGCCATCCCACCGGAACCTTGCTGTATGTGAACGTGAATTTATAGACAGCGTAAATTATCAGCATCATGATGACGGGGCCGAAAAAACGATTGGTGAGCACCCGGTCGAGTTGATCTGAGAGGTAGAGCCGGTCGGCTTTGTGGCTCTGCTTGACGACCCCTTCTTTAAGCAGGGCGGAGATGAAGCCGTAGCGGTGATCGGCTATAATGGCTTCAGGGTAGCTGTCCAGGGTTTTCTGAAGGTGCTTGGAGACCTGCCCGGCAACTTCTTCGAGTTTGCTGGAAAGAGTCGCATCTTTGTCTTTGCCTTTTCGAATTACCTCCTCGTCAGCTTCAAGGTATTTGAGCGCGGTCCATCGGGCCGGGAGAGAATCGGTAAGGAATGCGGCGGCCCGAATTTGCGCCTCCATGCTGTCGAGAACGGGATCGATATCAGGTCCGTAAGAAATGTAGAGGGGTTCCCAGTCTGTAACCTTCTCCACCAGTTGAGCGGCCGCCTCGAGCAGTTCCGCTTTGCCACTGCCCGTGCGCGCAACCATGGGTATAACCCGCAGCCTCAACCTGCGTCCGAGTTCTTCGGAATTTATTTCCACTCCCCTCGCGGTTGCCATATCGACCATGTTCAAGGCTATCAGGACCGGAATGCCGAGCTCGAGGAGTTGGACCGTAAGGTAGAGATTTCGCTCAAGATTGGATGAATCGACTATATTGATAACCGCGCAAGGGCGGTCCTGGATTAGAAAATTGCGAGCTACGAGTTCTTCCAGTGAATAGGCGGTCAGCGAATAGGTACCGGGCAGATCAACCAACTGGATTTGTCTGCCGTTTACCTGGCAGTATCCTTCCTTTTTTTCGACCGTTATTCCCGGATAGTTTCCAACATGCTGCCGCGCGCCCGTAATAGCATTGAAAAGCGTCGTCTTCCCGCAGTTCGGATTTCCGGCCAACGCGATCAGGTTCTCCCTCGGGTGATCCATCAGACTTCTTCCACCTCGGCCTCGATAAAGTCGGATTCGCTGTTGCGAAGGGTCAGGGTAAAATTTCTGAGCCGAATCGCCACCGGGTCCTTCAGAGGGGCACGGCCCTGTACCTTGAACCGAGTTCCCGGAACCAGCCCCATGTCCCGAATGCGGCGCCCGATTTCACCGGACGCAGTAACCCGATGGATTGTTCCTGTCTGTCCCTTTGCCATTTCGCGTAAAAGAACAACGGCCATGTGCAAATCCTCTGTCTCACAGTAGAATTAGGTGTGCCTAACATTTGTCTCAAAAAAAACGCGCTCAAGACGCCGCCCACTTTTCCAGTCTTATGGGGAAGGGATTACAAGAATCTTGTCAGAAATATCTTTGCCCAGGCTCAGGACTCCTCCGTTCACACGAACACATCCGCTACAGAGCTTATCCATCTCGACTCCGGGATAAATTCCCAGCGCGGCCATCCGGGCGCACAGTCCACGCTCCCCATGCACGCAGGCAACTTTGACCTTCTTTCCGGACTCGGCTTTGCAGAGAGGCATCAGGACGCACTCAGGACTTGACGGCCTGTCGCAACGCATGCAAAGGTTGTTTTTCGCCGAGCTTAACATCATGGACCACCTCAGTATCAGGAAAACAATAATTAGGTATACCAAACTTTGCATACTGTCAACATCTTTTTTCGTATACACGCACTGATTTAAGGTCCCCCAACTAATACATAAACAAGTGGATATATTTTTCAGGGTCTGGCATGTAGGGGACTGATTTCTGTTCGAAAAGGAGGGATAATCAGTTCTCTCGACACTATCCCTGATCTGCCCATGACCAGGGGCGGGTCCCACCGCCCCGGTTCACTTGAGAAACAGCCCCATGGAGGATGGTTCCCCGGTTCTGTGGGAGTATGCGGAAAGAATGATCGAATATGCAATCTAAAAAGCTCGGATCGGTGAATGACACATCGCGGGGCGTGAAGATGTTTTCACGCTCAGAGCGCGCTTTTGTCGATTCCGATATCCGCTATCCGGCCTTCCCAAGGATAGTCTCCTGGCTTCTGTATGATTTTGCCATGGCCTGGTTTTCCATGGTCGTGCTTACCGCATATTTCATTCTTTATTTCAAGGAGGTCATAGTCGGAGAAAAGGGTTACGCCGATTTCCTGTGGGGCGTGGCCATATCCACGGCCATGGCGGTCTCGGTCCTCCTTTCGCCGCTCCTGGGGGCAACTGCCGACGCAAGCGGAAAGAAAAAGAGCTTCCTGGTGGCGTTCGCCGGCATATCCATACTGAGCGTATTTGCTCTCTATTTCACAGGACCGGGTCAAAAAGCGTGGGCAATATTTCTGGTAAGCTTCGGATATGTGGGCTACACGCTGGCCATGACTTTTTACAATGCTTTCCTGCCGGAGATAGCCGCTCCGGGTTCCATCGAAAAGTTATCTGGAATCGGCTGGGGGCTGGGCTATATCGGCGGGCTTGCCGCCTTGGTCTGCATGGCCTTCATGGTCCCGAATGTGGCCGGGGGGAAATCGATCCTTCTGCTCGCCGGAGCGGTTTACGGGATTTTCGCACTGCCCTCTTTCCTCATTTTCAAAGACTCTCCGAAACACAGCGCGACCCGAGGGCCGGCTATAAGTGAAGGATTCTCCAGGCTTATTCTGACTTTCCGCGAAATTCGCTCACTCAAAAATATTTTCATATTTCTTTTAGCTTACTTCTTCGTTAGCGATGCCATATCGACCGTGATCGTCTTTTTCTCCTCCTATACCGTTTTCACTCTGCAGTTCACCGTAAAGCAGAATTTTTTTCTCCTCATGCTGATCCAGCTATCCGCCGCAGCCGGGGCGGTGGGCGCCGGAGTGCTCGCGAACCGAATCGGAATACTGCGCACGATCGTCATCACGATCCTTATCTGGATTTTGGCCCTGCTCGGGATAATCGCTTTTTCGAGCATCTCCGCCTTCTACACCCTTTCGGTTTGCGCCGGGTTGGTTCTGGGCGGGACGCAGGCAACAGCGCGAAGCTACATGGCGATCGAGGCTCCCGAAGGAAAGAAAGCCGAGTTCTTCGGATTTATGACCTTCAGTACCAAGATAGCCGCGATCTTCGGTCCTCTGCTCTACGGGATCATATCGAGCCGGACCAACAATCCGCGCATAGCCTTGTTGTCACTTGAGGCCCTGTTCGTCCTGGGGCTGATTTTCATGCTCATGGTTCCACGCTCTGATCACCGCGGCAGCGCAAAAAAAACCCCTCAATAGTGCTGTGCAAACCTAGAATTCAAAAACGCCGCCGACAGTTTCACGCACCCCCGCTCCTTGCTTCCTGCTCCATGTTCCTCAATTCCTCAATTCCTCAATTCCTCATGATACTACAGCACTCGAAGTTTAAGCCTGTCGTTGACAGCCTGCATAAAAGGATTAACATCATTAGGATATATCTATAAGCTAACCAATCCGTGGCTTCCGGAGCCGTATTACCAGTACGACCCGGCCGATGGGAGCAAGATGCCGTTTCGGGCTTCGCGGCGCCTTTATCGAGCGGAAGTGCAGTAAGAACGACCTTCGGACGGCCTCTCTGGAACAAAGACCTCTCGCTCTTTCCAGACTGAGCTCGGGCTTTCGGATCAGTTGGAGTCGTCACGTCGGCCGCTCAAAGACGCACGAGGGAACCCGGGAACATTCAAGCAAAGGAAATGCACAGTGACTGTTGACGATACCTCTTCCGCGACCGACGTGGTCAAGTCTGCCGGTAATTCGAAGGATGCACCTGACAAATCTTCTGCTGTTGGATCTTCCGATGCTGCCAAGAGTTCTTCGACAAGTTGGGCCAAGCCAAAGGCAGATACGGCAGGTAAGCCCGTGACGTCCGTTGCGGAAAATACTGATGAACCTGCCCCCTCACCTTCCATCGGCTCTTCCGGTTCTACTCTTTCTGACGAACCGATCGATGAGGTTGTATTTGAATCCACAGCCGATCCCGGGGCCATTGCTGCTGTCGCAGGAGGATATTACGCTACTCCATTCGACATTCTGGGTCTTCACTCTCTGCCCATGGCCGGCGCCCCCGGGCTGGTTGTCCGCACCGTTCAACCACAGGCCCGATGCGTTTCCGTGGTGCGTTCCGGCACTGAGTATCCCATGAAGCGCGTGCATGCTGACGGCGTATTTGAAGCCGTCTTTCCGGACGAGACCGCATTTTTCCGCTATGAGCTTTCTATTTCCCTTCCTGACGGTCGTACGTATCAGATCGAAGACCCTTATCGCTTCCCGCCGCTCCTGACCGAGTTCGATCTGCACCTTTTTTCTGAAGGCAATCACTTCCAGCTCTACGACAAACTCGGTGCGCACCTGGTCGTCCACGAGGACGTGCCAGGTGTACATTTTACGGTCTGGGCCCCCAGCAGCGAGCGGGTGAGTGTGATAGGTGATTTCAACCAGTGGGACGGCAGACGCCACCCAATGCGCCCGCGGGGGGCCACCGGTCTATGGGAGATATTCATCCCCGGTCTGGTTCAAGGTGATCTCTACAAATATGAAATCAAGACCCGCTACAAGGGCTACACAGCGATAAAGTCCGATCCTTTCGGCTTCCTGTCGGAGTTGCGCCCCAAAACGGCTTCCGTTGTCTGGGACCTGGACCGCTACCGGTGGAACGATGCTGAATGGATGGCCTCGCGCAAAGAACGCCAGAGACTTGATGCCCCGATATGCGTTTACGAAGTTCATCTTGGTTCGTGGCAGAGGGTGTCTGACAAGGATTTGGGCAATCGGTGGCTTACCTACCGCGAACTGGCCGAGAAGCTGGTGCCCTACGTAAAGGAAATGGGTTACACGCACATCGAGCTCATGCCCATTACGGAACATCCTCTCGACGGCTCGTGGGGCTATCAGACTATCGGATACTTTGCTTCTACCTCACGGCACGGGAATCCTGACGATTTCCGGCATTTCATGGATACGGCGCACCAGGCCGGACTTGGCGTGATCCTGGACTGGGTGCCTGCGCATTTCCCCAAAGACGCCCACGGTCTGTCGTTCTTCGACGGCACGCATCTTTATGAACATGCCGACCCGCGTCAGGCCGAACACAAGGACTGGCACACGCTCATCTACAATTACGGTCGAAACGAGGTGCGCGCCTTCCTGCTTTCCAACGCTCTGTTTTGGCTCGACAAATATCACATCGACGGCCTGCGGCTGGATGCTGTCGCCTCGATGCTTTACCTGGACTACTCCCGCAAGCCGGGGGAGTGGATTCCCAACAAGCACGGCGGCCGCGAGAACCTGGAGGCCGTGAGCTTCATCAAGCGCTTCAACGAACTCGTCCACGAACAATTTCCTGATGTGCTGACGTTTGCCGAAGAATCCACAGCCTGGCCGATGGTTTCACGCCCAACCTACGTTGGTGGCCTGGGGTTCGATCTCAAGTGGAACATGGGCTGGATGCATGACATGCTTGAGTACATTCACAAAGAAGCCATTCACCGCAAGTATCACCACAACCACCTGACCTTTTCGTTGCTCTACGCATTCAATGAAAATTTCATCCTGCCCTTCTCCCACGACGAGGTGGTGCACGGCAAGGGCGCGATGCTTTCCAAAATGCCCGGCGACTACTGGCAGAAGTTTGCCAACCTGCGCGCACTCTACGGCTTTATGTATGGCCACCCCGGCAAGAAGCTGCTCTTCATGGGCAGTGAGTTCGGGCAATGGAACGAATGGAACCACGACGGCCAGTTGGATTGGATGCTGCTCGATTTTGAGTCACACCGCAGCCTCCAGAAGTACGTGAAGGATTTGAACAGGATCTACGTTTCTGAGCCTGCGCTCCATGAGGTGGATTTCAGTTGGGAGGGATTCCAGTGGATCGACTTCCACGACGTGGACAACAGCATCGTATCGTTTATTCGCACGGCCAGGGACCTGAACGATTCTGTCCTGGTGGTGGCCAATTTCACGCCGGTGGTTCGGAAGGGCTACTTAGTTGGGGTGCCTGCGCCGGGCTTCTACCGTGAATTGCTCAATAGCGACGCGGCATGCTATGGCGGCAGCAATACGATCAATTTCGATGGAGTATCCTCCGAATCTACGCCCTGCCAGGGCCAGCCGCACTTGATCATGCTCACTCTGCCGCCCCTGGGCGTAATCTTCCTTAAGCGTGAAGAAACTGCATGATCTAATCGGATGGTTTGAATCGGCAATAAGTCGATATCCTCGAAGAACCTTGCACTCTTTATATACGGATGGCGAATTGGGAGCAGAAAAATGCATATTGTTCACGTCGCTTCGGAGTGTGCCCCGGCCGCCAAAGTCGGCGGCCTGGGCGATGTGGTCTTTGGCCTCAGCCGAGAACTGCAAATCCGCGGCAACCAAGTGGAAGTCATTTTGCCCAAGTATGACTGCATGCGCTATGACCAGATCTGGGGACTTACGAAAATTCTTCATGACTTGTGGGTGCCCTGGTGTAACGGAGCAATTCAGTGTTCGGTGTGGTATGGCGAGATGCATGGTGTGCGCTGCTTCTTTATCGAGCCGCACTCCCAGGACAACTTCTTCAATCGCGGCGGCTTTTACGGCTACCTCGACGAAGTGAAGCGCTTTACTTTCTTCAGCAAGGCTGCACTCGAGTTCTTGCTCAAGAGTAACCTCCGCCCCGACATCATCCACTGCCACGACTGGCAAACCGGAATCCTGCCGGTTCTTCTCTTCGAAATATACAAGTTCGCCGGGATGTGGAATCAGCGGGTCTGTTACACCGTTCACAACTTCAAGCACCAGGGGACTACCGGGCAGGATGTGTTGTGGGCCACCGGTCTAAACCGCCCGGAGCACTTCATGCACTACGACCGCTTGCGCGATGAGTTCAACCCAAGCGCAGTGAACCTGATGAAGGGCGGCATTGTCTATTCGAATTTTGTGACCACCGTTTCACCCCAGCACGCCTGGGAGGCACGCTGCAGCGACCAGGCTTTTGGCTTGGGACGTACATTGCAGATTCACCAGGGCAAATTCGATGGAGTGCTCAACGGCGTAGATTATGACATGTGGAACCCTGAGATCGATCCCTACATCCCCGTTCGCTACAATATGGAAACCCTGCAGGACAAATATCGCAACAAAGACGCTCTGCGGGACCGGTTGTTGCTGCGCAAGGATTTCAGGCCGATCATTGCCTACGTAGGCCGATTGGACACGCAGAAGGGGTTGCACCTGATCCGGCACACTCTGTTTTACTGCCTGCAGCACAATGTTGCTCAGATTGTGCTCTTGGGCAGCAGTCCGGAGCCCGGTATCAACGCCTATTTTTGGCAACTCAAATATCAGCTCAACGACAACCAGGATTGCCATCTGGAGCTCGGTTACAACGAGGAACTCTCTCACCTGATCTATGCCGGGGCGGATATGCTCATTATGCCCAGTCTTTTTGAGCCGTGCGGTCTGCCCCAGATGATCGGCTTGAAATACGGCACTGTCCCCATTGTGCGCTCTGTGGGCGGTCTTGTGAATACCGTGTTTGACCGGGACTACTCCGACAAACCGCCGCACGAACGCAATGGCTTTGTCTTTCACCAGACCGACAATCCTGCCGTCGAATCGGCACTATATCGCGCCGTCGGGCTGTGGTCTGCATATCCGGATCAATTCCGCGAGGTCATGCTCAATGGAATGCGGTACGACTACTCGTGGAATGGCCCCGCAGCGAAGTACCTGTCAATTTACGATTACATCCGGCACAGGTAGTACTCAGGCCCTTCGAAACATACGGCTCTATTCGAAGCCAATGGACCGAAATGAATATCTGTTAAGGGTGGAAATTATGCTTGATCCAACGAAGAAAGGAGCAGCTCAACCTTGACCTGCATAGTTACTAACTTATATATGGAGTTCGTGCACTTTGTGGCATGAGATGATTTTTATCACGAGGGCGAAACCCAGAGCCTTTTCATGCTTTCCTGATCTTCGTGATGGTTCTCCTCTCTTGCTTTCGGATTGTCCGGGCTATGTATCGTTGATGAGGGCGCCTGTAATGTCAGCCGCCGATGCTGAATCGAACCCAAAGAGTGAATGATTGACCATGAACGATTTGTCAGAATACATTGACGGCCTTCCCAACATCTCCGGAGCGGAAGGGTTATGCGAGAAGGCCATTTTAGCCAACCATGGCAACACAATCTATTTGCATGACAGCGGCATTGATTTTGGACGCGTCCGAAGCGCATGCGCCATTGCCCTACACATGCACCAGCCGCTTATTCCGGCGGGCGGCGGGGACCTGCGCACTGCGGAAATTATTAGCAATCTCCAATACATGATGGACAACCAACACATAGGTGACAACCACAACGCGCCGGTGTTTCTGTGGTGCTACAAGCGGATGGGCGAGTTTGTTCCCCAACTGATGAACGAAGGCAGGCAGCCCCGCGTGATGCTGGAATATTCCGGGACCCTGCTGCATGGCCTGCGAAAGATGGGTGCAAACGACGTGTTAGAGAGTCTAAAAACGATCACCATGAACCCTGACTACAGGCGTGCAGTGGAATGGTTGGGCGCTCCCTGGGGACATGCCGTTGCTCCTTCCACTCCTGCTCAGGATTACCGCCTGCATGTCAATGCCTGGCAAAATCACTTTGCGGCTCTTTTCGGCCTCGAAGCACTCAGCCGCGTTCGCGGTTTCTCCCCCTCTGAAATGGCTTTGCCCAACCACCCGGATGTGGCCTACGAGTTCGTGAAGACGCTGAAGGATTGCGGCTATCAGTGGGTTCTTGTGCAAGAGCATTCCGTGGAGCGGCCCGAGACCGGCCGGGGGCCGGAACAAAAACACATCCCGCATCGTCTCGTTTGCCGAAACTCCAAAGGCGAGACGGCGAGCATCATTGCCATCATCAAGACACAGGGCAGTGATACCAAACTCATTGCCCAGATGCAGCCATACTATGAAGCCGTGGGACTTTCCCGTTGGGAACTGGCGGGTAAACAAGTTCCTCCACTGGTCACGCAGATCTCCGATGGGGAAAACGGCGGGGTCATGATGAACGAGTTCCCATCCAAGTACTTTGACGTCATTCAGGCGTCCAGCGGCTCGGAGGTCCCTCTGGTGAACGTCACTGAGTACCTGGAGTATCTGTTCTCGCTTGGTGTCAGGGAACAAGATTTGCCCGCACTTCAGCCCATTATGCAAAAGAGCATCTGGGAACGTTTCAAGCCGGGCGACGGCCTGGAGAAGATGGATCTGGTAATTGAAGGGCTCAGGAAAGAAGATCACCGTTTTAATATGGAGGGCGGGAGTTGGACGAACAGTCTCTCATGGGTGCGTGGCTATGAGAATTTGCTGGGTCCCATGGAAAAGGTCAGTTCACTGTTCTACGAAAAAGTCATCCGGCAGGGCATCACTACCGGCGAACACCGCTACCGCAACGCACTGTTTCATCTGCTGACCTCACAGACGAGTTGCTACAGATACTGGGGCCAGGGATTGTGGACTGAATATGGGCGCGAAATCTGTCGGCGGGCGGAGGATATTCTCACCCACGATTTCTAATTCGGGAAGTGATGCGCTAACGGAGTTTCCAGATGCCGGTTGTCAATGGAACTGGAGAAAGTATCCGTCCGCTTGCATCCCATGCGCTTGATCTGTCGCCTGCATAAACAGAATAATTTTTCTATGAGCGAACTTCCTGAATATATCAATGGCCTTCCCAATATCTGTGGCTCAGAGGTGATGATCGCAGAGACCCTCAGCGCCTTTCGCGGCAAGTCTGTGTTCTTGCACGAGAGCGGCACTGACTTCGGAAACGCTCGCGGTTGTTGCGCCATAGCACTGCATATGCACCAGCCGCTTATTCCCGCCGGAGGCCCCGGCAGGGGCAGTGATATGCGCCATGAGCCTTTGGTCGGCAATCTGCAGTTCATGCAAGAGAGTCCCTATGAGGAAGACCGGCACAATGCAGACATATTCCGCCGTTGTTACAAGCGAATGGGTGAGTTTGTCCCACAGTTGGTGGAAGAGGGCAAGAATCCGCGCGTTATGCTTGATTACACAGGTACCCTGCTCCATGGCCTGTGCCGGATGGGGGCTTACGATGTGATCGATTCGCTAAGGACCATCACCTGCAACCCGCGGTACCAGCGGTGCGTGGAATGGCTGGGCACCACGTGGGGTCACGCCGTAGCGCCCTCCACGCCGCATCGAGACTACCGCCTTCATATCAGGGCCTGGCAGCATCATTTCAGCGCCATTTTTGGCCTGGAGACGTTGAGTCGCGTGCGTGGGTTTGTGCCTTCGGAACTGGCGCTGCCCAATCATCCCGACGCTGCTTATGAATTTGTGAAATCGGTCAGGGACTGTGGGTTCCTGTGGATGATCGTACAGGAACATTCCGTGGAACGCCCGCGCGACGGTTGGGGAACCGAGTGGCTGCATATTCCCAATCGTCTGGTTTGCCGCAATTCTGGAGGGGAACAAACCAGTATCATTTGTCTCATCAAAACTCGAGGCAGCGATACCAAGCTCATTGGCCAGATGCAGCCGTATGATGAGGCTTACTCCCAATCGCGGTGGGACTATGCGGGGCGAAAGATTTTGCCGATGGTAACCCAGATCTCCGACGGTGAGAACGGGCACGTCATGATGAACGAATTTCCATTCAAGTATTTCCAGGTGGCGCGCGAAGCCTCCTGGACGGATGTGCCGATGGTCAATGCCACCGAATACCTGGAGTACCTTTTTGCTTCCGGCTGGAAAGAGGAGGACTTTCCGATTGTCCAACCCATCCGCCAGAAGCGCATCTGGGATCGGTACAAGCCGGGCGAAGGCGCCGAGAAACTCAATCAGGTGATTGATGAATTAGCTCAGGAAGACCCATACTTCCACACGGAGGGTGGGAGTTGGACGAATAACATCTCATGGCTGTATGGGTATGATAACGTGGACGAGCCGATGCTGGGGGCCAGCGCCCTGTTCGATGAGAAGGCAGTCAATGGAGGCGTTCCTTCATGGGAGCATCGTTATCGGAATGCCCTGTTTCACTTGCTGGCCGCGCAGAGCAGTTGCTTCCGTTATTGGGGGCAGGGGCGCTGGGCTGACTACGGAGTCGAAATCTGCCGCCGTGCGATCGAGATTCTTATGCACGACTTTGCATGAAATCGGTTTCAGATTCAAATTTCAGGTCTCAGGGGATCTCAAATGTCTCTCACAGCTTGATCTCTCTTCGTCATAGGCAAAGGAAATGGTTGTGCGGGAAAAACTCATTATATCCGATCCTGAGGTGATGGCGGGCCAACCCGTTATTGCGGGGACGCGCCTCACGGTGAACGCGCTCCTTGAGAGCATGGCCGGAGGTGCGACGATCGACCAAATCCTCGAGGCCCACCCTTCGTTGTCTCGCGAAGGCATTGAGGCCGCACTGCGGTTTGCCGCTGAGGCCGTGAGAGCGAGTTCGCCGGTTTCCGGCAGCGTGCCGCTTGAGATCTTCGGACCCCATTACGTAAATGTGAACGGGGAGCCGGGCATCGCCATTCGTGCCTTTGTGCCCGAGGCTCAGAGCGTGGCTATCCAACGGCAGGAAACGGCAGCCGCCGAACAGGGGATGGAAGGCCGGGGGCAGGAGCCCGAAGTACAGGGTCTTCCGCCTGAACTGCATCCACCTCAACTCAAAGTCACGGATCTGCTCTCCGGCCTCGGCCAGCAGATGCAGTCTGATCCTCTCCTTCCTCCGGAAGGCCTGCAGCCGGCGTTTTTCCCCATGGAGCGCATTCATCCCGAGGGCGTCTTCGAGGCTGTCTTTACAGGTGAGACCGAGTTTTTCCCTTACCAGTTGGCCGTCACCCTCCCTGACGGCACCAACCATGTGACCCACGATCCCTACCGTTTTCCTCCCGTTCTTACTGATTCGCAACTGGGGCTGCTGCATGAGGCGGAGCATACCGCAGAAAGCCTCGAGCGCCTGTATGCCACCTTCGGTGCGCACTTGATCGAGCACGACGGCATCAGCGGCATCCACTTTGTGGTGTGGGCTCCCAACGCTGCGCGGATCAGCGTCGTTGGTGACTTCAACCGTTGGGACGGACGTCTCCACCTCATGCGAGCAAGGGGTGAATCCGGTGTGTGGGAACTCTTCATCGCCGGCCTTGCTCAAGGCGCTTTATACAAATACGAAGTCCAGTCTCGAAGCGGCGCCGTGGCACTGAAGGCCGACCCATATGGTTTCGCTGCCGAACTGCGCCCTGCCACAGCCTCAGTCATATGGGACCTCAGTTCCTATCGATGGAACGATTCCGATTGGATGAACGGGCGCCGGCAGCGCCAGAAACCCAGTTCCCCCATCTCGATCTACGAAGTCCATCTCGGCTCCTGGATGCAAGCCCCTTCCCCGGAGACGAATCCTGCGCGTTGGCTTACCTTCCGCGAACTGGCGGAGAAACTTGTGCCTTACGTAAAGGAGATGGGTTACACCCACATCGAACTCCTGCCCGTTGCGGAGCATCCTCTCGACGGCTCGTGGGGCTACCAAACTGTCGGATACTTTGCCCCTACCTCACGGCACGGGAATCCTGACGATTTCCGGCATTTCGTGGACACCGCCCACCAGGCCGGATTGGGCGTGATCATGGACTGGGTGCCTGCGCACTTCCCCAAAGATGCCCACGGACTGTCGTTCTTCGACGGCACGCACCTCTATGAACATCCTGACCCACGCCGGAGCCACCAGCTAGACTGGGGCACGTTCACATTCAACTTCGAGCGCGCCGAGGTCTGCGCCTTTCTGCTCTCCAACGCACTGTTTTGGCTCGACAAGTATCACATTGACGGCCTGCGCGTGGACGCCGTCTCTTCCATGCTGTACCTGGACTATTCCCGTGGACCCGGCGAGTGGCTGCCCAATGAATTCGGCGGGCGCGAGCACGTTGAGGCCATAGAGTTTTTTAAACGATTCAACACCCTGGTACACCAACAATTTCCGGACGTCCTGACTTTTGCGGAAGAAGCTTCCACATGGCCGAAAGTGACAGGACCTGGCGAGGATGGTGGCCTTGGATTCGATTTCAAGTGGAACATGGGTTGGATGCACGACACTCTGAATTACTTCCGCAAAGATCCCCTCTACCGCTGCCACCATCACAATCTACTGACGTTTTCGCTCACCTATGCGTTCTCCGAAAAGTTTACGCTGCCCCTCTCGCACGACGAAGTGGTGCATGGCAAAGGGGCCATGCTTTCCAGGATGCCGGGCGACAACTGGCAGAAGTTTGCCAACCTGCGCGCCCTCTACGGCTACATGTACGGCCACCCCGGGAAGAAGCTGCTCTTTATGGGTTCCGAAATCGGCCAATGGAATGAGTGGAACTTCGAAAAAGGGGTGGAGTGGGCACTGCTTGACTACGATTCGCACCGGCGGTTGCGCGAATATGTAGCGGCGTTAAACCGGTTGTACGTCTCGGAACCTGCGTTGCACAAGGTGGATTTCAGTTGGGAAGGATTTGAATGGATTGACTGCGACCATGCGGAACAGAGTCTTCTCTCATTTATCCGGCGTTCCGCAAACCCGAATGAATTCATCATAGTGGCGGCGAACTTCACCCCCGTATTGCGCCATGACTGTCGCATCGGTGTACCCAGTTCCAGCCGGTATTGTGAAGTGCTCAACAGCGATGCGGCAATCTACGGCGGGAGCAATTTCCTCAATGCATGGCCCATAGCCGCCGAACCCGGCAAATGGCAGGGGCAGGCCTGTTCCATCAAGCTCACTCTGCCGCCTCTGGCGGTTCTGTTCCTGAAGCCTGTCCTTTCGCCGCGTGGTCTTTCCCAACAGGAAAGGTGAATTTCCAGGGGACTTTGCAACAATCCTGATAGTTGAGGCAGAGGCAACTATAGGCACGCTGGCAAACATAACAGGAATTATAAATATAATTCCTGTTCGCACTTCTCTCCTCGTGAATCGTTCTGCCGGACGCCTCGAGAGGCTTGATCTCATGAAATTGGTCAAACTTCCACTTCTCACACCTCAAGCTCAGCGTCCGACAGTCAGCGCTTCCGTTATGTCAAGAGCGTAAGTGCGACCCTTTTTTTATCCTTCTCGCTCCCTGCTTCCCGCTCCATGCCCTTGCTCCCTGCCCCACAACGGCCTCATGGCATAAAGCGTGCCTCCCCGAGTTGAAGAGAGGCTTTTACAGTGGGAATCCGGCTGAGAATTTCACCTCCTTTGACGCTGTGTACGACTGCTCCCACATGTTCAGGCACGGGTTCCAGCCATGGCTTTTTCGCAAGGGCGAGCCCCATGTCTGCATAACCGGCGGCGCGGCGCTCCGCGATGGAAGGCCGTGAGAATTCGGCATCGCTTTGCGCAATTTGGTCGGAGTCCGGATGATAGATGATGTGAACGATATCCATCTTTGCCTTACTGATTTGGGCGAGCGCATCCTGAACCGCGGGTTTGCGAAGCGCCTCGTCAGGGAGATGGCTCGCCAACAGGCCGAGGGAGTGCCGCAGGTTCCGCCTTCTCGCGGTGGCTTCAATTTGTTGGGTCGTGCGGCTGGCATACTGGATCTGCTTTTGACGCCAGAACACCTCATCCATCGTCTGCGGGGCCGGCCCAGGGGCATCCCATAAATCTATCATGAAAACCAGGAGGCGCCCTTCCGGATCGTCATCAAGGATCGCCTCCAAGGGAGTATTGGAGACGCAACCCCCATCCCAGTAGGGCTCGCCGTCGACCTGTACGGCCGGAAAGCCGGGCGGCAGAGAACCACTCGCCATCACATGCTCGGGCGCCAACTTCCTGCGAGTATTGTCGAAGAACACCATGCTCCCCGTCCTCACCTGGGTCGTTCCGAGACTCAAACGGACTTTCCCGGAATTGACGGTCTCGAAATCCACTAATCGCTCCAGCGTGGACCGCAGCGGAGCGGTGTCGTAAAAACTAGTAGGTCGATTCCTAAATAACATAGCAATAAGTCATGCTACTGAAATGGTATCAAGTCCGTATTTCCATCGAAAAATAACGGGTGACTCGTTGATCTCATCTAACCATTTGAGGAT
>JBEKPW010000035.1:0-49541 GCA_049520315.1 Syntrophobacteraceae bacterium
AGCTCATAGATGTACTTGAGCTTGTAGCCGGTGACCTTGGTGAGGATCCGGACCATCGGAGCGATCCCGTGCTTCCTGTAGTAATCCTGGAGCACGTGAATCACCTGCCAGTGCTCATCGGTCAGGTCGGTGATACCCTCGGAAGACTTCACGTAATCAACCCACTCGGGGCACCATGTGTCGAAGCTGGCAATGAAGCCGTCCTCGTCCACCTCAAAATTCTTGCCTTTAAATTCAATCTGGCCCATTAAGTTCCTCCTTCAATAGACCGTGGGGATGTTCTGAGATTTCGGCCGGACCCGGTCCAATCCGGCATCAGCAGAAATTGATGTTTTAAGCCTCTTATAAGATCCCGCTACGGCTATCATTGCATCTGCCCATAGCTCGTTTCCGGCTGCGTGCAGGTGCGAGTAGCCCGCAAGGACGTTCTTATAACAAATGCCGTCCCAGCCTGCCACGATTCCGTGCCCCTTCTTCAACCTGAAGACGAAGCGGAAGGAACCGGGGTCGAGCCGGCCGACAATTCCCGAATAATGGAATTCATGTCCCCGGATAGTCGTTCCTTCCGGAAAAAAAGGATTGGGGCTGACGCACTCCATAACCGTATAGCCATGCCCTTGCGGTTTCGTCCCCAGACTTATCTCGAAAGGAAACACACCCACCATCGGATGGAGTTTTTCCCGGTGACGAATTCCACGACACAAAAACATGAGTCCGCCGCATTCAGCATAGACCGGCAAGCCGGCATCCACGGCGGATTTGACTGAATCGCGAAAGACCTCATTGGCAGCAAGCCTGTCCAGATGAGTTTCCGGAAATCCGCCGCCAATGTACAGCGCATCGACTTCAGGTAAAGGCGTATTCTCCAGGCTTGAAATCTGTACAAGAGATGCGCCTCTTTCTTCGAGCGCTTCGAAATTCTCCGGGTAGTAAAACTGGAACGCGGAATCCCGGATTATACCGATCTTAACCGAACAACGGCTAATCTCAGGAGCCGCACTCGGCATGGGGCAACCCAGGGCAGGGGCCGCAGCCGCCAGTTTCCAGAGCGCCTCGAGGTCGAGGTATTCGCTCATTTTAGCCGCAGCAACCGAGACGGATTCCGGGCTGTTTTGGGCTTCGTCGAGCGGAACCAGTCCGAGGTGGCGCTCGGGGAAAAAGTTGCGGGTCTGCCTTGGGACCACACCCAGGACCGGAATCCCGCACCACTGCTCGATTGATTCCCTGAGCACCTTCTCATGCCGCTTTCCGGCCACCTGGTTCAAGATTACACCTGCGATGTTCACGCCGGTATCGAGCCTTTGGCATCCCAGCACCATCGCGGCGGCCGTGCGCGTCACCTTTGTTGCGTCCAAAATCAGAACAACCGGGCACCTAAGAAGTTTGGCAAGCTCGGCGGTCGAATAGCTGCCGTTTGCGTCAACTCCGTCGTAGAGGCCCCGGTTTCCTTCGATCAGGCTCACGTCCGCTCTTGCAGAGCGCATGACAAATGAGCGCAAGATCTGCTCAGGGCTCATGAGAAACGGGTCAAGGTTGTAGCAGGAACCGCCCGAAGCAGCGCTCAACCAACCCGCGTCAATATAATCGGGCCCTTTTTTGAAAGCAACGACACGCAGCCCAAGATGGCGCTTCCATGCGGCGCAAAGTCCTACTGAGATAAGCGTTTTCCCGGCGCCGCCGCGCATAGCAGCTACTATCAGGCGCGATCTGTTAACTTCCATATTCCATCCAACAAGAATAGGCCATATGGGTCCAATCGGACCTATATGACCTAAATCTTTCTAGAACTTGAACTGGGTCGTCGTTCTCCAAGTCGTCATGGCAAGACGGTAGTCGTCAATATGCTCATGGCCAAACTCCAGGCCTGTTTTCTCGAAGAAACGCTCCCAGCCGATCCTGTTTACCCACTCGCCGATTCGCTCATAACGGCGGGCACTGGCCGCGTAAGCCTCGACGATGTTTTTGATCGTCTTGACCGTGGTGGGCCACCTGGGCGGTTCGTTGGGGATAAAGGGAACAGCCAGTTTCGAGAACATCGGGGTCGATTTCACGTTGGAAACTTTGCCGCCGACCCAAATGGCGATCCCGTCACCTTCTCCGTCCGCCAGGGGTAGGGCCGGGCACATGGTGTAGCAGTTTCCACAAAACATGCACCGGTCGTTGTTGATCTCAATGCTCTTCATCTCGCCGACCTTTTTGGGCTTGATTGCAGCGGTCGGGCATGCAGCGATTACCAGAGGAATTTCACAGACGTTCTGGACCCGATCATGTTCGACGAAGGGGGGTTTCCTGTGAACGCCCAGAATTGCGATATCGGAGCAGTGAACTGCCCCGCACATGTTAAGGCAGCACGCCAGGGCTATGCGGACCTGCGAGGGCAGTTTGTGGCTTCCGAAATAACCGAAAAGCTCGTCCATCACGGCCTTGACGACACCGGAGGCGTCTATGGCCGGGGTGTGGCAGTGTGCCCAACCCTGGGTATGGACGATATTGGTGATGCAGTTTCCTGTCCCGCCGATGGGGAACCAGTTGCCACGGCCGCGCAGGTCGGCCAGCAGGGGCTGAAGTTTGCTCTTGTCGCTTACCAGGAACTCGATGTTGTTTCTGGTTGTCCAGCGCAGGTGTCCACCGCAGTACTTATCGGCAATACTGCATACTTCGCGGATGTAGTCGACGCTGATTAGACGGGCTGAACCAACACGAACCGAATAGATTTCCGCCCCGGATTCAGAAACGTGCATTAAAACGCCCGGCTCCAGGATTTCGTGGTATTTCCACTTGCCGAAATTCTCTTTGATAACGGGCGGGAAGTGCTTGTCATATTTCGGGGGACCAATATCGGTAATACGGTCTTTCATGAGATTGTTCGGATCAAAAGCCATCTTTTAAACCTCCTAAGCTTGATGCCGTTGACGGAACGCAGCGCCATCATGCTCCCAGCCACCGGGAACAGTCGCCGGATCGTAGAAAATGTAGGGGTTGAACCTCGGTGTATTCACCATGCGTGGATCAGGTTCAAGCTCGCAGACCTTGAGAAATTCGCGCAGGCTGAGTCGCTGAATGGTCTCGCCAAGGCGTTCACGGTTCTTGCCTTCTTCCATCCACCAATCCCACATTTTTTCGACGAATCCCTTGAACTCGGTGTAAGGTGACTCCATCTTGATAAACGGAATAACAACGCTCGAAAGCTGTGCGCCGTCGAGAATGGGTGCTTTGGCGCCCACAAGAATCGTTGCGCCCCGATCAAGGCCCGGCCGAAGAGCCCTCGGCATAATACGAATACAGTGCATGCAGCGAACGCAGTCCTCGTCATAGATCTTGAGCGATTTGCCGTCATATTCCATGCACCCGGTGGGGCAATGGTCGATCACTTCGGCCTTGATGTCGAAACCGGTGCGCTCGCCCCCGGCTCCGGCATGGGGGACAAGCTCGCCGCCTACATAGGCTTTGACCGCTGCCTGGTCGATGCGGATATCGTCGCGCCAGGTACCGATAATCGAGCAGTCGGAACGCGCGATTGCCGAAACACAGTCCATCGGGCAGCCGGATGACTTGAACTTGAACTTATAGGGGAACATCGGCCGATGCAAAGCGTCCTGGAATTCCTGCGTAATGTCGTAAATGATGTCCTGGGTGTTGATGCAGGACCATTCGCAACGGGACATTCCCAGGCAGCTCTCGGGGGTCCTCATGTTGGAGCCCGATCCGCCGAGGTCCATTTCGAGTTCATGGGTCAGTTCATAGAAAAGGGGCTCAAGGTGGTCGGTTGTCGTACCGAGCAAAACGATGTCCCCCGTTGAGCCGTGCATATTGGTCAGCCCGCTGCCGCGCGCTTCCCACAGATCGCAGAGTTTGCGCAGAACTTTCGTGTCGTAGTACTTGCTGGCGGGTTGGTTGACGCGCACGGTGTGGAAATGCGCTACATTGGGGAAAAGGTCCGGCCGGTCGCAATAGCGGCCGATAACCCCCCCGCCGTACCCGAGGACTCCGACGATACCGCCGTGCTTCCAGTGGCCTTCCTTGTCTTTGTAAGACATCTCCATCAGGCCCAGCCAATCCTCGCACATGCGGTTACCTTTGGCCGCCATTCTCTTAACATCACTTACGAAGCTCGGCCATGGGCCTTTATCGAGTTCGTCAAGCATAGGGGTTTTATGTTTCAGTGCCATTCGTTTACCTCCGTTAGTGTTCCTCTTTAACTTTCACTTGTACGAGATTTGCCACGGAATCCGTGCTCTACTTCTTTTCACCTCCCTTTCACAGTGCGTATTTGTGGTTCTCTGGAATATCTCAAATTCCGATCTTCGTGCAAATACCCAATGGGAATAACTCATCGGCAGGTTAGGGGAAGGCAGGGTTAGTTCATTCCCTTTTCTTCTTTTGCCACATCGCCTTCACTGGGAAGCATGTACATGGTCGTGCTCCCGCTCGACCAATACTTGAGTTTCCCTTCGCTGACCAGTTCGTTTACGAACTTCTTCGCCTGCATCATCTTCATTTCGGGAACGGCCTTGCAAAGGTCGTTGAAATAATGTTTGGTCTTCTTCTGCTGTTTTACCCAGTCCAGAATCCTCTGTTTCTCATCTTCACTCATTCGTGTTTCTCCTGTGGCGTTAGCTTTGAATATAAAGGAAGGGGTAACATTTTCAACCCCCGCTTGAAGTCCAAACTTGCTCGAGCCTGCAGGCTCGCGAGAATTAATATAACCGGCCAGTAACTCCATAGGTAATTCTTTGTCAATAAAAAAATTCCGATATTTCAACACTATCAAAGCATTGAGCGAAAATGCGCCGGCGCGGTCACAGGTATTTGAGCGGCTAAGAGCAGCTAAGAGCTTTCCAACGAGGAGCCTATGAGTTAAAATGCCTTGTTTTCCACCACGCGCGAGGTAGGAAAAAGGCATCCGGACTGCACCCATCTGCGGAAACACCCTCGAGTTTAAAGGTTTTCCGCCTCTTTTTTCTCGAACCTTGCTTATATACTCCATAGAAAGAGAAAACACAATGGCAAATAGCCGAAATGACACAGACGCCAAACTTAATCTCTATATCAAGTTTTTGAAGGAACGACTTGCCTTCGAACCCCACTCTGCAACCATGCACTACAATCTTGGACTGGCCTACACACACAAGGGGCTCATCGCTGAAGCCATTTCCGAATTCAAGCAGGCCCTCGAGTGCGACCCGAATCTGGCCCAGGCTTACGTGAACCTGGGTGGCCTGTACGAGGAGGTCGAGCCGGTAAAAAGTATCGAGGCCAACGTGAAGGCTCTTGAAATAGATCCGAACCTTGGCCCCGCTCACAGCAATCTCGCCTTTGGGTACCTTCGAGGCGGCGAGCCCGACAAAGCCATTGCCCACGGCAAAAGAGCACTCGAACTCATGCCCGGCTCCCCGAAGGCCTACCAATTGCTTGCCGCAGCATATCTTGAGGCAGGGCAGGCGGAAGCCTCTGCCGAACTCTCTATGAAAATGATCGAGGCCGACAGCTCGTTTGCTTCGGCCCACTTCAACCTGGCGATCGCCCTTCGCGCGTTGGGCAAAGAACAGGAGGCCGACGAACACGTTCGAAAAGCCCAGCAACTTGGTTATGAAACCAAATAAGCCGCTTAGGACCTCTAGGACCTATACGGCTCCAATTTCCCTGTCAAATTTTTGAGGTAACGATGCAAATAGCCAAAGACAGCTTTGTTGTAATAGAATACAGCCTGCGTCTAGATGACGGTTCGTTGGTAAAAGGCGAAAATGCGCCAGCGTCGATGAATTTCATTGCCGGTTACGGCCAGATTCTCGAGGCCCTGGAAAAGGGACTCATCGGCCTTGAGCAGGGGGCGCAAAAAGAACTCATGATCGCTACCCGTGATGGCTTTGGCGAGCATGACGAAAGCCTGGTCCGGACCATGGACCTTTCCGAATTTCCCCCGGGCCGCGATCTGGAGCCCGGCAGGTGGGCGGTAGCCAAAAATAAAGCGACCGGGGCACAGTACAGCTATTTTATCAAGGAAAAAACCGCTTCGACCATTACTCTCGACTACAATCATCCCCTGGCTGGAAAAGACCTCTATTACCGCGTAAATGTGGTGCTGGTTAGACCTGCGCTTGCCGAAGAGCTGGAATTCTTGCGCCCGTGCGAGCACGGCCAGGCGGCCTCTCAGTAAATTACACACACGGTGTAACTTCGATACTACTTTGCAGCAGCCTCAGCATTCGCAGTCGCGGAAGTCAGTGACTGCTCACAGGCGGGATTGGTTTCCCAGCCGCCTCCCAAAGCTTTGTAGAGGGCGATTAGATCGGAGGTGATGTTGCAGTTGCTCTGCACCAGCGCGTTTTCGGCGGTGAAGAGCGAGCGTTGGGCGACCAGTACGTTAAGGAATTCGAGCAACCCCTCCTTGTAGAGTTTCAACGACAGGTCAACGGCGATAGTGTTAGCGGCAACGGAGTCTTTGAGAGACTTGTAGTGCTCCTGTTCCTTGGTAAATGCAATCAGCGCATTTTCCACATCCTGGAATGCGCCTAGCACGGTTTTGCGATAGGTGATGAAGGCTTGGTCGGTCAATGCTTCCTGCACTCGGATGTTGGATATGATCGCGCCGCCCTGGAAAATCGCCCAGGTCACTGACGGGCCGGCGGAATACGCTCTATTTGCATTAGCCCAACAGTTATTCAACAGGTTGGTCTGCCAGCTCACCGTGCCGGTCAGCGAAAACTTGGGGAACAGATCGGCGGTGGCGACCCCGATCTGCGCTGTCGCGGAGTGGAGTTGCGCCTCGGCCTGGCGAATGTCGGGACGGCGGCGCAACAGGTCAGAGGGCAGACCGGCGGGAATTTGCGGCGGCACGCCGGGGATGCTGTCCGCCGGCGTCAACTGCTCGAGCAGATCGGCCGGAAGCTTGGCCAGCAGCACGCTCAACGCATAGATGGACTGTTTTGCCGAGGTCTCCAACGGGGGAATCGTCGCTTCCGTCGTTGTTACGTTTATATCGGCGTTGGCGATGTCCAGGTCGCAGTCAAACCCTGCTTTCGCTTTCTGGCGTG
The DNA here is from genome assembly GCA_049520315.1 of Syntrophobacteraceae bacterium. Taxonomy (GTDB): domain Bacteria; phylum Desulfobacterota; class Syntrophobacteria; order Syntrophobacterales; family Syntrophobacteraceae; genus SbD1. Next base: position 7,035 of record JBEKPW010000035.1, read on the forward strand.
TGATCAGCGCCGTATGTTGCATAGATTTCAGATTTTTCTGCGTAACTGCTATTTGCTGTTGATAACCGCGGAGTTGAACATAGTTGAGCGCAACTTCGGCGGCAAGAGTGACCTGCGCCAGGCTTACCCCTTCGATTGAAGCCTGGATATTGGCGTCGGCCGATTCAACATTGCGTCGCTGCCCGCCGAACAGGTCGAGCTCCCATGCTGCATCGAAGCCCGCCTGATAGAGATTTTGGGCCTGGCCCGCCGCAGCTTTTGAGAGAAGGATGGTGTTTTCCCGCTGATATTCGGCGACAGCAGTGAGCGTCGGCCACAAAGCCGCAACGGCGATACCGCGTGCTGCGCGAGCCTGCCGCAGGGTAGCCACGGCAAACTGCAGGTCGAGGTTCGTTTTCAGGGCGTCTTCGACCAACTGAGTCAGCACGGGATCATCGAACTGTTTCCACCACTGTGTAAGTTCGGCCGGCTGGGCCGTCGGCACTGAAGGATGCTTCGCCGCCGCTTGCGATACGCCGGCCCAACCGGAGGGTGCGTCAGGACGAGGCGAATGAAAATCAGGTCCGACCATGCAGCCGCTTGTCGGCAACAGGATGGAAACGCATAATACAAGGAGGATCAGCGCGAAAAGTTGCCGTTTCGTTTCCATGAGTACCACCCTATTCATATCGAAGCGCCTCGATCGGATCGAGTTTCGAGGCCTTATAAGCCGGGTAAAAGCCAAAGGCGATGCCGACAGTGGCAGAAACCGCTACGGCGGCTATTATCGCTTCAATGGAAATCGCCGTGGGCCAGTGCAACACCAAAGATATAACGTATGAACTACTGCGCCCCAAAAGGATGCCTATCGTTCCGCCAAGCAGGCACAGAACCACTGCCTCAGCCAGAAATTGCCGCAGAATGTCGTTAGGCTGCGCGCCGACCGCCATCCGAAGCCCGATCTCTCGCGTTCGCTCGGTGACCGAGACAAGCATGATGTTCATGATGCCGATGCCGCCTACCACCAGGGAGATCATAGCCACGGACAGGAGCAATTTGGTCATCAGTTCCGACGTCGAGGCCATCGTCTTGGTAAGCTCGGTCATGTCCCGAACGTAGAAATCATCCGGGTCGGAATCGCGGAGCCGATGCCGCTGCCTGAGCAAGGCGCCGACGTCCTGGATCGTTGAAGAGACCACGTCGCTGGAATGCGCTGCGGTCAGGATCTGGTCGACATTCGCGAATCGAATAGGTGGCGATGCGTCTAACTGTTCCGTAGTTGTCTGCGTATAATAGAGGTTTTGCTGGAGGTACGGATAGATCATGTTGAGTTCATTGGTTTCCGCTGTGTTGGCGGTGTTCGCACTGCTCTGGTTGCCGCCGGAAAGGGTGGAAGCGACCACGCGGTATTTGAGCGTAGTCCAAGGCGCAAGAAGAATATCGTCCTGGTCCAGCCCCATCAGGTTCGCGCCTTTCCTCTTCAACACGCCGATGACCTTGAAATCGACATTTTTGATGCGCACGTGCTTGCCGACAGGCGACTCACCACCAAACAGCTCTTTTACAACTGTCTGGCCGATAATGCACACTTTGCTGGAGTTAAGAACGTCATGCTCGGTGAAAGCTTCGCCTTCACCCATCTCGGTCCAGTCACGTATGTCGAGAAACCGGGGGGTAGTTCCGTAGACGTAGGTCGGCACCCAGTTTTGATTGTTGTACACTACCTGGACGCGGGCGCGGACAACAGGCGCCACCCAATCGACGGAGGGACATTCTTTCAGGATCGCGTCCGCATCCTGTGGAGTCAATGTTATCTTTGATCCTGAACCGGTGGCCACGCCCGCAACGTTGATGGACCCCGGCAGGACTACGACCGTGTTGGCGCCTATGCTTGCCATTGCGCGCTGTATGGCTATAGAGGCGCCTTTGCCTATCTCCATCATCGTAATCACCGCCGCGACGCCGATAATTATGCCCAATGTAGTCAGTGCAGCGCGCATGACATTGTGGCGCAACGCGTTAAGGGCCATTTTCAACGTGAAGTAAAGTCTCATCGCGCGCCTCCGGCCCTCAACGACGGAGCATCGCTCTCGATCAGGCCGTCCTTGATCCGAATGGTGCGCTGAGCGTGTTCAGCGACGCCGGGATCATGGGTCACCATGATGAGGGTAATACCGTCCGTTTGGTTGAGCTGCCGAAACAATGCGAGAATCTCCTCACTGGTGCGCGAATCGAGATTGCCGGTCGGCTCATCGGCGAATAGCACCTGCGGACTGTTGACAAGCGAGCGGGCAATCGCAACACGCTGCTGTTCACCTCCCGAGAGTTGGGAGGGCCTGTGATGGTGGCGGTCTGCCAGGCCCACTTTCTCGAGCAATTCGGCGGTGCGCCGTTCCATTTCACGCTCGCTGAGCCTGTTGCTGCAATACATAAGCGGCATGAGAACGTTTTCAAAAGCGGTCATTCGCGCCAGCAGGTTGAAGCTCTGGAACACAAACCCGATCATGCGGTTACGTAACTTGGCGCGTTCTTTTGCCGAGAGCCTGGAGATTTCACGGCCGTCGAGCCAGTATTCACCCGAGGTCGGATGATCGAGGCAACCCATAATGTTCATCAGGGTGCTCTTACCGGAACCGCTGGCCCCCATCAACGCCACGAATTCAGACCGGGCGACCTGCTGGGAAATCCCCTTCAGGACCGGCAGATCGACCTCGCCGAGATGGTATATTTTGTTGACGTCGTGAAGTTCGATGAAATCCATATCAGGTGCACTCCCCTGCTTATCTCAGTGCCCGCGGTGGAACATATTCGTTTGCGGCATAAAAGGATTCTTGTCTTCACCCTGGGGTTCACTGCCCGCGGGCTGCCGTTTGGTTTCGCCGATGACTACTTGCATGCCCTCGGTAATTGCGTTGCCGCTTACTTCTGTAAGCATGCCGTCGGTCAATCCGACGTTCACATGGACAGGACTGACCAAAGCACCTTCATGCACCCATACCGTCCCGTGCGACTGAGGTGACACGCTTTCCGCAACAACTTCATGTTTGCTTGCGGGCCGCTCGGCTGCAGGATGGGAATCAGAGCGAGATCCATGAGCTATTTGTCCGGGCCGGGGAGACCAGCGCAGGGCGGCGTTTGGCACGAGCAGCACATTCTGACGGTGGCCGGTTTCGAATTGCAGGTTCGTCGTCAAATATGGCAAAAGTTTACCATCCGAGTTGTCATGGTTTACCTCGACGGTGTAGGTGACGACGTTCTGGGACATGGTAGCGTTGAGCCTGATCTTGTTGACCACGCCCTCAAAGACCTGGTCACCAAAGGCATCGACCGTGAAATTTACCGGCTGGCCGGGGTGGATCTTGCCTGTATCAGCCTCGTTCACCGATGCCCAAACCTGGATCCGCTTAAGATCTTTGGCTATCAGGAACAGGCTTGAAGCGGCCGTGCTGGAAACGATTGTCTGCCCGAGATTGACACGCCGGTCAATTACAACGCCGTTGATCGGCGAGATGACGGTACAGTATGCGAGGGTCTCTTCGTCTTTTTTCAGCGTCCCTTTGGCCTGGGCCACACCGGCTACCGCCTGATCCACTGCGGCTACGGCAATGGCCAGATTGGACTTTGCAGTCTCGTAAGTGGCCTTGTATTGATCGTAGGTGGTGGCCGCCAAGGCCTGGGAGGGTCCCACTGTCAGGGCTCGCTTCCAGTCGGCTTCGGCGTCCACCAGCTTGGCTTTCATCTGGGGCACATTGGCTTTGGCATTGGCCAGAGTGGCGATTGCCTGTTGCAATGCGGCCTTATCAATGTCGACAGCGGCGACATAGAGGGTGTCGTCTATCAGCGCCACCACGCCGCCCGCCTTCACTACCGACCCATAGTCGACGGATTTATCATTTACGTCCCGACCGAAGGATTTAATTATTCCGGTCACCTGCGCGCCCACGTCAACGACGCTCTCCGGCTCGACGGTCCCGGTGCCGCTGATCACAGCCGAAAGATCGCCCCGTTTCACCGCTACAGCGTGGAACATCAACCCCTTATCATGCCTGAACCACAACCACCAGGCGCCGGCGGCCCCTATCAGGACCAGACCGGCAACCACCAGCGCCGCTATGCCAAAAACCCGTCGCATAATTCTCTCCACGCTTCCATTTTCATGTCGGAGGCTTCAGAAAAGCAAAGGGAAGAAACCTCCCGAATCCATGCCGGCCACAGTTTTGGCTCCCATGCGATGTTCCGGGGACCAGCAAAACGACCTCCCTTAAGGATATGCAAATTAAAAGCCAGCTCCGGGCACCACCAGGCTGAAAACAGGGTCCCCACATCCGATCCAGTTTGCACTTAAGTGAACGGTATTGTGTTTAGACCGAGACAAATCCGGCCCCAGTGACCGATTTTAGCAACAATTAACCTGAAGAGGCGAGCAGATACTAGTTAAGAATTGTTAAATCCCCGGAATCCTTTTGTCTCTGATTACTGCATCAGTAAACTCGGTAAGTTGAACAGGCAGGCGATAATCATTGAAGGTCTCTCCAATATTTTCCTCAACCGGTAGTGATTTGCCTTCCGCGTCAGTCAACCCTGCCGAAAAGCTCTTTTATGCGCAGCAGCAAACACATGGCAGGCGGCCCGGATACAATGGCGGAGCATGGAAATTGGAGGCAGGCCACCTTAAAGCTCGCCCACCCCGGTCCTTTTCTTCAACCAGGCGCAAAAATCCACTATTGTTTTTGCCCGGCCCTCACCCTGGAGCAGGCCGCGGCACAGCTCGAAAAGCTCTCTGTGGACAGCAACCGATTCCTCCTTGCCTCCGGCCGACTCGTAGTATTCCCGGACCAGGGCGCCTGCCTTGATGCTGGCGGAGCCGAAGATCCTCTCCCTGGGGTCTTTGGGCTCCTCGAACGGTTCCCAGTTTTCGTATCCGATCTTGAGGACCCGCTCCTTACCACGCCTGGCCATCCCATCGAAAATCGCTTTCTTTTTGAATTCGTACTCTTCCCTGTCATTCATTTCACACCCCGAGTGAGGCATGCCGGGTGTGGAGGTCTTTGCGATTCACGCATTGATCCACGCACCGATTCACCTACCAGAAGAGTTTAAGCCTTTTTTTCTTGAATTCCTTAGTGCTGAAAAGAATCCGGTGGTTGTCGAGCCCGGTCGCAGCCGCGAGCCTTTCCGCAATGGACTCGCATTCCTGCCGACTGCGTCCATGGATCATAGCATACAGGTTATAGGGCCACTCAGGGTAGGCAGGCCTGCTGTAGCAGTGGCTGACCTCCGGGTATGAGGCCAGGATGGCGCCGGTCCGGTCGATCCGGTCCAGGGGACATTGCCATACAACCATCCCGTTGGCGCGAAATCCTACCTGACGATGATTGAGTACGGCGGCGAATCGGCGAATCGTACCCTGGCGCATCCAGTCGGAAACCGTTCCGAGAAGTTCGGGCTCCTCTATTCCCAGTGAATCGGCCCACACGCCGAAAGGCTTGGGGACAAGGGGCAAATCCTCCTGGATACACTTGACGATTCGTATATTTGCGGGGGTGGGGCTGAAGTTCGCATTCGATTCGGTGGGCGGCAGCTCCGTTTTTTCTTCCGCGTGCTCCCAGTCCCCGTCTTCCAAAACGTCAAGCACGACGGCCAGCTTATACTTCTTGACGGCAGGTAAAACCAGTGCGGGCAGGACGGCGGGGCCGCCCCCGGCCAATGCGGCTTTGGATGAAAGTTCAGAAACTACCGCCTCGAGACTCTGTCCGGGAGGCACCGCAATGGTAAACCACATATTGAAGGCGCCCGGGCGCAGGTAGTTGTGGCTTACTCCCGGATAGGCGTTAACCGTGCGGACAGCGCAATCCAGCGCTTTTTGCGGCACAGCCATAGCCACAAGGCTACTACGGTATCCGAGAGTCCCGGTGTTGAAGATAGCGCTGATCTGCCGTATGGCCCCCTTCTGTTTCAACGCTCCGATTCGTTCCAGCACGCCCTGCTCGGAAATTTCCAAACCCTCGGCCAGGACTCGATACGGGTCGGAAACTATTGGAAATGAACGCTGGACGCGGTCCAGAAGGACCCGGTTCGTGGAATCCAAGACGTTACCTCGCGGAGCTTCGAAATCACTCGACTGGTTTTGGGCTCACCGATTCGCCTGTTCACCCATTGGCGATACAAGATCGGGGCCAACATTCATGAAAATATATACCGGTCGATCTTCCAAGACAAGCAAAGCTTTGCTGTTGCTTGCGCTCTTATGACCTGGCGAAGATTTCCCCGAGGCACATCTAAGATTGTATTTCTGGAACTGAACAATTTGTTGTACTGTCGAGTTATGAGAAGTAGGTTCCGTCATCGTGGAAGTGTCGAGAAACTCCACAATGCCTTGTCTGGCCCCAACAAATGCGGAAGGATGTGACAATGTCAACTAATATCAGAATCATCCATGCGCACGACTTCATCAGAGCGACCCCGGAAGGACCACTCGATCTCGAAAAGGCTAAGGACATGCTTTTGGAGATCACTTGCGCGGCGGCCCCTTTGGCCGACTACGAAATAATCCTGGATCTCCGAAAGGCGCAGGCAGCAATGTCTACAACCGACCTTTGGTATCTGGCGACTGCACTCAGCGACCTTCGCAAGGCCTTTTCCCGACACAAGACAGCCGTTCTTTGTCCACTCGGACAATTTGACCAGGCAGGGTTCTTCGCACTATGCGCCCAAAACAGAGGCTTCACAGTCAGGGCATTCAATTCTTTCGAAGATGCAATCGAATGGCTGACTGAAATGGGACCTGACGTCTAACATTCATAAGGCCTCCTTTTGTCATGGCAAATATCCAAGGCGTGGACAGAAGAAAACCCAGTCACAGAGTTCCATCAATAGAATGTTTTATAAGATCAGGCTCAAAACTGGTCCCCCTTGACGCCGCATCCGAACGGCTTGCTTTACCCGGCAACCCGCCGCCTGTCACTGCGCCAGTAACATACGGCCAATACATGAGTTCCGTTGCACGCCTGCTTTCGGAAAACTCTTTCATGGCGTTGAGAAAACTTCTCAAAAAACAACTCAAACCCATCCCGAAACTTGAAGCGGCGTCGAACATCGAACTCATCGCAGAAAAACACGGAGCGCTCTATAGCGTTTCGCGCCTCCGCATACGTTTTGCCGATGATGAACGCTCATTTGCCGTAAATTGCGCCTTCTCGCCCGATCAGCAGGCTTTTCTCGAGGTCGAAGTAAGGCACCTTGCGAACCTTCACGCCAGATTCGGCCTCCCATACCTCCCGCTGCCCTTCATTTCAGCAAAAGGCCCGGGACTCATGCTGTCCATCGCCGAGTGGTTCGAAAACCATCACGAGTTCCACCTTTCCGCGGACGCATCGGGAGCCCCTGCCATAACCGTTTGGACACAGAGCGAAGAACCGCGATTCCTCGACGCCTCAAAAACCCGGGAACTTTACGCACAGGCTTCTAAAATCCTTACATTATACCTCGATAGCCGGTCTTTTTCGCAGATCTACCCCTGGCACCACGGGGCAGGTGATTTTGTTGTGGACGAAAGCCGAATTCCCCTAAGCCTCCGGTTGATAACCATTCGAGGCTACCGGCCTTTGCTTGCGCGAAAATCCGATTGCAGAGACAAGATGTTGGGATCGCTGCATTTTTTTGTGAATATGGGCATAAGGATGAGGATCGACAGGCTGGACGGCACCGGTGAGTTGGCCTGGGCGGGAGCGCAGTGCCTGCCCGGGGTTATTCGAGGGTTTGTGGAGGCATGGGAAACCAGGGGGGAAAATACCCATTTGCCAAAAGCCCGCGAGATTCTCTCCCTGTTTTTGGACTTCTCCCCTCATGACAGGTTGGAGTTTGCCAAAATCGTGGCCGCAGACGGACGGGTTGAAGCCGATGAGGGCAGTTTTTTGCTTGCGTGCCTGCCCGGGCACGTAATCGAGCTTTCGGACGTCATGGAAAATTTTAAGTTTTAGCTTCTGAATAAATATACAGACTTCCATGGCAAACTCAAGGCGGCCGTCGCGAGAAGACCAGTTGCTCCTGCGGAGAATAGAGGCTATAATCTCCGCATGAGGTGCGTAGAATGAGCGTCTATATTCATGAAAGGATGGATTGGCCACGGTTCCACTGGAGCATCGAGCGGTTAGCCGGGCGGCTTGCCGCTGTACGTCTTAGGCAGGGACGTCTGCTCGGGCGAATGGAGGCGATGGGATTCTCGCTTCGCGCCGAGGCAGTTTTGCACAGTCGGATCGAGGAGGTTCTGAAGTCCTCGGAGATCGAAGGAGAAATACTCGATAGGGAACAAGTACGATCCTCGATAGCGAGGCGCCTTGGAATGAATATAGGGGCTCTTGTATCCACAAGCAGAGAGATCGAGGGCGTAGTAGAGATGGTGCTTGATGCTACGCAAAACTATGACAAGCCTCTTACTCGGGAAAGGTTATTCAGTTGGCATGCATCTCTCTTCCCGACCGGTTACAGCGGAATGAGCAAAATCAAGATCGGCGCATGGCGTGACGATGCGAAAGGGCCAATGCAGGTTGTCTCGGGTCCGATTGGCCGCGAGTATGTGCATTTCAAAGCCCCGGCCGCCCATAGACTTGAGAAGGAAATGACGGTCTTCCTCGAATGGTTCAACGGTGACGATGGTACGGACCTGGTCTTACGGGCATGTATAGCCCACCTTTGGTTCGTGACCATTCATCCTTTCGAAGACGGCAATGGCCGTATCGCACGTGCGATTGTCGATATGACACTGGCTAGGTCAGAGCAAAGTGCTGAGCGTTTTTACAGCATGTCGGCGCAGATGCGGCAGGAGCGGGGCGCCTATTACGGGGGGTTGGAAGCTGCACAAAAAGGCACGCTCGATATCACAGAACGCATGGAATGGTTCCTCGATTGCCTGAACCGCACATTTGACGGCGTAGAAGAAACGCTTTCGGCTGTGTTCAGAAAGGCTCGGTTCTGGCAATCTTGCGCCGCCATGCCCTTTAATGAGCGGCAGAAAACGATCATCAACAAGCTGCTGGACGGTTTCGAAGGCAAGCTGACCTCATCAAAATGGGCTAAACTTGCGAAGTGTTCACAAGATACTGCATTGCGTGACATTCAGGATCTTCTAGAACGCGGTGTCTTTGCGAAGAACCCCGGTGGTGGCCGTAGCACTAGCTATACACTAATCGTGGGAGCGGATTCATGCCATTGACCATTGCCGCCTTTGGCGTTTTATCTTATCAAGAGCACTGGAAAATCCAAAATTTCAACTTAAATTTGAATCACCGATACTCAGGGGCTGCTTTGCATTTTTATACTCCTTAAAACCTTCTCAGGCCGATAACAAAATGGGCGATTTGCCGCCTATCGATTACTCTGTGCTTGACAGGCCGGAAATTTCACTTCGAATTTTCCATCCAAGACCTGAAATGCGTTCGTTCGCAAACACCAGCGCTAGTGACATCTCCATTCCGGTGGGAGACCAAATCGCTATAGGCGCCCGTTTCCACGTTACGAACAAAGAGGCGCCCAATATCCTTTTTTCCCACGGAAATGGCGAAATCACAGCCGATTATGACGACATTGGACCCATTTTCAACCGGATGGGTATAAATTTTCTGCCCGTCGACTACAGAGGGTATGGCCGTTCGGGGGGAGAGCCCACGGTGAGTTCGATGATGCGCGACTGCCACACGATCTACGATTTCACCAGGAAATGGCTGAGCGATAACGGCTACACCGGACCGTTCATAGTAATGGGCAGGTCTCTTGGCAGCGCCTCGGCGCTGGAGCTGGCCTCCGCGCATGAGGACAAAATTGACGGGCTTATAATCGAGAGCGGTTTCGCTTTGGCCGAACCTCTGCTGAAGCTCCTCGGGGTCGATCTGCGCAGTTTGAATTTCACTGAAAGCAATGGTTTTAGAAACATCGACAAGATAAAACAATTCTGCAAGCCTGTATTGATCATTCACGCCGAGTTCGACCACATAATTCCCTATTCCGACGCTTTGCAATTTTTCAGGGCGTCTCCGTCGCCGGACAAAACGCTTTTAAAGATCCCCGGCGCAAATCACAACGACATTTTTTTCAGGGGCCTGAGAGAATACATGTCGGCTATCCAATTGTTTCTTGGACGTCTAAGGTTTTAATTTTAGGTTTAAAACTTAAAATTCGAGACTTTTATGAATTCGACGAAGACAACATTTGGGGCCATGCTTCTTGCTTGCGCGTTGCTATCGGGTTCCTGGCGCCCTGACGGGGTTGCGCGAGCCGCTCTCACCGACGAAATACAGGTCTACGATGCCGAGAGCAACGAAGTGGGGCAATTCAGCGTCGAACTGCACAATAATTTCACTGCGATCGGTCACCACGTGCCCGACTTCCCCGGAGGCATCGTCCCCAATCACACCCTGATGGGCGTCCCCGAATGGGCCTACGGCGTAACCGACTGGTTTGAGGCCGGGCTTTATCTGCCGGTTTATTCGCTGACCGGAGAAGGTCATCTGCTTTTTGACAGCAGCAAACTCCGGGCGCTTTTCGTGACGCCTCACGCAGCCGAAAGAAGTTTTTTTTACGGCATTAATTTCGAACTCAGCTACAACATGTGCCAATGGGATCCATCCCACTGGGCGGGAGAGATCCGCCCGATCATCGGCGGCCGCATCGGACCCGTAGACATTATAGTCAATCCGATTTTCGATACCGAGTTCCGTGGTGGAATCAAATCGCTTGACTTCGTACCCTGCGAACGCGTTGCCTACAACTTCTCAAAGACCTGGGCGCTGGCGCTCGAACATTACGAGGACTACGGCCTCCCTTATGCTTGGGCGCGGCTCGACCAGCAGGATCAGACGCTTTTTACAAGGGAGAGCCTAACAGTGTCGAGTTTGGAGTAGGCCATAGCTTTACCGGCGGCGGCGAGTGCCTGGTATTTAAGCTCATGCTGACACACAATTTCTAAAATCAGTACCTGTGATCGGTATTAGGACTTAGCTTTGCATTTGAGGGTAAAGCTTTATGCATGCTGTTTCCATCCGGAGAGGCCGGTGCGGAAAAGCAGAAAAACCCTTTTCGGACGGGCAGCGGCTATTTCAGGGCGCTTCTTCAGGAGGGCATCATGACTTGTAGAGTTGAGTCTTCGGACTGTCTGAAACGGATTTTGTTTGGCTTTACGGCGGGCTTTCTCGCCACTTTAATCTTTCATCAATTGAGTGTTTGGGTACTTTGGATTGTGGGTGTGGCGCCTTTCGCGCCGTTTTTGATGGCGGTCACCAAACCGTTTGGATTACCGGCCGTGATTTCTCTGGCCGTCTGGGGCGGAATCTGGGGGATTCTGTTTGCCCTTATCGACCGCAGATTTCCGGCCGGCGCCGGCTATTGGGTAGTGGCTTTTCTGTTTGGGGCCATTTTCCCTTCGCTGGTCGCTCTTTTAGTGGTGCTGCCGCTCAAGGGCCGCCCATTGGGAGGCGGCTGGCATCCGCCTCTTCTGCTGACGGCATTTCTCATAAACGGCGCCTGGGGCGTCGGCACCGGGTTGATCCTCGGGGTCCTGTCAAGCCGGTTCAGCAGAGGGCGCGATATACCGGCTTGATCGATCCATAAAAACATTTGTTTGCTTTTATGATTTCGATTTATTATTGCCGTATCATTTCTATAAGCTTTGGCCCGATATCGAGAGCCGGGAGGCCGGTCAATGCCTGTGGTCGCAAGATCAGTTCTCATAACAATGTTGCTCGCCATAACGGCAGTTTCCTGTGATTCTTTTCTCCTTAAAAATCGCACGTATTACACGAATAGATATTCGTTTGGATGCTCATCCGCTGCAGACCTGGAAGAAGCCGTCAAGTTTCTGGATTCCGGTCAGGACGACCTTTTTTGGCTCAAATTCCAAAAAGGAGACAGCTCTGAATGCATAGAATTAAAACCTGACTTTGAAGTCTGTATCTTTGAGGTAGGAACCGGCGATAAAATCAGGATCGGAGCTTGCGGAGAAAAAGAGGGATTGTGGGCGCAGAGGACTTCGATCAGTAAGACCCGTGAGCAGGCATTGAGTATGCCCAATATGCTGCCTGCTCCCCCGCAAACGGGGACATCCGCTGAGAGCGGAGCCGAAAAGGAACGAGAGCGACTCATTCGCAAATCGCTTTCTGAAGGCAAGGTCAGCATCGGCATGTCTGTGGATCAGGTCGAACAAGTCTGGGGAAAACCCGAACTGGAACGTAAAGCCACCTTGATCTCTAATGGAGGGAGGAGCAGCGGGATTGAATGGGTTTATAGCGATGGAGCTTCGGTGATTTTCCTGAATGGCGAAGTTACTCGCCTGAAGGGCACTGGGACTAGAAGGACAAGCATCGCTCCGCGATGAGTGAACAGTGGGCAGTGAATGGTGAATAGTGAAAAATAACTCCTCTTGGTTCTATCGCTACGCGAGGAGCAGAAAAAGCTTTTTTCTAACTAAGGACACTATCGAACTGGAAAGAGCATTCGAAGTCCCGCCTCTGGTGGGGTAAAGGGCATCCGGGAGCGGCGGATAATGCAAATAAGGAACGTCTCTGATGGAACTTTGCCGGGCAAACATCTGGAGCAGCCGCGCGAAAATGACGAATCGGCTGGCGATGCCCGGCCGGGAGCCGGTCGCATACCTCTCACCGGGATTTTCTACCACCCGAGTTTCAGCCGAAGGAGCTATCTAACTCGGGGGTCCCGTCTTGAGGACTTCCCGCGAGCTTTGAATCACCTGCTTGAAGAGGAACGCTACATTCTCTACCAGCCCGAACCCATTTCGGAGCAGTCTATTCTGGCAGTTCATTCCCGGGAGCTTCTGGAGGGGGTCAAGCAGGATCCGCTCTGCTCGACCGCCTGGCACTCGGTTGGAGCAGTCGTCATGGCTGCAGAAATGATCGCGTCAGGGGAGATCAGAAACGCTTTTTCCTTTATCGGCGCCGGCGGACATCATTCGGGCAAAGACTTCTTCGGCGGGTATTGCTGCTTCAATGATGTTGCGATCGCCATCCGGGTGCTTCGAGTTGTCTACGGCATCGGCAAAATCGCCATTCTCGACACCGACGCCCACCACGGGGATGGTACTCGCTCCCTCGTAGGCGGCGATCCAGACGTTCTTCACGTTTGCGTCTGCTTTGACAACTACGAGTCCGAAGATGGCACAAACGTGGACATCGCTGCGGCCGCTCGCCCCTGGGATAAAGACCCCGACGCCGGATACGCCGAAGCGGCGACAAGGGGTTTTGCCGAGCGCGCCAGCATGTTTCGCCCGGAATTCATATTCTGGTACTTCGGGTTTGACACCCACCAGGGCGACTACGCAGACTTGGGCCTTACCATGAACGCATACCTGCCCATTGCCCGCATGATGAAACAGTTTTCCGAAGAGATCTGCGAAGGACGTCTGGAAGTGGTGCTCGGCGGCGGTTCCCGAAGCGATATCGCCAGATCGGTCATCCCGCCCATTATCAGGGTCCTGGGCTCAGATTAATTTCCCCCTTTCCCGAATGGGGTACGGGGGATAAGGGGGACATGCGTCTCACGAACTGCGGCCGGCCGAAGAAAATAAGATTTCCGTGAAATAGGCCGGGTGGGAAACAGGTTGTCTTGACTATGGAAAATAGCCGCTTTATATTAAAAGCAGGTAAAGCACATAGGGTGTTTTTCCTAATTCGGTGACCATTCTGAGGGGTTGGCAGATTTTCTGCCAACCCCTTTTCATGCTCATGATATCGCGCATTTCGATCAGCACCTTGTCCCCGGGGCAACCCCTACACTCATTATCAGTTGAGAATGTTTATGGTTGAGAAGACAAAAGAAACGCTCCAGGAGATTTTTATGGCCGGAATTCGGGCCGTTGACCCCGAGGAGGCCGTCAAACGCTACATTGAGCTGAGCGGGAACGAATTGAGGGTCGGAGGCAGTTCATACCAGCTTGAACGTTTCAAAAGAATATTCGTAACGGGGTGCGGAAAGGGAACTGCACCTATGGCGAAGGCGCTGGAGCAGATACTGGGCGACCGTCTCACGGGGGGCTGGATTACCGTAAAATATGGTCACGGCCTACCTTTGAAAAAGATCCGTGTGATGGAAGCCGGGCATCCGGTCCCGGACCAAGCCGGATTGGAAGCTGCCCGGTATATCCTGGAGCGTCTGAAAGATTGCACGGAGCACGACTTGGTTTTGTGCGCATTTTCGGGTGGAGGAAGCGCGCTCTTTCCAGCACCACGTCCTCCCCTTTTGCTCAAGGAAAAGCAGGTGACCACTCGGCTTCTGCTGGAGTGCGGGGCCACCATATTCGAACTTAACTCGTTGCGCAAGCACATGTCCCTGTCCAAAGGAGGGCAACTGGCAAGGATTGTCTACCCGGCCAGGGTTGTTTCTCTATTTCTCTCGGACGTTGTCGGGGATCCCCTGGACGTGATTGCCTCCGGCCCAACAGTTGCCGATCCGAGTACCTTCGCCGATTGCATTCGGATCGTCGAACGATACGGACTTTCCGAAAAACTTCCGGCTTCCGTGTTTGAGTTGCTGCGGAACGGCGCAAACGGGCTAATCGAAGAGACCCCGAAGCCGGATGATGTCGTGTTCGAGAGGGTTCAGAACCTGGTAGTCGGAAGCAACCGTGCAGCTTTACTCGCTTCGGCGCAGAAGGCATCCGAGCTTGGATTTGCTCCGCTGGTACTCTCCTCTTTTGTCCAGGGCGAAGCCCGCGAGATCGCCCAGGCATTTACGGCTATAGGAAAGGAAGTCGTGTTCTCCGGGAATCCGATTACTGCGCCTGCCTGTGTTCTTGCCGGGGGGGAGACGACGGTTACGATCAGAGGCGAGGGTAAAGGCGGCCGGAACCAGGAATTTGCCCTGGCCGCCGCACTCAGCCTGGAGGGGTGGCCGAAGATTTCGATGTTATGCGCGGGCACCGATGGCTCAGACGGGCCAACAGAGGCCGCCGGTGCTTTTGCCGACTGCGATACCTGCCGAAAGGGCGCACACAAGGGTGTGAATCCTTTCGACCACCTTGCAAGAAATGATTCCTATGGTTTTTTCAAAGCGATAGGAGACCTTTTCATCACCGGCCCCACCCGCACCAATGTAATGGACGTGATCTGCATGATCGTAGAAACTTAACTCAAAGCTCAAAATTCGAAACAAAAAAGCGGAGGTTATGCTCATTGCCCGATATTCGCATCAATAACATCACGCTTTACTATGAGGCGACAGGCCAGGGGCATCCGCTTCTTTTTCTGAACGGCCTTGGTATGAGCGTCCGGGATTGGGAAGGGCAGGTGGGTTATTTTTCGAAAAAAGACTACCGGGTCATCACATTTGATTACCGTGGCCAAGGCGCTTCCGACAAACCTGCGGGGCCATACAGCATTTCGCTTTTTTGCGATGATACCGTTCGGTTGCTAAGGTCCATTAACGCCTGGCCCACCCACCTGGTCGGCCTTTCAATGGGCGGCATGATTGCTTTCCAGATGGCGGTCAGCCACCCGGAGTTCATCAGGAGCATGGTCATTGTCAACAGCGGTCCGGATCTCACTCTGCGGACGCGGGCGCAAAAACTCGAACTTCTCAAGCGCAGATTAATTGTCCGGATTCTAGGCATGCGCAAGATGGCTGAAATCCTGGCGGGTCGCCTCTTCCCCGAAAAGGGGCAGGAGTCCCTGCGCAGAGAAATGGCGCGGCGATGGGCCCAAAACGATAAAAACGCCTATAATAATTCGGTTCAGGCGCTTAAAGACTGGAGCGTTTCGAAACATCTCGGCGAGATCCTTTGCCCCACCCTGGTCATCTCCGCTGACCAGGATTACACTCCGCTTAGCTACAAACAATCTTACGTCAACAAGATGCCTGATGCTGAACTGGTGGCAATTCCCAATTCACGCCATGCCACCCCGCTGGATCAGCCGGAGATTTTCAACGAGATCGTGTCTGAGTTCCTGATGCAGCATTCCTGATTTTTGATCAGGGCACAACACATATCTGTCTGCCGATCAGAACTCAATTCCCTTCCCGGCCTTCAGCCCTTGGTCTCGAAAGGGATGCTTTACGTCCTTCATCTCAGTCACCAGATCTGCAATTGCAATGAGTTCGTCGGGGGCATTTCTCCCGGTAACTACTATGTGGGCGCAGGTCGTTCTGTTTTCAAGCGCCTCCAAAACCGCTTCCCCGGGCAGAAGTCCGTGGGACAGGACTACATTCAGTTCATCGAGAACGATCATATCGTAATAGCCACGCTTCATTTCGGAGATGCTCTTCTCCCAGCCTGCTTCGGCCAGGCGGCGGTCTTCTTCGAGACTCTCCTTTTTCCAGGTAAAGCCGCTTCCCATGGGCTTGATTTCAATCTCTTCGATTTTCTCGAATGACTGAAGCTCGCCGCAAGCCCACGCGCCCTTTATAAACTGCAGGATGAGCACTCTCATGCCATGTCCTGCCGCGCGCATAGCCATACCGAGGGCTGCCGTGGTCTTTCCTTTTCCGTGCCCCGTAAAGACGATTAAAAGGCCTTTTTCGGAATTCACTATTTTCTCCGGCTTTCGTCAAGTGCGCTTATCGGGTGATTGAATCCCAAGGGTTTTGACCCTAATGGACTGCATATAAAATAGCTACGTGACTGTGGCAGATTTTTATGTAACTCCTTCAGAGTAAAATCGGTTTGTGCGCATCTATACCCGGGGTTACGTCCCGCCCGTTCAGCAGGCGAACTTGTCCTGAGTTTCCGAAGGAGGGCAAGCTCGGCGGGACTGACCCCGGTCTGACTTATCAAGCCCCTTCAGGGCAGGAAAATGGAGACCATAGGTACACTCGTTTGCCGGATGACCCCCAAAAAAAAGAGCGGGCTGCCGCCCGCTCTGTCGATTTCAAAATTGCTTAACTCGGCAATCCTTACTTGTGCCTCATGAGTCCTTTGTAGAAGATGCGCTCTCTGTTTTGTTCTCAGCCTTCTCCGGCTTGCTCTCCGCCTGTTTGGCCGTGCTCTGGTTCTTGCCGGCATAGTCGGTTGTATACCAACCTGAACCCTTAAGGTGGAAAGTGCTCATGGAAATGAGCTTCCGGAGCCGACCCTCACAGCATGCGCATTTCACCAGTGGCGGATCGGAAAATCTTTGCATCGCTTCAGTCGTCTTCCCACATTTCAAGCATTCATACTCATAGATTGGCATATTTCCTTCTCCTCGAACGCCTCATATTTCCAACCAGCTTACAGCTTAACCCTATACATTATAAAACTAACGAATTTCCTGTCAAGCTTTTATCATACGTTTCTAAGGATAAACTTGGTTCAGAGACCCGTTAACGACCTGGAGAATGGTATATTGCCGCTCCAGATCTCCCCTCGGATTTACGGTGTAACTCCCTGCGACTCCCTGGAAACCCCGCGACTGAAGCAGATTTTGGAATACAGAATTGCGGTCGGCTTTCCCTGGTGAAGCGTTCCTGGCCTGAAGCAGCATCGTGAGCGCATCATAGGCCTGCGCTTCAAGATAAGAAGGCAGCGAGTTGTAGAGGGAGGTGAATTTTTCAGTGAATGTCTTTACCGCAGGGTTTCGGCTTTCCGGGAAAAAGGAAGTGGCGAAAAGTGCCTGGTCGACATATACACCCCCCGCCTGCACCAGTTGCGCCTCGCTCCAGAGATTGGTCCCCAGCAGTGTGACTCCGACCACGTTATTATAAGGAAGCTGCGGGGCTATCAGCGAAACCGCGCTCACTTGGTCCGGTATGAAGAGGGCGTCGAAGGGAGTCCCTTCGGTCACCGACAGCGGAGCGTTTTTCTTGGCTATATTCATAAGTTTTTGGAGAGGCTCGGTGAAATCGGTGCTCTTTTCTTTATAAGAGGCGCTGGCCATCATTTTTCCGCCCTGGGCCTGCACCGTTTCAGCAAAGATTTTGGAGAGCCTTTGCCCGTAGCGGTCATCAGGGAAAAGACACGCAAAGCGTTCGTACTTGAGCTTCTCGCGGCAGTAGCGGACAAGGGTCTTAACGAGGTCCCGGCTGTCAATGACTACGTGCAGTACGAAAGAGCTGTCCGTGGCATCGTCTTCTTTTTGGGTCATGGAGAGCAGAGGGACCCCATCCCGGTTTGCCAACGGAACCACCGTCTTGTTTGCCTCAGTGCCAAGCGGTCCCACTACTGCCAGAACTCCTTCCTTTCTGACCAGCTCTTTAAACGACCGGGCGGCTATTTCCGGCTCTGCACCGGCGTCCTTTATAACCAGAGTGACCTGCTGACCCGGATGGACCTGGTTCCAGTCGGAAACCGCCAAATTGAGCCCACGGATCACCATGCCCCCGTATTTTGCGTTGGGCCCGTTCAGGGGGACCAGTACGCCGATCTTATCAGGATTGAGGGGTATGCCGGTTTCGACGACTGTAGAGCCCCTGATGGCTGCCTGAATCTCCGGGGCAAGCGGATGGTCGGGATTCTGGGTGAGGATTGCCCTCAATTGCTCCAGGCTCGTTTCTCGCTGCCCCTTCTGAACCTGGATCCCAGCGTCGCGGAAATCCAGGAAAACCTTCATGAAATCGGAAGGATTCCTTTTATAGAGCTTTTTAACAAGACCTTCATCCGCTCTGTCCAATATCTCTTTTGTCAGTGCGGTCATGCTTTTTTTCTGTTCGGGAGTATTTGCGACCGAAAAGCCGGACGAACTCCAGTCAAAAGCAGTCTCAATGTCGTTTTCCGAGCTGTAGATTCCAATCATCAGTTCGGCCAGGTCAAAGCACACATCGGGCCGATTCGCAGCCAGTTCCCAAAGCGGAACCGCCTCCTTCATCACCTGTTTCTTCTTGCCCGTCTGCGCCAGGACCTTAAGTTGATTGAGTTTCGCAGAGGTAATCCCGTCCCAGGTGGGGTAAGCGTAAACGAGGTAATCAAAATACCGTGCGGCCATCTCGGGCTGGCCTTGTTCAAGGTAGATCTCACCGATTCTGTTCAGCGATTTCGCAGCAATGGCTGTACTTGGATACTTCTGGTTGATCCGTTCCCACAGGCTTATTGCGTTGGGGACCTTCCCGGCGTGGTAGGTTTCCTCAGCCTGGCGATACAAGTCATCGGCTTCCCGCGGGTAGGTGGTGGAGAAACTGGGCGCCAGGTTGGGAGGCGGCTGTTCTCCTCCCCCCCCACACCCGGTGAGAAGCAGGAGAAAAACAAGGAAAAAAGCCAATGTGCCTTTGATGTCTATTTTCATAAAAGCCTCACGAAAGATTCAGGAATTCAGGGTCCCGCCTGAGGCCAATGCTGTTTCCTCATAAAAAATAAAGAGGGCACGGCTATTCGCGTGCCCTTTAATACAACGGAAAACCCTTCAAGGAAAGACTAAATGGGCAATCTCGTCCCAACGCTCATTTCTTCACTTCCTCAAAATCGGCGTCAACGACGTCCTCATCCGGTTTTTTCTGCTGCTGAGATTCTCCGGTTGCGCCCTGTTGCCCCTGTGCATCGGCCTGCTGACCGGCGGCCCGTTTGTAGGCCTCTTCGGCTACCTTATGCGAGAGTTGCATCAAGGCGTCCAAATCCCGCTGAATCGCGTCTTTGTCATCGCCCTCCATGGTGCTCCTGAGCTTTGTGATTTGTGCTTCGATGTCCGACTTTGTCGTTTGATCGAGCTTGTCACCCATTTCGCCGACAGTTTTTTCAGTGCTGTAGATGAGAGTATCCGCATGGTTTCTCGCCTCTACGAGTTCGCGCTTTTTCTTGTCTTCCTCGGCATGCTGCTCGCCCTCGCGCACCAAGTTCTTTATTTCCTGTTCGCTTAGCCCGCTGGAGGCGGTGATCTGGATGGACTGTTCCTTCTGGGTGGCCAGATCTTTGGCCGAGACGTGCACTATGCCGTTGGCGTCTATGTCGAAGGTGACCTCAATCTGCGGGATGCCTCTGGGCGCAGAGGGGATACCCACCAGTTCGAACCTGCCCAGGGTCTTGTTATCGGCGGCCATCTCACGCTCACCCTGAAGTACATGAATTGAGACCGCTGTCTGGTTATCGGTTGCGGTCGAGAAAATCTGGCTCTTGCGGGTCGGAATCGTAGTGTTTCGCTCAATGAGCTTCGTCATGACGCCCCCGAGCGTTTCGATGCCGAGCGACAGCGGGGTTACGTCGAGCAGCAGAATGTCTTTGACGTCACCTCTTAGCACACCACCCTGAATTGCCGCACCAATGCCGACAACTTCATCGGGGTTGACTCCCCTGTGAGGTTCCTTGCCAAAGAATTCCTGCACTTTTTGCTGAACGCGAGGCATCCTGGTCATTCCGCCTACAAGTATCACCTCATCGATCTCGTTGCGGGAAAGGCTCGCATCCTTGAGGGCCTGCTGCATGGGCGGGAGCAGGCTGTCGATGAGATCTTCAACCATTGATTCGAGTTTGGCTCTGGTAATCTTAATGTTCATATGCTTTGGCCCCGAAGCATCCGCCGTGATGAAGGGCAGATTGATTTCGGTTTCAATCGTAGTCGAGAGCTCGATTTTTGCCCGCTCAGCGGCTTCCTTCAATCGCTGGAGGGCCATCTTGTCGGTCCTTAGATCGATGCCGTAATCTCTTTTGAACTCGGTGGCCAGCCAGTCGATTATTCGCTGGTCAAAGTCTTCCCCGCCCAGGTGCGTGTTGCCGTTGGTGGATTTGACCTCGAATACCCCTTCGCCGATTTCCAGAATGGAGATATCGTAAGTCCCGCCCCCGAGGTCGAATACGGCGATCTTCTCGTCCTTTTTCTTATCGAGGCCATAGGCAAGCGAGGCGGCGGTGGGTTCGTTGATAATACGCAAAACGTTCAACCCGGCGATTTTGCCCGCGTCCTTGGTGGCCTGCCTCTGGCTGTCATTGAAATAGGCGGGTGTCGTAATGACAGCGTCGGTGACTTTTTCACCCAGGTAATCTTCCGCCGTTTGCTTCATTTTCATCAGGATGAAAGCCGAAATCTCCGTAGGGCTGTAATCGCGGCCCCGAATCTGAATATGGGCATCTCCATTAGGGGCGCGGACGATTTTATAGGGAAGAACTTTTATGTCGGCCTGGATCTCCGGTGTATCGAACTTACGGCCGATAAGCCTCTTTACCGCGAAAACGGTATTCTCGGGATTGGTGATGGCCTGTCGCTTGGCAACCTGCCCCACCAGCCGCTCGCCGCTTTCGGTGATGGCCACCATGGAAGGGGTGATCCGGCTGCCTTCCGCATTGGTCAAAACCTTCGGCTCCTTTCCCTCCATGATTGCTACTACCGAATTGGTAGTCCCGAGGTCTATTCCTATAACTTTACTCATTTAATTGCCTCCTTGGGGTTACCTGTAATCCTTCCTCTCGGACCGTGGAGCGACAAAAAACTCCAGGCTCCGCCATGTGTTTGTTCAGCAAGTGTCTTCTTTTGCATTTCTTGACACCCCGACCCTTGCAGGCCTTAGGAGTCTGTCCCTTAAAGTGTAGCCTTTTTGAAATTCCCTTGTAACGGTCATGTCCGGGTAGTCAGGGCTCTGCTCCTGGATGACCGCCTCATGCCGGTTAGGGTCGAAACTGCTGCCCACCGATTCGAAGGGCGCCGCGCCGAACCTGGCAAGGACATCGATGAAGCTTTTGAGAGTCATTCGCACGCCATCCAGAAGGCCTTCAAAGTTCTCAGCCTTTTCCCCGTGCTCGACTGCCCGCTCAAGGTTGTCTACAACGTCGACGAGCTGGCGCATGATGCTTTCATTGGCGTAGCAAATGCCCTCGGATTTCTCCCTCTCGAGGCGTTTCCTGGTGTTGTCCAACTCCGCGGCAAGCCGAAGGATGCGATTCTGCGCCTCCTTGAGTTCCTCTTCGCTTTTTGAGAGAAGTTGCCGGCAATCATCTTCTTCAATATTCTCCGAAGCTTCGACCCGGGTTTCAACCTGATCCGCCGGATCCTGATTTTTGCTGGTCGGCTTTCTTTCAACGGGTATCAAACTGTTCCCTCCATGTCATGCCACTCAATATTGCTGGCAATATAAGTTCACCTTTCGGAAAATGTGGCATTGCCACATCCAAAAGTCGATTTTTTAACTCTCATCAGGGATTTCCAGGATCTGGCTCAGAAACTGCGCGGTAAACTCTACGATCGGTATGATTCTGGAATAATCCATGCGTAGCGGGCCAATCACGCCGAGCACGCCCAACGGGGTACTTCCCCGCCAGTAGGGAGCTGAGATCAGGCTCATTTCCTGCCATTCCTGCAGTTCGCCCTCTGTCCCCAGCATTATCTGGATTCCCGTCGAAGCCTTCAAAGTGTCGTCGAGCAGGCGTATCATCTTGGATTTATCCTCGAAGGCCTGAAGTATCCGCCTCATTTGCTCAACATGGGCGAACTCGGGATTATCCAGAAGATTGGTCCTGCCTTCTATGTAAATCTCGCTCTCCTCGGTCGTATCCTGAATTGCCTGGTGGGCCATTTTCAGGGCGCGCGAGAAAAGTTTGTCGAAAAGCGCCTTCTCACTCTCCAATTCCTCCAGGAGGCGCTCCTTCACCTTGGACAGGGGCACATTCTGAAGAAGCTCGTTTATATACCGGCTGTACTTGTCAAGTTCGACCTGCGTAACCTCTTGTGTTGATTCGATGTGTGTCTGATGAATAAGGCCTGCCTTTGAAATAAGAATCACCATTATGTCGAAGGGCCCGAGCCTTATGAATTCGATATGCTTGAATGAAGTAATCGAAAGCTTAGGCCATAGTACAACCCCAGCCTGCCTGCAGTATTGGGACAGCAGTTTCGATGTCCCGCGCAGCAGTTCCCTTATGTCTTGTGGCTTGGTTTTCAAGGCAACCCGAATCCGTTCTTTTTCCGATCCTTCGAGTTGCCTGGACAGCATTATCGAATCCAGGTAAAGCCGCAGCCCCTTGACCGTCGGAATTCGACCGGCCGATGTGTGCGGCTGCTGGAGCAGTCCCATTTCCTCAAGATCAGCCATCACGTTGCGGATAGTAGCAGGGCTGGCGCTCATGACGCTTCTTTTGGAAATGGTCCTGGAGCCCACTGGCTCGCCGGACTCGATATAATCGGTAATTACGGCTTCCAGAACGATCTGATCGCGTTGCGTTAGCTCGATCACGCCCAAACTCCTTTATTGGTAGCACTCACCATAAAAGAGTGCTAAACAAACCTAGTCCTATTTACCCCTTTTGTCAAGACGCCAACCATAATAACCAAACATTAAAAGGTAAGTTACCTTCGTATCCGGGAAGATAATGCGCCCTATTAGGTAGGAAGAAAAACCTTCCAGGTCTCCCATGGGCAGTCTTTGCTTCCTGGTTTAGTGCGGCTCGGCCTTTTCTCTGATTATCGATGAGGTTGACTGATCATATTCACGATTTAACTGCAAAACAATAATTGAGGCAATGACAAGCG
Organism: Syntrophobacteraceae bacterium; assembly: GCA_049520315.1. Classification (GTDB taxonomy): domain Bacteria; phylum Desulfobacterota; class Syntrophobacteria; order Syntrophobacterales; family Syntrophobacteraceae; genus SbD1. The sequence continues at coordinate 30,371 of JBEKPW010000035.1, forward strand.
CTCCTCCGAGCATTTGGAACGGGTGAAGGCTCTCTCCGAGAAAGATCCAGGCAGTAAAGGCTGCGGCGAGCGATTCGAGGGTGGCCGTAACGCTCGCCCTGGTGGACCGGACGAGGCTTATTCCGATGGTGTAGAGACCATAGGGAACAGCCGTTCCGAAAACAACGATATAGGCGATCCAGAACCACTGGACGCCCGTGAAGGGGACCCGGAAGGCCCCGAACGGCGCAATGGCCAGGTTCCAGAACAGGCTCGCAAACAAAAACGCGTAGAAAACCACGGTCCAGGGATCATATCTGCGCATGCCTCTTTCGCCGTATATGGCGTACCAGGCATAGGCAAGACCTGAAAAGATGCCCGCAACGATGCCCTGCCAATTTAAGGCAAGAAAATTTACATTATAGGCTCCCACGCACAGGTAACATCCGAAAACCGAAAGAATGACCGCCACAAGGGTCGTTCGGGTGAGCTTTTCGGGGGCGGTAAAACCATAAAAAAGGGCGATGAAAACGGGCGCCAGATATTCGAGCAATACTGCCACGGCCACATTTATTTTGCTGATCGCATAAAAATAGGTGAACATCACCATCGCCAATCCTGAAATCCCGAGCAGTGCGAAATAGGGAATATCTCGCAGGGAGATTTCCAGGAGCGTCCGTCTGGGTAGGAGCATAAGAAAGAGAAAGGCGGTCGAAAGCGTCACTCGAAGCTGAACGAGTTGGAATGGCGTTACCCCCTGGTTGAAGAGATACTTGCTCGAAGTTCCCGATACGGCCCACATTATTGCCGCTGCGACTACAAACAGGTAGCCCTTTCGCGGAATCAAACCCGGCAAGGGTGACGGGTGGCGAGTGACAGGCGGCGGCTGGCGAGTCTGCCGGCGATGGGGTGAGGGGGAGACGGGACGACTGTGAGGTGTTTCCGCGTTTCGGTTTCTCTGCATCCCCAAGTCCGTCCTGTCCGCCACTAGTACTCGCCCTGCCGTATTATCCGGGAAGATCTCCTGAGCAGATCGAGCACCCGTGCAGCGCTGCCCTCCGGCAGGCTGCCGCAGCCGCAGCTAGGGGTGAAAAACGAGTGAACAATTACTTCCTCTATCTCCATCTTACCTGCGGCAAGCTCCCGGATCCGGCCCGTCCACCTGCCGGCAAGGCCTTCTGGGGTTTCGGCCTGAATCGCATCAAGGTCCGAGGTGGGTACTATGCCCCAGGCTATGTTGCCGCCCTCGGCCATGAATTCAAGGCATTCTTTCCTGTAGAGTGCGAACTTATCGAAATAGCCATATGAGTCGAAATTGATGATGTCGAAATTTGATTGAAACGCCAGCAGCCAATCGGTGTTGGCGCAGACGTGGATCCCTGCAAGCCCTCCTGCCGTATGGACGGCATCGACCACTTCGGCCAGCATCCTCAAGACCAGTTCGGCGGAAACGGTAATGAAGGCCGAAGAGCCGAATCCAGCAAGTGCCGGTTCGTCCAGAAAAATTATTACCGGAACTCCGAATGTCCGCATGAGCTCTATCTGCCACCTGGCTTTGAGGCCGAGAAGCTTCGGTATGATGTCCAGGAAGCGTTCGTCGTAGATGAGAGCGCGGCCGTCCTGGTCCTTCAGGCCGCTCAAAAGGGTAAATGGCCCCACTATCTGCCCCTTCATGGCGCGAAGGGGAAGATTGGCGCCATGAACGGTCTCAAGAAAACAGCGGAAGGTTGCGCTGGTTTCTTCACCCATCCTGAAGCTCGAATCTTCGATCTGGAGCGGTCCCTCGTCCAGGGCAAGGTATCGTTCATAAAAAAGAAGGACCTGCTGGTCGAATTCCGCCGTATCGGACTTTACAAATTGCCTGCCTTCTTCGATTACAATGCCCGGCAGACCCTCGATGTACTGTGCCATCATCTGCTCGGCGGGATATGCGGGCAACTGGGGCCAGGCGGGTATCTCCGGCGCAGTCTGAAGCACAAGTCCGATCGCTCTTTCCCGATCCCTTTGAGGCATACTGCCGATGAGAGTGACAGACCCAAGTCCCTGGAAGTTCTTCAAAGTGCGGCTCCTTTCTATCGTGGTTATCGTATCTGCAAAATGGACAGATCTTTGGGGCAAGCTTTCAAATCAGGGCTAAAACCTGAAACCGCAACTCGGAAATAATCCCATCTTTTGCGGGTATCAAGTTTTATTTGCTTTTCGGTCTTTTAGTGTTTTACAAATGCTGCAACTTTATCACCCAGGCATCCCGCGACCGCACAACGCGCACGATAGACAATTCAGGGGATGCCTTACGCGCTGCGCGAAGTACATCGCTAAGGGATGCCAGCGAAGGACCACTTCTGCTTTTGCAGTGGTCCGAAGCGCGCGAAGCGAGAACGTGACGCCTCACACACTTCAGATTAGGATGTTGAAATCCTTTGGGCTTGCCTTCAAGTGACGCATAGGTACGCAGGAGGAGCGCCAAATAGCTTTGCGTTGAGCACGGCCTTGTGCAAGCTGAACTGCTGTTTTTTTGTGTTGTAATTAATTATTTCGTTTAGGGTATTATATAAGTCTATCATACGAGGGAGGAATCAATGGCCGAAGATCTCAAGAAAATGTACCGCACGGTAATGGAGGACCATTTTCCGGATTCACTGCGCGTGAGCTTCGGGGACAAGGTGCTCGTCTACAGGAAGCGATCATGGAAGTTTCCCGACGAAAAAACGGGTGAGTTGATCGAAAAGGGGCTGCGTTACGGGGAAAATCCGGGGCAGGAATCGGCCCTCTACGAACTGGTCGAGGGCAATCTGAGGTTGGGCGCCTGTGGGTTTATCGATCCCCGAAATGGTCTGGTAAGCGCCATTAGCGAGGAGGACATGCTCCAGGAAGGCAAGCATCCCGGAAAGATCAATCTGACCGACCTGGACAATGGGCTCAATATAGTGAAGTTTCTAATGGACAAGCCGGCCGCTGTAATCCTCAAGCATAACAATCCCTGCGGTGCAGCTCTGGGTGCAAACCTTTCCGAGGCATATCATCGAGCAAACCGTGCAGACCGGATTGCCGCTTTCGGTGGATGCCTCGTGGTCAACCGCCCGGTCGATAAAGCTGCGGCCCAGCTTATTGCGGAAAACTACCTGGAGGTGGTCGCCGCTCCAGACTATGAGGAGGGCGCTCTTGCAATCCTGAAAAAGCGCGCCAACCTTCGCATTATCCGGATATCCAGGATAGACCGGCTCCGGGATTACATCGATATGCGGTTCGTCGATTTCAAGTCTCTGATCGACGGCGGCCTGATCGTTCAGCAGTCGCCACTCAATAAGATCAGGAGCGCCGGGGATTTCAAACTTGCCGAAACCGCCTACCAGGGCAAATCTTACAAAATCAGCAGAGAGCCGACCGAACGGGAAATGGCGGACCTGCTTTTCGGCTGGTTTGTCGAGCAGGGCGTAACCTCCAACTCCGTAATATACGTAAAGGATGAATGCACGGTGGGAATCGGCACGGGCGAACAGGACCGCGTCGGGGTCGCTGAAATCGCAGTGTATAAGGCCTACCAGAAGTACGCAGACGCACTCTGTTTCGACAGGCACAAAATCCCGTACAAAGACCTGGAGCTTGCCATAGACAAGGGAGAGCGCCCCAGAGAGCAAAAAGAGCAAATCGATATTCTCACCTGCGAGGCCAGGGCGGGCCTTATAGGCGCCGCCATGGTTTCGGATGCCTTTTTCCCGTTCAGAGACGGTGTGGACGTCGGGATTCGCCAGGGAGTAAAAGCTGTTGTGCAGCCGGGCGGCTCCATGAGGGATTGGGAAGTAATCGAGGCCTGCAATGAAGCGGGAGTGACAATGGTGCTCACAGGACAGCGGGCGTTCAAGCACTGAAACCGGATGCCCGTAACGGCCGGCGTGATGACGAGCCACGGATTGCGAACCGTTATTTATGTCCTGCTGCAATGCCGTACCGCGCCGAGCACGCTCGGCGCAGATCATTTTTACCACCAGCCCTTATAGTGTTTCTGACCGACAACCTTATCGGACGGCAAATCAGCCGTGCTCCAGCCTCCGCCCAGGGCTTGGACCAGGAGCACATTAGCGTTCAAGCGGCGGCCCAGGACGTTAATGGAGGTTAACTCATCATTGAGCGCTATGGCCCGAACTACAATGACGTCCAGCGCGCTTGCAGTTCCCGCTTCGTATTGATTGAGGATTATAACCACATTTTTTTTTGCCGAATCGGCCGCAGCATCTGCAGACTTCGCCTCCTGCTCCAGAATCCGAATTGCGGCCAGGTTGTCTTCGACCTGCTGGAACCCTGTTAGCACGGTCTGGCGGTAAGTGGCCACACTCGCATCATAGGCGGCCCGCGCTTCTTCGGTCTGAGCGTGCCTGAGCCCTCCTTCGAACAAAGTTTCCTGAACGGCGGCCGGCCCGAGCGTCCAGAATCGGCTGGGCCATGTAAACCACTGGGCAAGAGTGGAAGCCTCGAATCCGCCCGTTGCGCTAAGAGTAACGTTTGGATAATAGGCGGCTTCGGCCACTCCTATCTGGGCATTTGCGGCCGCGGCCTGTCTTTCGGCGGAGGCGATGTCGGGCCTGCGTTCGAGAAGTTCCGAGGGAATGCCGGCAGGTACGGGCGGAGGCGTCAAGTCGAGCGGTGTGGCAGGGATAGTCAGATCCGAAGGCGCCTTGCCCATCAGCACGGCTATTGCGTGCTCCATTTGGGTCCGCTGTACGCCCGTGTCGATCAGTTCGGCCTCGGCCGTTTCGAGCTGGGTTTGCGCCGTAAGCACGTCGGACTGCGCCGCCACGCCGGTAGCATACCTGTTCTTTGTCAGGGCGAGAAATTTCTTGTAGTTCTCGACGGTTGTCGTGAGTATCTTGTTTTGGGCATCCAGGGTGCGAAGCTGGAAATAATCCTGGGCAAGCTGGCCCTGCATGGAGAGGCGCACTCCCTCAAGGAGTGCGTCACTTGCCTGGGCGCTTGCTTTACTTGACTCGACCTGCCGGCGCACCTTGCCCCAGATGTCGGGTTGCCAGGTCACTCCGCCTGAAAAATTGAAGTCAGAGCTGACAAGAGATGCCGCGTGCGATGCCCCTATGGATCCTGGGGCATTAGCGGAGGTGCGCTGTCTAGAGACAGTGGGGCCTGTCGTAACCGTTGGAAAATAGGCCGCCCGGGCGACCTGCACCAGGGCGAGCGCCTCCCTGTACTGAGCTTCAGCGGCGGCAAGGTTCTGGTTGGAGATATTGACCTGCTCTTCAAGCGCATTCAACTGCTGATCGTTATAGATCGTCCACCAGGAGCCTCGGGGAATATTGTCCTGCGGCTCCGCTTTTTTCCAGCCTTCGACTTCCTTGAAGGAGGGCGGTGTCTCAATCTTGGGCTTCAGGTAATCGGGGCCGACCGTACAGGCCGAAAGGACCGCCAGCAGCAGGGAAGCCGCCGCAGGCTTAAAGAGTTTTATTCGCGCCATAGCTGTCACTTTCTCCGCGCCAGCGGGGAGTTGTGCGAAATGCCCCGCGAGGCGCCGTTCGAGTCTGCCGAATTTCCCTTTATGGGGTCCGCGCTCACAGGTCCTCGGTTTTAGGAAGAGGCTTTCCCCGTCTGTTTAAAAGCCAGAGCCGCAAGCGGTCCATGTAGAGGTAGATGACCGGGGTAGTAAAAAGAGTCAGCATCTGGCTGAAAATCAGCCCGCCGACGATGGAAATCCCGAGCGGCCGCCGCAGCTCATAGCCGATACCACTGCCAACCGCCAGGGGCACTGCCCCCAGGAGCGCAGCCATCGTGGTCATCATGATCGGGCGAAATCTTAGCAAACTGGCCTGATAAATCGCCTCCTCAGGGCCCTTGCCCTCCTTTCGCTCAGCTTCCAGGGCAAAATCGACAATCATAATGCCGTTTTTTTTGACCAGGCCTATCAGAAGGATGATTCCTATTACCGCAATCAGGCTGAGATCCGTTCGGCATAACTGCAGGGCGACAAGGGCGCCTACGCCCGCAGACGGAAGCGTTGAGAGGATGGTGATCGGGTGGATGTAGCTTTCGTACAACATTCCCAGCACTATGTAGACTGAAAAAAGCGCAGCCAGGATCAGAATTGGTTCATTTGCAAGAGAGGCCTGGAATGCCTGGGCCGTGCCCAGAAAAGTTCCATGAATGTCTTCAGGTATCGGCAATTTCGCTGTTGCAGCTTCAATGGACTCTACTGCATTCCCGAGCGCCACGCCGGCAGCCAGGTTAAACGAGATCGTCACAGCGGGGAACTGCGACGCATGGTTAACTGCGAGCGATGTGGCCGTTGTTGAGTATTTGGTGAATGCGCTCAAGGGCACTTCGGCCCCCGTGGAGGAGTGAACATAAACGTCGCGCAGAGTTTCAGGCCGTTGCCAAAAGCGCGGAGCAAACTCCATTATCACGTAATACTGGTTTAACTGGGTGTAGTTGATAGCGGCCTCCTCCTGGCCGAAAGCGCCGTAGAGAGTCGTGTCGGTGAGTTGCGCAGTTATACCAAGACGGGACGCGGTGGAACGGTCGATCTGCACCAGTGCCTGCTGCCCCATGTTCTGCTGATCGCTGCTGACATCCAGAAGCAGGGGCAACTTACGCACCTCATCCAGTACCCTGGGCGCCCATGCATTGAGGTCCGCCAGGCTATCACTCCTGAGTGTGTATTGATACGCGGCATTGCTGATCATTCCCCCGATCCGCAGGTCCTGGACCGGTTGAAGATACGTTGGCGCTCCGGGGACCGTGGCGAGCCCTTTGCGCAGCCGCGCCATAATCTCGAACACCGATGCCTTCCGCTCTTCAAAGGGCTTTAGCGAAATGAACATTCGCCCGGTGTTTATGGTGGAAGCGCCCGCTCCTCCCCCGCCGATAAAGCCGGCCACAAAGTCGACGTCGGGATCGGTTTTGATGATCTCCGCCGCTTCCGTCAATTTTTTGCTCATGGCCTGAAAAGAGATATCCTGGGCCGCCTGGATTCGGCCGCTGATGCGTCCGTTATCCTGGTCGGGGAAAAAGCCCTTGGGAATGTACCAGAACAACAAAACATTGGCGCCAAGCGTTAACACAGTAATGAAGAGCATGAGGAGAGAATGCCGGAGCGCCCAGCGCAGTCCTGTGTCATAGGAACTGCGCATATGGTCGAATATCCACTCCATGGCCCTGTAGATGCGGCCGTGAGCGTGTGTTGTCTCCTTTTTGAGGATGGTTGCGCACATCATCGGGGTCGTTGTAAGAGAGACGACAAGAGAGATAAGGATGGCCACGGAAAGCGTGACCGCAAACTCGCGGAACAAACGTCCAACCATTCCGCCCATCAAAAGAATGGGAGTGAATACGGCGACCAGGGAAACACTCATCGACAATACGGTGAAGGCAATCTCACGTGCGCCCCGCAGGGCGGCCTGCATGGGGGATAGTCCTTGTTCCATGTAACGGGTGATATTTTCGAGCACAACGATAGCGTCGTCCACTACAAACCCGGTGGCGACGGTAAGGGCCATGAGAGAAAGGTTATCCAGGCTGTAGCCGCAAAGATACATGACCCCGAAGGTGCTGATGAGCGAGACCGGAACGGCGATGCCCGGAATGAGCGTAGCGCGCGGGTTACGCAGGAAGGCGAACACGACGAGAATGACGAGTATGCCCGAAATGACCAGGGTGCGCTCTACGTCTCGCAGAGAACCGCGGATCGGGGGACTTCGATCGAGAACGACTGAGAGTTCTACGCTGTTGGGCACCATAGCTGCCAACTGGGGCATCATTTCGCGGATCCGGTCCACCGTAGCGATAATGTTGGCGCCGGGCGACCTGAAAATGACCAGCATTACCGCCGGCTTGCCGTTTACCGAACCCGCCGCCCGCAAATCTTGAACCGAATCCTGCACAGTCCCGAGGTCCGACAGGCGGACTGGGGCTCCTTTAAAATATTTGACAATAATAGGACGGTATTCCACGGCTTTATGCAATTGATCGTTGCATTGGATTTCCAGGGTTTGGGACCCATTGGCTATCTGTCCTTTGGGCTGGCTTACGCTGGTGGTTTGGATTGTGTTGGCGACTTCTTCCAGGCCGATCCCATAAGCGCTCAGTGGTCCCGGATCCAATTCCACACGGACTGCGGGCAGAGAACCCCCTCCCGCGAAAACCTGGCCAACCCCCTCGACCTGCGAGATCTTCTGCGCAAGTATCGTCGAGGCCGCATCGTACATCTGCTGTTTGCTCACAATGTGGGAAGTAAGCGATATGATGAGGATCGGCGCATCCGACGGATTGACTTTGCGATAGGTTGGATTGCCCTGCAGGTTGGTGGGCAGGTAACTTCTCGCCGCGTTGATTGCAGCCTGCACGTCGCGTGCGGCGCCATCGATATTGCGGTCCAGGTCGAACTGGAGGATGATGGACGTCGAGCCCAGGGAACTGGCCGAAGTCATCTCGGTAACATTGGCAATATGCCCTAACTGCCGTTCCAGGGGAGCGGCTACCGATGTAGCCATAGTCTCGGGGTCCGCTCCAGGCAGGGCCGCCGATACGCTGATCGTAGGGAAATCGATCTGCGGCAGGGGGGATACCGGCAAGGAACGAATTGCGACAATTCCGGACAGAGCCATTCCAATAGTCAGAAGGGTTGTGGCGACGGGGCGCCTTATAAAAATCTCGGAGAAGTTCATGCCGGCCCGGCCCCGTGGTTGTCATCGGGACCTTTAGAACGAACCCTGCCCAGGCGCCTGGCCAGGCGGTCGAACCACAGGTAAATGACGGGAGTGGTGTAAAGAGTGAGCACTTGGCTGATAATAAGGCCGCCCACTATGGAAATACCCATCGGCCGCCGCAACTCGGCCCCCAGCCCGGTTCCCATGGCCAGGGGAAGCGCACCCAGAATGGCGGCCATCGTAGTCATCATGATCGGCCGAAACCTGAGCAAACAGGCCTGATAAATAGCCTCGACAGGCTCCTTGCCCTCCCTTCGCTCGGCGTCCAGGGCGAAGTCGACCATCATGATGCCGTTTTTCTTAACGATTCCTATCAACAGGATAAGGCCGATCAGGGCAATCACGCTGAATTCGGTGCGAAAGACCAGCAGCGCCAGAATTGCCCCTATACCGGCGGAAGGCAGTGTCGAAAGTATTGTAATCGGGTGTATGTAGCTCTCGTACAATACCCCGAGCACGATATAGACCGTTATAAGCGCAGCCAGTATAAGGAGCGGTTCGTTGACCAGGGCGGCCTGAAAAGCCGCGGCAGTGCCCTGGAAGCTTTTTTGAATGCTCTCCGGCATGCCGAGTCTGGCTGCGGTTGCTTCAACGGCGTCAACCGCTTCTCCCAGTGAGGCCCCAGGGGCCAGGTTGAATGAAATTGTCGTAGCCGGGAACTGCCCCTGGTGGCTTATGACAAGGGGGCCGATCGTTTTTGAAAAGCGCGTAACGGCACTCAGGGGGACCTGCCCCTCGGGGGCGGCAGGGGCTGTAGCAGTGGGCGCGGCCGCAGGCCCCGAAGGGGCCGAGAAGCCGAGCCCGTGGGCGGCCGAGGTAATGGTGGTAGTCTGGGCCGCTGTAGCGGTTTGCGTGATAGTCCCGGCCGCGGTAGTGGTCACCGTGGTAGTCCCGGCCGTGGTCGGGATGTAGATGTCCTTGAGTTTGTCGGGGCTTTGCTTGAATTCGGGTTTGACCTCGAGTATGACCCGGTACTGGTTCAACTGGGTGAAAATGGTCGATATCTGCCGCTGGCCGAAAGCATCGTAGAGAATATTGTCTATAAGTTGTGCGGCGATCCCGTACCGGGAAGCGTTGTTTCGGTCGATATCAAGCCGCGCCTCCAGCCCCAGGTCCTGTTGATCGCTGCTCACATCGCGAATCTCCGGCGATTCTTTCAGGGCATCGATGAACTTGGGGACCCATGAGTTCAACAGGGCAACATTGGGGTCCTCGAGGGTGTACTGAAATTGCGTGCGGCTCACGCGGTCTTCCACCGTAAGGTCCTGCACCGGCTGCATGTAAAGCGTAATGCCCGGGAGTTTTGCCAGCGCCGGCTGGAGGCGGCGAATTACCTCACCGGCGTCTATATGACGTTCCGCCAGCGGTTTCAAGTTTATCAGGACCCTGCCGGAGTTGAGCGTGATATTGGTCCCGTCAATTCCAATGAACGTGGACAGGCTTTGGACCGCGGGGTCCTCAAGAATTATTTTGGCAAGGGCCTGCTGCTTTTCCGCCATAGCTGGAAAAGAGATCGATTGAGGCGCTTCCGAGATGCCCAGAATAGTACCGGTATCCTGGACCGGGAAGAATCCTTTGGGCACAATAATATACAGGAATATGGTGAAAACCAGAGTTGCCGCTGCCACCAGCAGTATAGCCGCCTGCCTGTCGAGCACCCAGCGAAGCGTTTTTCCATAGAAGGCGATAATCCTGTCAAATGCTTCCCCGGATCGGCGGTAGAACCTTCCCTGTTTTTCCTTGGGGGTGTGGTGCAAAAGGCGGGCGCACATCATCGGTGTCAGAGTCAGGGAGACAACGGCCGAGATCAGGATTGTGACGCCAAGAGTTACCGCGAACTCGCGAAAGAGCCTGCCCACCACATCACCCATGAAAAGCAAAGGAATGAGAACGGCAATAAGTGAAATCGTAAGAGACATGATCGTGAAGGCGATCTGCGCTGAACCCTTCAGGGCGGCCTCAAGGGCTGAGTCTCCCTGCTCGATGTAGCGGGCGACATTTTCAATCATAACGATGGCGTCATCGACCACGAAACCCGTAGAGATGGTGAGGGCCATCAGGGAAAGGTTATTGAGGCTGTACCCGAGCAGATACATAACTCCGAATGTGCCCACCAGGGACAACGGGACGGCGACGCTGGGGATGATCGTGGCCGAGAGGTTTCGCAAAAACAGGAATATCACCATGACAACCAGCACTACGGCCAGCATAAGTTCGAACTGAACATCGTTGACCGAGTCCCGAATGGTGATGGTCTGGTCGGTCAGGATCTGAAGGTTCACGGCGGCGGGCAAAGTGCTCCGCAACTGGGGCAGCAGCCTCTTCACCCTGTCGACAACCTCGATAACGTTGGCGCCGGGCTGTCTCTGTATATTGAGGATCACAGCCGGGGTGGTATTCATCCATGCCGCCTGGTTTACGTTCTCGGCGCCGTCGATCACATCGGCGACGTCGGACAACAATACCGGGGCGTTGTTGCGGTAGGCGATGATCAGGGGACGGTAGTCCTTGCTGGTAAGAAGCTGATCGTTTGCCCCTATTATCCAGGACTGCCGCGGGCCGTCGAATGCCCCTTTGGCCTGATCCACATTTGCGGCCGCAACCGCCGAGCGAAGGTCTTCCAGACCAAGGCCGTAGGCAGACAACGCGACCGGGTTGGCCTGAATCCGCACGGCGGGCCTTTGGCCGCCGCTTATACTTACCAGCCCTACGCCCGGCAATTGAGAAATCTTCTGCGCAAGCCTCGTGTCGGCCAGGTCCTCAACTTTGGGCAAAGGCAGAGTTTTCGAGGTCAGCGCCATCGTGAGAATCGGCGCGTCGGCCGGGTTGACCTTGCTGTAGACCGGCGGGTTTGGAAGGTTCGCAGGCAGGAAAGTGGACGCAGCGTTAATGGCCGCCTGCACCTCCTGCTCGCCGACATCCAGGCTGAGGTCGAGGCTGAACTCGAGAATAATCACGGAACTGCCGTTCGAGCTGTTGGAGATCATCTGCTTTAGACCGGGCATTTGCCCGAACTGATGCTCGAGGGGCGCCGTGACCGTAGACGCCATTACGTCAGGGCTTGCGCCCGGGAAAAAGGTCAGTACCTGGATAATGGGGTAATCAACCTGCGGCAGGGCGGAAACAGGCAGTTGATGGTATGCCACTGCGCCTGCCAGAAAAATGGCCACCATCAGAAGCGTGGTCGCAACCGGCCGGAGAATGAAGATCCTTGAAGGATTCATCCATTACCCTTCGTGGAGGAATCCGAGCCTTGCTTTTGCACTTCGACCGGGCTGCCCTCTTTCAGCCTTTCGGCGCCCTCCACCACAACGAGGTCGCCGGGTGTAATTCCTTCTTCAATGGATACCCTGTCTCCTTCGGAAGGCCCGAGCTTTACCCAGCGCACCGTTACTGTCTGGTCTTCCTTGACGAGGTAGACGTAGGTCCCTTTGGGGCTGCGCTGTAAGGCGGCAGTGGGAATCACCGTCACGCCGCTCAAGGTTTCCATAAGAAGACTGGCATTGACGAACTGGTTGGGAAAAAGAGCATTGTCTTTATTTTCGAACACGGCTTTGAACCGGTTGGTCCCGGTGGTGGTATCTATCTGATTATCGGGCGCCAGCAAATGCCCCGTGGCAATTTTTCGCGTTTGTGCACGATCGTAAGCTTCGACTTGCAGGGTTTCTCCGGCGTAGACCTTTTTCAAAACGGATGGCAGGTCCTCTTCCGGAATGGGAAAAATGACCGTAATGGGCTGCTCCTTGGTGATCACGGCTATCCCGGTGGTATCGGTTGTTTGAACGATATTTCCAGGGTCCACGAGCCTCAACCCGATTCGCCCGGTGAAAGGAGCAGTGATACGCGTGTAGACGAGATTCACTTTGGCGGCGTCGAGATTTCCCTGATCGAGTTTGACCGTCCCCTCATCCTGATGCACCAGGTAGACTTGGTCATCCCTTATCTGCTGTGCTATCGAATCCTGTTTGGCAAGGACGTCGTACCGCTTCAAGTCCCTTTTGGCTTCTTCAAGCAGCGCCTTGTCCCTTTCCAATTGGCCTTGCGCCTGGAGCACCGCCGCTTCGAACGGCCGCGGGTCTACCTCCGCCAGCAGGGCGTCCTTCTTGACGATGTCACCTTCCTTGAACGGGACCTTCATTACCTGCCCGTCAACCCTGGTGTGTATGGTTGCGGTATAGAGCGCGGTGACTGTGCCGAGCCCTGTAATATATGCGTGGATATCCCCCTTTTCGGCGGCAGCGGCAACAACCGGAACGCTTCGAAGAGTGGGGGGACCTTGCCCTGCGGCGTGCTTTCCGGAAAATATCCAACCGGTATAGGCCAAAGGTCCCGCCAGAAGGGCAGCAAACAATAAAACCCACCATCTCCTGCCACCGGCATGGGCTATTTCCTTCCCTGAATCTCTCTTATCTTCTGTATCCGATGGGAACTTCATTGTCACTTACCCCTCGCCCGGAATGTATTAGTGAATACGCGGTTCGTGGCCCCCTCAGGCGCGGAAATACATAGAATTTCAGCCTCCCGGAGGATTATCGTAAAGAAAAAAGACGCCTGCTTCCCGCATTCTGCCCGAATTGCAGACATAGTATCGCAGGAGGCGATTTGTTGATGCCTTTTAGCATTTCACCTATTTCGACGCAAGCACAGCTTTTGGATTCTAACAGTCCCATCCCCCCGGTTGGCGAATAGATTTTTGTAAAGAGTTGTCAATTCGCTTTACCTTTCTTAACGCAAATTTTCCATGTGAAACGTGAAACAGCACGAACCAAATCAGCGTGTTGGGATGTTGCATTCCTTGGCATGTCTTTTGTATGGATTCGCTGGGGATATTATATCCGACGATGAAGCGCAAAACCCTTTGAGCACTGAGGTTCTGGAATGCGTAAAATAATGCAATCATCTCCTTATGCGCGGGCTCCGGTCATGGGAGCGGCTTTTGGTTTGTTGCTGGTTTTGGGGTCGATTGTAATGAGCGCACACGGTTTCCTGGCATTTTTCAGCGTTGAAGGGTTGATGATCGTGGTAGGCGGTGTGATGGCCGTGGCTTTCATGAGTTTTCAGGCAAGCGACGTTAAGAAGGCGCTGCGTGCAATTTCAAATATGCTCAAAGAGTCGCCCATAACTCACGAAGACCTTCATCGCGATACGATGGACATCATCAAGTGGGGGCGTCTGGTGAAACAAAAGGGAATGCGCGCGTTGGAGGCCAGCATTGGAAAAAGCGGGATCGACGATACCTTTGTCAGGTATGGACTCAATATGGTGGTCAGCGAATACACGCCGGAGGAAGTGCGTTCAATGATGGAAACGGCGGCGGATGCCTGTTATGAGCGAGACAGCATACCAGTTGACATATTGGAAGCCATGGGGAGCCATGCGCCGGCTTTTGGCATGGTTGGCACGCTGGTGGGCATGGTGACCATGCTTTGCCACCTTAATGGCGATATCACGGGCATAGGCTCAAACCTTGCCATAGCGTTTCTCTCAACGCTGTACGGTGTGGTATCGGCGCGGATGGTCTATGTGCCTGCGGCGTCCAAGTTGCGTCAGGAGGTCGAAAACAGCCGTTTTCGGAACCAGTTGATCACAGAGGGCATGGTGATGTTGGTCAACAACAAATCGCCTATGTACATTCGGGATCGTCTGAACAGTTTCCTGCGCCCTGAGAATCACGATTATTACAATATTTTTGGGGAGCATACCCAATTTCTTAAGAGTTTGCCGTACCTACAGTCTGATTAGGCTCTGCCGGGTGGCCACCGGCAAGGAGTTGGTTCAGTATCCGCATGTCATCAGGAACGGCGGGGCCGGCGCCTGAAGATCAAATGCGCCAATGTGAGATCGGGGATGGAACGTGAAGGCAGCGAACGCATGATGTATCGCCGGCAAAGGAAACGAAAGAAAGTCAGCCATGCAGATGACTGGCTCATGACTTACGCGGACATGATTACATTGTTGTTATGCTTTTTTGTCGTGGCTGCGTTGGCTTCGATTTCTCAAAAGCAAAATACACCGAAGGTCGAGGCGGCGCAAAAGGTGGAAATACCGGCGCAGGCGCCAAAGCCGATCGAGGCCCATGTGCCTCTCCCCGGTCCCGTTGAGATGATAAAACCGGAATTGTCCGCTCCCGTTGAAGAAAAGGAATTGGAAAGGTCTGAACCCGCCGAACCCGGGGTCGGAGCATCTGTTGATAAAACGTCCGAGCAAATCCCGGCACCAGCCTCTCTGCCCGAGATTGTCGATAACCTCAAATCTCAGGGTGCGGCCAACTTCGAGCAAAAAAGCGACAGAATTACGTCGCTCGAGATAAGCAGCGCTGCATTTTTTGACAGTGGTTCGGCCATATTGAGTCCGACAGGAAAGATGATATTGCGCGACGTGGCCGGAAACCTGAAATCGGAAGAATTCAAGGACTATCAGGTCACCGTTGAAGGCCATACCGACGATGCGCCGATCAACACATCGTTGTTTCCGTCCAATTGGGAGCTATCGACTGCACGGGCGGCAGCGGTGGTACGTTTCTTTCTGGAAGAAGGGATTTCGGCGCAAAAACTTCGCGCAGCCGGTTATGCCGATACTTTTCCAAAGGTGTCCAACCGCGATGCAAACGGCAGGGCAATACCGGAAAACCAGGCACAAAATCGCCGTGTCGTCATTAAACTGGAGAAAATAGAAAAAACAACCTAACGCTGTGTCATACCGCCCACAAGAGTCCAAGGGGTCGCACCTACACTTTTCACACTTTACACAACTTTATCAAAACTGATTAATTCTTTACGCCAGTCTCCCAACAAACTGTTTATTATGGGTCGCAGTTGCGGCGACTTGTAAAAAGGGTATTCTTTACCGCTCAGCGATTTCGATGAGCTTTTTTGCCAAGGTCTATCTGCAAACGAGGCGCTTTCCGCAACGCACTATGAGCAGGCATGGCGCATGACATGGGTTTGAAAAAGATTTTTCTCTGTGACCATTTCCCAGCGTGGTTTGTACATGCAATCAAATGATCGGTGAATTGGCATTCAATTGACGATAACTCTAAGAGCTATCACCGAAGGACTGTCTTTGCGGGAGCGTTGCGAGAACCGTTGCCCCAGTATCTCACATGTTCCCGTTTCAGCGCATATGGGCGTTTGCGCACTCTAATAGAGATCTTCGGAATAAGTCCCACCGGAGATCCAGCCCGCTTTCCTCCAATGGGGACGGACCCGGGGTTCTTTTTGGGGCCGTCCCTCCTCCTGCGGATCAGGGATCTGTACAAAGAAGGGGGTTGAGTTATGCCGAGGATCTTTGTCGTCGAGGACGATGAAAACATCAGGCTCCTATATTCGATGGAACTCAAGGAAGCCGGATGCGAGGTCATCACTTCGCAAAGCGGTTACAAGCTTATCGAGAAAATTGAAGAGGAAGAACCGGATTTGGTCATTCTGGACATAAAGGAGGTTGACTACAAAGGTCTGGACATCCTTCAGGACATCCGAAACCATTTTCATGACCTGCCGGTTATACTCTTAACCGCACACGATGGCTTCAAAGAAGATATGAAATCGATTGCGGCCGACTTCTATGTTGTAAAGAGCTTTGATTTAACCGAACTAAAGAAAAAAATCGCCATGGCTCTCGAAAAAAAACTCCCCGGTTGAAGACCTCGACCTCAGTGCCAACACAAGAATTAAGTCTCACAATTACTATTTTTACAAATTGCAATACTATTATCAGGGCATTAAAATGTTTGAGATTTCCGGCTTCCTTGGTTTGCCACGGTGTGACTGCCCGGCAACATAGTGAAGAAAAGCAGGGGACGGGTCAAAGCCGCCATCGAGGGCACCGGATAATCTGCTCAGTCTTTTTACAGGCTTAGGCCGTAATTATCCATTCCCGTTCGAGCGGACCACGGTAAGCCCCGCGCGCTCATGAAAAAGTGTGAAATGCTTGGGTAGTTTAAACGTTGTCTGGGGCTGTGAGCGCATAGGCTGTGGGATCAGGGAGGGGAGTAGCTAACCCATCACAACATGAAAAAAGGAGAAAAAAATGGCAATCACCACAGTAAAGGATGTGTTTGAGAAAATGCCCCAGGTATTCAATGCCGGAGAGGCGGCGGGACTCGACCTGGTTTTCCAGTTTCACATTACCGGCGATCAGGGCGGTGACTGGAACGTGGTGGTCAAAAACAGCGCCTGCCAAGTGAGCACAGGGGCCCACGCCAGCCCCAGCGTGACCTTCACTATGGAGGATGCAAACTGGGTGGCCATGTGGAATGGTGAGCTCGACGGTATGAAAGCCTACATGACGGGTAAGCTTCAGCTTTCGGGGGACATCATGTCTGCTCAGCGATTACAGTCTTTGTTCCCGTTCTGATACACACGCAGCCGATTGCTGTTTTTAAATACTGATGATCTTTATATGGTTGAAGCAATCAGCGCCGCTCCGATGGCGCCGTTTACCTGTGCGTATTCTGAAACAATGACGGGTGTGTTCAGTTTTTCTTCAAGCGCCTTTACCACACCGATATTCTTGGCGACCCCCCCGGTCATCATGACCGGTGGGGTAATGCCGATGCGTTCTCCCATGGCCATTATACGGGAAGCAATAGACGCATGAATCCCTGCGATGATATTTTCCCGTTTTGCTCCTTTGGAAATCAGAGATATTACCTCCGATTCGGCGAAAACCGTGCACAGGCTGCTGATGGAAGCTTTATTGTCCGCATGGAGCGATAATTCACCAAATGCGTCCAGGTCCACTTCCAGAGCGCGCGCCATGACCTCGAGAAACCTTCCGGTTCCCGCAGCACACTTGTCATTCATGGAAAACTGCTGAACCTTTCCGTTTTTATCGATCACAATGGCTTTGCTGTCCTGCCCACCGATATCGATAATGGATCGTATCGCAGGATTCAAAAAAATCCCGCCGGCCGCATGACAGGTAATTTCAGTAACCGCTTTGTCGGAGAACTGAATGCTGTTTCTTCCGTATCCGGTGGCAACGATCCTGTTGATCCGGGAGGCTGTAAGGTCAAGTTCCGACAGAACCTGGTCAAAAACCTGCCGCCCCGCATTTTGGGCGTTGTATCCAGTCAGGATGACGCACGCCCCCAACAACTTGTTGTCCTCTATGATTGCCGCCTTGGCACTGATTGAACCTACATCAATACCTGCTGTTATCATCAAATCCTCATTGCAGTGGGCTTCCATAAATGGCTAATTGAGCAGATTTGCGGATAGACGCAAATCATATGTCAAGCCGCAAAGCTTGCCTGGTGTCCATCCGGAAACCCCGGATGCGGCACTGGCAGTTTCCTATTCGGTAACTACCTAATGGAGCATTTCAATAAATGCGTCAATTCGGGTTTCCACCTGGCTTTCGGAAAAATTCCTCTCATCTGTCATGTCGGCCTCGATCATCAGGGTGGGAATGCCGACCTTTTCCTTAATGAGTCTCTGTATGTCATACTGGCCCAATGAATAGGGCTTGCAGCTGCGGTTGGAATGAAAAACCACTCCGTCAGCCTCGTATTTTTCAACCATTTTGATAATGTTGTCGGCCATGATGTCGGTTCCGGAGTTCAGAAAAATCCTGGTGTACATTTCCGCCATGGAACCTAAAAAATCGTTTTCATCCAGGTATTTCATATTGCTGCACCACCCGGAGGTATAGGTGTCTGCCACCAGACAGGCTGAATGAGCTGCAAACTTGTCGGACAGCCATCGCAATCTGTACCAAACCGGAATGTTGTCCCAGACCAGCCGGTATTTTTCCACGGGAAGCATTCCGATGCCCTGGGCGATTCGGTCTTTCATTTCCTGCAGCAAGGATTCGTAAAAATCCACGGCGATCTGGGTTCCCCGCAGGGTGACAATCATAGCAAGGTGAAAAAATGCATCGAAACAGGTCATGGGAGCCGGACGGTTCATAGTGGTATCCAGGATTTCCTGCCAGAGCCCCGTCCCTTGGACGGAGAGTCTGCCCACTTCTTTCATGCGGTCATAATCAAACGGCTTGCCGCAAATTGTCTCCAGAAATGAGATATATTCCTTTAGCTGAGCCGTTACATACTGCTTCATGTCGTGATTGAATTCCGTGTGGCAGACCGGCGTATCCAAAATGAACAGGGGCACATTGAAATACCGGGCCTGCACCTCGTACCACTTTAGCACTGTCCCGCAGATATTGTTGCAGCAGACCAGCATGTCCGGCGCCGGCAATCCGCCGATGGGGCCTCCGTTCACTTTGGCACTGGCAATATCGGCCCGCGCATAGGAGCAAAGATCGCTGGAGTATCCCATCTGTTCGGATTTTTCACAAAGTTCCACACCCATCTTGCTGGCTCCGATCATGGCTCCGTAGTTTTCCGGATAGATCGGAATCACATCCATCACATGCAGGGGTTCGACCGGTCCGCCGCTTGTGATCCACGCGATTTTTTTGCCGGTTATCTCTTTTGGGGTTTTGGCCTCCATATAGTAGGCCGTCATGATCGCTCTCATTTT
>JBEKPW010000036.1:0-59577 GCA_049520315.1 Syntrophobacteraceae bacterium
TCGATGTTACCCGCGAACCCGAAACCTAGTGAGGGTGCGGCCTCATAAAAGATCGGCCGCGAACTTGAAGCGTTTAACGCGCTTCCTCGATGTTACCCGCGAACCCGAAACCTAGTGAGGGTTCACCAAGGGGAATTGTTTTTGTTTTTACTATTTGCTATTCACTACTCACTGTACTAAAGCCCCCTCATCCATTCGGATCTTAGCGCTTTTTCTCCCCTGAGTGCACTGTCCAGCGACTGGATCGCCTTCTCCTTGTCAGCAGGCATTTTAACCCTGAGCGGAAGGTAATTGGACGCGTGGTTGGCAAAGAAAAGGCCGCGTGTCATATCGGTGTGAGTGAGCATTTCTCGCAGTTCTTTGAGCATTTCGTGAGAGGTGAGCAGCTCGAATTGACCGTTGCTCACCTGCGCGGCCAAAGGAGTACCAGGGGTAATCATTAGCGTGAGTACCCCGACATAGTTGGGATCGATTGCTGAGAGCGCCTTGCCTGTTGCGCGCGCGTGTTCAAGCGATCTTTCGCGCCCGGCAAGACCTAGAATGACCATTACCGAGAGTTTCATTCCAGCAACCCGGATTTTTCGTCCGGCCTCGATCATCCGCTCAGGCGTGTGCCCCTTCCTCACGTCCTGCAATACCTGCGCATCCCCGCTCTCAAGGCCGAAATAAACGACCCCCAACCCAAGGTCGCGCAATATTGCAAGTTCCTCCTCGGTTTTGCGAAGAATCCCCTTGGCGTTGGCGTAGATTCCGACCCGATGGATCCACGGCATCTTTTCTCTTATACGCGACAATATCCTTACGAGCCTTTGCTGCGGGATAATCAGAGCGTCGCCGTCGATCAAAAAAACCCTTCGAAAAAAACGGAGGTTGGTGGAAGCGTAATCGATATCCGCATCGATTATGGCGTCTTCTTTTATCGTGAACCGCTTGTCTTTATAGGCGCCGCAAAAGGTGCACTTGTTGTGGGAGCACCCCAGGGTAACCTGGAGCAATAAGCTGTCCGCTTCGCTGGGAGGCCGGATGATAAAGCCCTCATAGTGCATTTCTTCCATGTTTTGAGTCTCCACGTGATGGGGGGTGTAGCTGATGAAAACAGTATAGCCTCATTATGAAAAATGGAATACGATCATTCCTGAAAATCGATCGTCGAAAAAGCAACAGTGTCAGGTCGGTGGAGTATATACCTCGAGGAAATCCAGGATGAATAAAGTTCCTCTCTCGGTGGCCATCATTACAAAAAACGAAGAAGTCGATTTGCGGGACTGCCTGCAAAGTGTTTCGTTCGCAGCCGAAGCCGTTATTGTCGATTGCGGGAGCGAGGACCGTACGGAAGATATCGCCAGACTGTTCGGCGCCAGGTGGTTCGTCGAACCTTGGAAAGGCTACGGCCCTCAGAAGAACAGTGCCCTTGAAAAGTGCTCCCACGACTGGGTGCTTATGCTGGATGCCGACGAACGTGTTCCCCCGGAAACCGCGCTAAGAATAGCCGAACTGCTTTCCGGTAAACAAACGGCCGATGGCTACTCATTCAGGCGGAAAAATTTCTTCCACGCGAAATGGATCAAATCCACAGACTGGTGGCCCGACGAAGTTGTGAGGCTCTTTAGAAAGAATAAGTGCAGATTCGTCGGGCTGACGCATGAACAACTCGTCGTAAACGGTGCAACAGCCAAACTGCCATTCTGCATCGAACATTTCAGCTACAGGTCCTACTCGGAAATTTTTCGAAAACTCGACGAGTATTCCACTGAACTTGCCGGGCAGATGCATGCTGCCGGAAAAAGGGCAGGGCCGGCGGATGCCCTTTTGCGCGGGTTCTGGATGTTTTGCAGGAATTATTTGCTCAGGTTGGGATTCATGGCTGGGTTTGATGGATTTGTAATTTCTCTTTCAAAGGGAGTAGGAACTTTTTTGAAATACGCGAAACTCTATGAATTGAGAAAATTTCCCCCGGATCGAGCAGACTGAGTGAAATTGTGTTCCCGGTTGGTTGCTGCGTGCGGCGTTTTACGGTAAATAAACTTTGGACTCTATCGGGGTTTCCGGATGGACGGTAGTTCGCAAAACGAAAGACTTAAGGGGAAATATATGTCCAAAGCGGTGGAGGGCAATCTGCCGGGAGCATCCAAATGGGTTGGCGGCGAGCGTGCACAGATGATACTCGCGGTTTTGATCTGGCTCCTGCCGATGCTGGTTATCAGCGTCCTGGTGGCATATGACCCTCTGCACCGCACTGTCACCCCTGTCTACCACCAGACCTGCGCGGATTGGTGGGCCGGAAGAGGCATCTACACCGGCACTGGCGGCATACACTACCTGCCCCAGTTTGCTTTGATCTTTTCCCCTTTTTATTGGTTGCCCGTGCCTGCAGGCGATATACTCTGGCGCCTGTGCGGGGCGGTTCTCCTGGCAGCAGGTGTTTGGCGCTTTCAGCGGGAGCTTTTCGGGGCCGATATCGCCCGGGCTTTTCTTTATGCTTCGATCTTGACGATGCCGCTCTGCCTCGGCGCGCTGCGAAACGGGCAGGCAAATTTTATGTTAGCCGCACTCACCCTGCACGCTGCGGCATGTCTCCCGCGCCGGCAGTGGTGGCCGGCTGCAGCTTTGATGGTGCTCGCATTCGGAGTAAAACCTCTGGGGCTGGTGCTGCTGTTGCTCTCGGTGGTGGTTTATGCACCCTTGCGCTGGCGCCTTGTCCCGGTGCTGGCCGCTTTGGCTTTGTTGCCTTTCCTCTTCTCGCCCGCCGATTATGTAATATCCCAATACCGCGCATTCCTTGCCAATATGCAGGTGTGCGCAGCCATTGCCCAACACCGTTTCGCTGACATCTGCGGTATTATCAGGACCTTTGGCTGGGAGCTGCCAAACGGCGTATCGAAATTGGTGCGGGTTGCGGCGGGAGGGCTAACCCTTGGGTTATGGTTGATGGGAGCCCGGCGGCTCTGTGGAACATTCCGCGCTATGTGGCTGCTCGCTCTGACTGCCGGCTACCTGATGTTGTTCAACCCTCTTAACGAAGTCAACAGCTACGTGATTCTCGCTCCGGCCCTCGGGATCTGGGCTGTAGCAGCCCTTGACTCACCACCCACCCGTCGGCTCGGATGGCTAATGGCGTCAATCAGCTTATCCATGAGCCTTCTACCTAACCTGCTGTACCCGGTGTTCGGAAATTACTTCGCACTTTTTTGGCATCCGATGGTAACAGCGGTTTTTATCGGGATCTTGATTTACTGGCTCCTGCGTGTGGACAACCGGTTTGTCTGCGCGCCTGCTGCTCAATGAGGCGCGTATCTCCCCGCCAGATTGCACTTTTTTTCCCGTGAGTTTTGCTGTATAAAAGATGTGTCGTGCTTGAATCCAGTCTTGATCTCGATTTATCCGGTTTCCCCGGTACCCGTGGGTAAGGCGCTGAGCTACAAAACGCATTCAGCGAGAGAGGACTAGGAAGATGGGTTCCCAGGCTGCTGAAACTGCTAAGACAGACCAGCGCCCCATAACTGGAGACAGCACCGGCCTACCTGATTTGGCATTCTTCCAAGCCTGCTTCAGCCGTTTCCCCGATCCCGTGATAGTTACGGATTTGCGCTCGGATGTCGTGTTTCTCAATCACTCAGCACAAACTCTTACTGGCTGTACATTAAGCGGCGGAAGGCGCGTGTTCTGTTCAGATGTTCTGCGCAGCGCTCAAAACGGAGGGCAATCTCTGCTCGAGGAGTGTCTCAGTCGAGGGGCCCTTGATGAGTTTAAAGTCCATTTCAGGAATTATGCGGGCTACTGGCTGGCTTTTCTACTATCCGCGCAACTGGTGAATGACAGCGATGGCAACCCGGCGGGATGTGTGTTCATACTGCGGCCTGCCTCAGCAGTTGCCCAGGGGTTGGGAGACAGGGCGCGGAATCATATATTTGCCAGCGTAATCGACCATTTCCCAATGCCCTTTTTCATGGTGGATAATGACTTGACGATCATTTATATGAACGACCACCTTGAGAAACTCACCGGCTACAGCAGCAGTGAAGTGGTCAACCGCATGAGTTGCGCCGAAGTGCTGCGAAGTTCTTTCTGCCATACGGATGAATGCCTGTTGAAGCAGGCGATGGAAAAGAGGACGCCTGTCGCCGGGTTGCGGCGTACCGTTTATGATCGCGATGGAAAAGAAGTCCCTGTGGCGGTGCACTGTTCCATGATTACGGATTTTGAAAACAGGGTGATCGGAGGATTTAAGGCCCTTAGAGACATAACCCCGCTCGTCGAAGCCGAACAGAAAATCAGGATGCTCGTCGAAATTACCCAGGAGGGTATCCTGATGATTGATGAAAACGACCGGGTAATTTACGCCAATTCCAAGATGGCTGAAATACTCGAGCAGAATAAAGACGATTTGGTTGGAAAAGACGTCGGCGGACTCCTGCCGCTACAGTTGCTGAGCATCGCGCGCGATCTGGCCCTTAAGGTCGATAAGGAACATTTCCACGAGTTGCGCTTCTGCAGTATGATCCAGCCTGCCGCCAACTCGAGTCTGGAGGATCGCGTATTTGAAACCTGCATAGTTGTCGCCAGGTTTGGCAAGGGCTTTATTACATGTTTGTATTTCCAGGACCTGACCAAGCATATTCAAATGGAACGAGAGCTGTTGAGCGCAAACAGCTTTCTCAACAACATCATCAAGAGTTCGGCGGACGGTATCGTGGTAGCCGATCTTGAAGGCAACATCCTTATCTACAATGATTCAGCCGAACGGATCCTGGGATACACCGCCGATGAGGCGATCGGCAGGCCGGGTGCTCTGCATCAAATTATCGGCTCTGAACTCGTAGAAAAGAATATGCGGCGAATGCGCAGCGGTGAGTATGGCCCGCCAGGTAAGCTCAACTCTACTCGAATAACTCTGGTCAGAAAAGATGGTGAAGAGGTCCCGGTAAGTTTCTCTGCTGCAATCATCCAACAGAGCGGCTCCGAGATAGCGACCGTAATCATATTTTCCGACCTTAGAGAACTCACGAGGATGCTCAAAGAGTTGGAAAACACCCGAATGCAGTTGATGCAGGCTGAAAAGATCGCTTCCATCGGAAGGCTGGCGGCGGGTATTGCTCACGAAATCAATAACCCTCTTTCCGGCATCCTTATATTTGCCGATATACTCATGAGAGATTTGAAGCCTGCCAATCTGCAATGGAGTGAGGACATTCAGGAAATCATCACCCAAACCATGCGCTGCAAAGAAATTGTAGCGCGTCTGCTCGAATTCAGCAGGCAGTCGGTCAATCAGAGATTTAACTACGATATTAACTCCGCCATTCGTCGCTCTGTAGAACTGTTGACCCATCAGGCGCTTTTCCACAATGTCGAATTCGTATTCGACCTTCTGGAGGATATCCCTACCATGATCGGCGATCCGGGCCAGCTTCAGCAGGTCTTCATCAATTTGTTAATCAATGCCGGAACGGCCATGAGCGGCAGAGGCAAATTAACTATTACCAGCAGGTTCGATCAGTTTTCCGAGCAGGTGATCCTGGAATTCGCCGATACCGGCCCGGGAATTCCTGAAGAAATCATCAGCAAGGTATTTGAGCCGTTTTTTACCACTAAGGCGCCCGGGGAGGGTACCGGACTCGGGCTTTCCGTAGCATACGGAATAATTCAGCAGCATGGCGGCACTATGTCGGTCAGCAACGCTCCTTCGGGCGGCGCCGTATTCACAGTCGTGTTGCCGTTGGAATGTCCTGAAAGGGCAATTGACTTCGTCTCTTGAAATTGAGTTCAACCGGTTGAACTAAGAGATCAGCAAGGTTGACGGCATGCAAACCGTTTTGGTTGTCGATGACGAAAGAGTGATAAGAGAAGGCTGTCGCCGTCTTCTGGCGCCGGAAGGATTTGAAGTTCTGACCGCCGAAAACGGCAGGGAAGCGCTGGATTTACTTTTGACTCACTCTCCGGACGTGATTCTTTGCGATCTTCTGATGCCGGTGATGGGCGCCTTTGAGGTCATCGAGGAGGTTAGGGTCAAGTATCCCGATCTGCCGCTTATAGTTATCACCGGCCATGGCACGGTGGCTACCGCCGTAGAGGCAATGAGGAAAGGCGCATACGATTTTATCACCAAGCCTTTCGCGGCCGACCACCTGATCCTGATAATAAAAAGAGCACTGGAGAAACGGGCGCTGGAGCTTTGTGCCCGTCAACTGCAGGAGACTCAGGTCCAAAACCTTTATGACCTGTCTGTCGAGAAAAGCCGAATCAGGACGATTACTAACTGTATGGCCGATGGAGTCCTTGTTACAAATCGCTCTTTGGAGATAGTGCTTCATAATCCTGCTTTAATGAAGCTGTTCGAGTTTCCGGCATCTTTGCAGGAACCCTCTGCTCTGCCGGATTACATTGCAGCCGACGGCCTGGAGAATGATCTCAGAGCCATTGTGGATTCATGTTGGGAAGAGGCCGGGCAGATTTCACGGGAATTCTCCAGAGGGGGTAAGTATATCCATGCAGTGTCCGCTCCCATCCCCGGAGTGGACAACCAGGTCGTGGGTACTGTAACCCTTCTTAAGGACGTTACCATATACAAACAGCTCAACGAAATGAAGTCCAATTTTGTGCAGTTGGTTTCTCACGAGCTGCGGTCCCCCCTGGCCTCGATCAAACAACTCTTGGCTGTCGTGCTTGGTGGTTTGGCCGGAGAACTGCGGGACAAGCAAAAAGAGCTCCTGGAGCGTTCTCAATTGAAGATTCAGGATTTGCTCGATCTGATCAACGACCTGCTGGATGTGACCAAAATCGAGAGCGGTCAATGGTTTAAGCAACAGGTGCCTGTCAATCTGGCCGAAGTCCTCAATCATATTATCGAACTGATAAAGCCCAGGGCGGAGGGCCAGAATATTTCGTTGAGGCTGGAAATCCCGGAAGATGTCCCTCTCATTGAGGCCGATCCGAGAAGTATGGAGGAACTTTTTTCAAACCTGATCAGCAATGCTGTCAACTATTCCCCCGACGGTGGGGAAATAGGCGTATCGCTCGCCTCGAGCGTGAATTTTGTGGAGGTCTGCGTTAGCGATACCGGGATAGGTATCGACCCGGAAGAGATTTCAAAAATTTTCGACAAGTTCTACCGGATCAAGGACCCGAGAACCAGGTTTGTGAGAGGCAGTGGTCTTGGACTTGCCATTGTGAAAGGAATTGTCGAATCACATCGTGGATCTGTGGAGGTTGAGAGCAAGCCCGGTTTGGGGACCACTTTTCGTGTGCTCCTGCCCACAGGTGCGTAGTTTAGATTTTTATTTAATAAAGCTTAGGAGGGTGCAAATGGGTAAGTATGTTTTGATAGTCGATGATGACCCGGATATGGTTGAGACCGTCGGCATGATGCTTGAGAGCAAAGGCTATGAGGTGGGGAAGGCCTACGATGGCGTCGAGGGTGAGGAGTCCATCCGGAAGAGGCGGCCGGACCTCGTGGTTCTGGACGTGATGATGCCCCGCAAGAACGGGTATGTTCTTTGCTCTGAACTGAAAAAGAGCAAGGAAACAAAAGAGATCCCCATAATTCTGCTTACCGCCGTAGGGGAAGCTGTGCCTTCCACTACGTACTCGCACGCCGACGGCAAGGCCACGGAGGCTGAAGATTACATTGCAAAGCCGGTCGACGCTCAGGAGCTCGTCGAGAGCATAGAAAGGTTGGTTTCCTAGCATTTAGTTGCGTAAATTAGCGTGCTCAATTCATCGAAGGCGCCCTAATCTTGTCATTCCGGCGTTTTTCGACGCCAAAAGAGCCGGAATCCAGCTTTATTTTCTATCTCGAGAAATCCTCTGGACTCCGGCCTCCGGACTAGATACTTCCGGGGCAGGCTTCGCCGGGGTGACGGAGTGCAAATGTGTGACGTGCATTTCTGCAAGTAAATTCTATCAATCAGAAGGCCCTGATGTCCAGGATCAGAGTTGGAGGCATTAAAGTCGTCGAAAACCGGGCCTACCTCTATTCTTCGTGTCGAAGCGGGGCAGACCTTCTGGGCAACATTTGCTCGATTCTTGCCGGTGGCCGGATAAATATGGGTCTTCTTACCCATGTGGCCGACGATGGGCTTGGGGAATCGATAACGGCTGCCAGTGCAAGGAGCGCACTTTCTTTTTCCGGCTATATGCTTGAGGTGGTCGGTTCGGGTAGCTGTAAAACAACGGAAATAGAGAACGATATTTCCAGAATATCCATATTTCCGCATGAGCAAAGGCCTGAGATAACGGCTTCACTGATAACGGTCCTGGGTGCCGCGGCAATCAAACCACACGGGTTTGCCAGCTCACCTTCGGCTGTTACGGTCGCCGTCTCGTCATCGGATTTTGATATTGCGATGGAGAGGCTTTTTGATTCCTTCGCCTTTCCTTCCTGCGGGTCCTATAGCCAATGGCAGGCCGTCTGCCGAATGGACGAACGTCAGCTCAGTGAGGTGAAATGCTCGTACAACGAGCAGATAGTCACGATTTATGGCTTTACACGCCAAACAGGTTTGTATCTTTGGGACGTTTCCCTGCCGCTCGAGTGTATGAGCGGTTTTGGGGCGTTCCTGTCGGAATTGGGTGAACTGGGCTTCAAACTGCCTTTCCTGATTTCCAACTCGGCTCCCGGGGCAAATGGCATTCACTTTTCGTTCGCCCTTGGAGAAGATCGGCGTGAAAGGGCAGGGCAGACTTTCGATAAACATCTGCCGGGCCGGGACAGTTTTTGCCGCGGCCCGGTGTCGGTGCTTTTTCTGCACGGCCCGCATTTTGGCGACCGCTACGGAATTGCCGATACTTTCGTGACGGCCCTGCGAAATGGGGGCATCCCCATCCTGGCTCTGAGTTGCGCGGTTTCTTCCATTTCCGCAGTCATTGCGGGCAATGACCCCGATAAAGCCATAGAGGTTTTGAACACTCGCTTTCAAACCCCGGGCGCCAACAGTAGATGATCCTCAAGTGTGGTGACTTTTGATTACCACGTGAATCATCCTGAGAAATACCCATCGGCCAATGGCCCTCATTTCCTGGTTGCGAACAGCAGGTTGGCCGTGTCCACCTGGAAGTGATAGCCTATTCCGAAGGGCAGGGGTTTGATGTCCCTGCCGGTTTCGTATATCTTGGCAAGATCCGCCTGGTAGTAATCTTTGAAAATCGATTTGGGCTCGCTGTAAGTGCCGTAAAATTGCAAAGTCCAGACTGAAGGGTCAAAGTACCTGAACGGAATTCCCGAATCTTCCTGCAGAACATAGCGGCTTTGATCGAGAACGAACTGCCTCGCGATCGAGGCCTTTGGATCGAACATCACATAGGACGCCGATTTCATAAAGGTGATAAGCGGCCCAAAGCTCTGCAAAAAAGTAATAAAATGGCGGTTCCGCCGGAAGGTGGAATTATAAAGATTCAACCGAAAGTAGTACAGTGTCCGGGGCTGATTGCCCGGCGAGCCTGCGCTTTCAAAGAGAATCCGTACCCCTGGAATGGCGCCTGCCGGACCGGGCTGGCCACTGTCAAAGCCGGGGACTCTCTGAATCGTTCCGTCCGGCTCCATGAACCAATACTCGACGTCGAGGATACGCGTCTTTTCCCTCGCCATGACGAATAGAAGAAAAGGAAGAACACCGTTGAGTTCTTTGCTTTCCATGCCTGTGTGCATGTGTGCGCTGATGAAATAGTCGATGCTCAGAAGATCATGGAGCGACTTCCGGATGTCCGCAAAAAAAGAATCGAACTCCTTCTGGCTCATGGCCTGGAAATCAGGGATCCCGCCGATGGGTTCCAACGCTATCAGGATATAGGTCCCTGCGCCGGGAAAAAGGGTGTAAGGGTTGATAAAATCCGGCCCGCTGAATGGATAAAATACGGTCAACCCGGAAGACATTGATTTGGGCAGCTCACTGGCGGCCCACTCCCGCATTGGCGCCAACTGCATCTTCTCGTATTTCTCCCAGTTGTGGTCGAAGGACTTGGCGAATTCGGTCCAAACCGGTCTGCTCTCAAAAGGCGCCAGGATGCTCTGCGGAGTGCGAATGCCCGCAATAAGCGCGGCGTATTGTGCGTAAGAGGCCTGGCGCGTTGGAAGCTCCTTACCCGGTGGTGTATTTCCACCGGTCTCGGACGCCGGCCAGGAAAGAGTATATGAAGAAAAAAGAAAGCCCGAAAAAATTAGAAGAATCAGGCTCAGCGAAAAGGAATTTCTTTTTGGGATTCTCAATTTGAAAACCTCCCTCTAAGAGGTGATATTTGCGCGTCTTGTCCCCACACGGTTAGGAAGGCGAACGGGGTCAGCGTAAAGCCCACATAGTTCAACGGTTCCCATTTAAGGCATTTACGTCTGCGCCTTTCTGAATGAGCAATGCCTGAACCTCGGTGTTGCCCCGGGAAGCGGCCCAATCCAACGGTGTCTTTTGGTTCACGTCCCTGGCATTTACGTCTGCGCCTTTCTGAACGAGCAATGCCGCAACCTCGGTGTTGCCCGCAAAGGCGGCCCAATGCAACGGCGTTTTTTGGTTCACGCCGCTGGCATTTACGTCTGCGCCTTTCTGAATGAGCAATGCCGCGACGTCGGTATTGCCCGCAAAAGCGGCATGATGCAACGGCGTCCATTGGTCCTCGTTCCTGGCATTTACGTTTGCGCCTTTCTGGATGAGCAATGCCGCAATCTCGGTCATGCCCCGGGAAGCGGCACGATGCAGCGGCGTCTCCTGGTAATCGTCGCTGGCATTTACTTTTGCGCCTTTCTCAATGAGCAATGCGGCCACGTCGGGCTGGTCCTCAGCGGCCCAATGCAACGGCGTCTCTTTGTTCACGTCCCTGGCATTTACTTTTGCGCCTTTCTCAATGAGCAATGCCGCAACCTCGGCATAGCCCCGGTAAGCGGCATGATGTAACGGCGTCTCTTGGTCCACGTCCCTGGCATTTACTTTTGCGCCTTTCTCAATGAGCAATGCCGCAACCTCGGTCTTGCCTCGGGAAGCGGCATGATGTAACGGCGTCTCTTGGTTCACGTCCCTGGCGTTTACTTTTGCGCCTTTCTCAATGAGCAATGCCGCAACCTCGGTCTTGCCCCGGGCGGCGGCATCATGCAACGGCGTCTCTTTGTTCACGTCCCTGGCATTTACGTCTGCGCCCCGTTCCAGTATCTGGCGGACTGCAGCTAAGTCTCCTGCCTTGGCAGCGACAAGCAGGTCTTCCGCTGCGGCATGCACGTGGGACGTCATCGTCACTGTTGCCGCAAGTGCTAATAACACGGCGAGAAAAACCTTGCTCATCGTGGATGTTCCTCCTCTTTCCATGTTTTTCGGCCCGCATTCGGGGTCATCGATTTGCGACTCAGCACTACTGAGGATGTTGAGCCGCCGATCAATCTCCTTCATGAGAAGAAAGCCTGCATCGGTGGTGGACTTGCGCCCGAAAACCAATGCGCATGGATCTGTCGAAACCTGGTCCTTATGGTCCCTGTTGCTTGTCACAAACTGCGCGCATGCAGCTTTTCCTCTCTCTTACGAATTTGTGGCATAATATAAAGTTTTAAACCTCCGATTCGATGAAGTGTCAATGATTTCATTGTAAATTCAATGAACAGGGCGTTTTTGCAGTGAACGGTGACCAGCGAAGAACCAAATTCCGGACACGGATAGACACGGATGCACAGGGATAAGCACCTTAATCTCCACCCCTTCATTGCTAAGTCCCATCATTGCAAATTCAGGCCAAATTCAATGAAAGCAGTGAACGGTGGTTAGCCAAGAACCAAATTCCGGACACCGATGAACACGGATTGATACGGATGAACACGGATAAGCACCAAAACCTGTGAACTTCTCCTATACGTTGTAATCGGCCATATCGTATCATGAAAGGGATTAGGCGTGCAAAACGGCAACCAGAAGCGGCAATAGAAGCGGCAAAAAGAAGAGGGAGCGGGAAGCGAACTTCTCAGGACTGGACCCACACTACGTTAGGGTCCGGGCTTAGCATCATAACGGCTGGCCAATGCTTCAAGTCCGGGCACGGAACCCTCACTGCGTTTCGGGTTCGCGCTAACATTATCTTCTGAAGCAGGGCCATGGCGTCCATGCCCCGGTCAACAAGTTTGGCCGCCGAACGGAGCGTCACGTCCCTGGTGACTTCAATCTTCAGCGCTTTCAAACGCTTGGAGACGGCCGCCCGACCTACTCCAAGCCGGCGTGCTGCCTCGGTCGGGCTGTTTCCATCCCGGATCAATTGTAAGAGTGTGTCATCATTAATCTTTTTCTTTGCCATGGATACATCCTGGAAACATCATGGGAATTTTTGATTTACTGCCGTCATGCCCCGGTTGAGCCTCAAAATGAGCACCACAAACATTTACCACTCGACGACGGGGGCTGCGAAACGCGATCGAGAAGTTGGGCCGGTAGTCCGGTGAAGGAGGGCGAAAGCCGAGGAAAGCGGCTTACCATCTCGCTTAGCTGAACCCTCGCTTCGTTCGGGTTCGCGGGTAACATCGAGGAAGCGCGTTAAACGCTGAACGCTCACTTCGCTTGCGTTCGCGCTAATCGTTCGGAAGCATGTGAGATGCTGGACCCTCACTTCGTTCAGGTCCGGGCCACACCTTGCAACCGGTAACTCGATGCTTCAAGTCCGGGCACGATCTTTTGTGAGGGCGCACCCTCACTTCGTTCAGGTCCGGGCTTAATACTCCAGCCATTGGTTAATGCTGGACCCTCACTTCGTTCAGGTCCGGGCTTAATACTCCAGCCGTTGGTTAATGCTGGACCCTCACTTCGTTCAGGTCCGGGCTAATGAGCCAACCGTTAGTTGGTGCCTTCAGTCCGGGCCGGGCACGGAACCCTCACTGCGCTTCGGGTTCGCGCTGTACACAGTGGAAGCACGCCGGATGCTTCAAGTTCGCGCCCGAATCCTTGTGAGGGCGCTTTGTGAGTGCCCAGTTCGCGGCCGATCTTTTGTGAGGCCGCACCCTGCCGATGCCCTTGGTCCCTTTGTCCGCGTTGAAACAGATGGAAACTCCCTGGAAGCGTCATGGAAAAATATGGAAACTTTTGGGAGACTGTTTCTATTTGGCCAGTTAAGTCGCCGACAGCACTAGATCCACCTGGTGATAGACAGGTCATGGAGAGACGGAAAGGCTTTTCACCGCAAAGGCTGGTGATAGACAGGTCATGGAGAGAGCGCAGAGGGAATTAAAAATTCAACAAGATCGACAGGACTCTCATGACTTAGAAATAGCCGTTTCTGTTAATTCTGCAAATCCTGTCTAGCAAAGTCTTTCTCCGCGCTCTCTGCGTCTCTGCAGTGGATCTACTGTTTTCCCGAATAGTCTGGCACACTCTGAGAGGTCGTGCAAAACGGCAACTAGAAGCGGCAACCAGAAGCGGCAATAGAAACGGCAATAGAAGCGGAAAAAGGAAGTTCAAATTAAGGAATTGACGGATTGAGGGATTGACGGGATTGAGGGATAAGTTTCAGGAATCCCTGAAACAGATTCACCCCCTGAGTGTGACTCTACCCAGCTAGTGGCACATTCCTCACATTGCAACCGAAGAAGATTCGTTATCGGGGCGGAGTCGAAGAGGCCGGGTGAGGAACTCGCCGGTTATAGTGAAGGTAATGGAGCGCAAGGTCCGCAAACGTTTTTCCATAACATATGGAAGGCCGGTCAGGCTTGTTCAATACGCTCTCCCCTATGCGGCGTTTGAGGTGGCCGGTACCCTGACTAACATATTAGTATCCACTCCGGCCACATCGGATTTCTCAGTGCCAAGCAGGGTTGACATTTTAACAGCGATTTTGAAGGGTTATTGCGAAGCGATATGGAATAACGTTTCGAGGGCGTCAGACCATCAATATACTCGATTCTCAAGCGGCTTTCACAGGTTATCCGATGCTCCCATTGCGGCTGCCGACAAACAATTTTCAAGGGACAAAAGCGAAGGTGGTTCTTCATGAGTCCCATTGGTCGCAAGAAGTTTATCCTGGATCTTGTTCTGTTATGTCGAGCATTACTCCGACAAGGCCTGCGACCTTACCCTCCGGATCTGTGAAAGTCCCTTAAGTGAATAAGACATCATGGCGAGCACCGTCAGCATACTGCACCATCATCTCACATTGTTGCGCCCCTGGCTCTTCGAAAAGGGCGAGGTCTGCTCGTCGGTATACGTCCCCCAAATCCTTGGGGGCATCAGAGACGGAGCAAGAGTGCAGACGATTATGACCACTTCGACAACTCCGGCATATCCTGCAAAGCGGGTTGCAAACTGACAAGCCTTGTTTCCAGCGCCATGGCGATTTTCTTCTTGAGTTCGGTCAAATCAATGTCCTTTACAACATAGAAGTCGGCTGCAATCGATTTAATATCTTCCTTGAAGCTATCGTATGCAGTCGAGAGTATAACGGGCAGGTCATAGAAATCGTTTCGGATGTCTTGAAGGATATCCAGACCGTTGCAGTCAGCCATCTTTATGTCCAGGATGACCAAATCCGGTTTTTCCTCCTCTATTCTCTCGACAAGCTTGTAACCGCCCTCCGCTGTGACGACCTCGTATCCGGCTTCCTTCAGTTCCTCCGAAAATAGGAGCCTGATGTGTTCCTCATCATCGACAACAAGGATCTTCGACATCACTCACCCCCCCTTCTCCTTTTGGCCCAGCCTTTATAATCATCGTCTGAGGGCATGCGTACTTTGTCTTATTGAAAACCTCGGTTCGTTTCCTCGACGAGCCCGCTACGACAGAGAAACCAATCCAAGCAATGTTTGATGGGCAGCAGCGCAAAAACGTAGAAAGTTACCAGAAACATAATCGAGAATTCAATGTAGGAGCCAAGCGGATCGGGCAGCGATTTTTGATAAACCCATATTTGCCGCAAAAGAAGGGCGCCTAAGGCCCAGAAAGCAAAAACAGCGCACCAGCCAACGGTTCTTATTATTTTTTTCATCCTCTGCTCCTCGCTAAGAGGGTGGCTTGCCGGCACTTTATTTCATCTGCTTTGGCTCCGAGATTCAATAAGGTCAAAGCAGTATTCGGCTGGAACAGGAAGGTAATTTGATCAGGAGGCACGGGCAAGAAAGGGTGAAGAATTCAATAGGTGTATACTTGTTACCTTTGCCTCCAAATTTTGGTGCAACTTCTAGTGAATGTTCACCCGTTCGTCAAAGTTGGCCTCCCCAATTTTGGGCGAGAAACACGAAACGGGATGAGAGGAAAAATAAAAACTTCCACTGTTCTCCTAAAGCCCGTAAAACCATGCGATTGCCCAACTAAAGGTGCAAGTGGTAACTCAGTGAGACCGGCTTTTTCAATTTCAGGACATACCTCCATCCCCACAGTTGATGGCGTGCTTCCAGCCTGAATGGGATGAATCGGGAGACAACCTAACGCGCCGCTCCTCACCCCGAATCCTGAATTGATCGAGCTCGGCCTCGCGACCTGATCGAAGAATCACGCCCTATGACATGGGCTTAAAGATGTAACTTTTCTCGCAAAAGGCACACACCAAAATGCACTGGTCTAACCATTCATGCTCAATGGTCATCCTCCTTCCACACCCGTCACAGCGGCGGCAAATGAAGATGCCATTTGGGGTCTGTTTTGGTTTCACCAATCCCCCCTTGCCACTTCACCCCGTTCCCCGAAAAAAATAAAACAACACTGATGCGGAGCGCAGGTACCCCCCAGCGCATGCGCCCCGTGCAAAACCTCTGGTGCTGGAAATGAAGTGGAATAAAAAGATTTGAACCTCGGAACGCTGTTACCTTTGTCCCAAATTGTGGGTGTAATTTTTAGTGAATGTTCACCAGTTCGTCAAAGTTGGTCTCCCCAATTTTGGGCGAGAAGCACGAAACGGGATGAGAGGAAAAATAAACCAAGGATGAAAGGATGTTAGGTGCAACGACAATCCAAGTAGATGAAACATCAGGACAATTCTTTAAAAACCTTTTCCTTGCAAAATCGAAGACATCCCTCGATTCTGCGTGAGATTCCTAAAATCCGGACAAGTCAAAATTTTTTTTTCTATCATTTTCGCAAAATTTCGTTAAAAGCATCTTTTTAACTAAACTGAGGGTACGCTACGCAAACGGAAGGTCCTCGCCGTAACTTTGATCATCAGACGGCTTGTGAAGGTTGGGCCAAGGTGGTGTACCATGCCAGAAAGTGGTTTGTTCACGTTGCGTCGGCTTTCTCCCTCGCCCGTTATTATCGCATCCTGTTCGCTTGAACCCCTTAACTCTGACAGGCGGGAAGCGGGCTATAAAACTCCGGGGATGCAGGTGCGTCCTTAAATCGCAAAAACGGATCTCATTGAGACATCTCTTGCATGTCCGATCTGAAAATCGTATGGTTTTTACAGGTTTCAGGGTCGCAGCGAAAGTTTTTCGGGCAAAAAGCCGATCTCAACATGCAGTTTGGATGCATTGCGCATGAGTTGATGCATTATTCCGGGTAAGATACAATGGATTCAACTGCGGCAACATGAATGGACAAATATCAACAGAAGGTGAAACATGGGAAAAGACCTATGAGTGCAGTTAAAGTCAATACCGTATTGGGGCCGATCTCACCTGCGGAGATGGGTGTGACCTTAGTTCACGAACATATTGTGGGTGGTTATCCGGGCTGGGAAGGTGATCAGACTATAGTTCCCTTCGATCATCGAGCCGCCGTTGAGAAGGGAGTGGCGCTTCTCCAACAACTCAAGGATCTTGGTCTCAGGACTTATGTCGATGCGACCACGGTAGATGGTGGCAGGAACATCGAAGTTCTGAAAGAAATCTCGGAGAAATCCGAAGTGAACATCATCTGTTCCACCGGGTATTACTACGAAGGAGAGGGGGCCACGGCCTATTGGAAATTCCGTGCCAGTCTGGGCGACGTACGGGAGGAACTTTACGAGCTCTTCATGACGGAGGTGACGGTGGGTATCCGGGGCACCGGGATCAAGGCCGGGGTTGTCAAGGCCGGCACGAGCAAAGGCCGCATCACTGATTACGAGAAGCTGATGTTGAGCACAGCAGCCCGGGTCCAGAAAGAAACAGGAGTTCCGGTTATAACTCATACCCAGAGAGGCAGCATGGGACCGGAGCAGGCGGAGTTTCTGATCGCCGCCGGGGCTAATCCCAAACGTATTCAGATTGGTCACATGAGCGACAACCTTGATATCGCATATCAAGTCAGGACACTGGATCAGGGAGTGTACGTTTCCTGGGATCGCATGGGGCTGGAAGTACTGGCTGGCTGCCCCAGAGATGCCGATCGATACGCCGTCATAGTCAACGTGATCGAAAAGGGTTATCTCGATCAGATCACGATTTCTCATGACTCCGTTTGCACGTGGTTGGGCCGGCCGCCTAAATTCCCCGAGGCCGCGCTGCCTTTTCTCGCCAACTGGCACCCCACGCATTTATTCAGGAACATCATCCCAGCCCTGAAGCAAGGAGGAATAAGCGACTATCAGATTAAAACCATTGTCCAGGACAACCCGCGCCGACTATTTGGAGGAGAATAGGGGACCGGAAACTTTATTTTATATAATAAATTAGGGGAGTTACTTTCGAGAAGGTCACCGAAGCTATGATATCTGTCGTGGCGAAAATCTGCGAAAAAAAGCACTTGTCATTCCTAATGACTAAATGGGATTTCTGCTCACGATTTGGCAATCCAAACTGACCCTTCCAACGAATGCCACTATAAACCGCTCCTTCAAATCATCAACAGTTAATCACTCAAGTTAATTGTGATCTTCAAGTATGCGCCTCGCAAAATTCCAGAAAGACGTAAAGTTCGACAGTGGCATTACTTTTGCGTACCATGTGTGGGCACAGACCACGCTTGCCGCTAGGAGGTGCAACATGTCAAACGAGCAGGTTCTATCAGCCGTGAGATTGTCAGACATGCGTTCCCCAATCCAGCTTAAGACCTGGCTGGTAGACGTTCGCGACATGCTTACCCAGGCTATTAAAGGAGCAGAGAACGAGCTTGAACCGATAAGTCAGATAGAATCATCATTTTCCAAGATTGAAGCCCTTTCTCCAGTCGTGGAAAGGCTTACCGCTATCAGGGGCGGCATGGAGGGGTGCCTGAACGTTTTGCGGGACCACAACGGCGAATTGGACAGTAGAATAATTTTGATCGAAGACCTCGGAAGAATCTCAGCAGATTGGCAGGCTTCCGATGAATTATTAGATGGTTTCCTTTTAGAGCTTAAGACCTGCCTGGAAAGCGTACGCGACATGCTTACTCGTGCTATCAAAGTTGCAGGGAACGAGCTTGAACGGATAAGGCAAATGGAACCGTCGTTTTCCAAGATTGAAGCTTTTTCTCCCGTCGTGGAGAGGCTTGCCGCCATCAGGGGCGGCATGGAGGGGTGCCTGAACCTTTTTCGGGACCACAACGGCGAATTGGACAGATGTGTGATGTGGGTCAAAAACTTAGGAAAAACCACAGCGGCTTGTGAGGCTTCCCCTGAAGTTAGAGGGCCAGAAGACCGGCTCGAAGTTCAAAACGAGGTAGCCTCCAATGCATTGATATCCGACTTTGGCGTTGAGACTTTTCCCGATGAAGAACAGGCAAGGATCTATAACAGGGAGACCATGACCTCTACTCTATCAAAAATCTTCTCAGAACGCCCCTTTCTCATCATCTTCTCTTTTGTACTTGCAACAGTTCTAACTACTGCGTCACTCACCTATTTAATGAATAATACATTTAACCAGCTTACAGAACTTCATAAATCTATTTCCATGCTAAAGAATGAGTTATCCAAGAGCTATTCCGACAATAAAGAGTTAACACTTAAGAATGCCGATTTGAACAAATATATGGCTGACTCAGAGGCTCGTTCCAATGAATTGCAGGATAAGAATAATGAGTTGAAGCTTGCACTTCAATTTGCAAATTCAAGCTTGACTCAAAGCAAGAATGATTTAGACGTCATGCAGGCTACCAGTCTTAGAACGAAATCCGAAATACAAGCAAAATTATTGGAAATTGCCAGTACCAAAATTGAATTGGAGGGGTTGCGAATTTTATCCGGATTCCTTAAAGCTGAATCAGGCGGGTCTTTAATGCTGGATCCGCTGTGGTTGAAGTCTGGTGAGAGATCTCAGATTCTGGAAGGCAGAGTCACAATTCGACTTGAACAGGCATCCAGTGAAGACTCAAGGTCTGATGTTATTGTTCAACTATCACCGAGCCAACCTGGATTTGCCACTCTAAGGGAAATGAATTTATATAACAAAACTTTATGCCTGCGGCTGGGGATCCCGGAAAATTTCAGGCTTAAAAACAATAGGTGCTCTGCTTTATTACTCGGCAACAAAATCAACAATGATGGAACAAAAGCATACCTGGTTGCAATGTTCAAAAAATAAACCAAAACGGCCAAGGTGGCGACACCTGCCAATAGGTTGGGAAGCCAAAAAACATTACGTTCTGGCAGCCAGAATAACTTAAGACATAGCTCTCCTATATGGCGTTGTGCGGTGGGCCGTCCAGAATGTGGCTATGTGCGGATCATATTTGCAATTCTCATCCAATGCTATGAACATGGCTGATGGGTCTCGCTTCGCTCCACCCATCCTGCGCCGGTTTATCCCGGCGCTTCGGCCCGACCCCGTGGCACCGTTCAAGTAACCACTAGCCGGGGCTCTCTTCTGTCATAACCGGGGCCTGCCTCAAGGGTGAAAGTGGAGTGCCCGGCGGGGCATGACTTGCGGGTCCGCCGTCCACTCCTCGCATCGGGATTGGGCTGGCAGGGGCTTTTGTACATTGTTTAATGTTGCCTTGCATAAGTCTAAAAATCCAGCCGATCATGCGCCGAATCGTTGTGAAAAGTCCGGACATGCCGATCAACTGAACGGCGGCATCCGCCAAGTGCGCCCCCAGTTTTCGCTTCCAGCGGCGCACGAATTCCTGGCGTCGGGAAAGGTCGTCAATGCTCCCCGGCGGTGGCCAGGTTTTCTGATCGGCCAACGGTATCCTGCTTTTGGAACGAAATAGAGCCCATATGAATCTAAGTGGGTTGAAAAAGTAAACATACGCTGCAAGTATATTCAATTGCTTGACCCATGGGTGCGGGTGTCGAGAGGCTACCACGTGCATGCCGTCGTGCATTGAGGGTTCCACAGGAAAGCCGTTAACGCTCTCGAAGGCAATGCCCGATGTAAAGTCTTCTTCATACGTTTTTGAGCCTGGCGCCGGATAGAGCATCAATACATGCATATGTATTGCCCCTGCTTTGCGCAGCGAGTGCAGTTGGTTTATGAGCCCGTGTTTGGCGCGTACGGAGAAGAGCGGTTGTGCGTCGTGGTGCATAAGCATGGGGATTGGGAAAATGCCGCTTTGGCGCAACAGGGAGAGGACCTCGGCAGTCCGATCTGCGCTTTGGCCTTTTTTCACCAGATTTCCGCTCATGTCCTCGATGCCGAGAAAAAGTGCCCAGAGTCCTGCCTTGCGTACCAGGGGAAGCTGATCTTTGAATTTCAGCGTGTCGTGAACTGTGGCCTCCGTGCCCCAGCGGACCTTGCACGCGTTCCTGGAGCCTGCATCCACCTTGCGGGCGAGAGTCTCGGCAATCTCCAACGCCCGCTGCCTGTCGGCGAAAAAGTTGTCGTCCGTGCCGAAAAAGATGTGGATACCATATTGGTCATAAATTTGATCCATCTCTTCGGCGATACGTTCGCCGCTCTTTGCGCGGAACTGGCGTTGATTGTAGGCAGGCATTGGGCAGAACGGACAACTGAAGCGGCAACCCTGGGTCATAACAATCGACGCGATTCGAGTATATTTGCGGACTCTATCGGCAGCGATGGCCTTCGAAGCCAGTGTGGTAAGTTCGCTCGGCGGTTCCAGAAGCCGGTATCCCAGAATTGGAGAGGGCAATTCGTCCAGTTCGCCCAAAAGACGCTGAATCCCCGTATCCACCAGTTCCACGGGTACGCCTTTTGCGTCGGTCCTTGCGTAGACCAGACCGGGGATCCCATCCAATGCCCCGCTGTCGCGGGCTCGCTCAAAGGCCGATCTGATCGGTTCATTTCCGGCTCGAACTGACAGCAGTACCTCGAGCAGGCTCAGCAGCACATATTCTTCGCCCGTTACTGCTATATCTGCGCCCCACGGGTCATTAACGTTGGCGCTGAAAACGCTCCACGGGGCAAAGAACATCTTGGGCCCGCCCGCAATGATTAGTGGCCGACGCGAGGGATCCATTCGACAGGCATCCCGGATCAGGGCCTCACACCGGCTCGAGCTGAAGTGCATGCTGGAAACCATGAGGATGTCAGGGACCCTCCCGTCCAATCTCATATGCGAAGGCTTAAAGTTCCTGTTCCATTGCTGCAGTACAATGCGCGTCTTGTGGCACCCGATGTCGGCCATGGCGGAGCCGAGAGCCCTTACTCCAGCAGGTGCAATTCTTTTATCCAAGAAGACAAAGGGCAGCATCCGTGTGCGATGATCGAATGCGCTGACGATAACAGTCGATAAATCGTGCATGGCGGCAGTCTTCCGCAGGCGAAGACGCAAAGCGATCATCTCGCCCGCACCGAGCAACTCATCGCCGCGATCACGACAGGGAAGTTCCATGACAAATCCCATGCGAGGACTTATTGGGAGTGCTCCAGACTGTACCAGGCGGCCCCTGACGAGGCATCACAGGGGGTCCCTGATCGCTGGGCGTATTCTCCCATCAATGGCTGATTTGTGTCAAGTTTTCTCAAGTGGATGTACTATGTGAGACCTCGATCCTGGAAAAACTAACAAACGGGCTGTCAAGACGCCGGACCCAAATGACCAGCATGGCCATAAAAACGAATGTCATCACCGGATGCCAAAACAGCGCAAAGTTATTCCCGAACATAGGGCGCATCAAGTTAGGCAGAAGGGCCATGGACAGACTGATGGATGCCGTCAGCCATCCGAACCTGCGGGTCGGGGCGGCGTTAAGCGCCGCTACGGCCCAGAGTCCCAAGGCTGGAGCGAGAATCACGTAACTGTTAGGTTCGTTCATCGGGTTGAACAACATCAGGTAGCCTACGCTCAGCGCCAGTAGCCACATAGCCCGGAAAGGCTCGCGGAGCCTCGGCGCCCCAGTCCGCCAGAGCCCCAGGGCCAGGCCGCCCGCCGCAACCCGCATCAATTTGGATATGCCGTTTGGCAGTTCCCATCCAAAGGTCCGGATAATACCCCCGATGTCCGCGAAAGAGTGTTCGGTAAATGTCGAGCATTGTTGCATATGGGCAAGGCATGCGCGGTACTGCGCTATTACGTAATCTGCGGGCGAGAACAGGAAAGGGAACAAAGCCAGCGCGGCCAGCGCCGGCACAAGGCGCCAGCGCAATGGCGCATAAACCGCCACAGAGAGCAACAGCAGCACCACGCCCAGAAGTTTTATCCCGACTGCGAGCACTATCAACATCGCAGCGGTCCACCATTGCCGGCGCGGTAGACACGCCGCAGCGTTCAAAGTAAGAGCGGCAAAAATCCCGTTTGCCTGCCCGTTTCGCAATGCCGGGAGGCAGAGCGGAACCGTGAAGAGCGAAGCATAAAGAAAAGCCCGGGCAATATCGGCGCCGAATTGTTCCCGCTGAAAGCGCCAAACGCCGGTTGCCAGGAGAGCCGCCGCGCAGAAACGCCACAGTATATCGCCCAGGGGCACAGGCAGCGAATGAAAAGGGGAGAATAACACCGCAAACTGGGGCAGGTAGTGGAAGCCGTGCCGGCCCTGGTAAAGCTCTTTTCCTGCCCACCAGTCGGCACTGGCCTGGTGGTAGAACACAGTGACACTGCGGTGCGCAGGGTTCAACGCCACCAGAGCGGTGATAACCAGGAAGGGCACGCACCATATGAAAACGGCGAGCCGTACTTGTATGCGTTGATCGTCGAGCCATCCGGGCGCTCGTGCCTGCCTGCCGGTGTTTTCTAACTGCATTGGCTCAACTCTTCCGCGAGTTATCGACAATATTGGTCGCCCTTCCAAAGAACTGGCTCCGGTACATGCCGGTAACTTCGATGGAAGGTTCCCGACAGCCCACAACCGGGTCCTGAAAGTGCGATTTCACGCTTCTGCTGGACGGCCTCATCGGACGGGCCGGAAAAA
Source organism: Syntrophobacteraceae bacterium (assembly GCA_049520315.1). GTDB lineage: Bacteria > Desulfobacterota > Syntrophobacteria > Syntrophobacterales > Syntrophobacteraceae > SbD1. Next base: position 23,083 of record JBEKPW010000036.1, read on the forward strand.
TCCCGGAGGAAAGACGGAACGTGGTCAACTCATCCCGACTCGACAGTCTCACGCACGCTCGCCCCGGGACTGGAGCTACACAATAGGCTCGCCCTGCCTGCTGCCCGGCGTTCTTGAATCTTCGCCCGGCTCTCTTTTTCGCCGGAGAAGCAGCCTGACCGGGGCAAACGTCTGCGCAGTGGTGTTTCTTCCTACTGTGAAGTGAAACAACCCCGGTCAGGAATTCAACCCCGGGACCATCTCATGCCTAAAGCCGTGGACGGGCTACTGGCCGCCGTTTCGGCGAGAACGCCGGTGTACTCCTCAATCATCCGTTCGAGAAGAAAGCTCTCGCACACCACCTGTCTTGCTCTTTTCCCCATCATGGCCGCGTGGTCCGGAAAAGACAAAATTCTCAAGAATTTCGCTAACTCTCCGATATTCCCGGGTTCATACAGAAAACCGGTCTCACCATGCCGGATCTGCTCGGACGTTCCTGTCACCCTCGATGAGATAACCGGCTTACCCATGGACATCCCCTCGATTATGCAAAGGGGGAAAGATTCCGCTCGAGATGTAAGGGCGATGCAGTCCGAAATTGACATAAGGGGTCGAACGTCTTTCTGAAATCCGGTGATAACGGCATGTTTCTCCAACCCCTTCGATCGGATGAATTCCTCCAGAATTGCCCTCATGGGCCCATCTCCTGCTATCAGGACATTCGCGTCGATTCCGGTCAACCGAACCGCCTCCAGGGCCTCGATTAACTCGGTGTGGTTTTTCCCGGAATGCAAACGTGCGAAGGACCCCACTACGAAGGCCTTTTCAGCGAACCCGAGCATGCGGCGCATTTCGAGCTTTTCTTCGAAAGAGAAGGTGTCCTTGAAATGATCGACATCAACACCGTTGTATATGCATTTTGTCTTTTCGGGTTTTATCTTTCCGTCCGAGACCCAGTACCTCCGTTGTCCCTCACTGACAAAAATCACCCGAGCGCAGCGATTGAAAAGCGGCCTGTACACCAGCAAATTCTTCAACCTCTGGTACCTTTTGACCAGCCTGGGAACGTGAAGCGCCTGGATGATTTCAAATTTGCGTCTGGTAAACAGGCGGGCAAGAAAGGCATAAAGCATCGGACGCTGGTTGATGCAGACCACGGTATCTATCATTTCCCTTTCGATGTGGCGCGCAATATAAAAAGGGAGTCGAAATTCCAAGAAGTTCGTCCCGTCATAGCAGGCAATCGATTTCAACCTGCCACGGTTCAGTTCACCGAGAATGCCTTCTTTCTTGCGCAGATATAGCAGGGAGAGCGCGAGCCTGGATGTGTCCAACCCGTTGAGCAACTTGACGACCACGCTTTCTGCGCCCCCGCAGGTAAGGGAATTCAAGACAAATAGAACGTTCCTGGGGGTGCTCACTTAAGCGCATGCTCCGGTAAAGCGCAGTCGGCTGCGATATTGTCTCGCAAAAGCCCGGCCTTCAAAAATGGGAATTAGTATGTCCCGGTATAAATACTCGAAGAATGATTCGGATTAAAGGGAATATTCCTGCTGATCTTATTTTTCAATCCAGACGAGGTCCACCCGGGAAGACGAACCTCCTCCGAAACCATCAAGGGCGATGAAAGTTTTAGAAGCTTGCATATCGATTACAATGCGCATCCGTCATCCCTTCCGGGATGAGTTGCCGCAGCTTGTCTGAGCTGAGAATAGATGTTCTCCGCTTCCCGCGGGACGGCGGCCGGCTGTTGTTGTGACGAGGGAACGGACAATCAGGCGCTTATCTTGATTACGATACCACAGTCTGAGCAGCCATCCGATAAGGGGCCACCGCCCCTTCTGGCAGTGTCGAACAATTCTGGTCAAGCCTAGTAAATTGACCGCACGATCCTGACCTTCCTGCGTAAGTTGCAATTTCGCAACCCAAAAAGCTGCCAGATCAGATTCCAGAGGGTGTATTCGGCGGATTAGTCTCTTTTGGAGGAGCAAATGCTTGTCGTGAAGTTCCCCCACGCAGTCTTCAGGCACGGTATCATCGATATAGAATCTGCAAACCCATTCCCGATAGAATCTGATTGGCAGTTCAGCGTTTTGCAGAGCCCCTTCGCAATAAAGAGGATTTGAACCATAAAGGCTGAAACTAATAATATGGTCCAACTTCATTAGCCGATCATCCTTTCCTGACTTCATTGCGTCCTGCGTCCAGAAGTTTTACATGTATTCAGCCGGTCTCCCTCCAGCGCGTTGTTCGGGTCCCTGACGGCGAAACGGGCCCGAGCCGCTGCCAGGTGCGGCGCCAGTAGCCGACCGAGGTGTTCCCGCTTCTCACCCGCCAGTTCGATGCGCCCAGCGTGGCGCACTTCGTGGACCCACGTGCCAAACCATTGAAACGGCCCATCCTTTATGTCCAGCCCGGGCCTGAAAGGCGCCTCCGAGCATGCAGGCTCGAGCAGCGCGGCCCGGTTGACATGGCGATAAAGCACCTCCCAGTTGCCACCCCCGGTATCCAACCCTAAAAACCAATCCTGGCCGAAATCCAGCGGCTTGTGCCTGACGCTCTCGAACCTGAAAACGCAAAATCCCGCCCACAGGAACCAGCGGGGGCCGGCAGTGCGAACCTGTCCGTAAAAATCCTGAGTGGATAGTGCCGCGAAGGGATCGTCTGGAGCCGTCGGAAACAGATCGTGATCGAGAAAGCCGAATGCCTCCGGTTGGCCAGGCCGGATTATATTTCGCCACACCCAATTTAAGGAAATCCCGTGTGACCTGCTGCCGGGCCCCCATGGATTTGTCGGAAGCCGCACATAAGGAGCCCCGTGCCGTTCGGCGATCGTCTCAATCACCGCCGCTGCCTCATTATTGTCTGAATTGTCCGCTATAAGGAAGAGCGGCCGGGACACATAAGCACGCATCAACTGCGCCTGCCACTCGATAACCTGAGGGTCGGAAAAGGCGATGGTCACGAGAACGTTCTTGTCTCGAATATAACCCGCCAGTTCCCCGAGATTTCCTTTTAACGGCCGCCGCCGCATATAGACAGCGTTTAAAAGTCGATAGCGGAGAGTCTTGTAATTCTGTGTCAGCGGCCGCAGGCGGCTCCAATCGGCAAGCGTATAGTCGGCCATGCGCTTCGGCATGTCATCCTCCCTCGATCTCCCGCACCTCGCGCCAGTAAACAGGAAGAATGCCACGGTGTCAAGGGTGTGCATGCAGAGGTTGAACCGATTGAAGCAAGCCTGGCTTTGCTGTATAATCCGGCGTCAAACGGGTGCATAACTGCGACGCTGGAGACGACGTGAAAGCAAGTGTTTGTATTATTGCCTACAATGTGGAAGCTTTCATCGCTCAAGCTTTGGACACGGCCTTGGCGCAGCAGACCAACTTCGATTTCGAAGTGGTGGTCGGAGAAGATGGTTCGCAGGATTCTACCAGGGAAATAATCGCCGGCTATTACGGGCGATATCCAAACCTGATTCGTCCGATCTTGCGCGAAAAACGACTGGGGACGGTCGGGAATTTCGCCGCAACGGTCCTGGCCTGTCGAGGCCGGTACATAGCAATGCTCGATGGAGACGATTTCTGGAACTCCCCTCGGAAGCTGCAGATCCAGGCAGATTTTCTGGATGCTCACCCGGAGTGTTCCGGTTGCTACCACAACGCGTACATCCTGAATGAAGAGAACCCGGCGCTGAGTCGCCTTCACCACTCCCGACCGCAGAAGCCTTTTCTTTACCTGCACGACCTGGTAAGGGGAAACCCGGTCTGCTCGGGTTCGATGGTTTTTCGGGCCGGTCTGATCAAGGATTTTCCCGGCTGGTACTACGGCATGCACGTGCAGGATTGGCCGCTATATGTATTGAACGCGCACTTCGGGCCCGTTGGGTATATCGACGAGGTCCTGTCCACCTATCGGATTCATCGCATGGGATACTGGAACAGGCATGATCGGGTCGATGTTCTGAACAGGGACATATCTGCCGCCCAAACGATGAATGCCGGTCTGAATTACTCCCTGGACAGATTGATAGGGAAGGGGATCGCGAATTCGCATTATAAGATCGCAAAGCTGCTGCTTGCCCTAAACGACCGTGAAGGAGCGCGGATGCATTCGCGTGAGGCGTTGAAACAGCTCGCGGGACTTCGATACCTTAAGGCGCTTAAAGTTTACCTTCAGTCCGGGTTGCGATTTCGCAAAAAGCAGACTCATACGTAAACAAAGATATCAGTTTGAGTTGGAATTGGCCAGCGACCAGATCCGGCCGGCAAAGTCGCTCGAGAAGTCTTGCCAGCTCCTCGGGCGGAAACGATTTCGAATCCGCTCGGATTCCGAGACCAGTACGGAGGGGTCCTCGAACCTCCGGAGAATCTCTTGACGCCAGCCCATGAAATCCAGCGGATCCAGGTGTATCGCCAGCCCCTGACCGGCTTCCGGCATGGAGGACGTGTTCGAGGCCAGACAGGGCTTGCCATGCTGGAGGCTCTCGGTTATCGGCAGCCCCCAGCCCTCGTACAATGACGGATAAAGAGTAAATTTCGCGTGCCCGTAGAGCCAACTGAGCTCCGTATCGTCTACCCGGTGAAGAACTATGATCGAACCCTGCACTTTGGGGTCCGTCCGAATCTGAAACAAAAGGTCGTCGGTGAGCCAGCCGGGCGTACCTACCAGCACCAACCGCGGAATCGCGTCCCTTCCTTCCTCCGCGAAGCGACGCCAGAGCTGGTATAACAATTGGTGGTTCTTGCGGATTTGGATGGTGCTGACGCTTAACACATAGCCGCGCGACAGAAGATCTTCAGGCATTCCGGCCGGCTGCCGGGCATTGGATGCGGGCGCGTCGGCGCCGAGGTAAATGACCTCCATCGGGCCGGGCTTGTTCCCCGCCGCGGCAGCGAACTGCGCGAAGTCTTCACCCGTATTCCTCGAAATGCTAAGCACCAGCGAAGCACGCCGAGCAAGCAGATCCGCAAAATGCAGAAAGCCTGACACAGTTTGTGCGTCTTCAAATTGATGTGGAAAATGCCAGGGAATCATATCGGCGAGCAGGCTGACCAGGCAGGCTCGATCTCGATCTATAATCTTCTCCAGGACCGCTGCGTCCACCATGTCGAAGGTTGCGCCGCTGAGCACGACGATATCGCCGGGGCTAAAGCGGACCAATCCGGAGTCCCACGGGAGCCGCTGTCTGATCAGTCCCAGGGTCTTGCGAGAACCGATACGCACGCGGCGTTCGACCTCCCGCAAGCCTTGGCGCACCAGGTTCTTTCGTGATCTTCGCGCGCCGTGAGTTTGTCCGGTGGATTGGCCATAGCGTGCCAATAGCCCCTCCACCTCGGTTCTTGCCAGCCTCTCCATGACGCCAACGTAGCGATTCAAACAACAGAATTCTACCCGCCCGGCTTCGAGCGCCAATGCTCCGATCAGCACGTTGGCTTCCGCTCGCGACAATCCTACCGGGGATGCGTGGCGCAGTCGCTTGATCGTGGTTGCATCGAACCAGATGACAGGACGCCGCATTTTTCCCATGACTCCTCTAAAGGAAGATAATGCCCCGGATCGTTCCGAGGTCAATCATTTTTTTTGTTATGCACAGAGGAGATCTGTACGTAACAAACTCAATTTTTATGAGTGATTTTAAGTTGTTACTGCGACTTAGCGCTTCTGCCCCCCTTTTGCTCTATCTACCCGTTTTTGTCAACTGAAAAATTTCAGGATAGCTGCATGCGTCTGAGCCTCGCATTATGATCTTTCTATTCCAATATGTCCCGGCCTACTGGAAACCGGCACTCAAGTTTTTTCGTTTTTTAAAGCCTGCACCAAAGCACTGACGGAACGGAGGGCTGGCGAGAACCGGAGTTTCTAATCTGGACTGGTACGCCACGAGGACCGACTTGATTATCGCTGTTCTGAACAGGTGCATCAACATAGACGACCAGGCAACGGTAAATGATCTGGTAAACAATGCTTTTGAAAATGAATAAGTTCTGCGGGGATGACCCTGATAACCTGTTGACCGGGCGCGAAGCGTAAGAGAACCGGCGAGTGCGGCTTGAGCTTCGGACCTACGAGGGCCATTGCACAAACACCCCAATGAATTGGGCCTCCGGCTGGCTGTTTTTGATTTGAAAGAGAGCAAGTGTCGCAAATTGCCTTTTAAAAGCCTGCCAAAGACCAAGGAGAATCCCTTGGTTTTCCAATTAATTAAGCCCAGCCTTATCAGATTGCGAGATTCCCGGTCGGCAACAATCTTTGCCGTGTCCAGCTCATTTGCCGGTAAAGCATTGGATGGCAGTTTGCCGTAGCGGTAGTATTGACCTCTGTCCCGGCAACGACGCACTTGCGCCGCAGGTTGTCCCACCCAATGCCGATCGCCCCGGTTCAATCACCATATCGTCCTCGTAGCTTTGTCTACTGCGAGTGCGGATCCACGGAGGTTACCAGGTAGACCAGCACGCGGATCCGTTCGTCATGTTGATTCTCCAAAGGAGTACGGCCATCATAGTACCCCGTGGCCTTCAGGGGAAAGCAGTCACCCACTCTTACTGTGTCGATCAGCTTCAGGCGAATCTCCGGGTGATGAGCCATGGTTGCATCGAGATCGGGGAGATCGTGCAGGGCGATCAGGTCGCCGGGGCGCGGCATTTGCCGGTTGAGCTGCAGCGGACGCAATCCCTCGCGGTCGGCATAATAGCTGAATCCAAACCAGCTCAGGTGCCAGAATGTGCAACCCTGGGCAAGAGGGTAATTCCGCCGAGTCACCTCACGCGCAGCGGCGCGACCGGCCGAGGCATCGAGCGAGTCGGTTACGAACAACAGCAGAGCCAGTGCAACCCCGCAAGCCGCTATTCTGCCCGCTGCCCTCGAGCTGATTCCTCTCTGGTGAGCCATGCGACCCACAATAAAAGTGAACACCAGCAGCAGACTTGCGACCCTGCGGGCAGCCGGGAAAGGCGACATCGCGAAGTAGCCCACCATTTCCATTGCAAGCCAGGTTAGCAGGAACAATCCAACGAGCCGGTCGGGGCCGTCCGGGCCGCGGCTCTGCCGCATTAATTGCAGACAACCGCGCATAAAGACAATCCACACAGGTACCGCAAGCAAACAGTAAACGATGTTCGAAGCGGTCAGAATAGGCTTGCCGTTCGGCCCCGTGAACAGGGCGGCTTGGGAGGGAACTATCGCCAATATCCCGAATGCAGCCGACATTGCAAGCCCGACCGCCGCAACGCCTCGATCGGTCCACCCAAGGGCCATAAGGCCGAGCAGGGCTACCGCCGGCGCCAGACCCGCCATATGGCTCAGGAGTGGAAACGCCAGGTGCGGGTATCGCCTGAGGAATCCGCCCTGCCTTTGCTCCAGGGCCACCAGAAAATGCGACTCCCCTTGAAACCACGCCCCCAGACACTCCCAACCCACAACAAGGGCGAGGGCCAGGGAGACCACGAGCACGCCCCGCACCGGCCGCCCCCGCAGCACATGCCACACCAAGATGGCCACACAAGAGGTGATTCCAGTGTACTTGGTCTGGATCGCCAGCGCCGCCACCAAACCCGCCAGCAGCGCCAGGACCCAAGAGTCTTGCTCCATGGATCGCATGGCGATGGCCAGCGCAGTCAACCCGAGTGCCAGTGCCGGCACATCAAGCATGAAGTTAAAACCAGGCAAGGTGATGGGGGAGATTACGCAGAGCCAGATCAGCGGCACTCGGAGGGACGGGGCCAAGCGCGCGGCGAGAAAGTCAACTGCCCAGGCCAGCGTCAGTGCGAAGGGAAGCAGCCATAATTTGAGCAGCACGGGTTGGTCGCCGAAAAACAGCGTACCTGCCCCCAACCAATAGGGGAGAACAGGAGGGGCCAGCATGTGGTTTGCCGGAATAACCCAGGGCGAGCCGAAGTGGAAGGCGTAGGGGTTCAACGGGTGTTTGACAAACTCGGCCCCGTAGAGCAAATAAACCGGGTCATCCCCATGGACCGGCTTGACGGCGTTGAGCGCAATCAGCAGCAGGCTCGCGGCCGCCACATGCAACCACGGGATGTCAATCAGGCCTTGCTGTGCGGGTGTACGCATGCGAGTCGAGTCCGCCTTGTGTCAACCGTATGGTTCCGGACAACCTGTAGCACCCTATAACCAAGCAATCGCACCGAAAACGAAAGGCCCACTGTCCCGATGCCGCTCGAGACCTGAAAACAGATCGCCAAAAACCGGCCTCTTAAATTCCAACAGTAGATCGTAACCGGAAATAGTCAGTCAGGTTTGGACCAGGTTCAAGGGTATTAAATCTCAGCTCTCACGCGGAGAGCACCCCCACCGGCTATAGTTCTCTTGTATATATTAACTTAAAGCTCAATAATACGTCAACTTGACCCCCATCTGGAAGGCCTTTAGAGTGGATTAGGTATAAAGTCAGTAAGCAGACCCTGTCTCAAAATGCCGGAGCATGCATTCTCACAGCGTTGACAACACCCTGTCCCACGAGTATGGTTCTACAGTGAATCGAATTGAGTTTGCCTGAAATCTATGAGTAAGAGAGAGTCAAGCGTGTGCTCCGCAAGGCCGAGGCAGCATGACTTTGCCCTGCTTGGCCGTGATTAAGGCAGGAATCGGATCAAATGAGACAGATAGTATGGGATTTTGTTTCCATCGTAGCTGTTGCTCTTCCGATCAATGAGCCGATCTACGAGTTTGGTTCTCTGCAGGTTGGACAAGCCGGCTCCGGAGATCTAAGACCCTTATTTCCCGGTCGAGAATACGTTGGGGCTGACTTTCGTGAAGGGCCTGGAGTTGAAAGGGTGCTCGACCTGCACGACATCGACCTGCCTTCGGAATCAGTGGGGACAGTGCTCTGCGTGGACACTCTTGAGCATGTAGAATATCCCGCTAAGGCACTGGAGGAGATCCACCGTATTCTGAAGCCTGGTGGAATTGCTGCGATCAGTAGCACGATGTGTTTCCCGATTCATGACTTTCCTCACGACTATTGGCGATTTACTCCGGAAGCATTCAGATCTGTTTTGAAGCCTTTTTCTCACTCTTTCGTGGGCTTTGCAGGCAATAAGGACTTCCCTCACACGGTTGTTGGTATAGGATCAAAGGGAAACTGCCCGCAACTATACGAATTCGAGGAAATGTATAGACATTGGCAGTTGCGAAGTATTCGTGGGGGTTTATCGAAGTTCACGTGGATACGCAGGCTTTTCACTCCTCCAATCTTTTCCGGCAGTGGCAGAAGACTTTTGGGGCTGACAAAGCTTTTCCGCTAAACTTGTTCCACATCATTTTTGGACAGGGTCGAGAGGGCGCCAGAGTGCCCTGCGATCCTATGCTCTTTTCCTCAATCAGGCAGGGCAACGCTTGCATGCCTTTGATGTTACCATTATGATTAAAACTCCAATAGGTATCGGAGTTTTGTTTAGATTATAAAGGGCGGGACGAGGGAAAGGTCGCGCTGGATTTCGGAACGGATGAAGAGTTCCACCTCGCGGGAGCCACCATGTGCTTACGGCGATGATTTCGTGGCAAAAACATGCTTTGAAACGCTAATAATGCATGCTTTTTTGACACTTGCCTATAGCAATTGGGCTATTACTGTAGTCCCCGTTTTACGAGACAAGCTAAAATGGTCTGTAATCAGCGGAAATTATTGACATAGATGAAACGCGACGGCAATGGTACTCAGTAGTTGGGCACTCTGACTGTCTATGCAAGTAAAAAGCAAGAGTGGGCGTCTTGCACCGTGCATAAGGGCAAGTACAGCCCCGCAGTTTGAGTTCATAGAAGGGTCTTGGGCCACAAAACAATTGGCCTGAATCATTACAGTCGATTTCGGCTGGAGATACATGCACCGTGATTAATTCCCAATCCCTTAGGGAGGCCGTCGACAGCATCGCTCAAAGCATGCGGGATCATAAGCACGAGTTCAAGATTATTGCCGCAATTGGAATAGCCCTGCTCTGCTACACCTCAATGCGTGCGGCCCTGCTTTCCTTTACCCATGACGAAGGCGTCAGCTATAAATTCATTCATTTAGCGAGCTTCTCTTTGAAATCGGCGAACAACCACTGGGTAAATACTTTTCTAATGGCGATGTGCGGGACGATTTTCGGTGAAAGCGAACTAAGCCTGAGGCTGCCCAACGTGTTTGCTCACGTGCTTTTTATTCTGTTTTCGTTTCTTACGCTGTGCAGGTTAAAAAGCAAAACAATCGCCGCCTGCGGATTCCTGCTGCTTAACATCAATCCTTTCATGCTCGACTTTTTCAGCCTTGCAAGGGGCTATGGCCTGTCATTGGCTTTTCTCATGGGGAGCATCTTTTTCCTGGTACGGCCGGAAAATGAACAGCCAGGCGATACTACAGATTATTTTCCGGTCTTCTTTTTCAGCGCTCTAGCGGTATTTTCAAATTTTACTCTGCTCAATTTTCATTTTGCGGTTCTGGTCATCCTCGGGATAAAGGAATTCATCAAATACGGGAAAACGTCCGACCAAGACTTGGAGTCATTGCTCCGGAAACACGATTTGAGCCTTTGGGTCGCCATCGGTACCCTTGTTGTAAGCGCTCTTGCACTCTTCTATCTAAAACTGACAGGACAACTGTATTTTGGTGGAAATCAGGGTTTTTGGGCCGATACAGTTCACTCGCTGCTAAAATCATCAATGTATTTTAGGGATTATGGCCAACATGTGATGGACATTGCTTCAATTTCCATCATGGCCGCCATTTGCATAATAACAATAGGAACGGTCCTTCTTTTAATGTTCGAAAGAAATACACAAGCCGGTGCATCATCGCTGCTGATCTGTATAACTTTGATTTGTGCAGCTTCATGCTTAATCCAGTTTCATTTATTTGGTGCGCTCTATCCAATGGAACGCACGGCTTTATACTTTTTGCCTCTTTTTGTGCTGAGCGTGGTATTCTTTGCGGACCATTTCACCCAAAGGTTTCAATCGACCGGTCGCATAATCTTTGTCCCGGTATTAGCGCTTGCATCTATACTGGCCTGCTGGCACTTTCTCGGGACGGCTAACCTGGCAGAGACTTACTCGTGGTGCTGCGATGCCAATACAAAAGACATGGTCGATCAGCTTTCACGGGAATACAGCTCTCAAGCGGGTATGGATAAGCCGCGAAAGATCGAACTGGGCGTCGACTGGATGTTTGAGCCGGCCGTCAATTATTACAGGCTGTCAAGAAGATTGACCTGGCTGGAGAAGGTCACAAGAGACGATATTTACAAACGGCCGGCTGCCTACGATTACTATTATGTTCTGGATTCAAACAAAGCCAAGCTCATGAAATGTCGGCGAATTTCAGTAATCAAGACTTTCCTTCCGGCAGAAACTGATTTGATGATGGGCAACAATATAGAAGCAAATATGGCTCCAAAATAGTGCTTATTCCGACTCCGTGCTTTCTCGCCTCCCTGTTGAGAAATCGAACGCCAAAATCTTCGCTGTTTTCGAATCATTTGTTTACCGAACCGCAGCAAATTTGACTCTTTCCAGTGGCAAGCTGTGTGAACTCTGTGCATTGCTTGTTGACATTTTGCGGGAATTAAATAGATTACAGTGGTTAAGTAACATCCTGCGGGCGACCAGCCTCGCTAATGTGCATCAGGCTCCATTGACTCCGCCCGGCTGAATTGAAGTTTATTCCATCTGCGGGGGAACCTTCTTAGAGGGCTGTCGGATTGGGGATCAGGGGGAGTTTGATACCAAACAGGGTAACAATATTAATTTGTCTGGCGGTTTGCCTGATCTATTTGCTTGCCGTTATTCGACGCGGGATCAGCCTCTACGAGTTCATGCCTCCCTGTTTCGCAGTTGCTCCCCCTGTGCCTTCCGGTAAAAATGTTCAGCCGTTTTTTTTTGAAGAGATTCTCCCTTCGGCTCCCGCATCTGATATGGAGCATGTAGCTTCTATTTGCGAACTGTCGGACGGCGCGCTTTTAGCTGTGTGGTATGCGGGCTCCCTGGAATTGGCTAAGGATGTTGCGGTTTACTGCAGTACTCGTGCGCCTGGAGAAAACGGATGGATTACGCCAATAAAGATTGTGGACCCCGTCTCTGCTTCCTGTGAACTGAAGCGCTCTGTCGAGAAAGTGGGCAATCCCGTTATCTGGTCGGATAGTGGCAATCGAGTTTACATGCTTTATGTATCCGCCTTGGGTGGCTGGGCGACCAGTTCACTCAACCTGAAGACCTCTGCGGATGGCGGAAAAAGTTGGGCGCCCAGTGTACGCCTGACTCTCAGCCCCTTTTTTAACATGAGCGAACTGGTGAGAAATCGCCCCGTACCCTTGCAGGATGGTGGATTTATGGTTCCGATTTACCACGAGTCCATAGGAAAATTCCCGGAAATCCTGTGGCTTCTGCCGGATTCCTCCAGTCGCTGCGGTTTTGTCGCCCGTAAAACCCGAATCAATCATTCACGGGGCTTTCTACAGCCGTCAGTGGTGACGCTGGATTTACATTCTGCGATGGCCTTTCTAAGGAGTACGTCTAGGCCGAGAATAGGGCTGTCCACTACAAAGGATTCGGGACTAACCTGGCAAGCACCGGAATACATCGACCTGCCTAACCCTAATTCAGCGATTTGAACTTTGCCGATTTCCGGCGGACGATTGCTGATGGTCTTCAACGACAGTGAATGCAGCCAGGGGGGGCGGGAAAACCTCCGGCTTGCGGTGTCAGACCTCCATGGACGAAACTGGACACGAATTGCCACCCTGGAAGATACAGCTCATGTCACGTCTGAATATCCATATATAATTCAGACCCGAGATGGATTTTTCCATATTGTTTACAGCTACGACATCAAGAAGATAAAACATCTGATGTTAAATGAAGCATGGATTGAGGACCGCATCAGCAAGGCTGGGCAGTTCTCCCTGGCTGAATAACCGGGAATAAGATGGCAGCGTATTTGTTTTCTTTTGTCGTGCCTTATCTATTGGCTGCAATTGTGGTTGGGTTCCTGCTGCGCGCGGCGGGCATGATGATATTGAAAAGGCCGGGTAACTTCTTGTCATTTGCATTCCATTGACGCTGATCTTCCTTCCTGTGAAACAAGTCCCTATGGCTCGTTTTTTGATCGGACTCAATGCTAATTTCAGCATTACTCTCACCGCTGTCCTTCTTAGCTTTTTCTTGCGAAACATCCAGGGCGTTCAATTGCTCGACCGCACGGCGCTGCGCACGATGAGCATCTTAGGACTGGTCCTGGGGCTTGCGCTCTATCCTTCAGCTATGAATCTTGTTCCCTTTGACTTATACCAGCTCGGGTGGGGATCGAGTTTAATGCTTGCTCTGTTTTTTTTTCTGACCATCTTCCTGATACTTGCAGGCAACCGAGCTGGATTTGTACTTGCAGCATGTGTTGCGGCCTATGCTCTGAAACTCCTGGAATCAGATAATCTGTGGGACTATCTCGCAGATCCCTTTCTGATAGCCTGGTGTTTGATCACCGCCATAGTTGAATGCTTGCGCGTCTGCCGAAAAGAGGTGAGCCTTACGGGTTACGAGGATGTAGTGAGCCGGTGACATGGCCCTATCTGAGTGCAGGTGATTCCCCCTTTTGCTGATAGGTTTGGATAAAGGCCATTGACTGCTGCTTATTTAACGACGCACTTGGCGACGATAGAACTAGTGACTATATATACGATGGGTTAGAGAGGCTTCAAAAAGAAATCATGAAGATTGAACTGATTCAAAAGCACCTTCTCGATGAAGCTGCTGATCAACAACGAGTGGATGGGGCTGCCCTTGAAAATCGAAATTGCCCAACGGCGTATGGAGTCAGGCCAAATGAAGTGTCTGCACCTATTAAATATATCACGGGCGCATCAAACGGAGATTTTGGAGAAATATTTGGAAAGTTAATACTTGACGAATTCCCGGGCAAAGATCAGGCCTCCACCCGTTGAACAAGCCGGCGACCCCTCCTCACTTATCTTTCACTGGCCGCCGGCTTGCAGGGTGGGCTCTTTCCCTTTCCGCCCTCACACGCTTCTCTTGAGGTAAGTCCCGACTCTCGACAGCAAAATGGAGGGATCGACCGGCTTTTCTATGTAGTCGCTGACCCTTAGCTGTAAACCTGTGCCCAGTTGGTAGCGGCGGCGGCCGGCATCTTCCCTCACCGATGTCAGTATGATGATGGGAATGTTGCTGAGTTTGGCCCATCTGGGGTCTTGAAGCTCCTCGCAGACCGCAAAACCATCCATCTTGGGCATCATAAGATCCAGGATCATCAAGTCCGGCTTTTCCGACCTGAGCTTGGCCAGCCCTTCCTGGCCGTCCCTGGCGGTGACCACGGTATAATCATGCGTCATCAGAACTACACTCATTGCTTCGAGGATATCCGGGTCGTCATCGACGAGCAATATCTTTGCTTTCTGCTCCATCTTATCCTCCATCTTTTAAACTTCAGGTCTTGGCAAAAGGCCCGATTGCTCCACGATAACCGGTACTATATCTTCCCAGCCCACCGCCATTAGATGGATTCCATGGACCTCCGGGATCTCCATAATCCGCTCGATGATCTCCAGGCTTATCTTCAATCCCTCTTCCTTGACGTCGCTGGCCTGCTCCAACCTTATAACCACCTCATTGGGGACGGTGACCCCTGAGACGTAGTCCCTCATGTAACGGGCCATACCTGCAGATTTCACAGGTATGATTCCTGCCATAATGTGCACCTGCTCGTCGAGGCCATGTTCCTTGATCGACTTCATCCACATCTCGAACTTGGCAACGTCGAACACTGCCTGAGTCTGGATGAAATCGACGCCGGCCTTGACCTTTCTCGCCAGCCTTAACACGCGGTATTCAAAAGGATCTGCGAAGGGGTTTTCAACGGCTCCGATAAAGACGGGGAGTTCGCCGTTCACAGCCTCGCCGCAGATGAATTTATGCTCGTCGCGCATGTTTTTCAATGTGTCGATGAGTTGTACCGAATCCAGGTCGTAGACCCCCTTGGCGGTGGGATGGTTTCCAAAGGACTGGTAATCCCCCGACAGGCAGAGAATATTGCCTATGCCCATCGCTACCGCTCCCAGGATATCGCTTTGTATGGCGATGCGGTTGCGGTCGCGGACAACCATCTGCAGCACCGGGTCGACTCCCACCCGCTTGAGAAGTGTGCATCCGGCGAGGCTGCACATTCTGACTATAGCAGTTTGATTGTCGGTTATATTTACGGCGTCGGTGTAATTCTTCAGTTTTTCGCCCTTCTTCAACACCCCCGAAGTTCCCGCCCCCTTGGGAGGACCCACCTCGGCAGTAACAGCGAACCTCTTGCTCTCCAGCACTTTCTCGAGATTAGTTCCTGCTTTCATGGCTGGACATCTCCTCTTTCTTCCCAGTATCGGGCTTGACTGTCCCCTTGGGCAGAGTAAAGGTAAACTTGGCGCCTTTTTCGGATTCAGGGTAGGGGCTTTCAGCCCATATGCGCCCACCATGAGCCTCAATAATCCGTTTGGCATTGGATAGGCCTACGCCGGCCCCGCCCCCTATCGGGGCATCCTTTCCTCGATAGAAGTCGTCGAAGATCCTGTGAATCTCATCGCCGGCAATCCCCGGCCCGTTATCCATAACCTCTATAACTACATTTTGACCCTGATCGTCATCCGTAATTCTCAGGGTAACCTTGCCGCCTGTCTGAGTGAACTTGATTGCGTTTCCGAGCAGGTTGATAAGCGCCTGCTGTAACCGGGTCTGCTCCCCCGGGACTGCCGGTGGTTCCGAGTTCCAATCGGCCACCAGCTCTATGTTCTTCCCCGCAGCCCGGGACCTTACGTTCTCGAGAGAATTATTCGCTATCTCCGCAATGGAGGCTGCTTGTCGTTGCATGTACTGAGATTCGATGCGGGTTATGTCAAAGGTGTCATCGATCTGGGATATCATCCCCTTGATCCGCTCACCGGCCCTGAGCAGCAATTTTTCCTGCTGCTCGCTTATTTGCCCTGCATAGCCGCCCAGAATCACCTGGTGCAGGCTTTGTATGGCAGCCAATGGACCCTTCAGATCGTGGGACGCAGTCGACAACATGGTAGCCAGTATCTCCGTGGTGCGGGTTAGCCGGGAACGCGCCAGATCGATCAGCTTCTCCATCACGCGAAGCCCTGTAGCGGGATCATCGGCGAAAAGAAGGTCGATGGCCCGTCGATCGACAACCACTGCCGTGGTCTTTTCCACCGCATAAGCTGAAGCAAGGTATTTCTGTGTACCAATCCCCGCCGACCATCCTACGGACTCACCCCGGTGCGCCGCCGCTATGGTGGCGCAACGGCGCCTTTGGCGGCCCAGAAGCCCCACCTCCACCGCCAGCGTTCCTTGAAGGACAATGTATATATTCTCAGCCGTGTCGCCTTCGCGGAACAGGACGTCTCCAGTCTCGAAGGTCATCTCTCGGCTGCGCAGGGCAATCTTGTCCCTCTGTTCCTCGCTCAGGTCACTGAAAAGACCGGATTCCCTAAGCGCTTTCCTGATGGCGGCGGTTGCCAATCCACTCCTCCCTTACTGCTTTTCTATCGGCCGGGTCGGAGGACCGCCGGTAAGACTGACGCCCCAGTCCTTGGGCGGTACGATATCCGTCATCCGGTCCAGTCTGCCGATCTTGGTGAGCCGGTCTATTATCAGT
Source organism: Syntrophobacteraceae bacterium (assembly GCA_049520315.1). GTDB lineage: Bacteria > Desulfobacterota > Syntrophobacteria > Syntrophobacterales > Syntrophobacteraceae > SbD1. The sequence continues at coordinate 39,701 of JBEKPW010000036.1, forward strand.
TGCCATCCGCAGGGCAGGTCGCTCGAGACCTCGCACTTCCCGGCCACCGACCCGCCGCACGGTCCATGGAGTATCGACTTGGCGCACCTGGCGATCGGGCAGATCCCGCCGGTATATTCCAGCATGCACTGGCCGCACTCCTGGCACCGCTCCCCATCCCGCCATTCTCCATGACGGCCGCCGAGGGACACCGTATTGCAGCCGGGGTGCACCACCCTGTCCACCACCGCTGCGGCAGCCTGGACGCCAATGCCGCAGCACAGCATCAGCAGGGAGTCGGAGTCCACAATCTTGCTCTCGTGCGCCTGGAGTGTCATCCTTGTGAGTTGCTCGTTGCAGGCGAAGTCAATCAGGGAGATGCCGGTAACTGTTTTGCCTTCTCCCTCCAGCTTCTGTTTCATCTCCAGCGCCTGTTGCTCGCCCCCGGTTTGACATCCCTCCGCACAACCCCTGCAGCCCACAATGAACACCTTTTCTTCGCCGCTGAGGTACGAGAGGATCTCTTCCATAGGTTTTTGTTCACTGATAAGCATGTCAATCCCTCATCTAGCCAGTTTCCTGGTCTGGAGTAACCTCTTTCAATACCGTCTTGACGACATCGGAGATGCGGCCCTGGAGTTCCTCCGAAAGCTCCATCCCCCATGCTACCTCTTTTGGCTCAACTCCGATGATGACGGTCCTTCCAGGCTTGTTGCCGGCAATCTCGCTCAGCTTGAGGCTATCCACAAAGTTGAGCTGGTGGATTGAGGTCATCAGGCAGGTTTCGAACTCAACGTCTTCCGGGCTGAACTTGTAGATGGCTCCAGGTTCACCGCCCCCGTAGACGGCATCTATCACCACCAGCACGCTGACCGGCTCATCCCCCTGCCAGCAGTCGGGGACGGTTCCCGCTTCGATGATTTCCAACGGAAAGCTCAAGGTCTGTCTGGCCAATTCCCGGGCTGCGTGCACTCCGATCCCTTCATCCTTGAGCAGTTCGTTGCCTACTCCCAGAACCACCACCCTGCCTGTGCACTCTTTACTCATTTGAGCTATCCCACGCGAAATTTGGTCAGGGTTCTCCCCTTGGGCGTCATCACATGAATAGCGCACGCAAGGCAGGGGTCGAAAGACCTGACGATGCGCACCAGCTCAAAAGGATTAGCCTCGTCCCTCACCTTGGTCCCGATAAGGGCCTGTTCCAAAGGTCCCGGCTGCCCCTGGTCATCCTGCGGCGACATATTCCAGGTGCTGGGCACTACGCACTGGTAACGGCTGATCCGCTTGTTCTTGATTTCTATCCAATGGCCCAGGGCGCCCCTGGCCCCGTCAACCAGTCCCATCCCCTGTGACTCGTCGGGGATTTCGTAGGGGACATACACCGGTTCTCCAGGCTTGAGTTGGAGCAGCCAATCGCCCATGGAATCGGCCACTACTTTTGCACACAGGGCGCGCGCCAGGTGCCGTCCGAGAACGGAGAACAGCGCATGGGGAGCGATTGCGGCAGCGGAGAGAGCCGAATCCACCAGAGCCTTGACTGCAGGCTGGCCGGAAAGGTAGCTGGCAAGCACCCTGGCCAGTGGTCCGACTTCGTAAACCTTGCCCTCGTATCTCGGCGCCTTGACCCACGAGTAGCCCTTGCCCCAATTCTCGGTGGGGACGGTCAATCCTTCGGCCGGCTTGAGACCGGTAGTGGAATCCTCATACCAGGAATTGGCAACGTACTCGGCAATCTTGGTTGGATCGACCGGATTCAGCTTCAGATCGGTAGAGACCGTTCCCTGTTGCATCAGGCGATTTCTCCCGAGGTAGTCGGCGCCGGCTCCATCCAGGTCGTAGTTGCCGTAGGAGAGCAGGTTGCCGCAGCCGCGCCCTATTTCGAAGTAGTCGCCATAGGTCTTGGCGACGGCGAATACGTCGGGTAGATAGACATTGTCGATGAAGTCCTTTATTTCGTTGAGCCTCCACAGGAATGAAGCTATTTTGTCCACTGTGGGCGCCACGGTGACGCCGCCGGGAACCACCGCCGGGTTGTGCGGCATCCTGCCCCCGAAAATAGCCAGCATCTCCTGCCCCTTGCGCCGCACGGTAAGCGCTTGCACGTAGTGGCCCACAAGTTCCTGGTCTATCTCGGCGGGAAAACGGTAGTCCCCCTCGTAGCGCGGAACGAAAGGCCCGAGCTCTCCCCGCTCGATGAACGCCTTCACGGAGTTCAAGGCGCTGTCTTTGCCGTCATATGCGGCTACCTTGGTCACATCCACGTAGTCCAAAGCGGCAAGATGATAAAAATGAAGGATGTGATCTGAGAGGTGGGCTGCGCCCAGAATCAGGTTGCGGAGAATCCTGCCGTTGTCCGGTATCTTGTCGGCTATGCCGAAAGCACTGTCCAGGTTTAAGGTGGCGGCCATGGAGTGACTTGTCGGACATACGCCGCAAATGCGTTGAGTTATCGCCTGAGCGTCACGTGGGTCCCTTCCCTGGAGAATAAGCTCAATGCCCCGGAAAAGAGTGCCTGTGCTCTTAGCCTCCTTTACTGTGCCGTTCTCCAGGTATGCTTCAACCTTGAGGTGTCCTTCTATACGAGTAATGGGGTCTAACAAAATGCGGTTCATTTGTCCAAACCTCCTCTACTTGCTGGCGCCAATGTTGGGTAAACCGACGTCCGGGGCCTTCTGATATAAAGGTGAGACCAGGTCCGGGAAGCCGGGGCTGCAGCAGCCTAAACACATTCCTCCGCACCCGACGCACCAGTTGGTCCCGCCGTTCCACAGCCTGACGGGGCAGTCGGCATGGGTCACCGGCCCCTTGCAGCCTAATTCGTAAAGGCATCCCTCGTCGCTGAGCTTCTTGGCGAACTTTTGCTCATCATAGTATGCCCGGCGCTGGCAATTTTCGTGTATGAGACTGCCATAGAATGTCTTGAGGCGTCCAAACTCATCCAAATCCTCGGGCTTGGGCAAACCCATGAGTAAAACGCTTGCCACGGTCCCCATGAACCAATCGGGATGAGGCGGACAGCCCGGAACGTTTATCAGGGGTGTACTGATTCCGGCCGAACGGAAGAATTCCGCTACGCTGACTGCTTGGGAAACATTTGGGGCTGCGGCGGCGATGCCGCCGTAAGCGGCGCAGGTCCCAAGGGCAATTACTGCCAGAGCGTCGGCGCCAAGCTCCGCCACTCTATCGGTGATCGGAACGATTTCGCCGTTCCTCTCGCCGAGACTGCAGTACCTCCCATTGCCCCGGGTGGGTATCGCCCCTTCGGCCACCAGTATGTACCCACCTTTATGCTGCTTCGGTGTGCTTTCCATGACGGCGATGATCTGTTCCCCGCTGCCCGCCATCACGGTGGCATGGAATCTCAGGCTGACATGTTTGCCGGGGAGGATTTCATCGATGAGCAAATTCTTGATGCTTGGGCTTACCGAGTTGAGGACTGAGACTGGGCACCCGGTGCAGGTAGCCGCTTGGAGCCAAATAACTGGATATTCGAGGGTCTTCGCCATTACTGCTCTCCTTGTAACAACTTCGGCAAACGATTGATACCCCTGGCGTCCGTCCAGGGCTGTCACGAATCACAGGCGAGCTTACTAAAAAACCCGCAACAAAACAAAGCGGGGTCTTTTCGAAGTAACAGACACTGACTTAAATTTTGAGCTTATTATTACAATCTCATACCCAAGAATTGTGCTCGATGAAGCAGATTTGTCGGGATAGGATCAAGAGCAATCCGCGTGCCAGCGGGATATGCAGGTCAGTAAAATATAATACAAGTGATCTTGATGACTTATAAAATTCATCTGGAGGCGTTGAAGTATTGCCCAACTGCTACTGAAACTAAAATAAGACAAGCTGAAACAATAAGTGGACAGTAGGGCAGGGTTTCGCGGCGAAACACCTGGCTGGTCAGCAAAGGGTCATCCGGCAACTGAGTACACGTGGTCCTGGTTTTCCTGCCCCATCAGTTATCGGACGGGCCCCGAAGGGGTTACGTAAAATCTGCCACGGTCACGACTGTCCAGTTAATCCCAAACATGGGCCTCATCAAAATCCAGACTATGTTTCAGCAAAAAAAGACGATACTCCTCCTCAAATGACATCTTATTGAAAAAAATACCCCCTGATGCGCGGGCGCACAGGGGGTATCCGCAATGATAGAAATGTCGATACTGCTAAACGGGTTTCAGGCTGGTTAACTGACCTTGGGCCGTGGATATAGGCCCGCCCGCTCCACGATCTCCGGGACCTTTTCCTCCCATTCGATGGCCATGACGTGGAAGCCTCGAACTCCCGGACATTCCTTGAGTTCCTGGATCTGTTCGACCGCCATGTTAATTCCTTCAGCAGCCACTTTGTCCTTGGGCACTCCCTGGAGCCTCTTGATTATTTCGTCGGGCACGTCCATGCCGGGGACCTTGTTCTTCATGTACCTGGCCATACCTATGGATTTCATTGGAGTTATTCCCGCCAGGATCGAGACCTTTTCATGAAGCCCGCGGTCCACGATCTGTCGCATCCACAGTTTGAATTTTTCCATGTTATAGATGCACTGCGTCTGGATAAACTGGGCGCCGGCAGCCACTTTCTTGGCTAGACGCAGCACGCGGATTTCAAAGGGGTCTGCAAATGGGTTTTCCGCCGCTCCGATGAACATTTTGGGTGGCACGCTCATCTCATAGCCGCTCAGGAGCTTGCCTTCGTCACGCATTTGCTTGACCGTCTGGATCAGTTGAGTGGAATCAAGGTCAAAAACATTGGCTGCGTTGGGGTGGTCGCCGAATCTTTGATGATCGCCTGTTAAACAGAGTACGTTATGTATACCGAATGCTCCCGCTCCAAGAAGGTCACTCTGCAGGCCGATACGGTTTCGGTCCCGCGTCGTCATCTGGAGCACCGGCTCAAATCCCATTTGTTTTATACGTATACAGGAAGCCAGACTGGACATGCGCACGACCGCTGTCTGGTTGTCCGTGACGTTTATGACATCTACATACGGGCCAACCAGTCGAGCTTTTTCGTCCACAACCGTTCCTTCAGCGCTTCGAGGGGGACCGCATTCGGAGGTGACCGCGAAGTGTCCGGCTGCGAGGATACTCTCCAGTTTGCTCGGTGTTGTGATAGTCATATCTCCGACGCCTCCTTTACCAACTTGCGAGGTCCCCCGTCCCTGCTTGTCGACCAGTCTTTTACGCTTGTAGGTTCCTCAAAGCGCTTGAGTTCTCCAAGTTCTTTGAGTCGCTCGTAGATCAGTTGCCATCCGCAGGGGACTTCCTTGTCGATCTCGCATTTTCCATCCGAAGAGCCGCCGCATGGGCCATTGAGTATGCGCTTGGAACACCTGGCCACGGGGCAGATACCGCCGGTGCTGGCGAGAATACATGAGCCGCATGCCTGGCATCGCTCACTCCAGACACCCTTTTCATCGGTTACTCCGATAAAGCAGGTATCTACACCGGGGAATATGCGCATTTTGTTGTACATCTCGGCCATGAACTGCACTCCGGCGCCACAGGCTATGGAAACCACGCCATCATAGGTGCCGATCCGGTCCTTGAGTTCGGCCAGGTATTCCTTATCGCACTGCCGGGTCAGGCTTACTTCGCCAATTTCGACTTTTTTCTGCTGATTGGAGAAATACATGCGCAGAGCGGAGGCGAGGATTTCCACCTCTTTGAGACCGCCTGCCTGACAAACTGCGACACATCCGTTGCAACCTGCCACCAAGACATTGTCTAAGCCATTTATATCGTTGATTATTTCTTCAATCGGCTTAGGTTTCGCCATTATCATGCGGCCTTCTCCTTAGTTTCCCCGTGAACTCTTACGGGGTTGGGCCCGAGCTGCCGGATTCTATCGGTCATCTCGCGGCTGATTTCAGCAAACCGCGGTCCTTCACCGGAGGAGAGGTTATACATGGCAACCCGGTCGGGTTCCATGCCTATGCTTTCGAGAAGCTGCCGAACGTAAGCAACCCGTTTTTTCGCTCTAAGATTGCCCGACTGAAAATGGCAATCGCCTTCCATGCATCCAGCCACGAAAACGCCGTCAGCGCCTTTCTCGATCGCTTTCATGAGGTGGATAATCGCAACTCTGCCGGTGCACGGCACTTTAACTATGCGGATGTTGCTCGGATACGTCAATCTCATCGAACCTGCCAGGTCCGCCGCAGAATACGCTCAGTACGTGCAGCAGAAGGCAACTATTATCGGTTCAAAGTTTTCCATCAGATCGCTCCTTCCAGAAGGACGTCCACTTTTATCATGATTTGGTCGTCAGTATAATGGCCCAGCCGGATCGCCTTGGCCGGACACTCAGAGACGCAGATGCCGCAACCCTGGCAAAGCGCCTCGTTTATCTCTGATACGTCACTTTCGTTGATACGCGGAACTCCGTATGGGCAGGCTCGCACGCATACCAGACAGGCGGCGCAAAGGCCCGGATCGACCTCGGCAACAACGCCTCCAACTGTCACTTCCTTTGCGGACAGGAAGGAAGCTGCCCTGGCGGCTGCCGCCATTGCCTGGGCTATGCTCTCGGACATCAGCTTAGGACTGTGGGCGGTCCCGCACAGGTAGATACCCTCAGAGGCGAAATCGACCGGTCTCAACTTGACGTGAGCCTCGATGAAGAACCCCTCCGGATTACGAGGAACTTTGAGAATCGTGGCGAGTTCCTCGTTTTCTTCGGGCAGTGTGGCCGCGCTGAGGATCACCGCGTCGGCGCCCATCTGTACGGGCCTTCGAAGCACATGGTCCATAAAGGAGACGCTGAGCGGCCAATTGCCATCCTGTGTTAATACCGGCGGGTTTTTTTCATCGAACCTGACGAAAAGAACGCCGCTCTGCCTCGCCTTGGTGTAGTAGTCCTCGAGTACCCCGTAGGTGCGCATATCCCGGTAGAGGACGACGACGTCCATCTCAGGCTTTAACTGCTTTAGCTCCAGGGCGTGTTTCACCGCGCCCTGACAGCAGATCCTGCTGCAATTGGGGTTCTCCTCGTTGCGGGAGCCTACGCACTGAATCATAACCGCCCGGTTCCATTTCGAAACCTCACCGGGGTTATTTTTGACGGACTGTCCCAGCTCGACTTGCGTCATTACGCGGTCGGTCTCGCCATACATGTATTCCTTCGGTTTGTATTCGTGCGCGCCGGTGGCGATGATTATGACGCCATGGCTGATTTCTCTTGGGCCTCCAGTTCCGTTTTCGATCCGCGATACGAAATTTCCCTTGTATCCCGAAACCCCGGTCATGCGTGCTCCGGTCAATACCTCGATATTGCTGTTCTCTCCGACTTCCACGATCAGCTTGTCGAGATATTCGGAGACGTTGAGTCCCTCAATGGTATGCGGAATATTCCTGGCCATTCCGCCAAGCTCGGCATTCTTTTCGACGATTATGGTCTCGAAGCCCTGCCGGGCAAGGCCAAGGGCCGCAGTCATACCGGCTATGCCGCCGCCGACTACGAGGGCGCGTGGATTGACCGCAAGAGACTTCTCGATCAGCGGTTGGAGAAGAGAAGCGCGCGCCACCGACATGCGAATGAGGTCTTTGGCCTTTGCTGTCGCAAGCGCCGGTTCTTGCTGGTGTACCCAGGAATCCTGGTCGCGGATATTGGCCATCTCAAACAAATATTTATTGAGGCCGCAGTCCTTCAGGGTCTCCTGGAAGAGCGGCTCGTGGGTGCGGGGCGAGCAGGCCGCCACCACAACCCGGCTTAGCCTGTTCTCCTTTATGATCTCCTTCACCTTCTCCTGGCTGTCCTGCGAGCAGGTGAAGAGATAGTCGGTGCTGTAGACCACGTTCGGTAGAGTTGCCGCGTACCTGGTGACTTCCTTGACGTCCACCACCGAGGCGATATTTATGCCGCAGTTGCAAACGAAAACGCCGATTCGCGGCGTCTTCTCCGAGAAATCTTTTTCAGGGGGGACTTCCTTTAGCTTAACCTGCGAACCCCTTGCCGGGGCAAGATCGATTGCCGCAGCGCACGCCGCCGCACTCGCTTCCATAACTGAGGAGGGAATGTCTTTGGGCCCCTGGAATAGACCGCAGACGTACATTCCCGGACGGGAAGAGCTTACCGGCGCAAACCCGCCGGTTTGAGCGAAATTATGATCCGTTAGATCGATGCCCATCCGTTTTGCCAGTTCGACGGTCTCGGGTGTAGTCTCCACACCTACCGAGAGAACAACCATATCGAACTCTTCTGAAAGCTGATCACCGGCCTCAGTAGTGTACTGGATCGCCAAACTTTCGCTGCCCAAAACGGGGTCCACCGTGTGCACGCGCGAACGGATGAACCGGACTCCATACTTGTCCCGTGCCCTGTTGTAATATTTCTCGAAGTCCTTTCCGTAAGTGCGCATGTCCATATAGAAAATGGCCGTGTCGAGGCCCTCGGGGCAATGCTCCTTGGCGACCATCGACTCCTTTATGGCGTACATGCAGCAAACGCCCGAGCAATACGTATGGGCGCCGTGCTGCCGGTCCCTGGAGCCGACGCACTGGATCCATGCTATCTTTTTGGGCTCCTGGTGGTCTGATGGCCGCACCAGATGCCCCTGAGTAGGTCCGGAGGGCGAAAGGATGCGCTCGAACTCCATCGAAGTCACCACATTGGGGAATCTCGCATATGCGTGTGTATCGAGCTTCGATGGGTCGAAAGGCCTGAAGCCGGGTGCGGCGATGATTGCGCCCACGTTTATCTCCAGCGCTTTGGACTGCTGCTCGTGATCGATAGCCTTTGCAAGGCACGCGTCGACACACTGGTAGCATTCGGAACACACGCCGCAGCTAAGGCAGCGCGCCGCTTCGGCCCTCACCTGCTCTTCGGTGAATCCGAGCTGGACTTCTTCGAAATTGCCGGTGCGGATCTCTGGAGACATAACAGGCATACGCGTGCGCGGAATTCTGTCATAGCCTTCGGTCGCGATATCCTGGACCGCTTGCCATTCCTTTTCGCGCCCGGCGCTAAGATCTTCCCCGCAGATGTATCGGCCGATCGAAATTGCCGCCTGCTTGCCGGCGGCAATTGCTTCGATCACCGTCCTTGGTCCGGTCACCGCATCCCCGCCCGCAAAAATGTCGGGATCGTGGGTCTGAAGGGTGAGCGGGTCGATTTTCATCGTGCCCCATTCGGTAAGCCGGCAGGCGCACTCTTCGGTAAGACACGCCCAGTCGGATTCCTGGCCGATCGCCGGAACGACGGCGTCAACTTCCATGATGAACTCGGACCCCACAACGGCCACCGGACGCCTTCGTCCGCTTGCATCAGGCTCTCCGAGCTCCATCCTCACGCATTCAACAGCCTTTACCCGCCCGTTTTCCCCGATGATTCTCCCGGGGTTGGTGAGGGTCATGATCTCGATGCCTTCTTCGCGGCACTCGTGGATCTCTTCCTCGTTGGCGGGCATCTCCTTCTCGCTTCTGCGATAGATAATGAAAGGCTTGCTCGATCCGTTGCGAAGGGCCGTGCGCACCGTGTCCATGGCAACGTTTCCACCGCCTATCACAGCGACGCGATCGCCCAGGGGGACCTTTTTGCCCAGATTTATGTCTCTTAAATATTCAACGCCGGGGACCACCCCTTCGAACTCTTCGCCCGGGATGCCGAGCGCCTTGCATTCCTGGGCGCCTATGCCCACAAAGAAGGCCTTGTATCCCTGCTCTCTCAACTGAGAGATAGTGAAGTCTTTGCCGATCTCCACCCCCGTTTTGAACTCAACGCCCATATCCCGTATGACCTGGATTTCGGCTTCGATTGTGTTTTTCGGGAGCCTGTAGGAAGGAATGCCAACGCTCAGCATGCCTCCGAGCACCGGCAGTTTTTCAAAAACCGTTACCCGGTATCCTGCGACTGCCAGGTAATAGGCGCACGATAAGCCCGCCGGACCCGAACCGATGATTGCGACCTTCTCGTCGCGTTTTTCTTTTATCTCCGGGACGAACCTGGTTTCGGAGCTCAAATCCAGATCGGCCAGATAACGCTTGATCGAATCTATTGCCACCGGCTCGTCAACCTCGCCTCTCATGCAGGCGGTCTCGCAGGGATGGTGGCAGACTCGGCCGCAGATTGCCGGCAGAGGGTTTTCTTCCTTGATAAGCTTTAGGGCCTCCTGGTATTTGCCCTGAGCGGTCAAAGCCACATACCCCTGAACCGAAATGTGCGCAGGGCAGGTCGCCTTGCACGGGGAGGTGCCGCGTTTTTCAATGGCAAACGCTCCGGGTACTGCCTGGGCGTACTTGCGGAATGCCGCCCGGCGGATGTCCAGACCCTGATTGTATTCATTGCTGCATTCAACGGGACAGACTTTGGTGCATTCGCCGCAACCCGTGCACTTGGAAGGGTCAACATAACGAGCCTTTTGCAAAAGCTCTACCGTGAAATTTCCCGGCTCTCCACTAACTTGCTGAACTTCGGATAGGGGCAGCAGTTCTATGTTAAGGTGCCGGCCGACCTCGACCAGCTTGGGCGAAATAACTCACATCGCGCAGTCGTTTGTGGGGAAAGTCTTGTCGAGTTCCGACATCACCCCGCCGACGGCGGACGATTTTTCGACCAGATAAACATAAAAACCGGTGTTGGCAAGATCGAGCGCCGCCTGCATGCCGGCGATCCCGCCGCCAACGACCATAACGGAACCAACAGGTCCATCTTTCTTGATCTCCATGAATCTACACCTCTGAAATTTTTGATGATTTTCCGAAATAACGCCAATAACGCTCCAAAGGCAAACGAATACTTCTCAGTCGACAACCTGGTTGGGATTTGGGGTCATGAGAACCTGAGCAGTGATTAAAAAGCAGCGTGAATCTCCCGTGGTATTCCCTTTTGGGTGCGGCAGTGTAATATAGTTTAAAACTATTGATTGGGAAAGAGAAAAACGTGTGTCATAGGGAAATAGTCGGCAATAAGAATCTTTGCTGAAATATGCGTCACATCTTGACACGTCTGCCCCACGGTGGGAAAAGGAAAATTCATTTACTGTTTCGCATTTTTATGTGCAAATTATTGTACAAATTTACCCGGGTGGGGATTGTAAAATGAAAGAGCCAGTTAGATTCATCGGTGCAGGTCCCGGCGACCCCGAGCTTATTACGGTAAAGGGGATGCGATTTCTCCAGGAGGCCGACCGTGTGGTGTATACCGGCTCTCTAGTTCCCGGGACCCTCCTCGATTATTGCAGAAAAGACGTTAAGACCTATGACAGCGCCTCGATGACGCTCGCACAGACACACGCACTTCTAAAGGAGGGCTATGAGGCCGGAGAACGCGTCGTTCGGCTTCATACGGGAGACCCGAGCCTTTATGGCGCGATCCATGAGCAAATGACTCTTCTGGACCGCGACAAGATCGCCCATGAGGTGGTGCCCGGGGTCTCGGCGGCTTTTGCCGCCGCTGCGGCAATGAAGCAGGAACTTACCATTCCGGAGATCTCTCAAACTGTGATTCTGACCCGGCTCGGCGGAAGGACTCCTGTGCCGGGAAAGGAAAAATTGGAAGCCCTTGCTTCGCACCGCGCCTCTATGGTGATTTACCTTAGCGTTCAGCATATCGAAAAGGTTGTTGCGGAACTGAAGGTGCATTATCCCGTTGATACGCCCGCTATTGTCGCCTACAGGGTAGGCTGGCCGGACCAGAAACTGATCCGGGGAACTCTGGAGAATATAGCCGGGAAGGTGCGGACCGGGAAAATCGAACGCCAGGCTATCATCCTCATCGGCGAGGTATTTAAGAGAAAGGGTCTGGCCGGCGGAAAGAACAAAAGGTCCAAGCTTTATGACGAAACGTTCGGTCATCAATTCAGGGAAGCCGCAAAACCCGAGTAATCGGAAGACGGCGATTTTCGCCCTGACCCGCAAGGGTGCTGAACTTGCGGCCCGGATAAGCGCGCTTATCCCTGGCAGCGCTTGTCTTTGCAACTATCGTTACGCTTTGCCGGGGATGACTCTTTTCGGGCATATATCCGAGGTTTTCCCATCGATCTGGGGCGAGTGTGACTCACTCGTTTGCATTATGAGTTGCGGAATAGCGGTCCGAATGGTTGCCCCTCTGCTCAAAGACAAGACGGTAGACCCTGCGGTTGTCGTTCTGGACCAGGATGGCCGCTTTGCCATAAGCCTCGTTTCGGGTCATATCGGCGGGGCCAACGAACTGGCAAGAAAGGTTGCTTCGATCACCGGCGGCCAGGCCGTCATAACTACGGCTTCCGACCTCCAGGACAAGCCGGCCATAGACCTGGCCGCAAAGAGCGCGGGCCTGCGAATCGAAAACAGTGGAATACTGAGCAGAATCCAGGCTGCCATCCTCGACCAGGAGCCTCTCTGGATATTCGATCCCGACGGGCTTCTGTTAAAGCATCTGCCTGCCGATAACGGTTTGCGGGTGATAAGCGCAGGCGGGGACCTCGGCGCTCTTCGAGAAAGTCTCGGGATATGGGTTTCTGAATTGCTCTCCCCCCGTGGTGTAAGATGCCTCAAGCTTCGGCCTGCCAACCTCGTGATCGGAGTCGGCTGCAACAGGGGAACCGCCTCGGAGGAAATCGTCGAATTTATCGGCAAAAAGCTCAAGGAAAACGGGCTTGCAACTCTTTCGATAAATCATTTCGCAACCCTGGATATTAAGTCCAACGAGAGCGGGCTTTTGGAAGCGGCAAGAGCATTCGACAGGCCGATTCACTTTTACGCCCGCAAAAAGATAGAGGGCATTGTCGTTCCGAACCCGTCGGAAACGGTTGCTCGGCATGTAGGAGCGAAAAGCGTATGCGAAGCAAGCGCCCTTTTGAGCGCAGGGACGAGGGAATTGCTCGTGCCCAAACGGAAAGCGCGAAATTGCACCCTGGCGGTCGCAAGGGTAAGCTCTCCATAATCAGCCTTGGACCGGGATACTGTTCTTACATGGCCCGCGAAGCGCTCGACGCACTGCAGTCAGCAGAAATCGCGCTCGGGTACAAGACCTACCTGGATCTCATTCCCGGCCTTTTGCAGAACAAGACCGTCATTGCCAGCGGAATGCGAAAAGAGGTGGAACGTTGCCAAGCGGCGATAGACCATGCTTTGTGCGGCCGCAATGTCGCTCTGATCTCCAGCGGCGATGCCGGGATTTATGGCATGGCCGGGCTGGTTTTGGATATCTGTAGAGAGAAACGGCTCAATGTTTTGGAGTGGGATGGCAAAGGCTTGAATGGGTCGCCTAGTTTTTTTCTGCGGGTAATTCCCGGTATCCCGGCTTTCAACGCGGCGGCTTCCCTTTTAGGCGCACCCCTCATGCACGATTTCGCTGCGGTAAGCCTTAGCGATCATCTGACCCCCTGGGAGGTCATTGAAAAAAGACTATCCGCCGCAGCCGAGGCTGATTTCGTCCTCGCGATATACAATCCTCGGAGCAAAAGCAGGCCGGATTCGCTTGAAAAAGCCCGGCTGATCATTCTTCGCCATCGGTCCCCCGAAACTCCGGCGGCAATTGTGCGCCGGGCAATGCGCGAAGGGCAGTGGAAGTGCGTGACCACGGTCGGGAGCCTCCCGGTTGACAAGGTGGACATGCAGTCGGTGGTGATCGTTGGAAATAGCCGGACCTATGTATGGAATGGCTGGATGGTTACCCCAAGAGGCTACCTGGACAAATATTCCATTGCAAATGACGATGAGTGAGTTCGTGAACGTGCCTACAGCATTCACTTTACTGACTTTGTCCGCCTCTCAAATTTCCTTACTTTGCCCGGAGCTGAGTTTAGATACTCTTCCTGCCTTAGCGCGGCGTCCCTCAGATCCTCTTCGCTCACGATGTTATAGCGGTCAATGAGCTAAGTTGAGGGCTAGCCCGAAAGACTCGGGCCATGCGTGCTGCTCGAATGTAAGGTATTGGCAGGGTACTTTAGAGGTAAAACTAAGGGCTTAAGAAAATCCAAACCGAAATTACTGGCGGCTGATTGCCTGACCTGCTAACTCTTCGGAGTAGTGCTCAGACTCGCTTAGTAGCGCTTGGCGATCATTTGGAATTTCGCCTCTGTCGAGCATCGATCTGAACACTTTGTAAACATCCGATGCGCCGCCTTTTTTCCGCAGAGTCGATTCATCATTTAGCCACGCAAAGAAGATCTCTTCGAATGAATCGAAAAACCTGAAGAACAACCTATATCTTTCGAACATCTTCACTCGACGCCAGCCGGTGTACTCATCTCCGAGTGTTTTACCCAGCCAGTATTCCTTGCGGGAGGGATCATCAGAGACATTAATGATATTATAGTGGATTCGCTTGAGCAATCTGGGTTTGAATCGGTTTGCGTAATGTTTGGGGTCTGACTTCTTTAGTAATTCTACGTCCCGTATAAGCCTAAGGTACAGCCTGAGAAAATGCTTGAAGAGATAAACCGTCCAACAACGGGACGTCATATTTAATCCCTCACGTCCTTTATGAGCTCCTCCACTTTCTTGATTAACGAGGACGTCATAGTTGCGCCATCAATGGACTCCGCAGGCTTTCCACTCAAACCGACCTCTAAGTCAATGAGGGGGTGAGGATTGCCCGTGAGTTGCAGCCACTGGTCAGCATAGAAAAAGAATTCTTCGATTTTCCCGAGTTGGTCACTCACATTAATAATCAAATCAAGAGCGTGCCGTCTCCGATCAAGATTGGTCTGGCTCTTCTCATAAGCCGTTTTTGCGTATTGGAAGGCTTCCTCCAGCAACCCACACATATCAAGAGAAATGGCATAGTTGGCAAAATGCAAAGGGTCCTCGCTCCCATAAACCAAGGCACTCTTGTGGAACTTATGCATGTCCGGGATGTTCCCTTCGAAGCATGCAATGATCCCCAGCGTTGTGAAAGCAGCCGCCGGGTCAACCTCTTTGAGTTTCTCGGCCTCTCTTTTGAGCCTCTTGATTTCGAGCTCAAAATTGGCGCCCCCTTGCCGCTTCAACTCGTTTAGGCGCTGCATAAGCGTATTGAATGTGGTCTCTGGCGCTGGCTGAGGCATGTTGACCTTTCGATTCAAAGATGAAGGTAATTCTTATGGGGAAATTATCTAAACCCACAATAATCACTATGTCAATCGAAAACCACTCCGATGGTGAATCGGCAATGTACGCGAAAGACTTAAATCTCTCCGGATTGTTCCTACAGCCGTTAAACCTGTGCTTGTCGCTTTATCCATCTCTAGGGAGTATGCTGCCGCTGGCCCTCGATGCATAAAGGCCAATCCGATTTCCTGCCATGGGCGGTTGTGGCTGTTCCGTTTCTGCATCTGCTGGTTACTTCGGTTCCTCTGCACCCTCTTCCGCCTGGAGAACGATCCTCCCGGATGAACCCTGCTAAATCCCGGCTGGATTCCCTTCCCCCTGAACAGCTTCGCTTACCGCAGCGAGGATTTTTTCAATCGAGGCTGGGCTCAGTCCAAGTCCTTTTGCGCTTTCCGTATCATTAAGCTCAATGTCGGGATTTCGTGTGGGACCCACTGAGAGTTTGTGGCAAATCGAGTTGGCCAGGCTCACGATTTGAGTAAGCTCCCGGGTCTGGCCGGGCTGGTGGTGGTTTGCGATGGCCTCTTCAATATCGATAGTAAAACGCCATTTATCGGCAATTATCCCGCCCACGTCGGCGTGTGT
Source organism: Syntrophobacteraceae bacterium (assembly GCA_049520315.1). Lineage (GTDB taxonomy): Bacteria > Desulfobacterota > Syntrophobacteria > Syntrophobacterales > Syntrophobacteraceae > SbD1. Next base: position 55,282 of record JBEKPW010000036.1, read on the forward strand.
GAAACCGAGCTTTCGCTGCTCGACGTCGAAGAATTCGGCGCCTTCGTTATAGACTTCCTGCATAATTTCCCGCATCACGGCGGGGGATCGCAGAAAGAGCGCAGTCTTGCCAACGTCGTGCATAAGCCCGGCCAGGTAAGCCTCCTCTTTACGCTCGAAGCCGATTTCGTCTGATATTTTTCGGGCGGCAATGCCGCAGCCTACCGCATGCTCCCAAAGAAGCTTTTCAGAAAGACCCACATTCAAAAACATGCCTTTAAGGACCGCCGTCATGATGAGAGATCTGATGGCGTCGAATCCCATGAACATAACGGCGTCACGCAGAGTGGAGATAGACCGCGACGCCCCGTAGTATGGCGAATTTGCCACCTTGAGAACGCGGGCGGCAAGCGCTTGGTCTTTTATAATAAGTTGGTGAATCTCCCTCGGTGTAGAATCCTCGTCTGCGAGCTTCTCCAATACCCGGGCTGCAATATGGGGCATTGAGGGCAGATCTCCGGTCACCTCAACGATCTTCGCAGCTTTGGTGGATTCAGCGCGTGCGGATGTGGTTCTTACCTCAGGGGTAGCATACGAACCTGTTGTATTTTCAGGCTTCATCCTGACTCCGTCATTTTCGGTGAGTATTTCTTCCGGATCTGACTCTCACCTAATCATTCGGCATGTGGGGCGATGAAGTTCAATAAAAACAGGAAGCCATGCTTTTTTTGAGACACTTTTAAAAAAAGAGCCGGCGGCTTCTGCTCGAAACGGCCGGCACTTAACATGTGATGAAAAGGATTGGAATTCCAACATCAGGGCCCAAAAACCCTCTGGACCTCACCCCGGCGAAGCCTGTCCCGGGGAGCCGGGGTCCGGTATAGACCTCACCCCGGTCCAAACACGAAGGCCCGGGTCCAGTGGCTTTTGTTTTAAGATCCATTAGTTGGGAAAAAGCCTGGATGCCGGCTTCCGAGACTGTGTCGCAATGTCCGATCTCAGTAGTTGTGATCACAAATGCACGTAAGACATGCCTTCTTGCGGATCTAAATAGACCTATCGGGGCGTGGAATATTCACCGGTTTCCTGTCTTGCCTCAGGTGTATCACCGATCAAACACGGCGTCGATCTCTCTAATGAATTGCATATAGACAAGTCTTTCCATTTTCGACCAGTGAAGCTGGAGGGCCGGATCGATAAAGCCCTCCTTTATCGCCATATCCTGGAGCCTTCTAATCACAAGGTGCCCTTTCACCTGCTGCGGACAAGCCCTGGTGCAGCTCTGACACATGATGCAAAGCCAGATGCAAGGGCTTCTCAGGATCTCTTCGAACAATCCATAGGCGGCCATACGGTTGATCCACATAGGGTCGAAGACGGCCCTGCCGCACCAAACCGGACAGGCATTGCTGCATTCGGCGCAGGTGAAGCAATAATCGACGTTTGTGGGGAACCCCAGGTAATTGCGTGAGGTGCGGCGAGCGGTCCATGATGGAGTTATCCGGATCGGTTGCCGCGTGCTTTCGAACTCATCGGCAAGAGGGGCCCAGGCAAGCCTGCTCCATTCGGAGGCGAGGTCGGGGATCGGCTCGCCATTGAAACAGAGACCAAGCACCTGCCGGCGAACACGATGGAGCTGGCTGTAAACGGACCTCAGCCCCCTCTCTACCTCAGGTGCAAGCACGAGGGAGTTGTATGCTTCCTGTCGTATGGCGGCAATGAGCCTGGCTGGTCTGACGATCATGGGACATGCCTGATCGCATCGCCCGCAGGAAATGCAGTACCAGATTTCCGGCGAATTGACCAACTCGTCGATAAGGCCATAGGCGACCAGTCTTACCATGGTGCGGGGGTGCAGACTGTCGGTGGCCCGGTTAACAGGGCATTCGGAAAGGCATGATCCGCAGGCATAACAATTATTGATTTCGGATCTCACCTTTGCGGCCAGTGAGTCGATCTTTACGGGTTTGAGTTTGATCGCTGTCTGCACGGACGGAACCTTTTTCAGATGCGCGATAGGCTGTGATCTTCACGTTCCCGGGTTCAATGCAGGATGAAACTTCATGGGGAAATCTCGCAGCTTCACAGGAAATTATCTCCATAAAGTTCCCGTGCTGAATACGTCGTTTTGAACAATACTGCAGGCAGTTAGTGAAGTCAATCACAATCAGTGCATTACACCAGGGGTAAAGTGGGAAAGTCCCTCAAAAGTGTAGCAAAAATGCTACATGTCAGGGGGGAGGAAATCGGGGGCTTGATCTAATTAGTTTCCGTCCGGAATGACGAAATCATTAGCTGTTTTCAGGCGTCTCCCTCACCGGGAGAACCCTTTTTCATCACCCTGGCTGAAGAAGAAGGGTGCAGGGAGAAGGATGCAGGGAGAAGGGCCACAAATGCTTTTTCCGCTTCACTCTTCTTTTTCTTCGCTCACTGCCGCCTCATTCGTATGGTCGGCCGGGGTAGACACCTCGCCATGAGATTCGGCTCGGGCCTGCCTCAGCGTGTACTCCTCTTGTGCCTGTTTTTTCTCCTGCCGTTCGCGCTTGAGCAGGCGGCGAGTTTTGAAATATGGCTTTAATAATAGCGCTATGCCGATGATAAATCCGCCCAGGGCCGAAAGCAGAATGACCGCATACAACTCGAGACTTGGCGGGCTGACAGTCTGATAGAAGTAAAGATTAAGCTTGAAGCTGACAGGTTGTGTCCAGCTCTGCATGTTCTGATAAATGAAAATGCCGATCAAACCAAGTATAAGCAGAGTTACGAGCAGCTTAAAGAGCCTCATCTGCGCTCTCCTTCGTGAAATAGGGGTGAAGTTTCGAATATGATTGCTGTATATGTTCAGGAATACTGCGGACTTCGGCAAGAACAGCCATGAAATTGGTATCGCCTCGCCACCTCGGTACGATATGAAAGTGCAGATGTTCCTCGTAGCCGGCCCCGGCTTCCCGGCCGAGATTCAAGCCAATATTGAATCCATCCGGGTGCATCACCTTTTGCAGTGCGCTTGTGGATCTTTTCACCCAGTCCATGAGGCCACGCTCCTCATCGGCGGTCAGTTCGTCCAGACTCGATATGTGGCGCCTTGGAAAAACGAGCAGATGCCCGTTGTTGTACGGGAACCTGTTCATCATCGCCATTACGAGGTCGCCACGGTAAAGGATAAGACGTTCCTCGTCTGATTGACCCTGGTTATCTGGACAGAAAATACAGCCCGGCGGCTTTTTGCCAAGAATATACTCAATGCGCCATGGCGCCCAGAGATTGCGCACCCCGACCGCTCCTTAATCTGTTTGCGTTAGATCTGCAATATTTCGGCTTCGATGCTATCCTGAATTCTCAATACCCCGATGCTTTTCCCGGATGCTCCCCGCCCGAAGAATAACGAGCCGGGATTGAACCAGAGCAACCCGTTTTTCCGTAAAATCAATGGCTGATGAGTGTGTCCGAAAATAATGGCGTCAACGCCGGTGAACTCCTGCTTGATCCTCTGGCGGATTCCAACGGGCGATCCCCACCCATGAGTGATCCCCAGCCGGAAGGGACCGGCCCTCAGGATCTTTTTGGCAGGCAGCCGCTGCTGAATCAAATGATCATCCATATTTCCTGCGACCGCATCAAGCGGATACTGCTCCAGGTAGTTCAATATCTCGACTCTTTCGAAGTCTCCCAGGTGAATCACCATATCGGCATCGTCGCAGAATTCGGAGCACAAGGCTTTGAATTCGTCCGTTGCCTTGTTGAGGTGGGTGTCCGACATTACGACAATTTTTATCGCGCCTGACATGCCAGCCTCGATGGTGTCCCGGGTAAGGGCGCAAAACGCGGCAAGCGCAGCGCAGTCTCCGCCCTGCCTGAGTTATAAAGACGCTACTATAGCAATGGACACTGAAAAAACAAGTATTTTCGGCCTTAAGGCCATGGCGGGTGTTGAGAGTGTTCCTGTTTATCGAGCTTACACTAAGTGTTCATGTCGGTGATCGCAACGGTACTGCCGATGCCGTTGAAATGATAGCAGTATCGGGCGCTCGATGTCGCCATCGCAAGAAGACCTTTGCCGTAGACATATTTGTGGGTGACCCCGTTTGAATCCGCGTCGGCTACCAGGTTGCCCCAGGGATCATAAACGTAATGGGTGGTAACTCCCGCTCTTGTGGCGCTCAGCCGGTTGCCTCGACCATCGTAGGAAAACTGTGTGTCGCTTCCAACCTGCACCAGCCGGTGGTTAAAGTCGAAGGTGAGACAGGCGCCTCCGGAATTTACGAGTTGCCCCTCATTGTCATAGGCGTAACTCAATGGTCCGGCTGAGAGCAGCCG
>JBEKPW010000037.1:0-45657 GCA_049520315.1 Syntrophobacteraceae bacterium
ACTGTCCTATTTGTGAGGTTCATGATTCACCCTCCCTCTTGAGTTGCCGCGACCTGGCGTGAAATACGAGACACAAGACACGAGACACAGATGGACGCGGATAGACACGGATGGACATGAGAGGAAATGAAGGAAACACGGAGACGGATGGACACTGATGAAGGAGCGTAGCGGGGTGGATGGACAAGCGTTCAAGTAATTCAGCAGATGTCCTATTTGTGAGGTTCATGATTCACCCTCCCTCTTGAGTTGCCGCAACCTGGCGTGAAATACGAGACACAAGACACGAGACACGGATGGACGCGGATAGACACGGATGGACATGAGAGGAAATGAAGGAAACACGGACACGGATGGACACTGATGAAGGAGCGTAGCGGGGTGGATGGACAAGCGTTCAAGTAATTCAGCAGATGTCCTATTTGTGAGGTTCATGATTCACCCTCCCTCTTGAGTTGCCGCGACCTGGCGTGAAATACGAGACACAAGACACGAGACACGGATGAACACGGATAGACACGGATGGAGATGCTTGGCTGTCCTATTGGTGAGGTTCATGATTCACTCTCCCTCTTTCGCGTTCATCAGTTTTTATCCGTGTCAATCCACCCCGCTACGCTCCTTCATCCGTGTCTCAATGTTTATCCGTGTCTCAATTTTGTCTTTCTCTGTCTCACTGCTCACCGTTCACGGAGAGGCCCAGATAGGCCCTGGCAATTGCGGGATCGGACTTGAGCTCGTCGGATGGTCCCTGCAGGACGATGCGGCCGCGTTCGAGAACGTAAGCGTAAGAAGAAACCGCGAGCGCCTGCCGGGCGTTCTGCTCGACCAGCAGGATAGTTTGCCCTTCATCTCGAAGCTTGAGTATAAATTCGAAGATAAATCGGACCACCAAAGGAGCGAGGCCAAGTGAGGGTTCGTCCAGAAGAAGCAGCCTGGGGCGGGCCATAAGACCGCGCGCTATCGCCAGCATCTGCTGCTCTCCTCCGGATAGAGAACCGGCGGGGGACCTGCTTCGCCGCCCCAAGACCGGGAAATATTCCTCCATTCGCCCGATATCTGCGCCCAGGCTCCTGCCATGCCGCCTGTAGCCCCCAAGCTCCAGGTTCTCCCGCACACTCATTGTCGCAAGCACCTGCCTTCCCTCCGGCACCTGCACGATTCCACGGGCAACCCTCTTGTGGGCGGCCATTCGAGTAATATCCCGCCCATCGAACACGATACTTCCGGACCGAACCGGCGCCAAACCGCTCAACGCGTTCAGGATCGTGCTCTTTCCGGCCCCGTTCGGTCCGATGAGCGCAACGATCGACCCTGCGCCGATGCGAAACGAGACGTCTTTTACGGCCTCAATCGGGCCATACGCCACTTTGATACCGGTCACGTGCAGCATAGGATTCATACCGAGTTGGGTTCAAGAAAGCATCAGGTCAAGGGCGTGGGGAGCTTTGCCTCCCCACCCCCTCCGCCTGGCGGAGCCTAGAGATCTATGTTGCGCTACGGCGGCGGCCCCGCGCATGCGCGGTGGCTTGCCGCCGACAGCGCCGAGCGTTCGGCCTCGCGCGACCGCGCGTGCGCCTGGCGGAGCCTGGAAATCGATGGGGAAACTTTCCCCGCTCAGTTCTGGGTTATTTGTCGCTCTTTGAACGCGACTTGGTATCAATCTCTAACCCCGGACCCCAAGATATGCCTCAATCACCTCCGGATGCACGGCAACTTCTTTGGGCGTTCCCGTGGTGAGCGTCTCCCCGAAGTGGAGCACGGTAATGCTCGAGCAAAGCCTCATTATAAAAGGCATATTATGCTCGATCAGAAGAATCGTAACACCGGCTTCCACCAAAGAACGAAAGAGACTTTCCATTTCCTCGATCTCCCGCTGCCGCATTCCGGCAATGGGTTCATCGAGAAGTAAAAGACGCGGGCTCAGCGCAAGAGCCCTGGCGATCTCAAGCCTCCTGCGCTCACCATAGGAGAGGCTGCCCGCCACGGCCCCCGCCCGGTTTTCGATCCCTGCCCTCGCCAGACAGCTCATTGCATCCTCCCTGCTTTGGCGCTCCTCAAGCCGCACAGACGGCAGCCTGAGCAGGCGGGGAAAAAGCGCGCGCCCTACCCTACCATGCTGTCCGGCAATGACGTTGTCCAGGCAGGTCATGTTCGAAAAAAGACGGATATTTTGAAAGGTGCGCGCCACCCCCAAAGCGGCGATCCTGTAGGCGGGAAGCCGATGGATCGCCCGGCCCTCGAGCAGCAGGCGGCCGGAATCAGGCCCTGTAAGGCCGCTTACCACGTTTATCAGAGTGGTTTTGCCCGAGCCGTTGGGCCCTATAAGTCCGTGGATCGTTCCAGCCTCGACACAAAAAGAGACCCGTGAAAGAGCGCTGACTCCTCCGAAAGACCGGCTGATCTCTTCGAATTGGAGAAACACGGCTCAGACCTCGCTTTGAACTGTGCCGCCGGACCTACCGGCCTTTTTGCTCAAATATTTTTTGCTCAAATAAAAGATCAGCCCATTGGGCAGATAAATTATCACCAGCAGAAGGATGACTCCATTCACACCAAGGCGCAAAGACCCGGCCGTCACACCTGCTCCCCGGAGGGCTTCGGGGAGGGCCGTGAGAATGAATGCACCCAAAATGGGCCCATAAACCGATTGAGTCCCTCCTACAATGTTATAGACGAGCAATTGGACGGCGGCGGAGAAGCCAAATTCACCCGGCGTAACGATGAAGTTCAAATGAGCATAGAGGGCCCCGGCGATTCCGGCGATGAATGCGCCCAAAACAAAGGCCAAGGTCTTGTAGTAGGAGGTGTTGATACCCATAACCATTGCCGCGGTTTCATCTTCGCGAATGCCGGCCAGACTCCAGCCGATTTTCGAGCCTCGAAGGACGGCCAGAAAATACGTTGTGGCCGCGAGCACGCCGTAGATGATGTATGTTGTCGTTTTACAGGGGATCCCGACCAGTCCCTGGGCGCCTCCGGTGATGTCCATATTTACAGCCGCAATCCGCACGACCTCTCCAAATGCAAGGGTGGCCATGGCGAGAAAAATGCCCCGCATTCGCAAAACCGGCATGCCGATAACAAGGGCTGTTATGGCGGACAAGCCGGCCCCTGCGGCAACCGAGATCGGGTAAGGCACATTGAAGTTCATGGTCAGAATGCCGGAAGCGTATGCACCGATTCCGGCGAAGGCGGCGTTGCCAAGTGAAAGCTGCCCGGCAGAGAGCGTAACATAGAGACTGAGGGCAAGAATGGCGTTAATCCCGATGAAGTTGATAAGGCTTCCGTAAACGGCATAAAACTGAGCCAAGTACTCCATCAGGCCTCCCGCGCCCGCCCGCGTCCGAGCAGCCCGGAAGGCTTAAGGACCAGGATCGCGAAGAGGACGCTGAAAGCCACGGCATCGCGGAGATTGGATGTGCCCGTCAGCGCGACGGTGAACACCTCGCTCAATCCGAAGGCTATTCCACCGAGGATGGCCCCGGGAATACTTCCCATGCCTCCCAGAACGATGACGGCAAGCCCCTTGAGTTCTATCGAGCGGCCCATATCCGGGGCCAGGGCATCGAAATAGAGTCCATAGAGAATACCCGCGACCCCGCCCAGAGCGGAAGAGATAAAGAAAGTCAGGGCAATTACGCCGTCCACATTGATGCCGAGCAGCCGGGCGGTGCGTTCGCTCTCGGCAACAGCCCGTATCGCCCTGCCGGCGCGGGTGTGCCTGACAAACGCCGTCAAAGCGAGCATGAGCGCCAGGGCAGTCAAAACGATTTCCACCTGTAGCGAAGTCACTGTAACCGAGCCGAAACGCCAGACGCGATTGATAAAAATCCCTTCCGGAAATCGCACTGTTCGCGCCCCGAAGATACCCAGGGCAGCGCTCTCGAAAATGATGGCCATGGCAATGCTGGAAATAAGCCCTGAGAGGTTTGAATCGGCTCGGCGGCGCAGGGGAGCAAAAGCCACCCGGTCGAGCACAAGTCCGAGCGCTCCGGAGACGAGGGTTGCCAGTGGGAAGGCGATCCAGATGGACAGAGCACCGGCGGTAGTCAGCCAGAGGGCGGTCAGGGCGCCAAGAGTAAAAATGGCCGCGTGAGCAAGGTTCAGGATGTCCAGAACACCGAAAACCAGCGTATACCCGACTGCAAAAAGCCCATAAACGCTTCCGATGAAAAGACCGTTTATCAATTGCTGCAGCAGAACAGCCATACAATCATGCTTCCCACTCGTATCAATTATTCCCCGAAAACTGCGAACTTGCCGTCCTTTACTATCTGAACCACCGGAGTGTGTTTTGCATCGCGGTTATCGGCAAAGGAAAACTTGCCCAGCACAGTGTCCAGGTCCCTGATTTGCTCAAGCGCATCCCGCACTGCCTTTCGATTATCGGTCGAGCCGGCGCGCCCGAGCGCTTCGCTCGCGATGTAGACCCCTGCGTAGGCCTGGGCTGCGAACTGGTCGGGCGGCGAACCGTATCTGGCGGTGTAGGCTTCAACAAAATGACGATTCAACGGATTCGAGGAAGCCGCATTCCAAGCGGCCCCAACGATTACATTCTCCGCTGCCTTGCCTGCATTTTTCATTAAAGAAGGCGAATTGAATCCGTTTCCGCCTATAATGGGCACAGCGGCGGGAATCCCCAACTGCCGCGCCTGGCTCACGATTCCAGATGCTTCCTCCACGAGCGCGGACACAATCAGCGCATCCGGGTTGATGCTTTTGATCTGCGTCAACTGGGGCGAAAAATCACGGTCACCCTTGGCGAAAGTCTGCTCGCTCAGAATCTGTATATCAGAGTCCCCAAGCGCCTTTTTGAAAGCATCGTAGCCGCCTTTTGTGAAGGCGTCGTCGTTTCCGTACAATACGGCTACTTTTTTGATGCCCAATTTTTCCTTTGCCGCGCGAATCGTATTTGGAATGACAACCAGTTCAGTCAAAGAGTCGCGAAAGATGAAATTGCCGATGTCAGTAATGCCCTGCGTGGTGTTACTTGTGCCGAGAACGGGGACCCCGGCCTGCTGAGCGATTCGGTCCGCCACCTGGGCGGTGTTGCTGAGGGTTGGACCGATAATCATTGCAACCCTGTCTGCGGAGATGAACCGGTTAAAGACATTTACGCCCTGCTGAGGCAGACTAGCATCGTCCTCGAAAATCGCAGAGATCCTGACCCCATCCCGGGCCGCCCGAGCATTTATCTCATCTATGGCCAGCAGCGCGCCGTTTTTCTGAGTTTCACCATAAGCAGCGGCGGCGCCTGTCATACTGAACGCAAATCCAATTTTTGCTTCTTTTGCCGCAGCGAGCGCGGTGGAGCAAATGCCTGTCAGTCCCAGGATCAAAACTAAAGCAACGGCAATTATTTTCAAATTGTTTCCCGATCCGGACAGCATCTTACCCCCTTTTCGGCCGGCTGTTTTCAGACAAGAACCCTACCTGGTAAACGCCTCATATACATCCGGAAAATGGCCCACCTCGTCACCTCTGTCAAGCCGAAAAGACATCGCTGCGCGATGAGTGAACAGTGGATGGTGAACAGAGGACAGAGGACGGAGGACAGTGGACAGAAAATGCTGCATCGTTACGCGAGGAACAGAAAATGCGATGGATTCGAGAGGGGCCAGAACTACAAAAGCCGGGAATTTTCTCCCGGCTTGTATGAATATTTTAGTTTTATGTGATTAATACAGTCAATGCTGCACTTGTAAGGTAAAAAGCAAAGTAAGCATTCTTTTCAGGAATGCCACCCCGGATTTGAGAACTGAGGAAGGGATTGAGGAATTGAGGAATTGAAGGATCAAATTGCTCACTTCGCAAGTTCCTAAATTCCTGATTTTTTCTCTGCCTCGACTATTCGGGAAAGGCGCGCGCGCGTATTGAGGTCCGGGTCCTCCTGGACAAGGTCGAATAGACGATCTAGAACTTTCCCCACTTCGCGCCCCGGCGGAAGATCGAGCATCTTCATAATGTCATCCCCGCTCAGTGCAAGCTCACGCACGCTCAGGGCCGAGATCCGATCGATCTGTGTTTTCATCCTGGATCGAAGTTGCCTTATTCCTTCGATTCCAACCTGCGCATACCCTCCGGAGAGGACTTCGGCTTCGGCAAGGGCGATGAAATCGTCGATAAGCTCAGGGTGGACTGCCGTTATGAACCGCCTGATCCGGGCGTCGCTCCACGAGAGCGCATCCTGCGGAAGCTGGTGCGCAACGAGCGTGGAAACCTCATGGATGCTCCTGTTTGACATGTTCCACATCTTCATTGTTTGTTCGGCGCCGCGGGCGCTTTCGCGTCTGAAGTCCACCGTTTGCCCGTCAGCTCCGACTTTGGCATTTGAAGCGGCAATTTCGTGAAAAAGAGCGGCAAGCCTGATCCGTGCTATCTCCGGACAATTAATGATACAGGCAAGGGTGTGAGTGAAGATACTGACGCCCGACCCCGTACGGGTTTCGATATTCACGGCAGCATCGAGACCTGGAAGCAACCAGGCAAGTGCGCCGCTCTTTCTCAGCAGGTCAAAAGCCCCGGATGTGTTCGCGGAGAGAAGTATTTTCAATATTTCGTCCCGAATCCGCTCTCCTGAAACGTCCTGCAGCTTTGCAGACAACTCCCGCATGGCGTCGAAAGCGGCGAGATCGATCTTGAAGCCGTAAATTCCGCAAATCCGGGCGGCCCGAACGATCCGCAACGGGTCTTCAGAAAACCTGTCCCGAGGATTTCCGACCGCCCTGATCAGACCGGTTTTCAAGTCCTCACGGCCCCGATGCGGGTCGATCAGGACACCATCCGGATATGAAAGCGCCAGCGAATTCATTGTAAAATCGCGCCGTCCAAGGTCTTTCAATATTCCGGCCTCCCCCGGGGGCTCAAAGCTGGTTACCTCTATATCGCGGGTGCTTGTATGAACCTGAACGGTGCCGTGCCGGATTCCCACCGGGATGACCCTTGGGAAAAGGGAGATGATTTTCCCCGTGGTTGCGCTTGTGGCAACGTCCCAATCTTTTGGCTCTATCTCGAGGAGAAAATCCCGCAACGCGCCGCCAACGACCCACACGTCAGCTCCGGCCTTGTGGATTTTTTCCATTACCCTGAGAACGTCGTCCGGGACAAAGGAGATTCCGATTTCCACCCGTCCCTCTGCGCTCCAGCATCGATCTCCACCAACCACGCTGCAATCCTCGTATGATAGACTTAGATACAATACTAAACAGTTTTCACAGCCTATACCGAAAAATAGTTCCTCGGCGCAGCCATGCGAGGCGGCCTGACGCAACTGTGGCACGTTTGAACCGCACTTTATCATGCGCTGCACCACATATACGAAGCAAGCGCGTGAGAATAGCCGCTCCGCACCGCCGAGATCTATCATGCGCACTGGGCGTGTGCGGGAGACCTTCCATCATTGCGATTTCCGGTAGTGGGTCTGACCCACTACCGATTTCCGAAAAGGCTTGATCTTTTCGCCATGGCAAATATAATAGGTTGATATGATTTGGGGCAAGCGACTTTAAGGCTTAATTGAATCCGACGATTAGCCGATATAATCTGCAAGACAGGATTTTTTTATGGATACAGAACAGGCATACGGCAAGATGCAAGAAGCAAATCGCATAATCGAAGATTTCCCAATCGGGAAATACGCACTCAACATGGTGATTTTTTTTGCGGAGATTGCGATCTGTTTCGGCATTGTCTACGCTATCAGGTCTTGACTTGTTCGTTTGGTGCAGGTATATCGTGTTAAACGTGAGAAAATACGTTTCCTGGAGATAAGAATGATCGTCACCCTGTCACTGCTCCTACTACTCGTTCTACTACTTAGTCCGCCGCGCCGGACCGGGGAACCTTTCGCCTTCGTCTTACCATGACGTAAACTGAGACTGACTGACAACCAAAGGCCGTGGGTTCACCCCACGGCCTTTTTGCGTTTATGGACTTTTTTTGATTTTGAACAACCGCATACAAAAAGGGGGAACAAGATGAGCAGAAAGATACATATTTTTGACACCACGCTCAGGGATGGGGAGCAGGTTCCGGGTGCAAAGCTCAATAAGAGAGAAAAAGTTGAAATCGCCCAGCAGCTTGCAAAGCTCAATGTTGACGTAATTGAGGGGGGGTTCCCCTGTTCTTCGCCCGGCGACCTCCAGGCGGTCAGGGCAATTTCGCAACAGGTGCAAGGCCCTGTGATCGCGGCCCTTGCCCGCGCGGTGAAGGAGGATATCGATATCGCGTGGGAGGCCGTCCGCGAGGCGGAAAGACCTCGGCTTCATGTTTTCCTTGGCTCATCGGATATTCACATACAGAAGAAACTGCGGAAAGACCGTGAAAGCGCTCTGGAGATGGCTGTGGGGGCGGTCAAATATGCAAGGACCCTGTGCAATGATATCGAATTCTCCACCGAAGACGGGTCGAGGACGGATTTCGAGTTCCTGTGCCGCATTATCGAGGCGACCATTCAGGCCGGGGCCAACGTGATAAACGTTCCCGATACAGTCGGATATGCCCTGCCGGAGGAGTTCGGCGATCTTATCCACAGGATCCGTGAGACCGTTCCATCCATTGAGCGCGCCGTTCTGAGCGTCCACTGCCACAACGACCTCGGGCTGGCGGTCGCCAACAGTATCGCCGCAATTCGCAATGGAGCGGACCAGGTAGAGTGCACGGTCAACGGAATCGGGGAGCGGGCTGGAAACGCATCTCTCGAGGAAATCGTAATGGTGCTCAGGACAAGGTTCGCAAACTACCAGGCGACCACAGCGATCAACACAACGGAAATACACCGTACGAGCCGAATGGTGAGCAGGATCATGAATATCCCCGTGCAGCCGAACAAGGCGATAGTTGGAAGCAACGCCTTTTCTCATTCTTCGGGGATTCATCAGGACGGCGTTCTCAAGGACAGGACCACATACGAGATCATGAAACCGGAGGACCTCGGGATAAAACAGCGCACCATAGTGCTCACAGCCCGCTCCGGACGAGCCGCCCTCAAGCATCGCCTCGCCGAACTCGGTTTTTCGCTCGATCCCGCAGTCTTTGAGCGCGTATACAATCGTTTCATCGATGTCGCTGACCGGAAAAAAGAAATTGCCACCCAGGACCTTCAATCGATCGTTGAGATCGAGGTTTCGAAGGTACCCGAAACATACAAGATGCACAGCCTGCAGATCATGAGCGGAACCAAAATGGTGCCGCTCGCCTCGGTAACTCTTGAGCGGGACGGACAGCTCCATACTGACGCAGCGACCGGAAACGGTCCGGTTGACGCTGTTTTCAACGGGATAGAGCGCATCACCGGAGTTTCGGGCAAGCTTCGCGATTATGACCTCAAGGCGGTTACAATGGGCCGGGACGCACTTGGTGAGGCTATGGTAAGGTTGCAGATCGGCGATACGATCTATTCGGGTATAGGGACCAGTCCGGACGTGATCGAGGCCAGCGCCCGCGCCTATCTCAACGCTTATAACCGATACTTTGCAAACGGCGGTGCGGAGACGCTCAAAAGTTGAAGACCTTGGCTTCGGCAGCCAGATCGATCAGATGAGGCCCACCGTCCAGGGCCATGTTCGGGAATAATTTTGCCTCGTCAACCTGACGGGCGTTTGCACAGGGAGTTCAGACGCCCATAAAGATTTCATGTTCGACAAGGTAAGGCAGGAAATCATTCGGACAATCACCCGTAAGCGTTTTGGCGCTGAAATCCCTGGTCCGGTCAGCCCATAATACACCGCCGTCGATCAGGAAGAGATTTACATGGTGGCCCTTGGAATGAGCGATTTTTGCCAGTTGAAAGCATCTGGTCGCCGGTTCGGTCTCATTTTTGCCAAGCACAAAAAGAAAGTTCGCCATTGTTTGTTTCTCCTGTTCTACGGATAGGTTTCGTCGCTAAGGCACAGAAAGCTATATCTTTTTTCATCCTAGCGTTCTTTTTTCCTGCATTCAAGGCTGGAGTCGATCTTTCCCCGGCGGAGCGGCGGACTTGGGGAAAGGGTCTTTTTCATCCGGTGTTTCCGGATTGACACCCGCCGGCTGCTTTGGGCAACAGCGGCATTTTTTGGCGCCAAATGGCGGAATGTTTACCCTTGCATCTAAATCGCGTCAAACCTTTCTTGAACAAATCCCCCGACATGTTTACAATGCGCAGTTGACTTTGGATGCGAATTCGTTCCCGTTCGGAAAGGGTCCCTGTCCCCCTGGCGGGCGGCTGGGCCGCACGCCTCTGGTCATGGGCAGATCAGGGATAGCGTGGAGATTGCTCGGCGGCGGCACAGGCAGGATCTTGACGCTCCGCCCGTTCAGCTCTTTCCTTGCCAGGAGGGAAAATGCCTCCTTTCCGAACAGAAACCTCGGGGCATGGAGTTTGCACCATGGGTTTCCAGATGGACACCAGTTCGCTCAGCCGGGGAAAATGAAAACATTCGAAACCGATGCAATCGTTTTGAGCACGTGCGACTACGGCGAATCTGATCGCCTGGTGACATTCCACTCCGCCGGATTCGGCAGATTGCGCGGGATTGCCAAGGGCGCCAGGAGAAGCAGGAAAAGATTCGCCAACGTATTTGAGCCGTGCAGCCTTGTGCGCCTGGAATGCCGAGAAAGGAATTCTTTTATCTGGATCGAGGCATGCAACCTGGTGGAACCTTATCTGCCCATGCGCGCAGACATCGAGAAATGGGCATATGCGGCGCTTTTTTCCGAAATCATTCTTGCAATGGTCCCCGAAGGGGAATCACATCTCGCTCCGTTTCTTCTTCACAAGGAGACCCTCGACAGATTGGAACGGGACAAGGACCCGCAGAATGTGTTAGTATTGGCGCTGTTGCGTTTTCAGTTTTTGATGGGATATATGCCTGCCCTGGATGGATGTGCGATTTGCCGGCGCAGGCTCAAAACGGCCAAAAAATGGTTTTGGCAGGCCGCAGACGGGCAACTGGTCTGCGAGGATCATTTTTGTCCAAACACCAGCTATATTACCCTGGACACGGGAACATTGGCATTAATACATTATTTGAGGAAGATTCCTCTTGAGAGAACATGGCGGCTTCGGATGCGCCGGGAAATGAAGGCACCCCTTTTGATGGGACTTCTCGACTGGTATTGCTATCATACCAGAAAGGAAATTCAGAGCATCAAGGTGCTCGAGCAAATTTTGCCCTCATGTGGTCTTTCCTGGCCGGTCAACAGAAAATATCCGGCCAGGCAAAAGGATTCGTAAACCAATTGATGACCCGGTCAAACCGGGAGTCAGCTCTTTTGGAAGGTTTTTTATGGATTGGATCAGCCATTTCGAGGGAATTGCTCACAATTCCCCGTTGCTTGCAATAGTTCTGTCGTTTGCCGGAGGTGTTCTGGCAAGCTTTACCCCATGCACCTATCCTATGATGCCGATAACGGTTGCCTTTATCGGGGGCAAGGCGAACGGCAGCAAACGCAGAGGTTTTTTGCTTTCGATCTTTTATGTCCTGGGCATGTCGATCGTTTATTCAGCTCTAGCCATTTTTGCGGCCCTTACCGGACAGTTGTTCGGCGCTTTTACCGCCAGCCCATGGGTTTATCTGATCGTTGGCAATATTTGCCTTTTCTTCGGTCTGGTGATGCTCGGGGCCGTTCCTATTACGCCGCCCGGTTTTCTCAATAACCTGAGGGTGACGGAGTTCAGCGGCCACGATATTTTTACCAGCATGATACTTGGCGGGGCATCTGCCTTAGTGGTGAGCACCTGCACCACGCCTATTCTGGGCGTTCTTCTGGCCCTGGTTGCGGCCAAGCACCAGATCGCCCTTGGGATTGGGATGCTTTTCTCGTTTTCAATCGGCCTGGGAGCACTCGTAATAGTGGTGGGTACGTTCACCGGCTTGCTTACCTCGCTGCCGCGATCCGGGATATGGATGCTACGGGTGCAAAGGGTGTTCGGAGTGCTTATGATTCTGGCGGCCGAATATTTCCTCGTAAAAAGTGGAGAGTTTTTCATATGAACAGTTTAAAAAGTGGCAAAAGGTTCGCGGCGCTTTTATTCTCCTTCATTTTGTTGATAACGATGCTCATCCGTTTACCGGCCTTGGCGGCTGACGATAATCAGGCGTTGGCGGCTGTTAGTGCGCCTGATTTCCAGCTTCAGGACCTGAATGGAACGAACGTAACGCTGAGCCAGTTTAAAGGACAAAAACCGGTTCTTCTCTATTTCTGGGCCACATGGTGCCCTCACTGCCTGGAAGTGCGGCCTGAGGTAATCAAACTGCGAAAGTCCACAGGCCAGGATGACATTGAAATCCTTGGGATCAATGTAGGCAGCGGAGATTCGCTGGCCAAGGTAAAGCGTTTCGAGGAATCCAATCCGGCGCCTTACGTCGTCTTGTATGACTCTGATTCGAAGGTGACGCGTTCCTTTCGAGTGGAGGGAATACCCCATTTCGTTTTGCTGGATAAAACCGGAGCGATCAAATACCACGGCAACCGGCTGCCTTCGGATCTAAAGAGTCTAATAAAGTAGGCAGGGAGAACGGAAAGATGTATCGATGAAGGATGTGCTGACCGTCATCATGGCCGGAGGCAGAGGCACGCGGCTGATGCCGCTCACCAATGACCGATCCAAACCCGCCGTCCCTTTTGGGGGCATATACCGGCTGATCGATATACCCCTTAGCAACTGCATCAATTCTCAGCTCTACAAGATTTTGATCTTTCCACAGTATAAATCACAGTCGCTGGTGGACCACCTCGAGGAGGGCTGGAATATATTTTCCGGCGATCTGGGCCATTATTTGCGAATAGTTGCCCCTCAACAGAGAACGGGAGAGGAATGGTACCGAGGGACGGCCGACTGCGTGCGCCAGAATCTGTATATGATCGAGCATGAGAAGCCCCGGTACGTTCTGATCCTTTCCGGGGACCATGTGTATAAAATGGACTATTCCGCGTTTCGGGATTATCACGAAAAACTCGAGGCCGACGTGACCGTGGCTCTTTTGGAAGTGGATCGGACACAAGGCTCTGAGTTCGGGATTGCCGGAGTGGACAACAATCTCAGAATCCGCGCATGGGAGGAAAAGCCCAAGGAGCCAAAGCCTATTCCGGACGACCCGGAGCGGTGTCTGGCCTCGATGGGGATTTACCTGTTCAGGACGGACCTGCTTCTCGACCTGCTTCACAGGACAGACTATGACGATTTCGGAAGAGACATAATCCCCAGAGTCATAGACGAACTGAGAGTCTATGCTTACCCCTACAGGCGTATGAACCGGATTTCCGATTACATACGCCAGGTGGATCCCGACGGGGCCAGGAGGCTTCGCCTGGTGGACGCGACCCGGGACTCGCAATACTGGAGGGATGTGGGCACACTGGACGCCTACTGGAATGCCAACATGGATTTGACCGGCATTGACCCCTTCTTCAACCTCTATGGGTCTCTTTGGCCTGTGAGGACCCGCCAGCGCCAGTACCCGCCGGCCAAATTCGTTTTCAACGACCCTGAGCACACGGGGACTGCGGTGGATTCACTCGTTTCGCCGGGCTGCATAATAAGCGGAGGTACCGTAAGGAGTTCAGTGCTTTCGTGGGACGTAACGGTCCGAAGCTGGGCGCAGGTTGACGAATCAGTGATCATGGACCGTGTAGAAGTGGGCCGTCACTGCAAAATCAAGAAGGCGATCATAGACAAAGACAACATTATCCCGCCTTACACTGAAATTGGAATAAACCCGCAGGCCGACAGGGAGCGATTTACCGTAACTCCCAGGGGGATAGTTGTTGTGGCGAAAAAACATTTCAGGCCGAATTGATTCCACTCGCCGCCGTGGCGACAGAGCGATTTTCCCCGCCGGTTTCATCGTCAGCTATAGTAGGCTGCTTCCATGGGTCTGGCGAACCGGGCTGCCCAGTCCATCAATTCCGGCTCCTTTTTAAGGTACTCTATCATCTCTTTGCCGGGCAAAGCAGGGCTGAACATAAACCCTTGCACCGCGCCGCATGCATGGTCTCGCAGAAACGAAAACTGGTCCTCGGTCTCGACCCCTTCTGCAATAACATCCAGATTGAGGCTCTGCGCCATCGCAATAATTGCCGCTGCAATCGCCTCGTTATCCCGGTCGCCCGGAATGTCACGAATGAACGATCGATCAATCTTGATAACATCCAGCGGGAATCGTTTAAGGTAGGCTAGCGATGAATAGCCGGTGCCGAAGTCATCGATGGCGACCCTCAGCCCCATCAGTTTAAGCTCGTGCAGGATACCGGAGGATTCCTCCATATTCTTCATAACGGCGCTCTCGGTGAGTTCGATCTCGAGCCAACGAGCATCAAGGCCTGATACTTTCAAGGCGCGCGTTATTGTCTCTACGAGTCTTTCAGGCCTGAACTGAAGGCTTGATATATTGACGGCAACGCGTATGGGCGGCAGTCCCAATTTTTGCAGGGCCATATTATAAATGCATGCGGTGTTTAATACCCACTCACCTATCGGCACGATCAGGCCAGTCTCTTCGGCCAGAGGAATGAAATCACCAGGAGGAACAGTTCCAATTTCCGGATGTTGCCAGCGAAGCAGGGCTTCCATCCCTACGATCTTCCCCGAGTTGATATGAACCTGGGGTTGATAGTGAAGCAGGAACTCCTGGCGGTCGAGCGCTTTTCTGAGCGCGTTCTCGAGCGAGAGTCTTTTCAACGATGAAGCGTTCATCGCCTCGGAGTAAAACTGGTAATTGTTCCTTCCCTGCTCTTTGGCGCTATACATCGCCGCATCGGCGTTTTTGAGCAGTGTATCGGGATCTTCGCCATCCATCGGATAGACAGTGATGCCGATGCTCCCGGTAATGAATATCTCGTGGCCGGCTACGATGATAGGGCGTGATACAGATTCCAGGATGCGTTTTGCAACCTTGGCAGAGTCCTGGACATGGCTAATCTCCGGCAGCAGTATCGTAAACTCATCTCCGCCAAGCCGAGAAACGCTGTCTACATGACGGGCCGGTTTATCGCTTTTGCGAACCCCTTCCCGTATCCGCTCGGCGACGCTCTGGAGCAACAGGTCTCCGACTTTGTATCCGAAGGTGTCATTTATACGCTTAAATCTGTCCAGATCAAGGAACAGGGTCGCAACATAGCGGCCGTGGCGCTGGGCCTGGGCAAGGGCCTGAGCCAGATGTTCCTTGAAGGAATTCCGGTTGAGCAGTCCGGTGAGGATATCGTGATAAGCCAGGCGGAATACGCGCTCCTCGGTCCTTTTACGCTCCGTAATGTCTCGCACTATCGCTAGGGCCTCATCTTTACCGCTGCCCACAATTCGCCACTCATAATATCGGGCATCTTCGTCCACCTGGAGGTCATGTTCGAAAAACTGCATTCCCCCGGAGGAGATCGCCCGATGCAGGTTTTGCATAATCGGCCGGGAAACCTCTTCGCTAAATACCTCGTTGATGTTCTTAGATAACAGTCCGGAAAAGACCTGATCGAAACCGCCCGGTTCCCGCAGCTCCAGGGTCCGGCCATCGCTGTTGATCCGAAGTAAAAGGTCCGGCAAGGCGTCGATGAGCGCCCGGTTCTTCATCTCGCTTTTTCTGAGATCATGGCTCACGAGTGTCGACCGCCATATGTAGCGCAGGCGATGATGGAAAATGGCCCAGTTGATGGGTTTGGTAATAAAATCAGTGGCGCCCGCATCGTAGGCGCGGTTAATAGAGTCTATATCATTCAAGCCCGTCATCATCAGAACCGGAATGTGCCTGCCCAGCTCCGACCTGTTTCTTATCTCCCTGCAAACGGTAAAGCCGTCCATCTCAGGCATGACCACGTCGAGCAGCATTATGCCGGGTTTGGAGCGCTCAAAGACGGACAAGGCCTCAACCCCATCAGCGGCCTGCTCGACGATGAAGCCTGATTCCTCCAGCACGGTGGATGCGATCAGCCGCGCCCCCCGGTCATCATCTACGACCAGTGCAACCGGCCCATCATCCCGGCTAAACACGTCATCCATCAAATCCCCTTTTACATCTCGAGCTTCAGCGCTATTTGCACCTTCTCATACTCCAACCGAATGTTGGAAATCAGCGTAGCGGCGCCATCCAAGGAGTCTGCACGGGCGATATATTCGACCTGCTCGCACATCAAGGCAAGAGCAGTCGCTCCGAGACCGGCGCTGGACGATTTCAGCGCATGCGCCGTTTTGCCCACACCTTCCACATCAGCCATATTGAAAGTTTCACTTAATCTGTCGAGCAAAATCGGAGAGTCATGCAAATAAATGGCTATAACCGTAGAAAGCATCCTTGGGCCATTTGGTCCCAGCGACCTTATGTTATTCAGGCTAGTGCGATCGAGGTAATTTTCGGCGACATTTTCCGGCAGTCCTGAATCCGACTGAAACCCTTGAGAACTCGCGGCCGAATCCAGGGCACAGATTCTGACCCGCCATTTTTCCATCATACGGGAAAGATCGTGCATCCGGAAAGGCTTGCCCAGATAGTCATCCATTCCTGCGCAGAGGCATCGGCTGCGGTCCTCATCGGCGGCATGCGCCGTAAGCGCCACTATTGTAGCCTTGGGCCTCCCCTGCTGCTTCTCCCTCTGTCTGATTAATCGAGTCGCCTCCAGGCCATCCATCACCGGCATCTCGCAGTCCATAAAAACGATGTCATATGTGTTGGATTCCATTCTGTCGAGCACTTCATGGCCATCTGAGGCGACATCGACACGACATCCAAAGGCCTCCATCATAGTGCGCCCGACTTCCTGGTTCACGGGATTGTCATCGACCAGAAGCACGTTAGAATTATGCATTTTCATGGCAAGATTCTTCTTTCCACAATGAAAAGCACCTCAAAAGTACAAAAACCAAGTCTGATACAATAATCGGAATCCACTGAAAAATCTTAAATGCTTATCCACACATCGGTCGAACAACAGGTCCTGTTCGAGGTTTCACCGGAGGATCTTCGCAGGGGCAGGAGTGGCGGCGGCAAGTATTGCGGGTTGAAATCGGTGCGGCAAATCATTATCTGTTGAATGCGCCAGCATGATCTTTTTCGATCTCAAGTTTGCCAAAAAGCAACATGAACTTAATTTGCAGCCCGCCCCAACGGCACGAGGAGACCTAATGAACGCAAAAGAGACTGATGGAAACGTAACAATCCTTGGAATTGCAGGGAGCCTCAGGCAAGGATCTTACAACCGCTCACTTCTGCGCACCGCCAAATCTCTAACCCCTGCGGGGGCGACCCTGGATATCTTCGATCTCGACAATATACCCGGGTTCAACCAGGACCTGGAGTCAAACCCTCCCCCGAAAGTCGCCGAACTCAAAGCCAGGGTTCGTGCAGCGGACTCAATACTTTTTGTAACCCCAGAATATAACTACTCGATTCCAGGCGTACTGAAAAACGCAATCGATTGGGCCTCAAGACCTTACGGCGACAGTGCCTGGGACTCCAAGCCCGTGGCGGTCATTGGCACTTCCATCGGAGCACTTGGCACCGCCCGCGCGCAGTACCACCTCCGGCAATCTTTCGTTTTCCTGAACATGTACCCTTTAAACCAGCCGGAGGTAATGATAGCAAACGCGGGGTCCAAGTTTGACGAACATGGAAACTTAAAAGATGAAAGAGCAATAGAGCTTGTCCGCCAGATTTTGATAAAACTTGTGGAATGGACCCGTTTAATTCGCTCAAGCTGAGGATGGAAGGAAACCGCTTAGACTGAGTTGCGTTCAAGACGGGTGCTTCGGGAGGGCATAAAGCCCTCCCCTACAAAAGAAACGGCCTTTTACCAAGTTCAAGAGCAGGCGGGGACTTTTTTGACGTAGAAAAACCCCGCCCCTTCTTACGGGACAGGCTTCGTCGGGGTGACGTCTATCGAGTTTTTCGCCCTGATGTGGGAATTCCAATCCTTTTTCATCACCCTTCAAAGTGCCGACCTTTCGGTGTTAAATACCGGACCAAAGAGAATCCGGTCTACCAGCATCAGTAAGGCCGATAACGATAATAGGGGTAATAGTATGGATAATAGGGGTAGCGATAATATCCCCCATAGTAAGGGGCATAATACCCATAATAAGGGCCATAATATCCACCCCAATAAGGGCCGAAGCCAACGCCCCAGCCCCAGCCGCCACGGTGTCCGCGCCAGGCGTAGGCTGGACTCGTCATTAAAAGCGTCCCCAAAATCGCTATAGCAACCAGAGCTATGGTTAAGTTTCGAGCTAATCTCATATCAATTGCCTCCCTTCATCTTTGACCGAGAATACGGACTGGTCCCATTCCCGCCGATTTTACCCTTACCGGTCTCTTAACCATAATGACGAACGGTGCTCGTATATTGTTCACACTATACAAAGGAACTTCCTGTATTTTCTGATGCACGCTGTGCTATTCCCGGAGGCGATACGACTTCATTCAAGCCGCTGAAATGACAGTTGATCAGGGATTTTGCCGCAATGACGGATATGGTAGGCCGCAGCAACGATTCACCCTTTAACAAGGCCGGTAAAAGGAGTATTTAGAAAATTCCACCGAGAATATTCTTATCCGTGTGCGGAGCGAAAATTATGGGGCACGTCGCCTTTCGAGGGCTTGGAGCTAAAGTGTCCTGCAGGCAGGCTTTTATCATCTTCGCTTTGCTGATTGGTTTAATGGCGCTCATTGCAGCACCCAGCCTGCAGGCAGATATCCGGGGCGGTGACGTCTACCGGAACCCAAAGGAGCTAATACGAAAACCTGTCGACGTAATGCCGTTCGTCTCGTTTTTTCCAACGATCCTGTCGGGGCGGTGTGACCGCCAGCCTACTTGGCCACTGACTTCGGCGGTGGCCTCAGAGGATTCGGCGGGCTCGATCGTCGATCTCCACGCCCCGCGAGGTTTCTCTTCGGAAAGGGCATATCCACCCCTACCTTTCAAAGGATGGCAAAAATGATCGAACTGCTTCAGGCGCTTCCCATTTTTTCTTCACTCAACAAGAAAGAAATTAAGTTTCTGGCGCAGATTGCCAGGGAGGTTGAGTATCCTCAAAATACCATTCTTTTGCACGAAGGCGACTCAGGGCACTGTCTCTACGTCATCATCGAAGGCCGCCTCGAGATTCTAAAATCGCTTGGCACAGCCAGCGAGTATATTATCGGAGTTCGGGGTCCCGGCGAGTATCTCGGGGAAATGTACCTGTTCAACCCCGAAAGAGTAAGGACTGCGAGTGTAAGGTCTCTCACCCGGGTGCACTTGCTGGAAATATCAACGGACGATTTTGAAGCTCTTCTGAACCGGCGGCCCGAATTGGAGTATTCATTAGCGTGCGGAATAACTTAGCGCCTGCTCGATACCGAAATGATGCTTCTTCGCACAATTGCCGAGAAGGACCGCAGACTGGCCCAGGCTTTAACAAGGGCCAAATTCGCCGAACAGGATCAAGAATATGCGCCGGATGATCTCGAACCGCATCAGGCCTTGGACGCAGAAGATATAAGAACGGACAGGGGGATCGGAACTCTGCCGATCAGGGTCCAGACATTCGGTAACTTTGTGGTTCTACGAGGAGAAACCCGGGTACCCGATCAGAGCTGGAGAGCAAGGTCTCCAAAATTGATGCTGAAGGCGCTTATAGCCCGAGGAGCATCAGGCGTGCCCAAAGACCTGCTGATTGATGATCTCTGGCCCCAGGCATCGCCCGATTCAGTTGAAAGCCAGTTCAAAGTGGCTCTGCATCGGTTGCGTTACGCTCTTGAACCTTCGATGGACAAATCCCGAGGCTCCTCCTATGTGATCTTAAAAGATAATCTGGTCACTCTCAGAAAGGATATTTGCCGCACGGACCTCGATGAATTCGTCTCACTGCAAAAGCAGGGGAAAAGGGCTGAAGAAACAGGAGACGAAGAACGAGCCATCCTTTGTTACAGATCGGCAATCGAGCTCTACCGGGGGGATTTTCTTGCCGAGGACCTCTATGAGGCCTGGGCCGAACTGAAAAGGTATCAGTTGCGTACGATGTACATCGATCTTTTGTACCGCACCGCCGGATTATACGAGACGCAGGGAAAGTCCAAGAAAGCCCTCGAGTACTATAAAACGATAATCAAAACCGATCCCATCTGTGAAGCCGCTTATCAGAAGTTGATGCTCATTTACTCAAACGGGGGGATGCGCGCCGAAGCCCTGAAGGTATATGAAGATTGCAGAAAGGCACTTGAGCGGGAGATTGGAGTACAACCAGGCAGACTTACTTCGTCCATTTACAGAAGAATTATAGAAGCGCCCTAAGCTTAGCAACCTTTTGGCCCGATTAGTGCTATACCCTTTGTTCAGGGGATACCGGCGCGTGCGCCGATCCAACCCCGCCGTCTTTGCTCCGGCATAAAAATTGAGTTGCCCTTTTAAGGCGGCACTGTTAGATTTGATAGCTTATGATTAGTTTCGGTCCTGAAAAGATCCTTACGAATCGTAAGCCTCGCAGGGCGAGGAATTCTCGTCCGGTGTTTCAGGGTGGAAACCAATTATTTTTTTCAGAGCGCCGGTGGCAGCACCGTGGCCCTGAATGTCTTAAACTCCGGGACTTTTTGTGCCGCCGGTTTCAAAATTCAATACAGTAAGGAAATCATATGTTGAAGACCCGCAAACTTTTACTTGTAATTGTAGCCGGATCATTGATTTTTGCCCTCGGGGGCTGGTCGACGCTCAAGGCCAAGAGCAATACACCCGAAAACCAGGACGCCTATCAGTATTTGAAGCTCTTCAGCGACGTCATCTCAATCGTACAGGATAACTACGTAGAAAAAACCGACCAGAAGAAGCTCATGTACGGGGCGATAACCGGCATGCTTCGGGAACTCGACCCGCATTCTTCATTTCTGAAGCCCGAGGATTACAAGGAACTTCAGATCGAGACGAAGGGGAAGTTCGGAGGCCTTGGAATAGAGATAACCATTCGTGACAACATTTTGACGGTTGTCTCCCCTCTCGAAGATACCCCTGCTGATAAAGCCGGCATCCTATCAAACGATCAGATCCTGAAAATCGATGACCTGCCCACCCAGGACATGTCTCTGATGGACGCGGTACAGAAGATGAGAGGCCCTAAGGGAAGCAAGGTGAAGCTGACGATCTTGAGGAAAGGCCAACAGAAACCGCTCGAATTTGAACTGGTCCGGGACATCATCTCTATTCAGAGCGTAAAGTCGCGCTTACTTGAGCCCGGGTTCGGCTATATAAGGATTTCGAGTTTCCAGAGCGACACGGCAAACGAACTGCGCAAGGCGCTCACCCAACTCGAAACCGAGCATCCAGGGCTACAGGGATTAATAGTCGATTTGAGAAACGATCCAGGCGGTCTGCTCGATCAGGCGGTGGAAGTGAGCGATGAGTTCCTGGACGAAGGTCTGATAGTGTACACCGGCGGACGGCTTGAAAACCAGAAAATGCGTTTCGAGGCCCACAAGAAAGCAAAGCCACAGACCTATCCGATTGTCGTGCTGGTGAATTCGGGATCGGCGAGCGCCTCGGAGATTGTTGCAGGAGCGCTCCAGGACCACAAAAGAGCCATCATAATGGGCGAGCAGACCTTCGGCAAAGGCTCGGTTCAGACGGTGATTCCACTCAACGACGGCTCAGCCCTCAGGCTTACCACCTCGCTTTACTATACTCCTTCGGGAAAGTCCATTCAGGCCAAGGGTATCACGCCTGACATCGTAGTCAAACGGGAGAATCCTCCGAAAGGCGAAGAGGCCCAGGGCGATGAATCGATGCGCATTCGGGAAAAAGATCTCCCAAGGCATATGGAAAACCAGAAGTCGGAGACTCAAAGCAAGGGGGATGGAACGGCGCAGGCAGATACAAAAAAATTGCTTGAAGCAGACAACCAGGTGCGGCGGGCTCTCGATCTGCTCAAGGGCTACAAAATAATGGCTCAAACGCAAAACAAGTGAGAGAATGGCAACCTTACGGTTTTGGTCTGGATGACTTAATGCAGGCAGCCGGAGAAGAAGACTTTGCCGCCGGGAAAACGGACTAAAACCTCGAGGGCACGGGGCGGGGGCAAAAAAAAACCTCCAAAGGGAGATTCCCCCGCCTCGAAAAGAAGGCCTCCCACTCCCCTTTTGGTTGCATGGGGACTCGCAGTCATATTTTTGGCGTCTCTTATTTATTTCGCCGCACAGAGCCGGCGCCTGCCCAAGCTGAGTGAACCGGCGACCCTGGAGACAACAAAAGACTCCCAAGCGCGGACTGCTCCATCAGGGGCTAAAGTTGTCCCTGCAAGCCCTAAGCGGGAGGAGGTGCGCCATTTGGCCTCCGTTGCGGAGCAGTCCGAACAAAAGCCTGAGAGTTCATCTTCCGGGAGCGATAATTCGGCCCAGTTGCCTCTGCCCAGCGCTTTACCTCCTCTTGCCTACACGCCCAAGGTCAAGCCCGCGCCTCGACCGGAGGGCACACCATCCCCGGATATCTCGCCCAAGCAGGCGAAAGTTTCCATCGTCATAGACGATTTTGGAACCGACGTAGGGATCGCCAAACGATTCGTCTCCCTTCCTTTCCCTGTTACCCTGTCTGTTTTGCCACACCTGGCGCACAGCCGCGAGATCGCAGAACTGGCCCATCTGGAAGGCAGGGAAGTCATTCTCCACCTCCCGATGGAGCCTTTGAACCCCAGACAAAGCCCGGGCCCGGGGGCTCTGCTGCTTTCAATGTCAGGCGAAGAAATGCGACGCAACATAAGGTCGGCCCTCGATACTTCCCCTTACTTCGATGGGGTGAACAACCACATGGGCTCGAGGATGACCCGGGATGCGCAAATCATGAAAACCGTACTTTCTGAGCTGAAAGGGCGCGATCTCTTTTTTCTCGACAGTATGACGACCAACGAGAGCAAGGCGTGGAAGGTAGCACGGGAACTGAGGATTCCGGCCCTTAAGCGTGACATTTTTCTTGACTACGATCAATCTTCGGAAGCCATTCGATCCCAGATTTCAAGATTGGTGAAGATAGCCAAAATCAACGGCATGGCTCTTGCTATTGGACACCCACATAAAACAACTTTAAGCTCATTGCAGGAAGCGGCTGCTCATTTCCGGGAAGAAGGGATCGAGATCGTTGCAGCCCGTGACCTGATAAACAGGTGATACGAAAGCCGGGGGAGATCAAAGTTCGCAAATTGCGATATGAGCCATCTGACATAAAATACCCGATATCCTTACCCGAAGGGAAACTGAATGAAAATCTGCGCTCGGAACAAGACTACCATCGCTGCGGCTCTTTGCATCGCGTTTTGCTTCTCTCCTGCATTCGCAGTAACAATGCCCCCGGGTGCAAAGCCCCAGGCTTCTGAAGCAACGGCTCAGCCGTCGATTCAGATAAAGGAGCCCGAATATAATTTCGGCGAGGTCATGGAAGGCGCCGAAATAGAACACGAATTCACCGTCAGGAACACCGGAAAGGCCCTCCTCAATATTGAGCGGGTCCGGCCTGAGTGAATGTGCACAGTCGCCCGGTACGACCCGGCGATCCCTCCCGGTGGCGAGGGAAAGGTAATAATGAAGTTAAACCTGAGAAACTTTCAGGGAAAGGTTCTCAAAAAGGCAACCGTCCAGAGCAACGATCCGAATAACCCGGAGCTGGTCGTAAGGATGGTGGGTACCATCAAGGCCCTTGTAGAAATAAAACCTTCAGCGAACATTTTGTTCAGGGGAATGGCCGACCAACTCTCCGAATCCGTTTTGGACCTGGTGGGATCTACGCCTTTTCATATTTCAGGCAAAGACAGCAACCTCGGTGCAGATATAGACTACACGCTCGAAACAGTCGAAGAAGGAAGGCAATACAAGCTGAAGGTTTCCAACAAGATCAGTCATGGAAACTACGGCGGGTACATCAGGTTGATTACCGACCTGACTCAAAAACCTGAGATAATCATCCGTGTGAGTGGGTTTATCGAGGGCGAAATCTCCGCAAAACCGGAAAATATTCTGATAGGAAAACTGGCCGACGGCCAGCCGGAGCGCGTTGGCAGAGTAGTGGTCGTCAGCAATCGGGACAAACCTTTTGAGATTACGCGGCTAACCTACGATCAGGATATCATGTCGGTCCGGCAGGAGACGATGGAAGATCAAACGGGCTTCATCCTCGAGGTCCAACCCAAGCTGGAGGGTGTTCCCGCCGGGGGACGCAAACAGGCTACCCTAGCAATCGAAACGGATCTCAAACCCGATGAAAAAGTAGAAGTGCTGGTCAATGTTATCAATCACTCCGGTCAGCCGGTGGCCCAAACGAAATGACCAGGGGTGATATCGGTCCGGAAATAAGACTCACGTCACTGTAGCTGTGTGACACGCCGGCTTGCGATGAAGAGGGAAATTTAATTGATTCAAGCTGATACAAATAATCCGACAAATAAGACGCTCTACCTGCCCGTATATTTCATGGGAGGAAAATACAGTCATCAAGTATTTAAATACCCTGCTTGACCTAATTTCAATTCAGCAAACGGGCTGCTATTCAAGGGACCAATGAAGATGGTCCTTAAAACTTGAGGAGACGGGTCGTGGAAAGTGGAAAACCGGAACGCTACATGGCTGTGGAAAGTTGCGACAAGGTAAGGCGAAACGTGTTCTGCCGCAACTATGGTGAGTGCCTTAACTACACCATTCGCAAGAAATGGCCGGGGTTTTCCTGCCAGAACTGCGAATGCTACGAACAGGAAAGCCTTGAGGGTGACGCTCTCAGTGACGATTACGCCCGCTGCATGGCCCTGGCTTTCGTGAGCGGCGCCGTCGATCTTACCCGGGAAATACACGGCTAACGCATGCCTGGTGAACAGTGAGAAGGCGGAAGTCGAAAAAGTGGGGCTGGTTGCGCTCTTCGCCAGGCAATGCCGGTATGCTGTCCTCCTGTTTCATGGTGAAAAATTCTCAGACAAAGTTCTTATCCAGCCTGGAATCCAAGTAATCACCAAGTCCCTGGAATTCTGCAGATTGGAAAATCCCGCCGGTGCATTAAAAGCCGCCATTAGAAGGCGTGATTATGTCGCGAAGCACTACGCGAAAGGCGGCTTTGTGGCGTGATTCATATACAGCAATAGTTACTGTCTTTACTATATATAGTTGTATCTACGAGTTAAATATTTAATATCCCGATTTGGCATGAACCTTGCTCTAGATATCGTGTGACAATAAACTCTTTCCTCCTCAAAGCCGATCGGTCCGCCCCACCGATTCGGCTTTTTACTTTTAATGCGGACCCGTTCCCCGACCTCTTATCGATGCCGATGATCCATAAGAGGGTGCTGAAGTGCATAAACCGGATAAGAGGTAATTGATGCGTAAGGTGTATACCTATCAGGACCCGATGATGGTCTATCACATGAAAAATATCCTTGCGATCCACGGGATCGAATGTGTTGTGCAGGGAGAATACCGAAGAAGCGGGGTCGGTGAAATACCACCCACTGAGGCATGGCTGGAGCTTTGGATACTCGATGATTGGCGACTGGTGGAAGCGCAGCAGATTTTGGATAAAGCACGGGAAGATCCCGTGACTGAGCAGGAGACATGGCGATGTCCCAAATGCGCTGAAGAACTGGAGGGGCAGTTTGATCAATGCTGGAAATGCGGAACTGAACGGAGATAAAGAGATCCTCATCAAATTTGACCGATAAAGACCTCATTTCTCTTATGCCTGTCGAATAGGGACGTACCTCACTAAAAACTTGAAGAGTAAAGGCACTGGCTCATCAAACTGACATATAAGGCAGAGACAAACTTTATGTTCAGATAATGAGCAGATTTCCATTCCAGATAATGAACCGGTTTTCGCCGCATCGCTTAGCGGCTGACCCGGCGGCTGAAATGTCAGCATGTTTCAGGCTATTTAAGCTCTGACATATAAATAGTTACGATTTTCAAGCCAGTTCGCAGGCAGCCCCGCCCTTCCCTGTCGAGATCCAACTCAAAGGGTTCATTGTTGCTGCCACAACCCTGCAAACAGGGCACTATCGACTTGTATGGAACCCAAGGGGGTGTGAGACACAACAGCTTCAGAGGAGGATTCGCATGCCCATCGCACTTATGTTAAACTATAAATCGATCAGTAAGCCAAGCCTCTGGAGGTAAAACCAAATGCCCATAGTAAAAACATCATCCAAAGGTCAGATCGTTATTCCGAAGCATATCCGGGAAAAGCTCGGGATAGGACCAGGTAAGAGAGTGCTATTCCGGCTTGTTTGAAACCATGCCGAAATCTTTCCGCTGCCCGATGAACCTGTGAAGGCAATGAGGGGTATGCTCAGATCTGACACGTCGCTTGCAGAAGAGTTGCTCAAAGAAAGAAGGAAGGATACCGTGATCGATGAAAGACGTGGTATTTGACTCGCGCGCCATTCTAAAGTTCGCCCAGGATGAAGCTGGTGCGATCGGGGTGGAGGAACTCCTTACGGCTTCGCAGGCCGGCAGAATCCGGGCTTTTGTAAACGAAATCAATCTGGGAGAGATCTACTACATCACGATCAGGAAGCTGGGGATTGAGTCCGCAAGGGAATTCCTCGAACACTTTTCGCAATCTCCGTATCGAGATAGTGCGGGCCTCCCGGGAAATCATTGCATCGGCATCCGAAGTTAAGGCAAGATACTCTCTCTCTTATGCCGATTGCTTTGCAGTAGCGAGCGCATTAAGGCACAACGCATCTGTAGTGACAGGAGGCCCGGAGTTCAAGAATGTCGAGCATATGGTTGAAATCGACTGGATATAAAGAACAACCACCTGAAGACACAAATCAAGTGGACATATGGTAAATATAACGGATCATATTTCCATTCCCGAGGAGGAACTAAGCTTCACCGCGTCTCACAGCAGCGGACCAGGAGGGCAGAATGTCAACAAGGTGAGCTCGCGGGTCACCCTCTGGTTCGACGTGGTGAACTCCCCCAGCCTCTCTGAGGAGCAGAAGGATTTAGTGATGCGCCGCCTTGCAAGCCGCATCGGGAAAGACGGGGTGCTGAGGGTCATATCACAGCAGACCCGCAGTCAGGTGGAGAATAAGGAACTGGCTGTAGAGCGCTTCGTTGAACTGCTGCGGGATGCGGTAAAGCAGGTACCGGTAAGGAAGAAGACACGGGTCAGCAAGGGGGCCAAGCTCCGGCGCATTGAGGAGAAGAAAAAACATTCTTTTATTAAACGAGAACGCACCCGATCTCCTCTTGAGGATTGATAGAGGCCATAGGTGCTTCTATGCGCAGGAACAATTCACAATTGTTCCGGATGCAAGGCTTTTCGGATTTCCGTTTGCATTAACAAACAAGGATGGTGGTTTTTCCGGTGAAAATCTGAGGATTTCGGTTGCGCCATCAATGCCGTGGCTCATTGCAGCCAGATCCAAGGGGTGGTCTGGAGAATTTGAAATAAAGGCGTGGCTTGGTTCACCCCGATCGACCGATTACGCAATTCATCTGCTTCGTAATCGATTAGAGCCTGCCCTGAATGCCAATAAGGTCGAGATTATAGAGGAAAATTCCCCTACTGGGTTGGAGCACAAAGCAGTAGTCATTGTTGTATCTCACGGTGGAGTCGGGCTGTTCAACCACTTTAGAACTGTGACTGACCACGCAAAGGTATATTCCGGAAAGGAATTTGCATCCCACTTTGAAGAGTGTGGGTGCGTCGTGCTTTTTGTATGTAACGCTGGCAGAAGCGATATACGAACAGGTTCTACTGAAACCATGGGGTTAGTCGCTGATTTACTCAGAAACGGAGCACGATGTGTCATAGCTCCGCCTTGGCCTCTTCATATCGAAGTGGCTACCTTGTGGCTTCCCAAATTTCTTTCTAGACTCGTATCTGGCGACGCTGTTGGTGTCTCAGCTCATGCTGCCGCCCGAGAATTAATGGAAACTTACGATAATCCGTGCGCATGGGGGGCCTTACAGATCTTCGGTGATGCAAATTGGACGTTCCACGAAATGGGTTCAGGGCTAGCCAGGGTAGCCAGTTTTGTCCAGTCGCGGGATAGTTAGAGGCTATCGACCAATCTATCTCATAATTCGGAGTTAGTTCGGTCTCCTCTTGCCAGCGAGGCGACGACGGAATCGTCCATGTCGCTCGCTCTAACCCCTATTAAATAGTCTATAACGTTAACAAGGTGAGCTCGCGGGTCACCCTCTGGTTCGACGTGGTGAACTCCCCCAGCCTCTCTGAGGAACAGAAGGATTTAGTGATGCGCCGCCTGGCAAGCCGCATCGGGAAGGACGGGGTGCTGAGGGTCATATCTCAGCAAACCCGCAGCCAGGCAGAAAATAAGGAACTGGCTGTAGAGCGGTTTATTGAACTGCTGCGGGATGCAATAAGGAAGGTACCGGTAAGAAAGAAGACACGGATGAGCAAGGGGGCAAAACTGCGCCAGCTGGAGGAGAAAAAAACAGTACAGCGCATTAAAGCGGGAGAGGTCGAAAAGAGTTCCCGTTGAGTACTAGACAAAAGGAGAATTGCCAGTTCGGCTCGTTGGGTAAAGATTAATCATAATATGAGACCCCGTTCCTGCTCGTTCCTACTGTCAAATTGACATCAGCGCCGCGGCACGAACTTATTTTTTCTGTATGTTTGACGGACAGCCGGGCTAAATGATAACATTTTATCCGATAGGTGGGTCTTGGCAGGATCAGGCAATCTCAACTCCTGCTATGAGATTCTGATAAGGAGGACGTAGCCATGTCGTCAAAAGCTATCGCAACGGTGGTAAAAATGATGGAGTCTTTGCCCGAACCAGCACAGGAGCAAATTGTAACGCATCTTCGCCATTATCTCGAAGAACTGCAAGATGAACTTCGGTGGGATAACCTTTTCAAGAAAACACAACCACAATTGGTTGCCGCCGCCAAACGCGCCAAACAGGAAATCGCCGCCGGACAAGCGAAGCCTATGGACCTTGATAGCCTGTGAAATCCGCAACTTTGCCTTCATTCTGGGCATCCTACCGGTCACTCGATGAATCGGTCAAACGGGCGACACGAAAAGCATACCGTTTATGGATGGAGAATCCATTCCATCCATCACTGCACTTCAAATGCATCAACGCGGAAGAAGATGTCTGGGCGGTGAGAGTCACACTTGGCTTTCGAGCCGTCGGGATTTTGCAGGGTGACACGGTGACGTGGTTCTGGATAGGCAGCCACGATGGCTACGAGCGTTTCTTTTCGTGATGAAACGGCATCGCCGGTTTTTTTCTCAAATACAAAAAGCCCGATGAAATGACCAGAGAGCCCCTGTTAAATAGTCTATAACGTTAACAAGGTGAGCAGCCGGGTGACGCTGTGATTTGAAGGTCTATAACGTTAAAAAGGCGAGCAACCGGGTAAAAGGCATGTCTTTCAGTAATGAT
The DNA here is from genome assembly GCA_049520315.1 of Syntrophobacteraceae bacterium. Classification (GTDB taxonomy): domain Bacteria; phylum Desulfobacterota; class Syntrophobacteria; order Syntrophobacterales; family Syntrophobacteraceae; genus SbD1. The sequence goes on from JBEKPW010000037.1 coordinate 29,330, forward strand.
GCCTGAGTTGGGCAATGAGGATGGAATCCAATTCAACTTTATAGACGATCCTATGTTCATCGTTGATACGCCGCGACCAGTAGCCTGACAAACCATGTTTCAGTGGTTCGGGCTTACCGGCGCCCTCAAACGGTGTACGTTGTATCTCCCTGATAAGCTTGTTAATGCGATCAAGGACCTTTCGGTCGGTGCGCTGCCAATAAAGGTAATCCTCCCAGGCGTGCTCCGAAAAAATCAGTCTCACTCGGCCAGTTCCCGTTCAGTGCCGCCGCCCGACTCGAGTTCGGCTATGGACGCAAGGAGCCTCCGTGCATTCCGAGGACTTCTCAGAAGATAAGCTGTCTCTTCGAGAGACTCGTAGTCCTCGAGGGAGATCATGACCACCGACCGCTGGTTCTTTCGTGTGATGATGATAGGGGTGTGATCATCACAGACTTTATCCATAGTTTTGGCGAGATCGCTACGGGCCTGTGAGTAAGTAAGAGCATTCATCGGTTGTCCTCCTGTAATAGTCGGCATTGTACGACTTATTGTACAATATATCAGAGTTTCAAACAAGCCCATCAAACTGATAGTCTTAGAGCGGCTTTCATGTCAAAGTTAAATTACTTATAACGTTAACAAGGTGAGCTCGCGGGTCACCCTCTGGTTTGACGTGGTGAATTCCAGTAGCCTCTCCGAGGAGCAGAAGGATTTAGTGATGCGCCGGCTTGCAAGCCGCATCGGGCAGACCTCCCGCTGCAGACCCAACGCGGTTGGCCTTCCGCCCTCCGCGAAGTGAACAACTGAGGGGTATGTACGACCACTTGGTATTCTTTTTCTTCAGTACTGTATGCAAGTTTGTTCTTACGAGGACGGAGTAATGAGGGTTATATTTCAGCAGACCCGCAGCCAGGTTGAGAATAAGGAACTGGCTGTAGAGCAGTTTATTGAACTGCTGCGGGATGCGGTAAAGCAGGTACCGGACACTGCCATTTTTGCGTTTGCTGCTCACGGGCCACCAACGCCTAGCTTTACCATCGTGGACAAATTACTGCAGAGGGGAACAATTTTTGTCAGAACTGCCGGATGTGGACGTCGGACTACATGGATAGATGGCACTTTTCCGCCTTGGCCGGCTGCGGAGAGATATCGCGTAAGCGCTTTGAACAGCACAGGATTTTGCCTGGGTCCGGGCAGATACCCGTTTTCCCCACCGGTTCATCCCCTTCCCTTTTGTAGTTGGCACCCCTCTTGCTGTAGTGCACGCGTGGGATAGAGAGACGCCGCGTTGGTTGGCGCCAATGTTCGCAAAGGGCAGAGCACTTAAAAGGTTCAGATGCAAAGCTTCCGGCATAAGTCTCGGAAAGTCGAGATAAGGCAGCAGGGCAGCAGGGCCGGTTGAAACAGCGCCTCGATCAAGGCTGGGCCAACCGGCGGTACACACGGATGGAGGTGGCAAATGTCCAGCTTACCGCCTTTCGAAAAGTCTCTTCGTCTTTTGTCTTCCATTTTCAACCCACTCACTGCAATATCTAACCTTATGGTTTCGCAATCCGGCTTCTTGCCTTCCCCCAAGAAAAGGGGCAACATGAAAATGCCTTCCATGATGAGGAATCTCGGACTTATTATGCTCGCATTCATGCTGGTTCCGGCGGGCGTCCTGCATGCTCAGAGCCTGACGATCGCGCCTCCCAATGCTTCGGTGGAGGTCGGACAGACCATACAATTCGCGGCTCAAGCCATCAAACTATCAAGCGCCGGCGTCACCTGGTCGGTAGCCGGCATAACAGGGGGCAACTCAACGGTAGGGACGATCACCTCAACAGGGCTCTATACCGCGCCCGTCGCTCTTCCACGGCCAAATCCCGTGAAGATTATCGCCAAGAGCACTGTCAACGCGAAGACATCGGCGTCCGTGTACGTCCACCTGCTCGCAGCCGGGCCAACGATTGACTCGGTCTCGCCCGATCCTATCCCAGTTGGAAGGTTCACCACAACGATCAACGGTTCGGGCTTTCAGCGGGGCGCCGTGGTGCTCGACACTTATAAAGACCCCCCCGTGAAGTTGACAACCGTATCCGTGACTCCAACAACGATCAGGGCGACGGGTTATCAGGGGCCCACGGCCTCGGCGTCATTTTCCGTGAAGAACCCCGTTTCGGTATCCAGCAACTCCATCACGGTCCCGGTAGCCTGCACGCTCAAGGTGATGAACGGAACCGGGAGTGGCGCCTACACGGCGGGCAGCGTGGTGGCGATTACAGCCAATGCCCCTCCCGCCGACAAGAAGTTTCTCGACTGGACCGGAGCGACGGTGAGCAGCCCCACACAGGCTTCCACCACACTAACCATGCCAGCCTCCGACACGACTGTTACGGCGAACTACGCGACCTTGCCCACGACCTATACGCTCACGGTGGTGAACGGAACCGGGAGTGGTTCCTATGCGGCGGGCACTGTGGTGACGATCACGGCCAACACCCCTCCCGCCGGGAAGAAGTTTCTCGATTGGACCGGAGCGACGGTGAGCAGCCCCACACAGGCGTCGACCACACTAACCATGCCAGCCTCCGACGCGACCGTTACGGCGAACTACGCAACCCTGCCCACGACGTACACGCTCACGGTGGTGAACGGAACCGGGAGTGGTTCATATGCGGCGGGCAGTGTGGTGACGATCACAGCCAACACCCCTCCCGCCGGGAAGAATTTTCTCGATTGGACCGGAGCGACCGTGGGCAACCCAGTGCTGGCTTCCACCACACTCACCATGCCATCCTCCAACACGACCGTAACAGCGAACTATTCGACACCGTCGGCCTCGCTTCAGATCAATAGCGCCACTCTCCCCAACGCCACGCAGTACAAGTCCTATACGGCCCCTGCCCTTACTGCGACGGGAGGGACTCCTCCTTACACATGGCAAATAACGACTGCAAACGACACGTTGCCGGAAGGCATGACGATAGACGTCTCTACCGGAGTGATCTCCTCATCCGCCGTTGGGGGACAGGGTGCATATTCCTTTCAGGTTCAAGTGGAGGACTCAGCCCAGGAAACCGCCACCGCAACCTTCGTGATCAATGTCGCTGGTGATAGTACTTACGGAGGATGCGACATTTTCCCCGCCGACTCGATTTTTCACCAGCGGGTCGATCAGTTGCCGGTCGACACCTCTCCTGCTGCGCCGATCGATAGCCCATATCAACCCAGTCATCTACGGGTGTTTTTCGGGAGTGACGCCGGGCCGGATGGAATCCCATTCATCAGGGTGCCCTGGAACCAGCCAATGGTGACCGTGACATTTAATGGATACCCCGACGAGTCAGACCCCGGCCCCTACCCATTTCCAGCAAATGCCCCTATCGAAGGCACGGCAGACAGTCCCGGGGACAAGCATGTTCTGGTCGTGCAGGAGGCTGGAAACGGACAACCCTGCAAATTGTACGAGACTTGGGAAACCACTCCCAACGGGGATGGTACCTGGACTGCTTCCAACGGAGCTTACTGGGATCTTAGCAGCAACGACCTCAGGCCATTAACCTGGACCTCCGGAGATGCCGCAGGACTCCCTATAATGCCCTTGACAGTCAATTACGACGAGGTGGCCAACGGGACGATCAATCACCCGATCCGGTTTACCGTAAACCACATGCAATCCAATTATGTGTGGCCAGCCAGACACAGTGCGGGCTATGGATCTTGTACGAACTCTGACGGATCAACATCGTACAATACCCTGATAAGTCAGGAATCTCCTCCGGTGTCTTGCACAATGAGCGGTCCTGCAGGAGAAATCTATCGATTAAAAGCTGACGTTGATATTTCTGTATGCGCTTCCAATCCTCAGGCCACTACCATTCTCAATGCAATGAAAAAGTATGGGATCATCCTGGCTGATAACGGTCTTACCGGGGGACTTATCGGAACTCCCGATGCGAGGTGGGACGATTCCGACCTGGCGTGTCTTACCAATTTTACCTTAAGCCAGTTCGAGCCCGTCAATGTGAGTTCGTTGCAAGTGGACCCCAACACAGGCCAAGTCGATAGCACCCTCTCGAATTCTTTGGAGGAACAACTCAAAGGGGACTAATACCGTCCGGTTCAAGGCAATAGAGGCCAAAGAACGGAGACTCGATGAGAAAAACAGCGTAACATCTTGAAAAGCAGAAGGTTTCAAAGGGTTCCTGACGAGGATTCGCCAATTGTGAATATGGACACAAGGTGGGCTGTATTTAGCCCAGTCGAGGCTAATACCTATAATAGATTAGGAGAAGAAGCAACACAGCCTTTTGAAAGGTGCAGTGCGCGCAAACTTCGCGCATGGTTGCTCGCCCGCTCGATGCAAAGTCGGCCTCTCACGCGACTTGATAAATGACAGGACGATACCGGGGTTCAGGTATAGGTTTTCCATGCTCCCGTGCTGCCTCAAGCCACGCCTCTCTAGCTTTGAGAACTTCCCGCAGTGCTTCTTCCGGAGTTGAGCCGAAGGCAGAACAGTGCTTCAAATCGGGTATGTCCGCAATGTACCCTTCGTCTTCTTCACTGTAGAACAGGTTGATATGATAGTCTCTCATTCCTCATTCTCGAGTTGGAGATTGTATCGTTCAATTATCTGCAATAGCTGCTTAACCTGGTATGGTTTGCCTTGCCGTCAATATCCTGGAGATTCACCAGTTCTGGCGCATCTGGATGCACGTAGATGTGATGATCGCCGGTTATACGAGACAGTTGGAATCCAAATGCTTTTGCGCAGGTCACTGCTTCGGAGAACCGGATGTTTTTCGAACCTGAAAGCAATTTCTGCAGCAATTTGCGTTTCTTCATCGTATTCTTTCAGCCATCCGCTCCGCTGCATGAGGACTGTCGGATGCGATGAAATCTCCAGCCTCTTTGATATCCCTGAGCGCAGGCCGCGCCCACTCAAGATGCATGCTTGCCCCATCTTTTCAGTTCGGCAAGCGCCTCTTCATGGCTTACGACGTCTCCCCTATCTGCCGCTGTAATGCCTTCTTCTATTGCCCTTACATGCCATTCCTGAACTGTCAAAAAATCCTCAATGGCCTGGGATGCAAGGGAAGACTCAGACTGGTGGGTAGTTTTCGCCAAGGACTCCAGTCTTCTGGCTAAATCTTCACGTATCGTTAATGGCGCCCATATGTTTACCGCCTTCCCATCAACTGTCCGCATTTTACCACAAAGACCAGATTTTTGACTTTTTCGCTTTTTCTTTTTCAAGATACTTCATAAATTATTGGCGGGCAAGGACTTAGAACTGACGAAAATGTCAGGACTGAACTGCTTTTAAGCTGATATCCTGTTATCATTAATTCAATGGCCGCTTGGGTCATTAATTTACAAAGAAGGAATTGGACAGGAATGGCGCTGATCAGCATGCGTGACGTATGCATTGGCTTCGGAGAGCCTCTACTGCTCGATCATGTCAATTTTCATATAGAGCGCAGGGAACGTGTTTGTCTCCTTGGGAGGAACGGGGCCGGCAAGTCCACATTGATGCGCCTGTTAAATGGCGACCTCGCTCCGGATGAAGGCGAGATAACGTATCTCCAGGGGGTGCGGGTCTCGTTTCTACCCCAGGAGGTGCCGCAGGAAATTTCTGGAACTGTATTGGAAATTGTGGCCGCAGGATTGGATGAGTCGCAAGCCGAGCTATCCGATACCAGGAGCAGGCTCAATCGCGTAGAGAGAACGATCTCGCGCATGGATCTGGACTCCAATGAGCGGTTCGAAACCCTTTCGGCAGGGCTCAAGCGCAGGACGATGCTCGCACGAGGATTGGTGAGTGAGCCTGACGTGCTGCTGCTCGATGAGCCCACCAATCACCTCGACATCTATTCCATTGCCTGGATGGAAGAATTCCTGCTGCGCTTTGAAGGAACCCTGCTCTTTGTCACACATGACAGGAAGTTCCTCCAGAAGCTTTCGACCCGCACCGTTGAACTCGATCGAGGGCGACTGATAGACTGGTCATGTGATTACGATACTTTTCAGAAGCGAAAACAGGCTTCCCTTGCAACCGAAGCCGCACATCGGGAACGGTTCGACAATAAACTGGCCCGGGAAGAAGTGTGGGTCCGGCAGGGCATCAAGGCAAGAAGAACACGAAATGAGGGCAGGGTTCGAGAACTCGAGAAACTTCGTGAAGCCAGGCGCGCGCGTCGAGAACTCATTGGCTCCGTGCGCTTGAAAACCCAGGATGCGGTCAATTCCGGGAAACTGGTTATCGAGGCGGAGGGAGTCAGCTATGGCTACAGCGGGCAAAAGCCTATAATCGACGACTTCTCAACCTGCATCATGCGAGGTGACAAAACCGGGATAATAGGTCCGAACGGCTCCGGCAAGACTACTTTGCTGCGGGTACTTTTAGGGAACTTGTTCCCGCAAAAGGGTGTGCTGCGGCACGGCGTCAATCTCGAGACGGCCTATTTCGACCAGCTTCGGGCCCAACTCGATGAAAATAAATCGGTGGCCGAAAACGTGGGCGATGGGAATGACACAATCCTGTTCAACGGCAGACCCCGGCACATCATAAGCTACCTGAATGATTTCCTGTTTTCTCCGGAACGGGCCAGGTCCCCCCTCAGCACGCTTTCCGGCGGAGAGCGCAACCGGCTCCTGCTGGCGCGTCTGTTTACTAAACCGTCGAACCTGCTCGTACTCGATGAACCGACAAACGATCTTGATATCGAAACTCTGGAACTGCTCGAAGACCTGCTTCTGGACTACCGGGGCACGCTGCTGCTGGTAAGTCACGACCGGACTTTTTTAAACAATGTGGTAACGAGTACCCTGGTGTTCGAGGGCGAAGGCAGAGTCGGCGAGTACGTGGGCGGCTATGACGATTGGGTGCGCCAAAGCGGATCGGACAGACCGGTCAACCTTGGAAAGCCCCCTGTTACATCTGACAAACAGCGACCAAAAAGCGAATACAGGCAGACGATCAGCTACAAAGAACGGTGCGAGCTCGAAGATATTCCGGGAATCATCGAACTTCTCGAATCAGAGCAGAAAGAGCTGTATAGATCCATGTCCGAGCCAACATTTTACCGGAAGAACGGCACTGAAATAGCCACCGCCAAAGTCAGGCTCAAGACCATCGAACAGGAACTCGATGAGGCATACCAACGCTGGGACGTCTTGGACATGAAGGCCAGGGACGCGGCAACTGTTTCGCTCACGAAGCGGCCGCAGCAGGGTTGCCGCAGGTCCTCCACCTGATGGTTAAGATATTATGATGCGAGCATTCTGAATTTGAAACCGATTTTTCTTCGCGGATAAGTAGTTACCTTGGTGACTTGCGCTCCTTTTGATCCTTATTGGAACTCGAGCTTGTATTCCGCATCGTCAGGGGCCCGAAATGGTCGCGGTAGCGGCCCGGTGTGATCCCCAGCGAGCGCAGGAAGGCTCGGCGCATCGGCTCGTAGCCGGCGAATCCGCAGTTGGAAGCAATTTCATCCAAACTCCGGTCCGTTTGTTCCAGGTGTCTGCGGGCGGCTTCAAGGCGCAGGGCTTCGACATAGCGCGCCGGTGTGATCGCGAGTTCGCGCACGAAGGCTCGAGCGAAGTTTCGGGGGCTCATCGCCGATCGAGCAGCCAAGGCTTCGACCGAAAGGTCCTGATTCAAATTTTCAACCATCCAAACCTGGAGTTCAAAAAGCGAGTTCCTCACGGAAGCCTGAGCGGAAAGGGATACGCTGAACTGAGCCTGACCTCCCGGCCTCCGGAGGAACAAGACAAGGTTGCGCGCTACTTCGAGGGCTGCACCATTCCCGAGATCCTCTTCTACAAAACCCAGGGCAAGGTCCATGCAGGCGGTCACTCCGGCCGATGTATATACGTGAGCGTCCTGCACCCAGATGGGGTTTGGATCTACCATCACCTCGGGGTGGCGCGAGGCAAGTTCCACGGCGTAAGCCCAGTGGGTCGTGGCTCGTCTGCCGTCCAGAAGGCCGGCCTCAGCGAGCAGGAACGCTCCCGTGCAGACCGCTCCCAACCGTCGGACCTGAGGGGCGATGTTTCGCAGCCAGTTTAGAACTTCAGGATCAGGGGCCGCCAGAGCCCCGGGCCCGCCGGCGACCAGCAGCGTATCGATTCCCGCGCCGATTGCCGAATAGTGCCGGTGAGCCACGAAAGAGACCCCGGTCGATCCTTCGATGACAAAACCCTCCCCGGTTGTTGCGAGTTCGACCTCATATTCCGTTCCGCACCGACCCACGAGTTGATTGGCGGCGGCAAAAACGGCCATGGGGCCGGCGATATCGAGCTCCATCGCGGGCGGCGCCGCCAGCAGGACCACTTTGCGCGTGCTGTGAGCGGGTTTCTCTTGTGCGGTCGGAAGGGGCAATCGGTGGATCAAAAATTCTCCTATGCTTGCTAAGGATCAAGCGGGCACAGGCTCTGAGCCTGTAAGGCAAAGAGAATAACAAAATCGCTCCAGGTTCTGCAATGCAATTGTGGCAGAAATCGTGGGTTCTTTGTCATTTCTGACAGAGCGCAAGAATGCTACTTATCTCCTGAACAGAGATTTCCGGGATGAGTATAGACAAGCAAAGATTCCAACACCAGACAACCAGACAGGACAGGAGAACCTAAAGATGAAGACCGCATTGATTTTGATCGATATCCAGAAGGATTATTTCCCGGGCGGGCGCATGGAACTGGTGGGACCGCTCGAGGCAAGCCGGAATGCAGGTCGTCTGCTGGCATTCTTCAGGGCTGAAAACCTGCCCCTCGTTCACATCCGGCACTTATCGGTTGACGTGGGTACCGGGTTCTTTTTGCCGAACACCGACGGGATCGATTTCAACGAAAACGTGAAGCCGCTGCCCGATGAAACCGTCATCGAGAAGCACTACCCGAACAGCTTCAGGGAAACGGGGCTTGCTGCTTTCCTCGAACGGGAGGGGATCGACAGGATCGTCGCAGGTGGAATGATGTCTCACATGTGCGTAGATGCCTCGGTCAGGGCCGCCTCCGATGCGGGGTATAAGTGTCTGCTCGCACACGACGCCTGCGCTACAAGGGACCTGAACTTCGACGGCGTCGATGTGCCTGCAAAGAAAGTCCATGCCGCGTTTATGGCGGCTCTCGGTTCCGTTTACGCACAGGCCGCGAGCACCGAGAAAATCATCGATATTTTGAAGCGACAGTAAAAGGATGGGCAATAAGGGAGCGGGAAGCGAGAAGCGGGGAGCAGAAATTTTTGGACAGGATTAACAGCAGGGAGCTGGGAGCGGGCCACTTTTGAAGCAATAACCCGGGCTTCTATTTTGGCAATGTATGTACAATGCTGTCAAGGCACCGCGTCATGTATAACAAGAAGCCAAAAGCGGAAATCAGAATTCCTGCAAATCTTCCCCACCAAAGGGAATTACCTGGTGGGGAAGCGGCTCCTTTGTGTTTACCTTGTGACCACCCAGTTTATAATAGTAAATTTTGTATGCTTCCCTCAACAATCCGGCCTTTCTGTGAATGGCTTATCTCCAGGTCCCGGTAACTTTGCTTTGCGCCCACCCGCTGATTCTCCTTTAATAAGAGATTCAACGTCAGGATATGGATATATGGTAACTGCTCCGTGTTCAGGCAAACATCCTGAATCGATCGACGACCCATACACGCTGTAGACTTCTCTTCCCAGCATTCTAAGCAAGACACCCTGCTCTGCCCGATGATGCGCAGTGTGTGCTATCCTTCTGAGCATAATCCATGCTCTTGTTCTTTTAACATCAAAAAAGGGAACCTCGATTTCCCACCAGGCTTTATCTTTTTTCTTAAGAGCGACAAGCCGCTTTCCACTATCTTCAGCATACCGTTTGATAAACTCAAGACGTGTTTCCGAATCAGGCAAGGGAGGCGCTCCAACATCAATGCCGAACATATTGCAAAACCACTTGTTTTCACTCAAACACTGGTGCACCATGTGTTCAAGGGCATTTCTGTCTCTTTCGTCCAACGGATGAGGACGAATTGGAAGATCATCGTCCATGAACGTGCTCCAGACGCCAAGTGTTTTTAGCCGTTCTGTCTCATAAGTGTCTACAAGAAAATCATATTCCATCTTTTCCTCCTTCTCTTGACATGAGTGGGATTCTCCAGAACGAATTCGCGCGGGTGGCCCGGATAACTTGTTTACCCCGAGCCGTCAGGGCAGAAGGCTGCGGTAAGTGCTATCGACCAGGTAGATTTTGATAACGGATGAATTATCGCTCACCTCTTATGCTCTGCACACGGACAACAGCGCTCATGCATATTAGCTGAGATTGACACGAAATAACAGGGGTTACTGCAGCTATGAACCTCATGCGATGGCCCGATCAATAGCAGCTTTAAATCGCCTCCCGGGATGCAGTAAGACAGGTCCCGATAAGAGAGAATACGCGAGTGATCAAGGGGGCGAAACTCTGCCACCTGGAGGAGAAAAAGCAGCGGAGCATCGTAATACACGAGAGGTCGAAAAGGTTTTCCGTCGAGGATTGGACGTGCCCGTCCAATTTGCAGCCGCCATCGATTTCGGTTCGCACCATCCAATTTTGTATGTTATGATTATATACAAAAATAGGTTGTCCAACCAAGTAGATGGAGACAGTGTGCATCTGGAGCGGTTATCTGCAAGCAGTGGTTTTGAGTGGGTCGAAGGGAATTCTGAGAAGAATTGGTTCAAGCACGGCGCAACGCGCTCGGAGTGTGAGCAGGTTTTTTTCAATCTCCCATTCGTAGTTGCAGATGATCAAAAGCACTCACATGACGTACCTCGCCACTACGCCCTGGGCCAGACCGATAAGGGAAGGAAGCTGTTCATAGTGTTCACGATCCGGGACAGTCTGATCCGTGTAATCTCAGCCCGAAACATGCATCGGGCAGAGAGAAGGATATACGATGAAAAAGAAAATTCCGAAATTCGAGAGTGAAGATCAGGAGCGGGATTTTTGGTCAAACCGGGATTCGGCTGAGTATATCGACTGGGGAAAGGCAAAGCGGTTTTCATTTCCCAACTTGAAGCCATCCACCAGGACAATCTCCGTCAGGCTTCCCGAATCGATGCTCGATGATCTGAAGATGCTGGCAAACAAAAAAGACATCCCGTACCAGTCGTTGCTGAGAGTCTTCCTGGCAGAACGCATCAAGGAAGAATTCAGGTCAAAAAAAGGCTAACCCAACGCCAGTGCGCTGCGGAATAAAATGCCCCTTGCCGTAGTTCCCGGTCGACTGCCCGCTATACCCTGGGGTGTCTCCCATGGCCGGGTTAAATTACCTAAAATGCTAACAAGGTGATTTCGTCGATTACGTTGTGGTTCGCCGTGTCCCTTGATAACCGCCCGATGGACGGGAGTGGCAAGATGTGCTAATAGTTTTTTTGTTCCAAAGTGCGGTGGCCGCTAAATTTGGGCTCAACACTACTGACGTGAAAGCCATCAGCATTTTCTAAGAACTTGGCGCTCCTGCGACCGGTGAGATCGCCGAATGGACCTGTCTTGCAACCTCATCATCAGTGATAGAAGAGATCTGTCAAATGCGGACGTCCACAAAACGAATCCTTTCGGCTCTGGGAGTTGTCATTGCCCTTTGCACCGTGGTCTTTGGCTTTTACCTCTGGAAGGCCGCGCTAGTTGTATCCGGCTTCAAGGCCAAGTGTCTGTGCTCGGATGTCTTCGTGTCCCGGCGGGACCCGGCGACGGTGCTGACCGAGGACTTGGAGCCGGTCGGGGCGCTATATCCCCTGCGGTTTGACGATGCCAAAATCGACTATACGAGACGGACGGTCACAGCTTCCTTCTGGGGTTTTGCCGAACGGAAGGCGATCTTCAGGGATGGACTCGGATGTAGCCTGGTGATAGGAACCACGGAGGACAAACTTAGATCTGAGACTATCCCTGTATCCACTAGAGATACTCACGGGGATGGAAACGGAATCTGGCCGGACGGCGAGATGGCAGATACCGAAAAGCTGCCGCCCGCCGTTGACGGCAAAAAGCTGAACGAGGCGCTTGAATGGGCCTTCCGGGAATCCGACCCCGACCATCTTCGCAGAACCAGGGCGGTGGTGGTCGTATACGACGGCAAAATAGTGGCCGAACGATATGCTGCCGGTTATAACGCCGATACGCCGTTGCCGGGCTGGTCAATGACCAAGTCTGTTTTCGCCGCGCTGACAGGCATCCTCGCAGATGAGGGAAAGATCTCTCTAAAATCCAACGGCCTTTTGCCTCAGTGGCGTGACGGGCAAGATCCCCGAAGGGCCATCACACTTGAAAATCTTCTCCGCATGAGCAGCGGCCTGGCTTTCCATGAAGCTTATTCTTCCCCGCTCACCGACGTGGTGGTAATGCTTTTTGGGACCGGCGATATGGCTTCATTTGCCTCGGACAAGCCCCTGGCAGCAGCTCCGGCTGCCAAATGGCACTATTCGACCGGCAACACGATCATCCTTTCAAAGCTCATACGCAATACTTTCGGCAACGCGCAGGCGGAGTATCTCGAATTTCCCCGCCGGGCGTTGTTTGACCGTATCGGGATGAAGAGCGCGGTGGTGGAACCGGATGCTTCGGGGACACTGGTGGCTTCGTCTTTCATGTTCGCAACCGCCAGGGACTGGGCCCGGTTCGGCCTTCTCTGTCTCAGGGACGGCATGTGGGGGAAAGAACGGATTCTTCCCGAAGGCTGGATCAAATACTGCACAACGCCCGCCCCTGTTTGCATTCACAAAGAATACGGGGCAGGCTTTTGGCTGTATGTTCCCCGCGAGTTCAGAAGCGGGAAGGCACCATGTGTCGACATTAGCTGCGACACCTATCACGCAGTTGGATACGATGGTCAATTCGTTACCATTATTCCTTCCCGGAACCTTGTAATTGTGCGCCTCGGGCTGACACATACATATGAGACGTGGGTATGGGACCAGGAAGAACTGATCAAACGAGTATCAGATGCAGTGAGAAGTGAGCAGTGAGCACACTGATACCCTTGTGGGTGACCAGTTGATTCAGGTTGGAATCGTTGCTTAAAGAATAGACCAGCGGAGTCAGGTCCTTCCAATAAAGGCCCAACTATGGTTGGACCCGCCGATGGACATCCCGATCGTCATCGTCCAACCACCAGGACAACGAAGCTGCCATCGACTATCGTTGGCCGTGTTTTCGGGTCCGTAGTCGGAGCAAACTGTGCCGTGGGCAGGTAGATGTTGTGAGTCTTGGGATCGATCGCCAACGTGCGGGCCCCGGCCTGTGTGGTGACGGTTTCGGCCACCTCGAACTTCCCCGGAGAAGACTCCCGCACAATTGTCAGCGTGCCATCCCCATTGGCACTGAAAGCCAGACCCGGTTCAGCATCGAACCCGTTTCCGTCGACACGCTCACCGATGGGAACCTTTGCGATCACTTTGCCCGATTCTACGTCGAGAACGGTCATGAGCTTGTTGTGGCACCCGGAAAAGACCCTGTGGTGTTTTCTGTCGATAGCCATTCCCGTGGGTTCTTCGCCTGGTTTAAGCGAAAAGCGCTTCGTCACCAAGAGCTTTTGACTGTCTATTTCGGCGACCTCGCTCGTGTTTTCGATATTTACGTAAACTTTGCCTTTGCCGTCCGCCGTTGCAAACTCGGGCTCACCGTCGAGCGCAATGGTTGCGACAACTTCCCCGGACGCGGCATTGAAAAGGGTTGCATCATGACTGCGGCCATTGAACGTAAATACCAGTTTGGAGAAAGGATCGTACAGGATAGCATCGGGATTTGCACCGGTTTTCACCTGACCGATGACTTTGAGGGTTTTCAAATCGAAAATGGTGGCTGTATCTGCTCGTCCGTTGCTGGTAAAGCCTCGATTGAGCTCCGGGGCCACGGCAATTCCGTGAACACCAGGAGTGTCCGGAATATCTCCAACCGGCTTGCCGGTTTCGATATCTACCACCATGACGTGGGTGGAGCGGGAAATGTAGAGCCGCCGGGCCTCGTTATCCACCGTCAGATAGTCCCAACCGCCTTCGCCGCCCAGTCGGAACCTGTCGATCACGTGGTAGTCAGGAGGCGCCGCATAAACGTGCGTACCAAGAAGCAGGCCGCAGAGCAACAGGAATGCCTTTATGCCATAACTATTCATTAAAAGGTTAGCTCTCCCTGCCAGATTCCTGGCTTTCGTCTATGCGGGCATTTTCGGCTGCCAGAGGGCAAAGGCCGCGCCGGTCGGATCGACGAGCATGCTGTACAGTCCCATGCCGGGAATTTCCGTGACATCGGCCAGGACCCTGGCACCGAGGGATTTGGCCTTCTCAGTGGAGGCTGCAATGTTGTCCACCAGGACGTAGGGCACCCATTGAGGCAGAGCATCCGGCATGGGGCTCTTCATCATGCCTCCCCCCGTCCCTTCTCCGACATTGATGATGGTATAGTCCATGTCCGGCACATTATCGAGCTTCCAGTCAAACAATGCCGTGTAGAATTTCTTTGCCCTCTCCGGGTCTTGGGTATGCAACTCAACGTGTACAAACGGATTTGCCATGGTTTTTCTCCTCAATTGAGATGTCGTTATCACAGTGTGATCCACTACCAACGGGATAAAACTCACTCTTTACGTTAAGATAGATAATCATCAAACGCCCCTTTGCACTGCTAAGCGTTTTGCCACTGATGCCAAGATGTAATTATTATTTCCGAAGAGCATGATCTCGGTCTTTCGGCAAGTGCGTACCTGAATCTGGGTTAGCGAATCAAAACCCAGGACTCGCAGGCTGGAGACCCGCAATCTGAGATCCGCAGATCCCAAATCGCGTGTCCGAAGACCCGATTCCATTGAAAATACAATGCAAATGCAATAAATCACCCTTCTGGTTTGCGGGTCGGTCCCTTCGCAGGGTTACGAGCCCGTAACCCAAAGTGTGACCCGAGACCCTGCTACACCTGTAAATACAGGGGGGTTAGTAACAGAGAGGTACCCTGACCTAAAGCAGACGAGAATGATTATCCAATAATCAGCCATAACCGGGTCATGCCGATGATATGATCGTGATATGATGGTGAGGTGATCTTGGATCGAGTAGACAGACCTGACCTGAAAGAGAAATGTGAAGATGGTTGTGGGTTGATTTGGAGATGAGTTTGGATAGGGTCTGAGATGAGAATTGGGAATGGTTTTGAGATGATGGTGGCCTGATGGTTGGATGATGGGTTGAAAATGAGATTATCCATATTTTGGGCTATCGCCTCAGCTCGTCTCTGGGACCTTCGGTCTCTGGGAAATTTTTTTTCGGCTGGTGTGTGACATTGTCCATCATTTTGGAATCCCCACAATCGATTTTGCCCGTGTTCGGGTATGGCATGGGTCGGTTTGATCGATTGTGGGGCATCGTGGAGCGTTGGGGGGTTGGGTCGTTAGGGGGGATATCTATTTGGGAACCCTCAACGGGGGTAGTGGGGTCATATCTTTTGGAAGGCTCAACGCTAATCCATTGAGGTAATTACTTAATTGTAAA
This sequence comes from Syntrophobacteraceae bacterium, assembly GCA_049520315.1. GTDB lineage: Bacteria > Desulfobacterota > Syntrophobacteria > Syntrophobacterales > Syntrophobacteraceae > SbD1. The sequence continues at coordinate 44,793 of JBEKPW010000037.1, forward strand.
ATAGGCTTGCTGCCTGCCAAGTACCCTTGAAGAGCGATTACTCCTTTTTCCTGTTCTGGCGGGACTGTATTGAGTCGTCTTAATAGTTCATTCCTATAAGTGAGTGCATTCGTTAAAAAACGCCTGCGGAACTCGTTGTTGAATTCGATATATCGCTGTGCAGAAGTGATTAGTTCTTGATGCCATTCTTTCTCATTGTCTTCAATTGTCATTTTAAAGGGTCCGCCCATTGATTGAGGAATCAAAAGAGACAGTCGTTGCCGTTCCTCTTTCTCAAACTTGTCTTCAAAGTCATTCATATCTCCAGTGAACTCCCATACTATAGTCCATAATTGGTAGTTAGAAAATGTCCTAATATACTGTTGGAGTTCTTTAGATAATTGAGGAACCCGCTGAGAAGGATTCGGTGTTTGTGCAGCAATAAATTGACTCATTGTCACCAATTGACCTTGCACGTTTGCCAAAGATTTCGTCAAATCATCAGTCTTATTCTTCTGCTCTTGTTTCTCCCGGTTGGCGACAATTTCCTGTTCCTGCGTGGTAATTGCTTGAAAAATGATTAGGCAAAGCATAATAGAACCACATAAGATAATTACCGGCTTATACCATTTCGAAGTGGCATTCATGGATTTCCCGAAGACCGTGATGAAGACCGCAAGAACCGCCAGAGACATACTTATCCAAGGCATCACACAACCCTCCAAAGTGAGATGTCAATATCATGCCAAACGAGTCGATTTCGGTCAAGCTGAAGTTTAACAGTGCCACAAAAATAATAATGTAATTTCAGTGACATACGACTGCGCTAATACGCTGTGGCACTACCTGGTATCTTTTTCAGAAGATCAGAGTTCCCGAATGGTGG
>JBEKPW010000038.1:0-44262 GCA_049520315.1 Syntrophobacteraceae bacterium
ACGCCGGATGCTTCAAGTTCGCGCCCGATTCGTTGTGAGGGCGCTTTGTGAGTGCCCACCCTCACTTCGTTCAGGTCCGGGCTAATGAGCCAACCGTTAGTTGGTGCCTTCAGTCCGGGCACAGAACCCTCACTGCGCTTCGGGTTCGCGCTGTACACAGTGGAAGCACGGTTCATGCTTCAGATTCGCGCCCGATTTTTTGTGAGGGCGCTCTTGTGAGTGCCCACCCTCACTTCGTTCAGGTCCGGGCTAATGAGCCAACCGTTAGTTGGTGCCTTCAGTCCGGGCACGGAACCCTCACTGCGCTTCGGGTTCGCGCTGTACACAGTGGAAGAACGCCGGCTGCTTCAAGTTCGCGCCCGATTCCTTGTGAGGGCGCCTTGTGAGGGCGCTTTGTGAGGGCGCATCGCTACGCGAGGAGCAGTGGCCAGGTACACGTTTGCCGGATGAGCCTACAGAGAGGCGCACATCCTGTTGCCATTTATGTTCGGCTAACCCGGCATGAACGGTGACTTTCATTTTGTCAATTAACAACCACTTCATCTTCCTGTTCTTCGTTTTTGCGGATCAGTTCCAGAAGCTGCGCGGCGGTTCGGGAGGAAGTGTAGACGCGGGGAATGCCCTTTATTTTGGTGAAATCCTGCAGGCTCCTCGGCCGCTGGAGAGCAAGCCTGAGAAGCGTATCGTTCGTCAGGATCCTGAATGGCGCACGGTCACGGCGCCGGGCCTCATGTTCGCGGAACAGATACAGCGCCTTAAGGATGCGCTTTCCGACCACGTCCAGGGACTGCGCCCCGTAGATGTGCAAAAAATCTCCAGGGCGGAAATGTTTTTCCGTGATCTGCTGCAGGCACAGCTTTTCAAAGGCTTCGCGGGCCACTTCGAGGAGCTGTTTTTCGTCGAGTTCCGCGACAAGCTTGTGCCTCAGAGGAATAAGAAAATGGGTATCGAAACGAGCATATTCGATCTGCTCGTCCCTCAGAGGGCGCCTGCCCCAGTCATAGCGCTGCCATTTCTTATTGAGACTTATGCCGAAATGTTCCAGAAGAATCGGTGCAAGCCCCAGTTGCTTATATCCCAGAATTTTCGCGGCGATTGACGTATCGAAAACATTGTGCACCGTGAATTTGAAATCGCGTTTGAGCCCGGCGATATCATTGGGAGCTGCGTGGAAGATTTTTTCTATGTCCGGGTTGGAAACGATTTTTCCGAAAGCTTCGATATTGCCGACCGAAAACGGGTCGATTATGTAGTCCTGCTGCTCGGTAGACACCTGAATGAGGCAAATTCGGTTAAAATAGGCATAAAAACTGTTGGACTCTGTGTCGATGGCAACATGAGCGGATTTTTCGACGGTAGCTATAAGTTTTGAGAAATCATGCTGGTTTTCAATCAGAGCTACGCTATTCAATTTCATGATATAGGTTTTCCGCCCTTTTCTCCTGTGTTATTTTAAGGCAAGAAAGTGAGGCCGAATGAACGCACGCAAGGGTGAATGCCTCAAACCGACGCGCCGACTCGCCCGGCACAAACCCCACCATGGTTTCTATACCCCGTTTCAGGAGTTAGATCAACTCTTTAGACAAAATTTTCCATCCCCTCCAAAACATTTAGCAAACATCGACCCATTCCTGGAAAAAAACGGGGCCCATCCTCCCAGGATCAAAGGCGAAGCCGATGAGGAATCCCTTTTTCAGACGGCAATGGCCGATGTAAGCCCCCTGCCCTCCGCGCACTGTGAAAAGGTCCCGCTCCAGCCAAGCCAGAAGAAATATCCGCGTTTTTTCGCCAGAGAGGAAATCGAAGCCTACACTCAATTGGTAGACCTGGTAGCCGGTGAGGGGCCCTTTGAGCTTTCGAGTTCGGATGAATACATCGACGGCGCTGTTCTGGGCATCTCGCCCGAGGTTTTAAAGAAGCTGCGGGAGGGCTATTTCAGCTACCTGGACACTCTCGACCTTCACGGACTCAACCGGCAGCAGGCTCGAGAAGAAGTCAGGGACTTCATCATGGAGTGCTTTGCCGCCCGGCGCAGATGCGTACTGATAATTGCGGGAAGAGGCCTCAATTCCAAGGACAAGGAACCGGTGCTCAAGAACAATTTGCCCGCCTGGCTAACGCGCGCGCCCCTAAAAAGGGTGGTCCTGGCATTCGCCTCGGCCCGTTCCTATGATGGAGGCTGGGGCGCATTCTACGTCCTGCTACGCAAAAATGAGGGCAAAGCCCCCGTGGTTACGCCGGCTCGATGATATTCTCATTCATCAGCCATTCAAGGGCCTGGCAAAGCGGCAGGCCCACGACATTCGTATAGGAGCCTTCGACAGATTTTACCAGAAAAGCCCCGATCCCCTGAATGCCGTAGCCTCCGGCCTTGTCCATCGGTTCGCCCGTCCTGACGTACGCCTCTATTTCTTCGGTCGAAAGATCCTTAAAGTCAACCCTCGTAGTAACCGATCCGCTCCTGCAAAGCTTGCCCCCCGGCCCGATAAGGCACATGCCCGTAATTACCTCATGTACTCTGCCGCCAAGGGCATCGAGCATCCGGACAGCCTCGGGGGAATCCGAGGGTTTTCCGAAGATGCGGCCGTCGAGTACAACTATGGTGTCAGCTCCCAAAATCCATGAACCGGGGTGCAGAGCAGAAATGGAATCGGCCTTGAGACAGGCCCATCTCTCGGCAACTTCAGCAGGACTTTTTCCCGGTTCGGCCGTTTCACCCAACCAGACCGATTCGTCTATCCTGCTCGGATGCACTTCGAATTCAACGCCGACGGAGAGAAGCAAACGTTTTCTGCGCGGCGATTCCGAGGCGAGAATAAGGGGCCGGAGCGTTTTAAACATCGACTACGCCAGAGCCAGCATCCGGTCCAGGGCTAACCTGGCGCCCGCCTTTATCTGCACGGGGACTCCAACCACATTCATTTCGCCAAGATTTTCAATCACCTGCAGCAGATTTGCCAGGTTTATCTTGAACATATTGGGACAGAGTGAATAATGCAAGTCGAGCACCTTCTTGTCCGGATATTCAAATGCCAAACGATGGATCAGGTTTATTTCCGTACCGATGACGATTGTCGAACCCGCAGGCGCCTCCCTTACATATTTCACTATATAGCTGGTTGACCCGCACGCATCGGCCTGCGCCACAACTTCTCGAGTGCATTCGGGGTGCACGACCACCCTGGCCCCGGGAAACTCGGCCCGCATCTTTTCGATCTGATCGACCGTAAACCGGGTATGCACCAGGCAATAGCCATCCCAAAGGATCATCCTGGCGTGCCTGAGCGTTTCAGGATCGTTTCCGCCCAAAGTGATACCGGGCGTCCAGACAACCATCTCTTCAGGGGCTATCCCAAGATCGTGACCAACATTATGGCCAAGGTGCCGGTCGGGGAAAAACAAAATCTTCTCTTTTTGCCCGAAAGCCCACTTTACAGCTTTGTCCGCGTTGGACGAAGTACAGACGATACCGCCGCGATTGCCGCAAAAAGATTTCAGTTCGGCGTCCGAGTTCATATAGACAACCGGAGTGATCGAACCCTGCCCGGCAACAGATTCGATCTGCTCCCAGGCCGATTCCACGGTTTGAGCTTCCGCCATTCCAGCCATCCAGCATCCTGCTTCCATGTTCGGGATCTGAACTACCTGGCCAGGCTGCGCGAGAATCGCGGCGCTTTCGGCCATGAAGTGGACTCCGCAAAAGACTATGAAGCGGCAATCCCGATCTGCTGCCGCTTTTCTGGACAACTCGAACGAGTCCCCGACGAAATCGCCCAGCTCAACGATTTCTTTCCGCTGGTAATGGTGGGTCAGAATAATCAGTTGTTTGCCGAGTTCCCGCTTCAGGGCCCGAATTCTCTCGACTATCTCCGCGTGGTTTAATTGAGCTCTGTTCGTCTGCATGGTCTACCTACCCACCTCTGAATTCACTTCCGGGGATTGAAAAAGTCAAAATAGCCGCCCGCCTCATCGCATGCAAATGGAATTCAGGGGGCGCACTTATAGATAATCCGGAAAAGCGTGGGGAGCTTTTTTCACTTTAAAGATACCCCACACCCCCTTCCGCCTCTGGTCATTGACAGATCAGGGATAGCGTCGAGATATTCCGCTCGGCCCTCACGCGCCTGTGGTCATGGACAGATCAAGGATAGCCTAGAGATTTAGGGGGAAATTCCCCCGCTCATTTGAGCTTTCGCAACTTACAGAATTTTGCGTTCACAATCTCTCCGTGCTTCATCCTGCAGGACCAGGGGCGTCAACCCTGGCGATGCTGTCTCCGCAGCGAATGACACCCCCTTCGATTACCCTGGCAAAGACGCCCTCGCGCGGCATGATGCAGTCTCCGGCCTGGTAGTAGATCGCGCATTTCTTCAGGCATTCCTTGCCAATCTGAGTGATTTCCACCAGGACCGACTTGCCCAACCTGAACCGGGCGCCCACCGGCATGTGAACCCAGTCGACCCCTTCGGTTGCAACATTTTCGGCAAAATCTCCGAAGCCGACTGAGAGGCCGGCGGCTTTAGCCTTCTCGATGCTCTCCATTGCCAAAAAACTGACCTGCCTGTGCCATGCCCCCGCATGCGCATCCCCCTCGATGCCATGTTCCGTCACCAACAGCGCCTGCTCGACAGGTTCCTTCCGAGTGCTTTTTTTTTTGCTGACCGCAATCGATCTAATTATCATTCAAGGTTACCCGCATCTCCGCCCTGACATTTACCCCGACGACGGCGATTACAGCTCACATTCTTTTTCATCGACCCGAGCAGGCGACCTATTCATAAGATCTCTGAAAGTGATCGTGTCAAGCCTTCCGCGAATGGCATCGGTCGCCTCCATCCAGAGGAGTCTGGTAACGCAGTGGCTGGAACGGACGCACTCTTCGGGATTTTGAGTACACCTGGTAAGCTTCAGGCCGCCTTCCAGAAGCCCCACGACCTCTCCCACGGTAATCTCTTCTGGAGGCCTGGTGAGCATGTGCCCGCCTTTGGGGCCGCGAACGCTCGCAACGTAATCCGCCTTTTTTAAGGAGATTATAATTTGTTCGAGGTACTTTATCCCTATACCCTGCCTTTGGGCAACAGACCCAAGTCGAACAGGCCCTTCCGATGCATGAAGAGCCAAATCCAGCAAGAGTCTGACTCCATAGCGGCTTCTCGTGGACAGCTTCATATCAGCTCCAAGGTGGGTCAAAAGAAAAATTATCCCCAATATTTTAGTATAGTATATATTTAATATCTTCGGGGTCAAGAGATAAACGGGACGGCAGAAACAGAATGAAACGTTCCCGCCCGGAGGTGGGAGATTCGAAAAAAAGCTTGGCCTTTTGCCCGGCAATGTTATTTTTATCTGGTCCACAGAGGAATGCATCCCGCTGACGGCCCCGTCCAGGAATGCCGGGGAGAGCATTTCACCAAATGATGGCTTACTGTTGTTAACCAGTCTGTCATACGAGGAGCAACCATGCATTCAAGAACCCTTGTACTGAGATTCCCGAAAGAAATCGTCGATAAACCCATCATAAGCAACCTGGTGCGCGACTATGACCTGGCTTTCAATATCCTGAAGGCCCAGATCTTTCCTCGAAAAGAGGGAATGCTGGTAATGGAACTGCAAGGCAACGCCGATAATTTTGACAAAGGGATCCAATATCTCGAACGGGTGGGCGTCCAGGTAGAACCGGTCGGACAGGGAATTCGCCGCGACGAGGAAAGATGCTACCAGTGCGGGTCCTGTACGGCTGTCTGCCCGACCGGGGCCCTGCACGTGAAGAGACCGCAGATGGAAGTCGAATTTGAATCCGAGCGGTGCAGCGCTTGCGAGCTATGCGTGAAGAGCTGCCCGGTCAGGGCCATGATCGTTACTTTCGATAAGGAGCTTGCCTAAGGAAGAACATTGAACAGTGAGCAGTGTACAGTGAAAGAGCAAGAAGCAAAAAGATTTTGACAGGAGTAAACAGGATTAACAGGATTGGAAAACCTCCAGTTTGGGGATTGCAGAAGACGGAAGTTTCTGCTCCCTCCTTTAAAAAAGGCGGGCATCTCCCTTCCATCGGCGAATTTTTCTGAGTTTCCGAAGGGAGGGCTAGATCTTTCCTTGCCGGAACGACAAATACCTTTCTCGACAGGAACAAAGTTCCTTACCCCTTATTAACTTGCAAAGGCAGGTTATGAAGCTTCCAGGTCAAAGAATCCGAATCGGAAGCCTTGGTGGCGTGGGATCCCGAAAAGGTGAAATTCTCCTGCGTTCATAAGGTGAAATTCTTCTACGTTTATTCGGTGTTTGCGGATTCACACTAGCCAGCAATCCTGTCATGTCTTAGTTTTGGGAGATGTTTGTTCAAGCTGCCGAAATGGGCTCCAAACCGGGATGGAGATCGAAATGCATGAGAAAAAGCGTTCCCACAGTACTTCAAGAGAGACAAGGCATGCCCCCATGGAATTTGCGGACAAATCCGAGGGGAGGGCAAAAGTTGAACTAGTGCTCAAATGCGATACTATGGGAAGCGTTGAAGCCGTTTCCGCTCTGCTTGCCAATCTGAAGCTGCCCCAAGCCGAAGTGCAGGTGATTCAATCCGGTGTGGGGAACATAACCAAACAAGACCTGCTGATGGCTTTGACCGGAAGCAAGCTTGTCATCGGATTCAACGTGGGGGTCACCCCAAAGCTGGAACAGTGGTTAAAAGAACATGGGGTCGAGGTGCGCCTCTATGACGTAATCTACAGGCTGGCTGAAGATGTCAAAGCCATTGCCCAGAATGTGGCTCCGGTCGAGACCGAAGAGAGGGTCCTCGGAAAATGCGAGGTGATCGCCACATTCAAATCGAAAAAAGGAGGGGTGATACTAGGCTGCGAGGTCGTTGAAGGCACCGTTCAAACCGGAAAGCATTTTCGGGTGGTAACGGCGATGGGACCGGTTCACAGCGCCAGAATCGAATCGCTCCAGATCGAGAAGCAGCAGGTAAAGGAAGCCAGGGCGGGACAGCAGGTGGGCGTGCAGGTCTCCGGTTCGAGCCTTGGCAAGGTCGGCGATTTCATCGAATGCTACGATGAAATCACCCCCAAAATAGCGAGATGGTCGCCCAGGGGCAGCATTATACATATGGGATCTTCATGACCCGTCTGCGACATTGGGGACACCTGTATCCGCCGTTTTCCACGTTGGCGCCGGCAATAACGTCTGAGACAATCGACTTTTCGAAACTGGGAGGTGACAGGTGGCAAAACCGGTGACAGTCACAATAGCTGAAAATATTGCAACTGTATTGCTGAACAGACCTCACGCCTACAACGCGTTCGATTTTGAATTAATAGAGAGCCTTGCGCAATACATGACCAGCCTTGCAGCAGATCGAAATATCCGAGCTGTCATCATCTCCGGAGAGGGCAAAGCTTTCTGTGCCGGCGGAGATCTGAAGTATGTCCTCTCAATGCCGCAAGGGCCATCGGCTGGTTTTCACGAACTGGCCGCTCGTTTTCACCAGGCCGTTCTGGAGATTCGCCGGATGCCAAAACCCGTCATCGCCGCAATTAACGGAGCAGCGGCCGGCGGGGGTTTTTCGTTGGCGCTGGCATGCGATTTCAGGGTAATGGCTAAATCCGCCTTTTTGCGGCAGGCATACACATCCAACGGACTGAGCATTGATGGTGGGGGTTCATTTGTGCTGCCCAGGCTGGTGGGGTTGGGCCGCGCGCTGGAGATAATGGCATTTGATCGGCCAATTTCTTCGGAACAGGCGATGGCCTGGGGGTTGGTAACCAAGATCGTAAAGGATGAAGACGTCATCAAAGAGGCAACTGAAATGGCTCAAGAGCTTGCAAGCGGTTCTTCAGCTTCTTTCGGATGGTCCAAAAGGCTGCTCACGGACTCCTTTGATTCTTCATTCGAAACTCAAATCGAACGGGAGCGCGAGGGCCTTAGTGCTTGCGCAGGAACCGCCGAGGGAATGGAGGGACTGAAAGCGTTTTCAGAAAAACGCAAGCCGGTGTTCGCATCGCGGTAGACCTTATTTAATGCGCAGTTTCAGGAGGGCGTGCAGAACAGTGTTTCCGCGGGGAGACCAGGCGAAGAAGCTGACCCGACCTACCGTTTAGAGGTGAAATCATAGATCAGAAATGTCGTTGTGCGGGCAACGGGCTGCGTGGTCCTGAGATAGCGAATGGCGGTCAGTGCCGATTCTGCAACGTGGCGCCCCTTTTTAGGATTCTCGATGATGTAGCCGCCATAGAGATTGGTTGTGCCGACAGCCAAATAGCGTCCACGAAACCGTGCAATAAAACCATCGGGCCCCTGGAAGTCACCGTCGCTCATCGAAACCAGGTTGAAAGGTCCCTTTAACCGATCTGGATCGGCGCCGAAATACCAGACATCCAGGTTTTCGATGCCATTTCGCTGCTGCCAGTCGCGGAGTTCACCGATCCCCTGGCCCCAGTCATAATTGGAATCGCTGAGCAGTTTGTAACCTTCTGCGGTGCCGCCCCACAGCTCGTTGACATAACAGAGCGCATTGGGCCAAACAATGACCGATGAAGCCGCAGTCCAAAACACACAGCAAGCCACAGCCCCTGCGGCCAAATGTCTTCGCCAACCGGGCGCCATCGCAGCGATCATGTTAGCAGCCGCACCTGCCGCACCTATTATAAAAAAACCGATCAGCGGCAAAACCAATCGGATGCCGAGTTGCACCCTGAAGGTGACGCTGAAAAGAATCAGCACCGCCGTTATCGCGGTCACCCAATTCCACAGCGCTTTTGGCCTGACAATGGCAACAAGCAACGGCAAGGCCAGCAGAGACGCCGTCAACTTCATTGTCAACGCCACAGGAAAGTAGTACCACAGGGCGCGAGGGTCGGTCCGGCCGGCTATGAACACACCCTGTCCGATATTGTTGTGTTTGATCTGATAAGCGACTGCCTGTGCGCCATTGCTAAAAATCCGCAAATGGTCCGCCACGTAGACCATAACCGATGCCATGGGGCCGGAAGGCAGAGCCTTCGCCCATTCCACAAAACCGGGTTCGGGGCGCCAATCGCTACCGCAGTAGATGAGCATCAGGAGAAATCCCAAACCAAAAATCTGCTTCAAGTCGCGGCGAAACGGACCAAGTTCTGCGTTGAGCCGCCTAAACAATTGCATCACCCCGCCGTTTGCCTGGACGGCGAATGGATGTTTGAGCCCCGGCCGGTCCAATTCGATCACCAGTAAGCATAACGGGCCCAGCACCAATGCCGAGGCTTTAGCCAGCAGGGCCAGCCCGAACAAGAGGGACGGAAGGCCCACACGCAGCCACCACCCGGATGTGCGCCCCTCACGGAAGTGATAAACGAGTGCGAGCATGCAGGCAGTGATCGCCACATCGGTTGTCGCCAGGCTTGCGTGGGCCAGCAGGGACGGTTCAAAGGCAAGCATCGCCACAGCCAGCCGCCCTCCCCAAGGCCCTGCGAGGCCCCGTCCCACCTTCCAACCGTAAAACAGCACGGCCCACCAAAACACCAGAGTCCCAGCGCGAGCCACGGGCAGCATCCGGTCAAATTCCGAGAACAGATCAAAATGCCGGCCTCGCCACAACTCCCAAACATATAGCGGCAACGTCGTCACATCGACCGGCAAAGGCATTGTGCCAATTCTGGTCAAAGCCCCGCTACCGCCCAGATGCCAGGATTTAAGGCCTAGAAGCAGATACGTGGGTTCGTCGGAGGTCGCACCTGTGTGAGCGGCGGCAAGCACGCAGTAGGCCGACGAAAGAAAGCCGAATACGATGAGCCAGGGCAAGTCGCGAACCCATGCGTATTTGGATTCATGCTGCATATGTCAGGTTCCCTGAAATTAAAGACCCGTTGAAATGAACAAGTGAAAAACCGTCCCCCTCTCTTTGCCCCTCTCTACCCGGACCCGCCCTTTGTGCATCTCGACTATTTCCTTTACGATCGCCAGTCCCAGGCCCGTACCTTCGATCTCGTCCGATGCGCACTGCCGGTGAAACAGTTTGAATATAGCGCTGCCCTCATTAGCCTGAATGCCGATTCCATCGTCTTTTACCGAAAAATTATGGAAATTTCCGGCTTGCTCGTAGCCTATTTCAACAGTAGTGAGCCCGTCGCCTCCATATTTGACGGCATTATCGATCAGATTTCTGAAAACCCTGAGCATGGAAATTTTGTCCGCACGCACAAGCGGAACCCCTTTGGGCTCGTGCAGGTCTATGCGCCGCACTCTCAGTCTGGCCGAAAACTCGTCCCGCAGCATGTGAAAGACCTCAGCCATATCTATCTCTTCAATCTTGAGCGGGGTTTCCTTTGCGGCGATAAACAGATTGATTGCATCAACGAGGGAGGCCACATGCTCGGACGCCTTCATTATCTGGTCACAAAAGCCGGCGCCTTTCTCACCGAGGGTCCCGGCGAAGTTTTTCTGCAGAAGTCCGGCAAGCCCGTAAATTCCGATCGAGGGACTTTTCAGATCGTGTGCAACGGAGTAGGCAAATATCTTGAGCTTTTCAGAGCTCATTCGAAGCTCTTCGGCAATTCTGCTTCGCTCGGCGACTTCCTGCCGCAGGTTGCGGTTCGCCTCCGCCAGATCAGCGGTCCTTCTCTGCACACGCGCCTCGAGTTCGTCGTGCGCTCTTTGCAGCGCTTCTTCGGCTTGTTTGCGCTCGGTTATGTCGAGCAGCACGCCAACCAACCCTGCGACATTGCCTTCGGAATCCGTAAAAATTCCCTTTGTTATGATGACATCACGGTCTTGCCCATCCGGATAAGTCACCCTTGTTTCGTATATCTTTTCACCGGGCCGCTCGAAAAGCTCTGCATCGTGCTGCTCATATCGAGCGGCAAGCTCCGGAAAGATGTCAGAGGCGGATTTTCCGATTATGTCGCCCCTGTCCAATCCAACTCGCCGCTCGAACGCTTTATTGCATCCCAGGTACTTTCCGCCCTTATCTTTGAAAAAGATCGCGTTGGGAATGGTGTCAATCAATATCTGCAGGAACTGAAGCTGATCCCGCAGAGTCTTCTCGACTTCACGGCAGATTTGCGCCACCGACTCGAGTTCCGAGACTCTGGCGCGCAGCCTTTGAAGTTCGGCCTCCAATTCCACTTCTCGATTTTCATTCCACATCCAGGGTCTCCCAGTCCGGACAAGGTGTCTGTCTCAGAGTTTCCGTCCGTAAAGGGTCCTTTTCCGCCATGGCGGGCGGCTGGGCCGCAGCCGGGATAACCACTCAATCCTTCGGCGGCGGCACAGGCAGGATCTCTACGCTCCGCCCGTTCAGCAGGCTCAGGGCAAGCTCTTTTCTGGCACCTTTCGGTGCGGCGCTGGGCAATCCGGAAATGACGGGGCGCCAAACTGTACGCGCCAGGACGAAAAATGCCTCCTTTCCGAATCGGAAAATGCTAGTCTCTTATAAGGTGAAATTCTCCTACGTTCATAAGGTGAAATTCTCCTACGTTCATCCGGGTTTCCGGATGGACACCAGTTACTAAGACATGTCATACGAGGAATTAAACCTTGCTTTTCGGCGCCGGTCAATACCATACGAGTGACAGCAACAGAGTCGGGCATAAACGCGGGACTTGTCCAACCGGCAACTCAGGCTAAAATTAATTCATCTTGTGCCTTGCTCATCTTGTGATTGACGGAGCAGGCTGCATCACATATTGTGCTTTACCCGACGCATTTTTCGGTCTACCCGTCGGGGAGCGAGCAGTCTGGCTCAACGCCAACAGCCCGAGCTGATCCGTCCAAGGGAAATCCCTGAACGCAAAACCGCAAGTGCAGGATCGGCAGTCAGCGCAGAGTTTTTTCACTCAATAGAATCGCACACCGGATGGAGAAAAGAGATGAAAAATAGGGGATGCATCAATTTTTTTCAAATTATTATCTGCACGTTCATTTTTTTGCAGTTTAACGGACCTTTTTATACCGCTTCTGCTGACCAATTTCCGCCTGCGAAATTCACCCTACCCGCCCCTGATTCTTCCTCGGCGCAGAAATATCTCGGTCTGAAGGCGATGGAGCCTTTTAAAGTCAGTGATATAAAAGCGAAGCTGGTGGTTATCGAGTTCATGAGCGCGCTTTGCCCGCACTGCCATGTCAACGCGCCCATAATGAACAATATCTACAAATCGATCCAGGGGGACTCAAATCTGGCCGATGTAAAGGTTATAGCGATAGCGATGGACAATCAAAAAGCCGAAGTGGAAGCCTACAAAAAAAAGTTCAAGACTCCTTTTCCGATCCTGCTTGACGAGGATATGGCAATTTCGGCTTCTATGGAGGGTGTGCCGACGCCAACCACCATGATCGTTTCGACTGACGACTCGGCAGTGCTCTATAGCCACACGGGCGTCATTCAGGACCCTGACAAGTTCTTAAAGCAGTTGAAGACGTTGCACAAAAAGAAATAGCGATAGCAATGACCGATGCCGAACTTGAAAACAGAAAGGTTTTGCTGAAGAGCGTTGTTTTTCGGGATTTGCCCCCTGAAGAACTGGACGAGCTTGCCCGAACGGTCAAGAGCAAGGTTGTGCGACCGAAGGAGATCATTTTTAATGAGGGAGACCCGCCGGACGCTTTCTATATCATCGCTTCGGGTCGAGTCAGGACTTACGTACGGCATAAAGACAAGATCGAGAGGGAACTCGCGGTACGCGGACCCGGCGATCACTTCGGCGAGGTGGCTCTTCTGGCGGGGGACACGCGTACGGCCAATGCAGAAAGTCTGGTCGAAACACGGCTCGTTGTGCTCTCGAAGGAGCAATTTGACCGCCTCCTGCGTGATTACCCGGACCTTTCGAGGAACTTCGTGCGGGAAATGCGGGGCTGGCTTATAAAAGACCAGGAAATCATCGAGGAAGAAGCCGCTGCGGTAATAAGGGCTTCGCGGGTGTACTGGTTCGATTTTGTGCTTGTCATCGGGGTAAGCGTGCTCCTGGCGATAACCTTTAACTTCTCGAATCCTTACGGAATTCCACTTATCCCCGAGCGTCCCGAGGCAGTTCCTTCGATCAGCGCCTCTGCGGCAATGCAAGATTACCTGCAGGGACAAACGCTCATTGTCGACGCCATGCCCAACAATTTCTACCGGAAGCTGCACATACAGGGCGCAGTCAACATGCCAATGGCGCTTTTCGATATCGTCTACCTGATAAGTTTCTCGGAAGAAAATAAGGACAAAGAGATAGTGGTTTACGGCAACACGATAAGCAGGCCGTATGATCTTGAAATTGCAGCTAAACTGCTTCTCCGGGGATATAAGGATGTGAAAGTTTTGGACGGTGGCCTTCAGGCCTGGGAGGCCAAAGGTTATCCGGTCGAGCAAAAGGTTTCGAGATGATCCCGGCTTTTATTGAACAAATGATAAAGAGTGAGTATCTCGCTTTTGCACTGAGGGTGTACCTGGGCTATTTCTTCATCTACGCCAGTTTGAGCAAGATACCGTATCCTGCACAGTTCGCAGAAGCAATAGCAGAATACCGGCTGATTCCCTACATGCTTCTGAACCTGGGAGCCGTCATACTGCCGTGGATCGAACTCGTCACCGGCCTTTTTTTGATCATCGGTTTCAAGTCCCGCTCGTCCATAATAGTGATCGGACTGCTTCTGATAATGTTCGACGTAATGATCCTGATCAACATGTACCAGGGGTCCCCGATCAACTGCGGGTGTTACGATGTTGTGGGTGAGCCGATCGGATGGAAAAAGGTCCTGGAAAATATGCTAATGCTGGTTTTCTCCGTCCAGATCTATTATTCTGACAGCCCGGAGATTTTGAACAGATTGAAATCGATCGTTGGCGCCGGGAGCCGAATGAGATCCGCCCAATAGTGACGGTTCATCCCAATAGTGACGGTTCATCGTGATGCGTATGCAGATACAATCTTTGGTTTTTTTGCGGCTGCTTCCATTGTTCCTCCTCGTCGCCGCCATGACAGGTTGCGGTCCATCAACGGATCACGTTGGGACCTATATTGCCGAGGTCAAAGCTTCGCATCACCATGAAACCACCCTGGAATTGAAAGAAACCGGGGTGGGCGCCTGGAGGGTTGGAGACGACGAGGTCGCTTTTTCCTGGAACGTGAAGGGCAACGAACTCAGGCTCCACACCAAGAGCGGGGGAGTGATAGTTGGAAGCCTTGATAACGGCGTAATTCACGTCACTCTGCCAGGGTCGGAGGAACTCTTCTTCAAAAAAGTCAAGTAAGAGGGTTTCGCCCGCTCAAAGCCATGGTCCCAAGCCCCCCGGATTGCACAAGGCGGGCTGTACGGTAGTTTGTTCAACAGGATTTTTGCATGACACTATCCGGCAAGGATGTAACCTCGGAAGAACTCTCATGATTTCATCGGCTTTATTCTTTTTAGGCATAACCTTGATATACACGGGCTGGCTCGTCTTGGGGCGCAACCCGGTCATGGGGCTTGCAGTGGCTTTTACAGGCCTCATTCTCATCATCAAACCCGCACTCCACGCTGCAAGGTACTGCCGGACCAATTTGGGCGGCGGTCCACGGCCGCAAGGAAACAAGATCGAACGAAAAGCCAAGACGCGAAAAGTTCACCTTAAAATAGTGAAGCCCGAGGACGATAGACCGACAATTCATTGATCGGCGGTTGACCAGCCGGCCAGGATCTCCACTCAAACCTTCGGCGGCGCATGACCCTGAGAGTCAAAAAAAGCAATTGCCCGCAGTCCAGCACGTCCCATCTTCCTCTAATCCATTTGGTAGACCGTCCTGAGATCCAGAGTACCGCAAGAGTCGTTTTTTTGATCAGAAGATAATTGCTTTTTAGTCAGAAAAATCCTCAAGTTCCCCCCCGCCTCCTACCGATAATTAAATATATCATTTGATAAGTCGTGTGTCGAAATCGAGATACGATCGGGTCTTATCCAGCTTTAAAGGAGAGAAGAGTTGAATGCCCCTAATGATATAGCCCGATTGATCCGGGAGATCCGGGAGCATATGGAGCTTAGTCAGGAGAAATTCGCGGCCAAGCTCGGCGTCACATTTCCGACTGTGAGTAGATGGGAACATGGGCGAGCAAAGCCGTCGCCGCTTGCGTTGAAACAGATCGAGAACCTGCTCCGCAAACTGGGTGATAAGGGCCATCACCTGGCCCATGAGTATTTTGAACATTAGAAGGCCGGTATACCAAAACACTGGACCCCGGCCCCCGGACCAGACACTTCCGGGGCAGGGTTAGCCGGGGTGACGGCGCCACGAGGTTTTTACCGTGAAGTGAGAAGTTCAATCCTATTGCAACACCCTCTTTGGCACTAACCGCCGAATCAGTTTGTAGAACAAGCTTGGGGTGTTCCTGGAAAAAGCGTCTGCCGCCCCGCCCCGGGAGCGCCGCATCTGTCAGACAGGTGGAAACCACTCACGACAGAATGTCCGGGGAGCGCCGGCAAGTAACTGCATAGAAGAGGAGAGCACCAATGGAAGGGCAACTTCCCAGGGTTTTGTTAGTCGACGACGATCCCACTGCACTGGCCATGCTCACCGGCATGTTGAGACAAGAGGGTTTCGGGACTATGGGAGCAGCTACCATTGATGAAGCGAAAACCTTGATCTCCCGGGCACCTTCCTTCGATCTTGCGATCCTGGACGTCCATCTGCCGGACGGGAACGGACTTGATCTGTGCCGGTTGATGAAGGGCGGCTCCCTAACGACGGAAGCACCTGTGCTTATCCTTTCCGCCGACGGTGATGTAGAAACCAAGATCGCAGGTTTTGAAGCGGGCGCCGTCGACTACATCACGAAGCCCTTCCATCGAGCAGAAGTGTTGGCGCGCGTGCGGACGCACCTGCGCTTGCATGAAGCTTACCGATCTGTCATCGAACTGCAATCGCTAAAGCTCGCCCAAGTCGCGTTCGCCCAGCAGTCCATGATGCCGCGCGCCGAGCAGATGCCGGAGGCTAAGTTCCATCTGTGTTATGTACCTGTTCAGGAGGCCGGCGGAGACGTATGCCAAGTTATTCAGCTCAGCCAACAACTCCACGACTATATCGTAGCGGATGTGAGCGGACATGACGTAGGGACCGCCTTGACTACGGGGGCAATCCAGGCGCTGTTCAGACAGAACTGCTCTGCCCTGTACTCTCCAAGCGAGGCCCTGCAAATCATCAATCGCGTTGCATGCTCACTTCTCCCCGAAGAGCAATTCATCACGGTGGTGTATGCTCGGCTCAACCGAAAAACCAACCGTCTTACCGTGGTAAGCGCCGGTCACCCGCCGGCCGTGGTCCAGAAAGCCGACGGAACGGCATACGCATTGTGGCTCAAGGGCGATGTCGTCGGCGCCTTCGAAAGTCCAGAATTCGGGGTCTCGGAGTCGCCCGTTCGTCCTGGCGATCGAGTGTTTCTGTTCAGCGATGCGCTCATCGAAGACGCAGGAGGGACCAACTGGGAGGATGGAGTCGAACAGTTCGTGCGACTGTGCGGGGAGTTGCGAGAAAAGGAGCTGCAGACCGAGGTTTCCGAACTTGCCGGTTTGGCCACGATGCACGGTGCGCCAACCGACGACATCGCTCTAATGGGTATCGAGGTATGAAACACTTACTGGCCAAACGTTTCGAGATTCCCGCCACTTCCCCCGCCATCGACGAATTGTGCGTCAACGCCAAGTCGTGGATGCAAGAGAACGGTCTTGAGAAAGACTGGTTCGCTACGGCCATGTTGTTGCGAGAAAGCCTGAATAACGCGGTGATCCATGGCAGTCGAAACGACCCTGCATTGTACGTCTATTGCGAACTGTGGCTTGGCCGCAGGTGGTTGAGCATTTCGGTCGAAGACGGCGGCTCCGGCTTCAACTGGGCGCGCCAGAGGAGACATCTGGCACACAAGGAGGATACGAGTGGACGAGGCCTCGCAATCTACCGGCTTTATGCGGATGAAGTTGTATTCAACCGACTGGGCAATCGTGTGCTTTTGCGCCGTCGCCTAAGAGAGGAGGGCAAAGTGCCATCAATTCAAATTGAGAAAAAGGGAAACCACGCAGTTATAGAACTACAGGAACCGTTGACAGTGACTTTTGCTCGAGAGCTTCGGCCGCAACTACAGCAACTGATTGAGGAAGGGGTATCCGCCATATTCTTCGATATGTCTCAGATTGATGCGGTGGATTCCACCGGAATCGGGCTGCTCATTGCGACCCACAACTCTTTAACCAAGGCAGGAGGAGGCCTGCGGGTCATCGGCGCGTCTTCCGAGATACAGCATCTATTCAAAGCCATGCGCCTGGACCGCCACTTTGCTGTAGAAGGAAAATCAGGTAACGGGAGCCAGTCATGAGCCCTTATGAAGATGATGATCTCCTGCGAGAGTTTCTGGCGGAGGCGCTGGAGCACCTGGTCGACATTGAAGCCGACCTGCTGGCTATTGAGGAAGCCGGCGCCGACATTGACGAAGAACTTGTCAACAAGGTTTTTAGAGCGGCGCATTCCATCAAAGGAGGCGCCAGCTTCATAGGACTGCAAAAGATCAAGGAACTCGCCCACAAAGCGGAAACTGTCCTGGATATGATTCGGTCGCGTCAGATGGCGCCCAATCCGGAGATAACCAATATCCTTCTTGCCGCTTTCGACAAGCTGCGGGACATGATCAACAATGTCGCCGAAAGCGAAAGCACCGACATATGGGAGCATGTGGCAAGCCTCAACCACCTGGCAACCTCATATTTGTCTGCGGAGCAGAAGGATTCCGTCAACCGTGTGGTTTTGCTTCATACAGAAAAAGAGTCTCCGGCAATCGGCATTCCGGAGATCGATTTCGAGAGAGCGAGAAGAACCGGTCAGTATATCTACCTCGTCGAATACGACCTGATCCACGACATCGAGCGTAAAGGCAAAACAGTCCTGGCGGTCTTCAACAAACTTTACGAATCAGGTGAAATTCTTGACTGCGCCCCGGACTTCGAAGCGGTGGGGAGCCTCGATGACGTTATGTGCAATAAGGTCCCTCTGCGTCTCACCTTTGCCACCATTTGCGATCCTGACATCATCGGGGCCCTCTTCGATGTGGATGACGACAAGGTTGAGTTGTTGCTGGATCCGCACGCTCCGAAGGAGAGCCCAGGGGTGATGGACGCTCCAGTCACTTCAGAAGCTCCTTCGCCATCGGTTGAAGTTCTTCAGCCCGAACCGCCAGATCCCGCCCCCCAGCCTGAAGCGACGATTGTCCCTCCCGCTGAAAGCGTTCGGGAGACGGCGCCGTCTGTTGCCTCCACAGGAGCGGGGGAGCCCCGCGAAGGAGAGGCAAAGACCAGAGCTGGGGCGCCTTCCGGAGACGGCACACTCCGCGTAGATGTCAAGTTGCTCGAGTCTTTGATGAACCTTGCGGGTGAGCTTGTCCTAAGCCGCAACCAGTTGCGCGAAGCCGTCGCACAAAACGACCGCAGGGCACTTGCGGGCACTTCCCAACGCATCAACCTCGTCACATCCGAGCTTCAAGACGCAATCATGCAAACTCGAATGCAACCGATCGGCAATGTTTTCGGCAAGTTTCCAAGGGTCGTACGAGACATCGCGCATGCAATGAACAAAGAAATCAACCTCGATATCCGGGGAAAAGATGTCGAGCTTGATAAGAGCCTGATCGAAGGACTTTCCGATCCGTTGACGCACATGGTTCGAAACGCAGCCGACCATGGCATTGAACAGCAGGCGGAACGTGTTCGCGCCGGGAAAAAACCGGCAGGCACAATAAGGCTCGAAGCCAGACATGAGGCCGGGCTTGTGGTTGTCGAAATCGCAGACGACGGCAAGGGACTGGACCCGCAGAAAATCGCCGCCAGCGCATTGAAAAGGGGTCTGATTACGCAGGATAAGCTTCAGGGGATGTCGGACAAGGACAAGATGGCATTGGTCTTCCTGCCCGGGTTATCCACTGCCGACGAAGTGACCGATCTTTCCGGACGCGGCGTTGGCATGGATGTAGTCAAAACAAATCTGGATCGACTGGGCGGAAAAATCGAAATCGAATCTGAGCCCGGGGCTGGAACAAGCCTTCGAATCAAGCTGCCATTGACCCTTGCCATAATTCCTTCGCTGGTTTTGATGGCACAGGGGGAACGGTTTGCGATCCCCCAGATCAACGTGGTTGAGTTGCTTCGCATTCGAGCCGAGCAGGTCAAAAAACGGATCGAGGTGGTAGGGGATGCTGAGGTCCTGAAATTGCGAGACGAAATAGTGCCTATTGTGAGATTCGCTGACTTCCTCGGGGTCGTTCGGACTTACATTGACCCTAAAACGGGCGAGAGAGAAGTTTGCCGAAGAACAAGGCTTGCGGACAGGCGTTCACCTCGCAGCCCCATCATGGAGGAACCCATCCAAGATGATACCGGGACGGATGCCGAGGACACATGGCAAGACCGGAGGCAAAAAGCAGGCAGGAGGATCAGCTCGACCAGCGATATCGAACTTGTCGTGGTGACCACGGGTATTATGAAATATGGCCTGGTTGTCGACTCGTTTCAGAATACCGAGGAAATCGTGGTTAAACCCCTCGGGCGCCACCTCAAAGGCCTTCAGGAATACGCGGGGGCGACCATAATGGGCGACGGGAAGGTTGCCTTGATCCTGGATGTGAACGGGCTGGCGGCAAAAGCGGACCTAAGAGCTCTCTCCGGTTCCACGCGAGCAATGGAACTGGTGGAAGAAGCCGAAAAAGAAAGGCTTCAGGATACGCTTTCGCTCCTTGTTTTCCACAACGCGCCCGGTGAGGTATGCGCCGTGCCCCTGGATATGGTGCTGCGCATCGAAAAAATTTCCGGACATCAGATAGAAATGGCCGGCGGCCGACGAACAATGCAATACCGCGGTGCGTCACTTCCCCTTGTCACATTGTCCGATGCTGCGCAGGTGAGGCCTATTGAGGAAGGAAGCGACCTGGTTGTCATTGTGTCCAATGTTCACGGTCACGAGGTAGGACTCCTTGGCGCAATGCCTGTAGATGTTATTGAATCCCGAGCTTCTGTCGACCAGACAACACATCGCCAAAAAGGGATCGCAGGTTCGACAATCATCCGCGACAAAACAGTCTTGCTTACCGACATATATGAACTTGTCGAGGCAGTTTATCCGGAGTGGGGCGCGGAGCAGGCAATACAGGCTACGACTAAAAAAGAGGCCGACATTTCTATACTGTTGGCGGAAGACTCTGATTTTTTCCGTGCCCAGGTGAAGCGATCCCTTGAAGAAGGCGGGTACTGTGTTTTGGCTGCCCCTGACGGTGAGGCGGCCTGGGAGGTTCTGGTAAAAAATATCGATAAAATACAAGCGGTTGTAACCGATATCGAAATGCCGCGTCTAACCGGCCTTGGACTGACCCAGCGCATCCGTTCGGATCCTCGAGTGGCATCATTGCCCATACTCGCTCTGACGTCTCTTGCGGGAGATGAAGACATTGCCAAAGGCATGGCCGTAGGCGTAACTGAATACCAGATCAAACTGGACCGGGACAAACTCCTTGAAGGGCTGCAAGGCCTTCTGAAGATGTGAGGCAGGATGTGAAAATAGAGTTTAGCGAGATACGAACGCTACAAAGGGCCATTAAATCATAACTAGGAGGAACATGAACCATGAACAAGCTGAGGGACATGAAAATCGGGAATAAACTTGGCACGGGGTTTGGCGTTCTGGTGGCACTGCTGATTGCGATGACAGTGATGGCAATCTGGGGGCTGTCCACCTTGAACAATCTCAAAGGGTTGATAGTCCTGGAGAACAAAAAGTCGATGGCAGCCTCCGAAGTCAGGGCTAATGTACGCGATATCGGCAATCGGCTGGCAACCATCGTCCTGGCCCGGGATAAGGCACATATGGAAGAAACTCAAAGGGGCCTGGCGCCTCTCAGGGCCAACTACGCCAAAAAAATGGAAGAGCTCAAAGCCATGTCGCATACCAAGGAGGGCAAGGACAAGCTCGCAGCCGTCGAGCAGTCTATAACCGAGGCGCGAGAAGTGAACGTTAAACTGGTGGAACTGGCACTGGCGGGCAACACTGAAGAGGCCGTGCAGATGTTAAACGTAAACAGCGTTCCACTCATGGAGAAAGTTTATTCGACAGTGCATGATATGCGGACATGGCGGGAACAGCAGATGGCCGACGACGTCAAAGAAGCCGAATCTCTCTACTCCAAGTTGCGTTGGATGTTGGTTTTGAGCGGAGTATTGGCCATCTTAATTGCCGTCTTTTTCAGCATCGTCATCACGCGCAGCATCGTAGGCCCGGTCAGAAAGGGGCTCGAATTTGCCGCCTCGATATCACAAGGAGACATGACTCAAACCTTGAAAATCGAGCAGAAGGACGAAATCGGCGATCTTGCCAAGGCACTCAACGAGATGCGCGCAAACATTCACCGGATGGTAGCGGATATAGGCGGTTGCGTACAGACCCTGGCCTCGTCGTCAACAGAGCTCTCGACTGTTTCAGCGCAAATGGCCTACGGAGTGAAGGACATGTCGGAGAGTGCGAACGGAGTGGCCGCCGCAGCCGAGGAGTCGAGCGCCAACACGGTATCGGTGGCCGCAAGCATGGAACAGGCGACCACCAATCTGAGCTCAGTGGCAAGCGCTACCGAAGAGATGAGCGCTACTGTCGGTGAGATCGCCTCGAACTCGGAAAAAGCGCGGGCCATAAGCAGCGATGCAACCGTGCAGGCCCAGGCGGTCTCCACCATGATGAAAGAACTCGGCCGGGCCGCCCAGGAAATCGGCCAGGTGACGGAGACCATCACCAGCATTTCAGCCCAGACGAACCTTCTGGCCCTCAACGCCACCATCGAGGCAGCGAGAGCAGGCGCGGCGGGCAAAGGCTTTGCCGTGGTGGCCAATGAAATCAAGGAACTGGCCCAGCAGACTGCAGCGGCTACGGAGGACATCAAGGGTAAAATAGCGTCGATTCAGGCCTCGACCGGCGGCGCTATTGGCGACATCGAGAAGATCGCCCAAGTCATCAAGCAGGTCGAGGAAATCGTGGCGAACATTGCTGCGGCCATCGAAGAGCAGTCGGCGGTCACCCGGGACGTTGCTTCCAACATCTCGCAAGCCTCAATGGGCATGCAGGATTCCAACGAGCGGGTCGGGCAGACTGCAACGGTCTCGCAGTCGATTGCCGAGGACATCGCCCGAGTCACCGCGACCATCAGCCGTTTCACTCGAAACAATGAATGCGTTCAGTCAAACGCCGAGGACTTGTTGAGATTGAGGGAGGCATTCGAGAGCCTGATCGGCCGTTTCAAGCTGAACAATGACGGGACTTTCGATCCAGGCCCAATTAAAATGGCGCATCAGGCCTGGGTTTCTCGAGCGGCCAATCTACTCGCGGGTAAGCAGTCTCTGGATGCGAGTGAGGTCACCGATCACCACCTGTGCAAGTTCGGAAAATGGTACTACGGCGAGGGAACAAAAGAGTGCGGTCATCTCGATATCTTTAAGTCCCTGGAGTCGCCTCACGCAGAAATCCATGCGAAGACCCGCGAGATTGCCCAGTTCGTAGCCACCGGCAAACGGACCGAAGCATCCGCGAAGCTCCAGGAGCTTATGACGACATCACGGGGCTTATGCCAGAAGCTAGACCAACTAGCCGGCACTGTAAATGTCAAACAGGGACAATCTGCCGGATAGGTCTGCAGGACTGAGGACTGGCCGGAAGATTTGAAATGTAGGTGAAAATGGAGTCTTGCATGGCAGAGCACAGAGCCGAGATCGGCGAACAGCAGATGCTCATTTCGACCTTCTTCCTGGGTCAGGCGGCCTTTGGATTGGATACCGCAAAGGTCCAGGAAGTCGTTCGAGTTGGGGAAGTAACGCCGGTTCACAGCGCGCCGGGATTCGTTCTCGGTGTTATGAACCTGCGTGGGCGGATTGTCACAGTGATCGACCTGGGGGTCAAGCTGGAGCTTGACCGAACGGAGCGGGGCGCGGACAGCCGCATTTTTATCGTGGACTGGCAAGGTGAGCAGGTCGGCCTGCTGGTTGACCGAGTGGCTGAAGCAATCGTGGTAGATCAGGCTGATCTCAAGTCCGCGCCGGAGAATGTACGCAATAGGCAAAGCCGGCAATTTAAGGGAGTTTTTCAAGTCGCGGGACGACTGGCCGCCCTGCTGGATATGGCAGCGGTGCTGGCTCTCGAAAACTAGACATAACAACATGAATAGTTGCGAAACAAAGATTTCCGACATTCGGGCGCAAGCCTGACGAAAGCCGGAATCCAGAGGCGTTCGATCGACTTCACGGGTCGAAAAGACACCGGACCCCGGTTTGCACCGGGGTGACGGATATCAAGATTTGCGCAAGTATTATTCAGGCAGCGTATAGATTTTGGATCGCTTCGGTAAGGACAGAGCAAATGCCTTTTAAAGTTGTGGTTGCAGACGACTCCGTGCTTTTTCGCCGTGTGATCACAGAGGCCCTCAAATCCCTTTCCGACGTGGAGGTGGTGGGCAGCGCGCCGAATGGCAAGCTGGCCGTACAGCGCGTTCGGGAGCTCAAGCCCGACCTTCTCACCCTCGACATGGAAATGCCGGAAATGGATGGCCTAGCCGTCCTGGACGCCTTGCGCCAGGCAGGTGAAGACACGATGGTTATAGTAGTCAGCGCCCTCACGCAACGGGGAGGGCGTCTAACGATGCAGGCGCTGGAAAAAGGCGCCGTGGATTTTATTACCAAACCCGATGTTATGGGAGGTGAAAACGGCCGCACGGCCGTGCTCAAGGAATTAAGCCCTCGAGTGCGGGCCCTGGCCCACCGGAGGGCGATTCGAAACATGCTGAAGGGTGCTCCCCGACCTGTTCCTCCGAGCACACTCCAGCCGGTTTCCAAATCCGTCGACCTGGGGCACGTTTCGGAAACGATGATGCGTGTGGCGTCCGCCACCAAGCCAGAGATGATTTTGATCGGTGTTTCCACGGGGGGGCCCAACGCATTGGCGCAACTTCTGCCAGCGATTCCGGGAAGCATCGGTGTACCGATTCTGGTCGTTCAGCACATGCCGCCAGTATTCACACAATCGTTAGCAGAGAGCCTTTCCTCCAAGTGCACGCTTCGGGTGTGCGAGGCTTCGCACAACCAGAAAGTCGAACCCAACACTGTGTACATAGCTCCCGGGGGAAAGCAGATGCGTTTAACACCCGCAGTGGACGGCCTAAAGGTGATCGATATCACGGACGATCCCCCTGAGAACAACTGCAAGCCGGCCGTAGACTACCTGTTCCGTTCGGTGGCCAACCGCTTCCCCGGAAGAGCCATGGCCGTTATTTTAACGGGCATGGGAAGCGATGGGACCCTGGGATTGCGCCTGCTCAAACGCCAGGGTTGTTACGTTATCGCGCAGGATGAGACCTCATGCGTCGTCTTCGGGATGCCAAAAGCGGCAATCGAAGCCGGCGTTGTGGATGTGGTACTGCCAATGGAGCAGATCGCTTCCCGGATTATCGCTTCCGTGCGAGGTTGCTGCCCATGAGCGCGTTGTCAGCCGACGATCTGGTCCTCTGGTCACGTTACATCCAATCTATTTGCGGCGTGCAGTTGGATAGTTCCAAGGGATATTTGATTGAGACCCGGTTGAGTCCCCTCCTGCGCGAAACCGGTAGCGCCAGTTTCGCCGATCTCTACAAAAAGCTCAGAGCCGATGCTTCAAACGGGCTCAGAAGGAAAGTCATCGACGCAATCACCACAGGGGAAACATCTTTTTTTCGGGATACCTCCCCATTTGAGTTGCTCCAGCACAAGATCATTCCGGACCTTATCGACAAGCGTTCAAAAGCATCGGGAAACGGGCGACCAATCCCCATTCGCATCTGGAGCGCAGCCTGCTCTACAGGACAGGAAGTCTATAGCGTCGGCATCGCAGTCAAGGAAGTTCTGATAGATCTTAATCGCTACGATGTTCGCATACTGGGTACGGACATTTCGGACAAAGCCGTTGCCCAAGCCAGTTACGGCCATTTCAGCAAATTAGAAATGGACCGTGGAATGGCTGTGGATAAGACGGCCAAGTATTTCGCCCCGGAGGGACAGACGTGGAAAATCCGCGATGAAATTCGTGCCCTTGCCACTTTCAAGACGATGAACCTTTTGGAACCTTTCGCCCTGCCGGGCAGATTCGACATAGTTCTTTGCCGCAATGTGGCCATTTATTTTTCCGAGCAGGACAAAATCCGGCTGTTCAAATCGATCTCCAAGGCCATGGCGCCGGACGGCTACCTCATCATTGGCTCAACGGAGTCCATTACGGGCGTTTGCCAGGAATTCGAGGCCAAGCGCTATCTACGCGCTGTTTTCTACCAGTTGCGGAACGGGGGATGACAGGACATGCCTCGAGAATGGTTTGCCGGACAGCTTGATTACATTTTTTTCTTGTACGGCCTGGCGTACATTTTGGTGGCTGCAGCCTGTCTGAGGGTAACCCGAAAGGGGACAAAGCCTGAACTGCCCTGGATTTGGCTTGGGATGTCCGGGCTTTTAGGGGGCCTGCAGAAGTGGCTTGATATGTTGGCTTTGAACCTGCCCGATCCGACCATGTTCAAGCTGGCCAGGATCGCGGTGCTGGCAGCCTCATTAGCCGCACTCTTCGAATTCGGGCGCCGCGGGTTGAAAGCTCAAGGGGGCCGCGCACCAGGCGCATGGATTGTAATTGCTCTGCTAACACTTGGAGGGTTGGGTTGGCTCGCAGGGCCGCAAGGGTTGAGGGCTACCTACCATTGCCTGCTCGGGGTAACCGGCGCTCTGGTGTCCGCCGTTGTCCTCCGGCGCGCGGCGGCATCTGCAGAACCAACCGGGAGAGCCGGATTGCGGGTTGCCTCGATAGCGATGCTCGCATACGCACTGACTATTTGCATCATTGAGCCAAGGGCAGTTTTTTGGCCGGCTGCCTCCTTCAACCAGCATCCGTTCAATGTTGCCGCCCGATTGCCGGTCCAGGTAATTTTGGGACTGTGCGCATTTGGATGCGTTGCCGGGCTCTGGCTCCACGAGCGAGCCACACGCGTCTCATCGCCCTCCAGGGACCCCTTCCGCTTGCTGAGCACATGGGTCCTTCCAGTTGCACTGGCGATACTGATAATCTCAGGGTGGGCCGTAACCGAGTGGCGCGGGCGAGTTGTTGACGCCCGTATGCGTGAGGATGTTTTGCGTCAGGCCAGGGATATCGCACAGACCGTCAACCCCGATCGGGTCAAGGCGCTCACATTTTCTGCCAATGACAAATTTCTTCCTTCTTATCAACGCATACGCGCTCAGATGATTGCCTTCGGACGTTTCACGGGGCTGCGTTCAATTTATAGCGTGACCATGCGCAACGGCGCGCTCCTCTTCGGGCCTGAGAACCTGGACGAGAACGATCCATCGGCTTCGCCACCGGGAAAGGTATACGAGAAGTCCAAAGCAGAGCTTCGGGATGTCTTCCGGAATCATCAACCGGCCGTTGCCGGTCCATACGCAGGTGAAGACGGCGCGTTCATCTCCGGATTCGGCCCGGTCATCGATCCGCGTTCCGGCGAGGTGCTGCTGGCAGTCGGTGTCGATGTTCCTGCCGAGCAGTGGAAAACCGCAATTGCCGGAGCGCGACTCGAAACGATCCTTCTGACGCTGGTTCTGAGTGGAATTCTTTTATGCAGCATCAGCTTGTTGGAATTGCGCTATCGCTTTTCACCCGAGAGTCAAAGGTGGTGGACTCGTCACGCGGGGACCCTGTTCGTTGCCGCGTTTGGGCTTGGGATGACAGCGATTCTCGCGTTGGGCGTTCACGATACGGAAAACCGTAGAACCCATCAATCCTTCCAGCGATTCGCCGATGGCCAAGCACAGATCGTCAGCTCGGCATTTCGCGACGTTCGAAAAGATTTGGCCGGCCTTGCCCGGTTCTTCGAATGTGACAAGCCGATTCAAGTGCAAGACTTCGAGTCGTTCGCCGGTCCTCTGGCGGAGTCGTCGGCCGTGCTGGCGTTAGAGTGGCTCCCTCTTGTCCCGTCGAGCGAAAAGGACTATTTCGAATATTGGATGCACGGACAGGGATTCGGAGCCTTCAAGCTCTTCGAAAAAAACGTAGCGGGCGAAAAGGTCCCCGTTTCCGGACGCGATGAGTACTATCCCGTCGCCTACATAACCCCGCGTCAGGGCAATGAGGCGGCGGAGGGATTTGATCCCGGCAGCGAACCGATCCGGAGAAAAGCACTGGAAGAGGCGATCAGGACAAAGCTGCCCGCCGCGACGGCCCCGATCACTCTGGTGCAGGAAACCGGGCAGCAGCAGGGCATGCTGGTTTTTCATCCCGTATTCAAGGAGGGGCAAAAGAGTCCTTTGGGATTTGCTCTCTGCGTATTGCGGCTGCAATCCGCCCTGGAGAAAGCATTGGCCGCCGGCGGGGGCGCCGATCCCCACATACAGGTGCGCCTGGTTGATATCACTGATGACGCAGAACTGAAGATCTTAGCTCAGAGCAACGACTGGAATGCCGATCAACCCTCAGTCAAATCACTGGATCGGCACAAATACAAAAACATCTATCCGCTGTTCATATTTGGACGGTCCTGGGTCATTGAAACGTACCCGAGCCCGGCCTTTGCAGCCTCCCATCGGAATCTGGCCGGAGCCGCATCAGCCCTTGGCGGCCTGCTGGTCACCCTGGCGGCAACCGCTTTTGTGGGTTTTCTGCGCACACGTCAAGCCAGGATGGAGCAAAAGGTCCTCGAAAGAACGCACGAACTATTCGCGAGCAAGAAGCAGGTGGAAACGATCTTCCAAGCCCTTCAAAACGGCATGCTTGTTGTCGACGCGGAGACGCTCTCGATCATCGAAGCCAATCCCGCTGCATGCAAAATGATCGGCGCATCACGCGACGACATTGTAGGCCGTGTTTGCCACAGCTTTGTCTGTCCCAACCAGTTGGGCGATTGTCCCATCACGGATCAAGACCAGATCGTGGATAATGCCGATCAAGTGCTGATAGCCGCCGACGGAAAGCAGATTCCCATACTCATGACGGTGCAGCCTGTAATCTTGCGCGACAGGCTTTGCCTGCTCGAGTCATTTGTGGACATTACCGAGCGCAAGCGGTCTGAAGATCAGATGAAGGCCGCCAATGACCTCCTCGAAAATATCTTCAGGAACTCACCTGAAGGCATCAGTATTGTCGATAAGCATGGGAAGTTCTTCAAATGGAACAGAACGGCAGCCGAACAGTACGGGTACGCTTTCGAAGAACTCGAGGGGAAATCGGCTTTTAAAATGTATGAGGATGCCGGCGAACGCGACAAGATGCTAACGGAATTGCGCCGCAAAGGCGCCATACGAAAATATCCGATCAACGTGTTGAAAAAAGACGGCTCCGTGTCTCCTTCAGAGGTTTCCATCAGCTTGCTACGAAACGATTCGGAGGGAATTATCGGCAGCGTAGGCATTGCCAGAGACTTGAGCGACATCACGAAGGCAATGACCGAAGTGGAAGCTTCGAATAAACGATTGCATCAGGAAGTCGCCGAGCGCACGAAGGTGGAAGAGGCTCTTCGCGAGGCCATGGCCGAGCTGGAAACCACAAACCAGGCAATCGAAGAGGCAATCGCCCGGGCCAACACTCTGGCTGTTCAGGCTGAATTGCCCAGCATCGCCAAAAGCCAGTTCCTGGCGAACATGAGCCACGAAATCCGCACGCCGATGAACGGGGTGATCGGTATGACGGGTCTGCTGTTGGATACCGAGCTTTCTTCCGAACAAAAGCGATACGCCAAGCTGATCCGCTCGAGCGGGGAGAATCTACTGTCCCTCATTAACGACATCCTGGATTTTTCAAAGATTGAGGCAAGAAAGCTCGATCTTGAAATTCTCGACTTTGATTTGCTCACTACCGTGGAAGACGCCGCAGAGATGCTGGCCGTAAGGGCGCAGGAAAAGGAGCTGGAACTTACCTGCCTGGTTGAGCCCGATGTACCGTCGCTTCTAAGGGGCGATCCCGGGCGGTTGCGCCAGGTGCTCGTAAACCTGGCAAGCAACGCCTTGAAGTTTACACATCGGGGAGAGGTGGGCATTCGGGTCAGCCTGGAACAGAAAACCGATACGCACGCCACCCTTCGCCTTGAGATCCGGGATACCGGAATTGGTATCCCAGGCGACCGTCTGGGCATGCTCTTTACAGCGTTCACCCAGGTGGACGGATCCACCACGCGAAAATATGGCGGCACTGGTTTAGGTTTGGCAATCTCCAAGCAACTGGCCGAGCTGATGGGCGGAACCATAGGAGTTGAAAGCGAAGAGGGGAAAGGCTCAACATTCTGGTTTACGGCTGTGTTTGCCAGACAGTCGGAGAAACAGCCCGGCATATCCGAAGAAAGCGCCGACATCGCGGGACTTCATGTCCTAGTGGTAGACGACCACGAAACGAACCGGTTCCTGGTTACCACCCTGCTCCAGTCGTGGGGCTGCCACTCGTCCGAAGCAGTCGACGGACAAAGCGCGCTTGACGCGCTGCTGGATGCCGCCCGTCGAGGCGATCCCTTCCAGATTATGGTAACCGACCACCAGATGCCCGGTATGGATGGTGAGGAGCTTGCTCGCAAGATCATGGAGAATCCGGAGATCAGCGATACGCGGATGGTCCTCTTGTCTTCCCTCGGGCAGAGAATGGGTGCAGCGAGAATCGAGCAGGCGGGGTTTTGGGCATCCCTCACCAAGCCGTTACGGCAAGCCCAATTGCGGGAGGTCCTTTCCGTGGTCATGGGCAGGGAGGAAAGGGCGTACAGCGACATGCGAAAGCCCATCGCAACCCTGCATGCGGACGACAAGTCCGCTCGGCGAAGCGTTCGTATTCTTCTGGCCGAAGACAACACAATCAATCAGGAGGTGGCCCTGGCTATACTCAAGAAGCTCGGCTACCGGGCGGACGTCGCAGCAGACGGATTGGAAGCCATCGAAGCGCTTTCGCGCGTGCCTTACGATCTGGTCCTGATGGACTGCCAGATGCCGGAAATGGACGGTTTTGAGGCGAGCCAACGCATCCGTGACGCCGGCTCGAGCGTACTGAACCATCGGGTACCAATCATAGCCATGACGGCCAACGCCATGCAAGGCGACCGGGAGCGTTGCATCGACGCGGGAATGGACGACTATCTGTCCAAACCGGTGCAGCCGCGAGAACTGGCTGAGGCGCTCGACCGCTGGCTCTTCTCCTCAGCTAAGGCCGGGGACGGGCAAAAGGCCCCTCCGAGCGAAGAAGCCCCCGCACCTCCCGCGGACAACGAGGTGTTTCATGAATCCGAACTGCTGGAGCGCCTCATGGACGATCGAGATCTGGCGCGCACGATCGTGGCCGGATTCCTTGACAATATACCGGTCCAGGTCAGCAAGCTCAAAGAGTTTCTTAGCGGCGGGGACGCGCCCGGCGCCCAGCGGCAGGCGCACACAATCAAAGGTGCCGCGGCCAACCTTGGGGCCCCTGCCCTTCGGGATGTGGCGCTCGAGTTGGAACAGATAGGGAAAGCCGGGAGAATGGGGGACGCGCTCGATGTTCTGCCACGCCTGGAAACCGAATTCGAACGGGTGCGGCGCGCCCTCGAACAAAACGGATGGACTTGAGGGGATCAGGCTGAAGGGGATCAGGCTGAAGGCTATCAGGTGAAAGGTTGATCTTGAGACATTTTATGCCGGGGCACGCCACAAAGAGCCGCGAATATGCATGCCTTGATAGCTCAACACGAAGAGCCTGCGTTCCTATGGCGTCACCATTCCGATTGACAACCTCCTGCTCCAAAAGTATCGTCTATCCGGATGAAATATCTATGAATCAATGAAGGGCATCTTTTATCGCGACCAGCAAGGTAAAACCCGGGATAAACCCGGGCGGGGATAAACCGGAAGCAAGGAGCAAAAGCGGCTGCCCCTTTCGTGCAGGGATAAACCCCGGGCGGTGTCCTCAGGGGAAGGAGTTCGAAATGAGAGCGAACCTGATTAAATCCGATCCATCCGTGATGATGGGCAAACCTGTCATAACAGGAACACGCATCACAGTCGAATTAATACTTGAGAAACTCGCAGCGGGAGAAACCGTCGAGCAGATCATCGAAGCCCACCCCAGACTGACGGAAGAGGCGGTCAGAGCGGCTCTGGCGTTCGCCGCCGAAGCCTTACGGGCAGATGTGATCTATCCTACAAGCGATACAAGCTCATGAATTTTCTCGCCGATGAAGGCGTTGATTTTCCGGTAGTCCAAAGGCTACGCGGTGATGGGCATGCAGTGCTTTATGTTGCAGAAATGGACCCAGGCGTTTCTGATGAGATGGTATTGACCTCTGCGAATGAGAAAAATGCTCTGCTCTTGACAGCGGATAAAGATTTCGGTGAACTGGTCTACCGATTGCGCCGCATCTCCGCGGGGATTATTCTCATGCGCCTTGCCGGTCTATCTCCTGCCGGCAAAGCTGATCTCGTATCATCTGTTGTTCGTGATCATGGCGAGAAGCTTATCAACACCTTCACAGTTTTAACTCCTGGTATGGTACGGATTCGACCAAGAGCAGTCTGATATTGTCAAAGCACGTAAAACCATACGATTCTCCAATCGAATAAGCAAGTGATATGTCAATGAGACCGGTTTTTGCATTTTCAGCAAAAGCACCAGCACCATTGACCGTCCGTCATCAAGTCTCTTTGGAAGGAGAAGAGTTGGCCAGCTTATAATTATTCCATTCTCTATGGAGAGACCTGTGTAAGGGAATAGGGCCTCCAATGCCCCAAGGTCTTATCGGTTTATTCGCGTTCCGCTCAACAATAACAGTTATCGAGTAAACCCATCTCATTTGTTCAATGCGCAGTATGACGTCAGAAATGTCCTGGTAAGCTACGATTTGGACTTTCAGAGCGGTTCTTATGCGGACCTTATCTTGTCCGATGCTTATTCTTTTTATCTCTCAAAGATATGCAAGGATAAAAAGGGCCGCGAATGCAATGGAGGCCGACATTACAATCCATGTCCCCCTTAGGCCAGACAATGTAGATGTAACCGCCATCATAGAAAAAGATACGATGAAAACAATGTATCTAAGATGAGTATAACCGGATGAGGCATATTCCTTTTGATTATCTACATATAAATGCCGTACTTGAAATGAAATCAAACGGCAGAGTTTCTCAAAATCGTCCAGTTGATAATCAATATTAACAATATGTTCGCCAGTACGACTATACAACTCAATCCACTGCAGTATCCCACGATATCTGATTTCGCTTAGTTCATTCCAACCAATAAGACAGCTACGATTAGGCGACTGGATGTCGATGCCATCATCACTGGTAAGGATTACGTCATCCGATCTTCTAAATAATTGGTATCCCAAAAAAGTAAGGTATATAGAAAATAGTGTTATTACAGGAAAGATGACGAGCGAGGCCAAATTCTTATGATAGCAAAGCATCACAGGACAAACGCCGGCGAGAGAACCGAAAAACAGGGCAAAAAACACTGCCTTCCATTTCAGAGTATACGGCTATCGAAATCTTTCCATAACAAAGATCCATCATGAGCCTAAAAAACAACAATTAAAGCCAGAAACATGGACTTCGGGCTCGGTAAGGTGCAGGGGGCAACAGACATGCCGGGCCGTTACAATTTGATAATTGATTAATATTTAATATTCGGGTTTCTGTAATTCGTGGCGCCTGGCAGTCTAAACTTGAACACCACTCCCGATAGGTCATCAGGAAGAGGACTATAGGGTTCGCTGACCTCGTATTTGCCCTTCGGAGCCATGTCTCCAATAATGAGGCTTTTTCGCCAGAGAATCTGGGTCTCCTGCCGATTTGTCGTCCACATATCCAATCGTAGCGACTTGAGGGGGTGATTCGACTCGTTGATTATGTAGCCCCTGATGTGGCCGTCCTGAGTAATCTCGAAATCCCTGAATACCAGGTCCTTGTTCGGCGTTCCAGAGCTATTGTCCACCGTCCCGTCGCTATAAAATGACTTAGCGGCTGCATGAAAAGGAAAGAGAAGCAAATTCAGCAGAAGGCATCCAATAATACATTTCATCTTTATCAAACGTTTCTCCTCTATTTTGAAATGGGCCAAGTGTCCCCCGGGAAGCCGGTCCAATAACGAGGGTGGGAGCAGAAGTATTTGTTTTCGGCCGCAAGATTTGGATATCTTTCCATAGCTGAGGTCCTATAACAGAAAATAGCTCTCAACGCAATTCTTACCTGGTAATTAGTTGTATAAGTGCGCGTAACAATTTTAAGTCTGTCACGCCGGCGCAAGCCGGGGTCCAGAGGATTTCTCGAGATGAAAAGGACGTCGGGATTCCGGCCTGCGAGACTGTGTCGCAATTCAGAATTGCCCGGTCAAGTCCGATGGGGCCAGGCTCTTCTTCCCCTTTGTAAAGGGGGATAAAGGGGCGTTGCAAATGCTTATGAGGGGCGACACAGAATTCGGAAAAAATACTACGCTAAGGCTTTTCGATGGTGCGTAGCGGGCGATACTGCCCATCATCGAGTTTGCGGCTTGCCGCCAGACATAATCGCCAGTCAGGTTTATGTGCTCCCAGCCCAGCGGCGACAAATACTGCAGCATCGTATCGTCGATGATCTTGCCAGTCGCGCGTAGCGCCCTTATCGCACGGTCGAGGTAGACTGTGTTCCATAACACGATGGCGGCCGTGACCAAGTTGAGACCGCTGGCGCGATAGCGCTGCTGTTCAAAACTGCGGTCGCGGATTTCGCCCGGGCGGTTGAAGAACACTGCGCGCGCCAGAGCGTTTCGGGCTTCGCCCTTGTTCAGTCCAGCGTGAACACGGCGGCGCAGTTCCACACTTTGTAGCCAGTCCAGAATGAACAGCGTGCGCTCGATGCGCCCTGTCAATTAATTTAGAAATCAACCCTATTCTGACGCCACAACGTTGCTCTTCCTGAGATCAGGTTGGGGTATAGTTCAACCTGACATATATAGAGATCCCGCGCATTACCAACTGCATTAACCTACTTGCTAAATTTAACCGATTGGGTTACTTTATGGTCGTATGGAAAAGCGCACGCCTCACTGCAAACTGTCGGTCATAAAGGCCATGATTCAAGCCGGCAAGGTGCGAATAACCCTGTCAGCGCTTGCGGGTGGGGCGGCGTTGGGATTCGATGCGGACGGCATTGTCGGCGTGGTCATGGCGCTAAGGACCAAAGACTTTTATAAAAGCATGACGACGCATTCCGATCATCGAATCTGGCAAGACGTTTACCGACCTGCAACATCAGCCGGTGAGGTTTACCTGAAGCTCACCGTCATCGATGAAGTGCTCGTCGTTTCTTTTAAGGAGCTATGATCATGAAATGTCCAGTTTGCGGCGGGGCTGAAATGGTGCGCGACACCCGTGACGTACCTTACACGTACAAAGGCGAATCAATGATCATTCCCTCGGCCGCGGGTGATTTCTGCCCTGCGTGTGGCGAAGCCGTGTTTGAAAAGAGCGAATCCGACCGTATTAGTTCTTTGATGCTGGAGTTCAATAAACGGGTAAATGCATCCATTGTTGATCCGGCATTCATTGCGAGTGTGCGCAAGAAGCTTGCTCTCGACCAGCGCGAAGCCGGCGAGATTTTTGGTGGTGGCGTCAATGCATTTTCACGTTATGAGAACGGCAAGACCAAGCCGCCACTCGCGCTGGTGAAACTGCTCAAAGTGCTTGATCGTCACCCTGACCTCTTAGCGGAAGTCAAATCGGCCTAGCGTACGATTTTTTCCGTTTCGTGAGCAACCTCTATGAAGCTAGCGATCCTTGATGTCGACGGTACACTTACAGAGACCAGCGATCTGGATACAGATTGTTTCACGCGAGCCATCGAGGGCTGCTTTGCTCTTACCGGCATCGAAACTGATTGGTCACTTTACGTGCATCCAACCGATGCTGGAATTTTGGAAGAACTATTTCAGCGACATTTCAAAAGAAGCCCCTCTGCCGCTGAAATAGCTCACGTGCAGAACAGCTTCGTCGGTTATCTTCAGCGTGTGGTTGGCCATAACGATTCTGCTTTCTCATCCGTTAAAGGTGCCGGGCATTTCTTAACCAATCTCGCTAATGCTAGAATTCCAACCCTATTTCGGCGAGTTCGCTGTCCTTTTTCAATTGAATTATCGGCACCGCAATCAGGGCAGATGACAAACGCATTTTTATTTCAATTAAGTATAGCTTTACCATGCCCATTTGCGGATCTCCAACTTCTTGATGCTGGTTGGGTTGAAGCCCTGACACAAGAGGCGATAATTTTAAGGATCACCATTTAAGTGCACGTGTTCATTCTAAGATGACCCAAGAACGCTACAAACATACCTTGCGGATGTGCTCCAGGTCGGTTAGGCCTTTGAAGACCTTGCAGATTCCGTCCATCTTGAGGGTCCACATTCCTTCTTCCAGGGCAATGTTCTTCAAGTCTTCGGCTCCTTTTCCTTCCCTGATTGCCCGTTTGAGGGCAGGGGTTCCCATCATCAGCTCATGGATAGCGATACGCCCCTTGTAGCCGCTCCCTCCACAATGCTCGCAGCCGCTCTTTACCATTAGAGTCGCATCCTCGAAAGTAGGAATAGGCTCCAATATCTTACCCGAATGGTGGACGAACTCAGCGATGAGTTCGTCGTATTCCCTACGTGTTGGCCGCCTGGTTTTCTTGCAGTAGTCGCAGAGTTTTTTTGCGAGGCGTTGCGCAATGATTCCCAGCAGGGCGTCCGCGAAATTAAAAGGGTCCATGCCCATATCAATGAGTCGGACAGCAGTTTCCGGGGCGCTGTTGGTGTGGAGCGTACTGAAGACAAGATGCCCGGTGAGTGAGGCTTCAATGGCGATCTTGGCCGTTTCGCTGTCCCGCATTTCGCCGATCATAATGACATCGGGATCGGAGCGAAGAAACGAACGGAGAGCCTCAGCGAAGGAGAAGCCAATCTTGGCATTTACCTGCACCTGGCACAGGCCCGGTTGGGTTATTTCCACCGGATCCTCGACAGTCCAGATCTTGCGTGTTGGCGTGTTGACATGAGCGATAGCCGAGTGAAGTGTAGTCGTTTTCCCAGATCCAGTGGGACCGACACACAGGATTATGCCATACGGTTTGCTAATGACCTCTGCGAACCGTTCTAAATTGTAAGGCATAAACCCCATTTCGCCTAAAGGGAGTGACCTGGATGCGGAGAGCAGCCGCAACACAACGGCTTCTTGACCTCCCACAATTGGTGTAACTTCAACCCGATATTCGAGATTGTGTTGGTCGAACCGAAGAAAAATCTTGCCGCTCTGCGGCCTGCGCCGCTCGGTGATATCAACGCCGGACATGATCTTTATTCGGGAGATGATGGCTCCCTTGTAGATTTTTGCGATTTTGTGGACTACCCTGCAATCTCCATCGATGCGGTAGCGAACAATGATTGGATTTTTTGAGATGCCGGGCTCGAGGTGGATATCCGAAGCCCCCCGTTTGTAAGCGTCAATGAGTATCCGGTTAACGAGGGTGATTACTTCAGAATCGGATTCAACTATTTGAGCATCGTCGGCTTCATTATCGACGTAGATCGCCTGAGCCCCCTCCTCCATTGATGCAAGGAGGGTATCGATTGCATACTTATTGTCAGCATGCTTATGGTAATACTTGTCGATTGCTGCGGTAATCTGTCGGGAAGAAGCGACAACAAGCTCGATATAGTATTTCGTAGCGAAGAGGAGATTGTCTCCAACGGCCGCATCTGTGGGAGTGGACGTGGCAACAACAAGTTTTCGACCATCGAACTCGATAGGGAATACTTCTAATCGATGCACTAACTCCTCGGGAAGGGCCCCAAGCGCTTCCTCAGAAGGGATAATGGTTTCCAGATTGATGAAACGAAGCCGAAACTTTGTTGCAAGCACTTGAAGGAGTATATCTTCAGTGATAAGCCCTTTACTAATCAGAAGCTCACCGATTTTCAGCTTTTTACCCTTTGCCTGGGTCTCGAAAGCCTTTTCTATCTGTTCACGCGTCAGAAGGCCGGCCTCGACCAGAATGTCGCCGACCCTTACATAACGCGGGATGTTCGATTTCTCCAGATCTTCCTGAGTGGTTTTTTCGATCGCTTCACGCGGGTCGTCCTCGCTCTGTGCGACACCCTCTCCTATACGACGCCTGCGAAGTTCTTCCTGAGTCCTGAGCGCCTCATCGAGACGATAGTTTGTCACATAGCCATTATCCTGAAGCGTCTCCCCTACGCGTCGGACTGCGTTGCGGCAGCGTACGCCGGAAAACGTGAAGAAAATAGTCCGATATGGAGCGGCTTCATTCGGGTCGATAGAGATAAATCCCTTGAGAAATTTCCTGTCCGGGAACACAGCCACCCGGAAGGTTTCGCCTGCAATCGTCCGGACATCCTCAATTTTTGCCGGTCTATCGGATAATGCCCAAGGGGGAATCTTCTTGAAACGAACGGCGCAAATCTCATCCAGCGCGAAGAAAAGCTGGCGCTGCTCCTCTGCGATATAGATCCCGACGTCGATGTCATTATTCGAGAAAGATCGTGCCAATCGACCTTCAATTTTATGGCCGGTCTTAAGGTGGATAACGAGCTGATTATCCATTGCGATTTGCTTTAAGCACAGGGGGAATGAGACAGCGACTGGTGGTATCGGCTCGAAATTATCCATACCTGAAGCCCTCAATTTGTGGATAACCGCAAAATGACCCTACAACAGAAATTCGCAGTGGTTAACGTTTTACAAGCGCCCCTGAAAAGCAAAAACCAAAGTATCTTTCTAGATATTGTTAAAAATTGATTCGGATGAGGAGAGAAATATCTTTAGGACTATGTTGAGAAATGCTGAAAGAAGAGCGACAAAACAGCTAGATGTATTCACTAAACTTCTATGGAGCTTAGGCGGGACCTAGGGTTGATTTTCTTTCTTTTCAACCCGAACTTTGATCGAAAACGATAGCGGTGAGTCATGACAATACTATCGATGGCAGAAGACGGTATAATGAGTTGGTTTGCGTACGATCCGAATGGGGAGCTTATGAAGGTTCACAAATGTGACAGATACGGGGAGGTTTATCGTGCCATCGTGAGGTCAATTCACGAGCAATGCCGGCCCAGCACCTGCCTGACTCTTGCCGCAAGATCATAGCTGAGGAAAGGTTTCTGAATGAAATTGAGTCCTTCGTCCAGGATGCCGCGATGTGCTATCACATCGGAGGTATAGCCCGACATATACAGGCACTTGAGGTTCGGGCGGATGGCGCTGAGCTTTTCTGCCAGTTCTCGCCCGTTCATCTCCGGCATCACCACGTCCGTGATAAGCAGGTGAATATCGCCGGGGTGATCCTCGGCAAGATGAATGGCCTGTACCGGAGCCGGCGCCGCAAGGACCGTGTAGCCCAGGTTTTCGAGAATTATCCTGCTGAGGTTCAGGACCGCTTCATCGTCCTCGACCAGCAGGATGGTTTCCGTGCCTGCCGGGGGCTTGCCGGCTGCCTCCTCAGAGGCGAGTTGTGCGGATTCAGCCGCGAACTTTGGCAGGTAGATTTTAAACGTGGTTCCTTTCCCCGGTTCGCTGGCTACATAAATAAAACCTTCGTTTTGTTTAACGATTCCGTAGACTGTGGACAGTCCCAGCCCGGTTCCCTTGCCCACTTCCTTGGTGGTAAAAAAAGGCTCGAAGATATTCTCGCGCACTTCCTGACTAATGCCCGCTCCGGTATCGCTAATGGTCAGCAGGACGTATTCTCCGGGAATAAATTCCGGGGTCTCGGCCCTATTGGAATCATCGATCACAACGTTTTCTGTTATCATGGTGATGGCGCCAACTCCGGAAACGGCATCGCGGGCATTGACCACAAGATTGGCCAGAATCTGGTCCACCTGGGAGGGATCAATTTTGACATTCCAAAGATTGAGTTCCGGCGCCCATAACAGGTCGATATCCTCACCGACGAGCCGCCTCAACATTTCGAGCATGCCAGAGATCGTGCCGTTTAAATCCAGCATCTTCGGGACGACGGTCTGTTTTCGGGCAAAGGCCAGCAGTTGCCGGGTAAGGTCCGCTGAACGCAGACCTGCTTTGAGGATCTCTTCCAGGTTGTGCTGGAGTTCATCTGCGGAAACGTCCGTGTTCAAAGCCAATTCCGCCCGGCCGATGATCACACCGAGTATGTTGTTGAAATCGTGCGCCACGCCGCCGGCCAACCGCCCTATGGACTCCATTCTCTGGGCCTGAAACAGTTGTTCCTCAAGTCTTTTTCTTTCCTTATCAGCCCGCTTGCGTTCGGTGATGTCATGCGTAAGGCCCAGGATATACTGCTGCCCGTCCACCTCGATCACCTCCGCCGAGACGAGCACATCCATGATCTCGCCGGATTTCCTGCGGAATTGTGTTCCAAAGTCTTTCATCCTGCCTCGCTCTTGCAGCGTTTCGAGCATCTTCGCTCGGTCCACAGGATCAGCCCACATCCCAAGCTTCAGCGGGTTTTGGCCGATAACCTCCTCGCGCGTATAGCCAAATAAGCCGAGCCACGCATCATTGACGTCGGCATATTGGCCGTCGCTGAGGCCGGTGATACTGGTGCCGACGGGAGTGGCGCGAAAGAACCTGGAGAAACGTTCCTCGCTCGCGCGCAATTCGATTTCGGCCTGTTTGCGCTCGGTGATGTCGGTGAGCATCCCAAAAGCGCCCATAAACCTGGCATTTTCGTATCGAATCACCGTGACAGAAACATTCGTCCAACATTCTCCGCCATCGCTTCGGCGAAAACGACGTTCGTAAGTCTCACCCATCCCCTGGATGCGATGTGACCACTTTTCCCGGTGATCAGCCAGGTCTTCCGGGAAGAAAAAATGGGGTAACGGCTTGCCAACGATCTCTTCAGGGAGATAGCCAAGCATGTCAGCCATTTTTTGATTCACATATGTAACAAGGTTATCTGCATCCGTCATACAGATGCCTTCATTGGCCGTTTCAACGATCCGGCGATATTTTTCCTCGCTCCTGCGCAGTGCATCTTCCGCCTGCTTCCGCTCGGAGATATCGGTCACCATTGCAAACGAGCCGACCTTGTGCCCTGACCCGTCATAAAGCGGCGTTGAATTGAACTGGCAGAAGACATTCGACCCATCAGAACGAGAGAGGGCGATCTCATATGTGCCTACTGCTCCCTTCGTTCTCAATCTGATCTGCTGCTCGAAGATGGCCTTATTTTCACTATCTACAAAGTCAAAAATCTTCCTGCCCAAGACCTCTTCCCGATTTCTGCCCAGGATGGCGCACATTCTCGGGTTGAGATCCGTGGTTACAGTGTCGTTATCTATAAGCCAGAATCCTTCATTGACCGTTTGCAAAATGGTTCTAAGGCGAAGTTCACTCTCCTCCAGCCCCTTCTTTGCCCGCTCGCGCTCCGTGATGTCAAGAATAGTCGCCGTGGTTGCCGGCTTTCCCTGATAAACCATTGCCGACCCGTAAATCTCGGCGTGGAATATCTGTCCGTTTTTCTTCAGCCCCCTGAATGTGTAATGAGTTGACTCGGCTTCGCCGGATACCCGCCTTCCGACCTGTTCTTCGACCGTGGCCAAGCCCTCAGCATAGACCAGGTTCCTGAAAGGCATTTCGTTCAGACATTCCTCGACAGTGTAGCCGAACATTTGGGCGAACTTGGGATTTACATACTTGAAGACTCCGTCCTGTATGATATTGGTGCCTGTAATCGCCTGCTCTGCAAAGCTCTTGAACTTGTTTTCCGATTCAAGGAGCGCCTCTTCAGCATTCTTGCGCTCCGTCCCGTCTTTCTCCGATTCAGCAAGCCTCCGACGCAATGCATGCAATTCTGTGATGAGTTGCTCTTTAGTTTTCTCTTCATCCTGCATTTCCGGCTCCTCGAGAATTGTATCAATCTCCGGCGGAAAGGCCAACGGCGAATCCTTTTGGGGGTCCAGGATTGAAAGATCGATAAGAACACTCGCGGCGCTTGGGGTTTCGTATCTTACCACACAGTGAGACGAGCAGGCCGACAATTGTAATGAAGAATTCCAGGGAACTTGCCACCGTACGTAATAAAAAGCTTAAGTCAATTAGCATGAAAATTTTCGCTGTTGTTCTAACCTCCTTCCATTCGGCGATCATACGCGCCTCCTCTATTTTCGAACTATTTGAAACTCATGCCCACACTCTACTCATCTCCTTTTATAAATCTTAACCATAGAGACTCCAAGTATTTTTCCAACAGTTGTTAGGATCGAGGTCAAGGATAACTTTGATTTCACCTTCTCGCTAACACAAACGGATTGAAGCAGAAGAATTCAAACCCGGACGCAAGAGGCGATAAGTTTTTGTGCGTTCAAGTCCAAGTTCAGGGATTTTGCCCCAATGCTGTCCCCATCAATATGTTTAACCAAGGCACTACATCTAATCACTGTGTTGGACAATTCAGGTCTAAAACGCAGCCGAATCGTATCTTTTAGCTCTGCCTTCTCCCCAGTAACCTTGGCAAATAGCATTCCAGTTGTGGACAAATTCAAAATATCAACCATTGCGCCTTCCGGGGGTCACTCTTGGAGAAGCAAGTTCCGGTTAATGAAACACGTGTTCGAAAGGACTTTCTCTTCTCAATAATTACCAGAATTGTGTTTTTGCAGATACATTCGATCTCGCAATTCCGGGACATATCAGTATCAGCTAAAAGAATAACCTTGGCCCTGCTGCATGAGGGACATATCAGGTCAGCCTTCTCTTTGCCAACAGCTTACACCTTTACAGAGTCCATTGCACTCCAATGCTCAGAGGCAGGAAATCTTAGCTTGATCCAGGTTTACAAAGTCCACTCACCCGAAAAAGCTCTTAGAACGCACATAGCCCATAAATCATACGGTATCCCAATCGAAAAACTTAAATCGGAATGCCTCTCGGACAACTTCGGACACTTCCAAGACACACTACCATCCCCACGGTGGAATATCTCCTGTACTCAACGCAGGTTCAAATACCCAGGTCCACTCTTTCAATTGATGGGCATTAATGTGACGGGTTGAATCGAATAAGGTTTGGAAGCCCGGATGAAAGATTCCAGGCGGGACCTCGGGCTACTTCCGGCGACCGTTCAGTGGAGGTACGAGCTGTGTTCCGGCATGGGGTTCCGGCCATGGGGGAGTTCATCTGACGTTAAAGTTTACGTATTATACGGGTTACCTTTCATTGGAACGCCGGGTTGCAAAAAACATTACGCGCGTTTATGCTTGCAGTCCACCAAACAAATACAAAGGAGACCGCCATGAGAAAGCCCGATTCGAAAGTCGATGCGCTTGTGCAATCCTGGCTCAAAGAATACTCAGCCAGCGAGGTGAATGCGGCAGATTTTCTTTGCG
Organism: Syntrophobacteraceae bacterium; assembly: GCA_049520315.1. Taxonomy (GTDB): domain Bacteria; phylum Desulfobacterota; class Syntrophobacteria; order Syntrophobacterales; family Syntrophobacteraceae; genus SbD1. The sequence continues at coordinate 42,324 of JBEKPW010000038.1, forward strand.
ACCGCCACGCCCGCATTCCGGACAGGGTCGCGCTTTTCTATGAAAACGCTCATGGGGAGGCCGCAAAGTGGACCTTCCGGGAGTTCCGTGAGGCTTCCTCCAAGCTGGCGGGTTTTCTGAAGTCAATCGGCATCCGGAAAGGAGACCGTGTCGGCGTGATGCTCCCCAAAACCCCGGAGCTTATAATTTCAGCTCTTGCCGCCTGGAGGCTGGGCGCCGCATACCTGCCGCTCTTCACGGCTTTTGGCCCCGACGCTGTAGATTACCGGATACTCGACAGCGATACGCGAGTGGTGGTGACCAATGCGGCCAATCGGGCCAAACTGAGCGCCACGCCCGCTTACCGGAGCGGAAAGCTTTCAGTTGTCACTCTTTGTGAAGGGCGCGGGAAAGGCCTAGAAAAGGGAGATTACAGCTTCTGGCACGAGCTGGACTCTGCGGATGCCGAGACCATGCCGGCCAGGATATCGGGCGAAGACATTATGATTATGCTCTACACTTCCGGCACGACCGGCAACCCAAAGGGGGTGGACATCCCGGTGAAATGTCTTGCTTCCTTTGCGGCTTACATGAAATTCGGCCTGGACCTACGCGAAGACGACATGTTCTGGAATATGGCCGACCCCGGCTGGGCCTACGGTCTCTATTACAACCTCATTGGGCCGCTGCTCATGGGCAAGGCTACCATGTTTTACGACGCTCCCTTTACTCCGGGTGAGTTTTTCCGGATCATGAGCAAATACCGGGTCACCAACTTTGCCTCGTCCCCCACCGCCTACCGTGCGTTCAAGGCCGCAGGCGACCGGATTGCCAGACAATACCCCTACTTTTTGCGAGTTGCTTCGAGCGCAGGGGAACCTCTGAACCCCGAGGTTATCGAATGGAGCAGCAAACTCTGGGGTATTCCGATCCACGACCAGTTCGGCCAGACCGAACTGGGCATGGTTGCAAACAATCACCACATGGAAGAGGTCAAGCAGCCTGTCAAGATTGGTTCCATGGGTCCTTCGATGCCGGGCTTCAGGATGGTTGTCGTCAACGAAGAAGGTCAGGAAGTCAAAGCGGGCAAAGAGGGGCAATTTGCCGTGGATATCCGGAACTCACCGCTTTACTGGTTCCGCGGGTACTGGAAAGACGATAAGAGGACGCAGGAAAGAATAGTCGGAAACGGGAGATATTACCTGGCCGGCGATACGGTAAAAATGGATGAAGACGGCTATCTTTTCTTCAGCGGGCGCTCCGACGACATCATCTTAAGCGCCGGCTACCGGATAGGGCCGTTCGAAGTGGAAAGCGCCCTCATGAAGCACCCCACGGTGGCGGAGGCCGCGGTTGTCGGAAAACCGGACCAACTTAGAGGAGAGGCGATAAAGGCTTATGTCACCCTGGTTCCCGAGGCGTCGCCTAGCCCGGAGCTTTCCGAACAGTTAAAAAACTTCGTCAAGGAACACCTCTCCGCGCACGAGTACCCGCGGGAGGTCGAGTTTGTCGACCAGTTGCCCAAGACGCCAAGCGGCAAGATACAAAGATTCCTGCTCAAGGAGCGGGAAGCCGGGAGCGGGAAGCGGGAAGCCGGGAGCGAGTAGCGAGGAGCGGGAAGGAAAATCCCTTTCTTTCATGTTAAGAATCCGAACGTAAACCTCGCGGGGCGTGGAGTTGTCTTCAGGTGTTTTCATTTTTGCCAGGATTACGGAACCGAAAACCCGGATGGCGTGCAGGGTCGATACCAAGGGTCAATTGACAGGGGGGCGACTGCCGGGCGTGGTCAGAACTTTCCAGTATCTTTAAAAAAGTCGCTCATCAGGGAGACCAGCCCGTCTTCGAAGAAAAACAGGGTCACTCCCTCGTTCTCATAGGGCTCATTTTTCCTGTTGATTCCCCTGTTTCTCCAGTGGGCTGCGACCTTATCCTGTTGGGCAATGGTGTGCTCGACCGTAAA
>JBEKPW010000039.1:0-43296 GCA_049520315.1 Syntrophobacteraceae bacterium
CACAAAACTTTGCTCCAGTCCTCGTCGAGGTGAACCACTAACCGGAGAGCCGGATGCGGGAGATCCGCCAGTCCGGTTCGGAGGGAGGGGCGGCGATGAGCCGTTCCTACCCCTATCGAAATCACCAGTGCTCAATTGTCCAGCTAACGTTTTCGGTTCTTTTACCATTCGCCAGTGCCAATATATGATAAATTATAGCAAAAAAACTCAGGACCCGTTGCGATTATTCTTTTATTAATTTATTTCACAACCAAATTGCTTCTTTTAGTGTAGAATACTCGTGTTGTGTCTTCAAGTTCTACTTTTGCACTCACAATATCACCTTGGACATGTCCAATGATAAGAATGTCTTTGTCTGTAGGGAGGACAAGACATCGTTTCTCTTTTATTAAATTATCTATCGTATCGAAATCACTCCGGCTATGCGCCGCATTTGCCATCTCCAGATCATTATATGTTAGGCATCCGATAGAGTTAAGTTTTGCATAATGTGCACCACGTAGTTCAAATGATGGTTCTGGTTCGCGATCCTGTGCTTCTTTTTTCCAATTGCCAGGGTCATCGTTAATTGCAAAATAACAACCAGATATAACACAGAATGCCATAGCTATAAACACACATAGAATGTTTCTCATTTTAACCCCTTCTTTAAGAGATTTAGTTACCCATTAACTTGTAATATTCCTTGAGAGTACGGATGGATTCCATCGTGGTTTGGAACAGTATCCAACTGAGAACAAGGATTCCTATTGTGAGTCCGATCTTCCATGCCATCGTCGTTTGTGGACGCAACCAGATCAGGGGCAACGCCAGAGGCCCCACGCCACAGAGTGCGATGATAATAAAGGTTTTTCGAAAATACCACGGAATCTTTTGCTCTGCAAGGCGTGGGCGGTTGGAGGCATCCATAAACTCACCGCAGTGCTTACACTTTATAGCGGCGTCTTGAATTTCTTCAGCGCAGAAGGGACACCTTTTCATTATCATCTCTCTCGCTAAAACTAATGACTCTACAGTCTCTATAAAACTGGAAACACAGACTGAGTCTTTCTGTGTCCTCACTCTTCCTCGCTCATATAGTAGTCCAGCCCGAAGTGGGTTATTTGTTCCTCGCCCATCAGGTAGCGAAGCGTGTTCTTGAGCTTCATGGACTGAATGAAAAGGTCGTGCTCGGGGTAGAGGTTCTCTTTTACCATCGGGCTTTTAAAATAGAAGGAGAGCCATTCCTGGATGCCGCTCATTCCGACCCTTTGCGCCAGGTCCATAAAGAGCACCAGATCAAGGATAAGAGGCGCTGCAAGTATGCTGTCGCGGCAAAGAAAGTCCACCTTTATCTGCATCGGATATCCGAGCCATCCGAATATGTCGATGCAATCCCAGCCTTCCTTGTTGTCTCCCCTGGGCGGGTAGTAGTTGATCGTTACCTTGTGATAATAGTTCTTGTAGAGAATAGGGTAGAGGTGTGGCTGCAATATGTACTCGAGAACGGAGAGCTTGCTTTCCTCCTTGGTCTTGAACGATTCGGCGTCGTCGAGAACCAGGCCGTCCCTGTTCCCCAGGATGTTTGTCGAATACCATCCTTCCAGACCCAGCATGCGGGATTTCAGGCCCGGCGCGAGGATCGTCTTCATCAGCGTCTGACCCGTCTTGAAATCCTTTCCCGTTATGGGCACGCCGGCGGAGTCGGCCAGTTCGACCATTGCGGGAATATCGACTGTAAGGTTGGGCGCGCCGTTGATGAACGGTATCCCGCTTTCCAGGGCTGCCAGGGCGTAAAGCATGCTCGGTGGTACGCTCGGATCGTTATTGTCAACTGCTTTCTGCAAAGAATCTATGGAACCGTGGATTTCCAGGGGCTTGAGGTGCACCTCCGTGCTTCCGCACCATATCATGATGCACCTGTCGAGGCCGTTTCGCGCCTTAAAATCCGCTATATCCGCCTTGATCTCATCGAGTTTGCCACGCGACCCGGGGGCGCTTTTAACATAAGTTCCGTCCAGATTCTTGACATACCGGCGGTCGAAAACCGCTTTCATCGGAATGATTCCGCTCAGAAAATCCCTGACCGGATCGAGGTGTTCACGATGCAGCACACGCGCGTAGAGTGCGGCCTCAAAGCAGTTGGCCTCATATATGTCCCAGCCGCCGAAAACCAGGTCGTTCAGGTCTGCCAGAGGAACGAAATCCTTTATCATCGGACACCGGTGTTCAAAGCGCTTCCCCAGCCTGATGGCGCCGAGCTGGGTAAGCGAACCTACCGGTTCGGCCAAGCCGCGCCGCACAAGTTCGACGCCTGCGATGAAGGTCGTGCTGACAGCGCCTCCAATACCGGATATGAGAATTCCAAGCTTTCCTTTCGGAGGCGTGATCTGCTTCCCCCTTTTTAAATTCCCGGCTTTCAATACATACCCTCCGTATCCTCAGGGAGCAGATGAGTCGTGAGTTTTTAGTTTTAAGTTGCTTAAAACCGACAACCAGAAACTGTCAGCTCTTTGGTTTCCCGCTTCTCGCTACGATTTTTCCAGCTCCAGTAAGGCCCTTTTAATATCAAGTCCGCCCGAATAACCGCCCAGTTTCCCTCCACTCCCAATTACCCTGTGGCATGGTATCAGAATGGGTACCGGGTTTCTGCCGCATGCCCTGCCAACGGCCCTCGAAGCACCGGCGCTGTTGGCTTTGGCTGCGATTTGGCTGTAGGACTGTGACTCTCCAAAAGCAATGGTCTCGATCGCTGTCCAGACATTGCGGTCAAAGCCGGTCCCTTTTCTTAAATCCAGTGGAACCTTTGGAACCGGCGCCCGGTTTGTTAGGTATGCCAGAATATATGCCTTTGTTTTCCCAAGCAACAACGAGTCGCCCCCCGGCGACAGTGTAGCATCAGGATAATTTCTGAGCACAGATGAGATTGCAGCATCTTCTGTGGGGCAATCCCGGCTGAGGAAGTTAACCAGCGCAATACCATCCGGACTTTCGGCGACCACGATCCTTCCGAGCGGCGTCTCGAATGTGATGTATTTTAGTGTAAGCTTCCTATTCATCCATGTATTCGACAATGTATGGATTTGTTTCAGCTTCACGCCTCAGGGTCGATCGGGGTTGGTCCCCGTAATCGTGGCCGGGCCATACCACGGTATCAGGCGGGAGCGTCTTCACAAGCTTTTGAAGCGATTCAGTCAACTGCTTGAACGATCCTCCCGGAAGGTCCGTGCGCCCGACCGCTCCCACAAAAAGAGTGTCGCCGGTGAAAAGGTTTCCATCTATCAATATGCAGCATGCCCCCGGCGTGTGCCCGGGAGTGAGAATGAATCTCATCTTCAGATTGCCGAACGAAAGCTCATCGCCGTCCTGCACGTGGACGTCGGCGGGTCCGGAAACCGCGAAACCCATGCTGCGGGCAAACATCGTGTTCTCCGGTCTTTGAAAAAAAAGATCGTCGGTTGTGTGCATGACCACGCTTGCCCCGGTTGCTTTGCGTATGGCTTCGTTCCCGCACGTGTGATCGGCATGCCCGTGCGTGTTGACGATATAGCGAAGTTTTACGCCCTTTACCCTGAGAAGCTCTATGAGCTCATTTTCATTTCCCGCCGGGTCTATCAGAATGCCTTCTTGGGCCTTCTCGTCGTAGACCAGGTAGCAGAAAACTTGCATGAAACCGACAGGGATCTGCTCGATCTTCATCAATTCCCCCAAAATTGGAATGTTGAACAACATTATTATAACCGGGCCAAGATGAACCAACTTCATCAAAAAGTCAAATGGGCGGATGCCGGATCGCGGACAAAAGTGTGGTTCTTGCTGTCATGAACCTAGTTTGGAACTTGGACCTGTGATATAGAAGAGTAGCTCCCGTTAGTGCGATTCCTGGCCGGTATGCCGTGCTCCGATGCCTGATGAAGAAACATATCCGAAAATATTATGAGCAACTGTACCAGGGGAAAAAGCGCGTCAAGGCGTATGGATTGAGTGGCAAACCCCTGGCCGTGGAACTTGGCTATCCTGTCGGCCTCATTGGTTCCCTTCCTGATGAGATGTGGGAAAATTTCCTGCCTTGCGGATACGTGCTCCACTATCTCCATCCAAAACCGGGCGACAGGGTTCTTAACCTCGGCTGCGGGGCCGGGATCGATTCGATTATCATTAGACTCTCTGTTGGCGCCGAATTCAGGATTGTGAACCTGGATTCGGCGATCCCGGCGCTGATAAAGGCCTGCGCCCTGGCAGGGCGGTCCTTCCCGGGTCTTGAGTTTGACTTCGTCTGCGCTGATGGGAGCAAGCTACCGTTTGGGCCGGGTTCCTTTGATTGGATAATTCTTAACGGTGTGTTAAATCTCTTCCCGGAGAAAGCCGAACTGATCGTCGAACTTTACCGCGTGCTGAAGAGGGATGGAGTCATTGCGGGGGCCGATCTATGCCGGAGGGTAATTCTTCCGGGCTACTTTGCCTCCGAGCCGGACGCATGGGTGTGGTGCATGAGCGGGGCCCTGTCGCAGAATGAATTGAGCGCGGCATTCGAGGCCGGCGGATTTGCAAAGCTCGCTCAGATCATGGAAAATATCGACGAATATTTTGACCGGACGGTTTTCGCGTTTCGGAAGCGTACGCGCGGAGAAAAGCTCGGACAGGATTAACAGGATTGAAAGATCTCCAATCCAGGGATTCAGGGATTTAGAGATTGTAAAACGAGAAGCGGGATTGAATGGGAAGCCAAAGAGTTGCCGGTTTTTGGTTGTCAGTTTTTAGCAACTCAAAACTCAAAACTAAAAACTCAAGACTCATCTGCTCTCTGCTTCCTGCTCCTTTTGGCAATCCTTTTGCATAAAATCACCGGAACAGCCTTATCCGGGTGTCGATGGCTGTCAAAAGGTTTACGATTATTATAGTCGGTACAACGTTGAACCTATTTGCGGCAAAAACCTGAAGAGCCTGCTGATACAGATTTGAAATTCAAAACATGAGAGGGAGTGCAAAACGTCTTGATGGTACCACAAATCCGTAGTCTCATCGTAGAGACCTTCCTGTTCGGCGAGCCTAGAGGCGCCATGGAGGATACTGACTCCTTAATGGAGAACGGCATCATCGACTCCTTGGGAGTCTTGGAACTCGTCACACGGATCGAAGAAAAGTATGGCATCAAAGTCGAGGATGAGGAACTCATACCTGAAAACCTTGATTCAATTGCTTCGCTGTCCAATTTCGTGCTGAAGAAAATCGATCAGAGCCACACCTGAGCAAATAACAGTTGACTCTGGCTGCCAACCACGCAGGTTCGTATCTGGAGGTGTCAAAATGTGTGGGATTGCAGGAATTGTCGATTTCTCCGATAGCCGCGCGGAGCCTGCGGAAGATCTCCTTCGCCGCATACTGGGAGGCATCTGCCATCGTGGACCGGACGCCTTCGGTATATACAGGGACGAGCACGCCGGCTTGGCTCACTCGAGGCTGAGCATCATCGATCTCAGCGGAGGCGATCAGCCGATTCACAATGAGGACAAAAACCTGTGGCTCATCTTTAACGGTGAAATATTTAACTATCCCGAGGCGCCTGCCGCTCACCGAGTACCTGGAGATCGTCGCCGCAACCAACATGAAGCAGCGCAGTCGCATGCTGATGGAGTACTACCACGCCGAAAAGCTCCGATATGCTGTCCTCGGGACCCACAACCGCACCGAATACGATCTGGGATTCATGGTTCGGTATGGCGATATCGGGGTGGACGTCCACCCTCTTCTGGGCCTTTACAAGGTGCAGGTATACGAGCTTGCTCACTATCTGCGGTTATCCGAAGCCATCACCGGCCGCGCGCCATCGTCGGGAACATTCTCCGCTCCACAGACCGAACAGGAATTCTTTTTCGGCCTCCCTTTCGAACTCCTGGACCCTCTGTTGCACGCTGAGGCTACCGGCGTTCCCGTCGAAGAAGCAACGGCGGTCCTCGGCATCTCCTTCGAAGCGGTCGAACGCGTCTACTTGGACATCCGCAGCAAGCGCAGGTCTACCGATTACATGCGCCGGGAACCTGCTGCTTTGTCTGTGCGGCATTCCACCGACCGGTAGTCGCCGGAGGACCGGGATCCCGCCCAAAGTGACTCCACCGGTTCGACAAGTTTTTCCCTTCTCAAAGGTCCTGGCCGCTCAGCTCGTAAATGTCTATAAGTCACTGTATTTACAGTGTTCAATATCGCTTTTGGGTATATCTGATCGTCATTTTATCCCCCCCGAAATACCCGTTGACATTACTAAAAGTCCTTCAATATATAGGCACATACAACCCGTTGTCGCTTGTAATAATTGCAAAAGTCGAATCCTGGTGAATGTTAACCTGGATTATGCGTCAAACTGTCCGAGTTAGCTGCACGACAGCCGCTATTCGGTTAGATGTGGCTTCTAAGGTGCCGAGCAGTTATAGTAGGATATCGCGTATTAGCTGCGAATCATTCGCATTGATATAATGACGCACAGCGATGATTGATCTCATCACTTATTAGGAAATCGCCCGGTAATACTTTAATCAACTCATCTTTGGAGTTACCCGATGGAAAACCTGACTCTGCCAATAGTCGCATGCCTTTTTCTTGCTGCATGTGGACCGGTTAACCAAGCAGTCCGATCGACCCCGGTGGAAATCAATAAAATTCAAAAACTGGCCGTAGTGATTCCCCAGGAGGGAGAATTCACCGTAATTGATGAAAGAGCTAAGGCAACTGCTACTCCTGCATTTCTTTTTGGATTAACCGGAGCAATAGTTGCTAGCGCATACAATCAGCACATGGATTCTGAAAAAGCCAAAGCTATGTCCGGGCAAATGACACGCCTCTCTTGCAGATCAATTTTCATTGAGTCGTTTCAAACCGCGCTCTCAGAGTATAATCGATTCACGGACGCAGTTTTCCTCGATCACGAACTCAAAGCCGAAGATGTCAAAAGCTATGACGCGGTCGTCAGTTTTGAGATTTTAAGTTGGGGCCTTCGAGTGGTAGAGCGTTCTCAAGGTGACCTTTTAAAACCTTTTTTGGAGATACATGCCCAACTGGTCGATGCAAAGGGCAACAAGCTATGGGATGAAACAGACGTTTTAGTGGGTCATGGGCAGAGCTCGCTGGCGAATTATCAATATGACCACGAATTGTTCAATAAAGATATGGAAGAGGCGATACAAGATGCAGGGCGAAAGATGGCGGTTTCTCTAATCTACCAATAAGAGGAAGAGATGAAGAAAATAGCTTTCAAAGTTGTCCTGGTGCTATTCGTGTTGGTTTCCGGAGGCTGTGCATTCACACAGGCTAATCTCAATGTCAAATACGATTCCGAAGCTGCTCGTGTCGGCCCACTGGCTTCGATAAGACCGGTCACATTGGATGTGCAGGAGTTTGTAGACAAAAGGCCGGAAAAGCTCAGGATAGGGTACAAGAGAAATGGATTCGGTCAAAACACTGCCGACATCGTTACCCAGAAACCGGTTCCTCAAATCGTCAAAGATGCTCTTATGACAGAGTTCATCAAAAATGGACATACTGTGAGTGCAACTGGAAATTCTTTGGCTATCTCAGGAGAAATAACGAGTTTCTGGTTTGAGCTCCAAGTCAATTTTACGACCGTTGAGTTCATGGGTACGGTGGAGGTTGACTTGAACCTGGTCGATCCGGGTTCAGGAGCTGTTCTCTACAGTCAATCCTATCAGGGGCATTACAATGAGACTCGCATGGGCGGACTCGAAGGAACTGTCGAGCGAGTAATGAATACCGCGCTTGAACGAATGGTTCGAGACATGAGTACTGACCCTAAGCTGCTCGAAATTCTAAAAATGAGAGCATTAACAGTCAACAATGATAAGGGCTGACCATGCCCATAAGCTCTCCTGCTCTAAAGGGACTTCACAATGTTGAGCACACAGGACAAGTACAAGAAAAGGAAAAGGATCTATTTTGCTCTTATCATGGTAGATTAGTTCGGATCATCATTTAACAAGGAGAGCCGTTATGACGTCCAAACTGGTAGCGATGTTAGCGGGCTGTTTTCTGATGGTTTCCCCTCTTCTCTGTGGTGCGGGCACCACTCTTATCCTCTACGATAATTTTAAGGAAGCCGCCATTGACCCCGCCAGATGGGCTGGATACGAATCTTATGACAATCTAGGTTTAAGCAGGGAGTGTCTTCGTGAGATTGAGGGAGGGTCTTTGCGAATGGCGGATCATGCTTATGGACTTGTGACTTCCGATCCCAATGCGGTCAGCGGTTCCGGCCAACGCTTGCGGATGGTCGATGGCAGTAAGGTGACCGCCATGCAGGGCACGATTACAATGACCAGGGCTGTTGTAAAAAATCCTGCTCTCGGCTCTGAGGTGGTTGTTGATGCCAGGATCGGAGGTTATTTTTTTAACGTGGGTACGCCCACTCCCGGGGATTCTACGGGCGACGTAATAGCGGAAGTCGGTCTGGTTAGAACGTCCACTTATACACGTCCAAACACCGTTGGTATTTACGGGTATGTCTTTGAGTGTTTGGACGCGGGCTGTGATACACTTACTGATATCGGCGTAACGACTGCACTTGGCCTGGTCCAGGTGGGGCAGCCGGTGAATGTCTCCGTTCAGTGGGATAAGACCAACCACCAGTTCACTTTTCAATACATCATCACGAAGAAAAACGTCCAGTCTCAGTCTATACCATACGTAGTTTCCGACACCTCGCCTCCTGCAACCAACAATAAGCGCCTTGGAGCGAACATCGCCGTTCCGCCGTGTGCGGCTGCCCCGTGCACAGAGGCGGCCGTAGAGGCTCTGTTCGGTCCTGTTTACGTCAACCAATAAGCTCGCGGCATGCGAGACTGGGCCGAAGGAGTGTCGCGGACAGCAGAGTTCCCTTGGATTCTCCTTATACCGGCGATGATTTAATATCCGAGCCTGCCTGATTTGATGCTGATCAGCTTTGCATTTTCGAATGTCAATGTTTGCGTGTGGTGAGTGGGCCCAAAATTGTATGTCCACCTGTCGATGGTCACGAGGACCCTTCTTGCTCCGGCCAATTGCCCGCTGTCACGAATATACAAGTCAACCAGCCTTTCTTCCTGCCACGTGTCGCTCATTGATGGAGAGCCACACAGTTCCAGAACTTCATCTCTAAAACAGCCTGCAGAAATATACTTGTTATCACACTGAAATGCAGCGGTTCCTGCAACGCAACAGAATAGAAAGGTCAACGCGCAAGCCGGTAAAAAGGATATGTTTTTTCGTCATGTGCGCCCTCCTGACATATACAATTATCTTGGCCAGAATAATGCCTCAACCCTCGGCCACCAACGGATCTCCATGACAATTTCGGGTTCGTCTGCCACCCTGAAAATCTCGCAGGATACCTTGCATCCCCATAGAACCTTCCCATATACGAATTCGCAAGTGGTATGCTAAAAGGAATCGGTTTTTGGCCGGAAAAACTCCAGCATATTTGATCCGGGCCGCAATTTCATCGTACAGATCGTCTCCCGGACTTTTCCGTTCCACTCGCGATTCAAGTGGTCATCCGGTATAACCTGTCACTTGCATGTTCGATTGGGAAATCGTATGGTTTTTAGGGCTTTGGGGTTGTTCAAGAAGTTTTTTGGGGCAGAATCCGACCCCAAAATGCGGTTCGGATCCCCACGGGGTTTAACTTGATCCATTCTTCCGGTTCTCTCCGTGTCCTGTCGATGACCAGTCCGGGAAGCAAGGACCAAGGATCAGGAAATAATTCCTTTTGGTTCTATCGCTACGCGAGTTCTCGCTTCTCGTCTTAAAATCCCTTAATTCCTAAATCCCTGAATCCCCGAATTGGAGATTTTCTAATCCTGTTAATCCTGTCTAAATCTTTCAGCTCCCCGCTCCCCGCTCCCTGCTCAGTCCTCAGTCCTCCGTCCGAACTTGTCCCGACCCTGGAGGGAGTCCACAGTCCTCCCCGCTCCCTGCTCCTATTCCAATTGGTCCAACACCTGTCTCACTCTTTCCGCAAAATCGTCGTTGCCGAAAGGTTTCTGAATGAAATTTACTCCTTCGTCGAGAATGCCTCGATGTGCTATCAGGTCGGCGGTATAGCCCGACATATAAAGGCACTTGAGGTTCGGCCGGATTGCGCGAAGCTGTTCCGCCAGTTCTCGCCCGCTCATCTCAGGCATTACTACGTCCGTGATCAGCAGGTGAATATCCCCCGGATGACCTGTGACAAGATCGATGGCTTGTCCCGGAGCCCGTGCCGCAAGAACTGTATAGCCCAGCTTCTCGAGGATTATCTTGCTGAGGTTCAGGATCGGTTCATCGTCCTCGACCAGCAGGATGGTCTCCGTGCCAGTCGGGGGCGTGCCGGCCGTCACCTCAGAGGAAACCTGTGTTGTTTCAGACTCCAACCGCGGCAGGTAGATCTTAAACGTTGTTCCTTTCCCCGGTTCGCTGTCAACATAAATAAAGCCTTCGTTTTGTTTAACGATGCCGCAGACCGTGGACAATCCCAGCCCGGTTCCTTTGCCCACCTCCTTGGTGGTAAAAAAAGGCTCGAAGACCTTCCCGCAAACCTCCTGACTCATGCCCTCGCCGGTGTCGCTCGTGGTCAGCAGGACGTATTCTCCCGGAATGAATTCGGGCGTCTCTGCCACATCGGAATCATCGATCACGACGTTCTCGGTCCTCATGGTGATCGCGCCTACTCCGGAAATGGCATCGCGAGCATTGACCACAAGATTGGCCAGAATCTGGTCGACCTGGGAGGGATCGATTCTGACTTTCCAGAGATCGAGTTCCGGCGCCCAGAACAGGTCGATATCCTCGCCGATGAGGCGCCTCAGCATCTTGAGCATGCCGGAGATCGTGTCGTTCAAATCCAGTATCTTCGGGACGGCAGTCTGTTTGCGGGCAAAGGCCAGCAGTTGCCGGGTGAGGTCCGCTGAACGCTGGCCCGCATTGAGAATCTCCTTGAGGTGGTGATGGAGTTCATCCGTAGAAACGTCTTTATTCAATGCCATTTCAGTCCGGCCTATGATTACGCCCAGCATGTTGTTGAAATCGTGCGCCACGCCGCCGGCCAGCCGCCCCACCGATTCTATCTTCTGAGCTTGAAACAACTGTGCCTCCAGTTTCTCTTTTTCCTCCTGCACCCTCTTGCGCTCGGTGATGTCATGCGTAAGGCCCAGGATATACTGCTGCCCGGCCACCTCGATCAGGTCCGCCGAATAAAGCACGTCCCCGATCTCACCGGATTTCCAGCGGAACCGGGTTTCAAAGTCCTTTATCCTGCCTTGCTCTCGCAGTATCCCGACCACCTTCACCTGGTCTTCTCGATCAGCCCATATTCCCAGCTTAAACGCGTTTTGGTCGACGATCTCCTCGCGCGTGTAGCCAAATAAGCCGAGCCACGCATCATTGACGTCGGCATATCGGCCGTCGCTCAGGCGGGTGATGCTGGTGCCGACGGGAGTGGCGCGAAAGAACCTGGAGAAACGTTCCTCGCTCTCGCGCAACGCAATTTCCGCCAGCTTGCGCCTTGTGATATCCGTTAAGATGCAATGCGTCCGCAAGAAGTTTCCGTCATTGTCTTGCTCAACGCGTCCCTCGAGGATCACGCTGACTTCCCGTCCGTCTTTGGTGATCAGGAGGAGTTCGCTGCTGACCTGGCGATCGCGTTTAAAGGTTTCGAAAGCTTGGGTGAAGATCTCTTGGGTGTTCTCCGGCCAGAATTCGCTGAAGCTCCTGCCGAGGAGTTCGTCAGGGCGGTAACCGAGCAGGTCGCAGAGTTTCTGGTTAACATCAATATAACACCCGTCGATGTCGAGGGCCTGGTAGGCAAAGGGGGAATTTTCGACCATGCTGCGGAAGCGCTGCTCACTTTCCCGTAGTACCTCCTCGGCCCGTTTCCGCTCGGTAACGTCACGGGTAATGACAATCATACTCATTGGACTGCCGTCGGGAGAATGAATGACCGCGGCGTTGACCTCTCCGATAAAGCGGGTCCCGTCTTTCTTGATCAGTGTGTATTCAGCGCCTGTGAGTGTTCCCTCTGTCAGTAGCCGCTGTATATTCGTAGACGCCTTTTTCTGGTCTTTAGGGGCAACCCAGGAGAATATACTGCGTCCAAGGATCTCGTCTTCAGGCCAATCTCCAAATAATTCCCTTGCCCTGGGTGAAGTGAAGATGAGCGAGCCATTCAGGTCCACGACCGAGATAGCGTCGGGAGATAAGCTGACAAGCTTGCGATACAACTCCTCGCTCTCCCGCAGGGCCGTTTCCGCCCGCTTGAATTCAGTGATGTCGCGGGTTATCGAAAGGATAACATCTTCCTGGTTTATGCGTAAAACACAAGCGGACATAAGGCCGATTCTGATCCTGCCGTCTTTCCCACGGAATCTGGCTTCCATATTTTCGACAACACCCTGGCGCGTCAGACCGTTGACCAGGCGTTCTCTATCTTTAGGATCGTCCCAAATGTTGAGTTCAAGCGAACTTTTACCGATAACATCCTCGCGCGCATAACCCATTATCTTTCTAAAACCCTCACTGCTGTCCAGGTACACACCATCGTGAGCACGGTTGAGATTGATTGAATCGGGGCTGGTCAGAAAAGCCAGCCGGAACTTTTCCTCGCTCGCTCGCAGCGCCTCTTCTGCCCGCCTGCGCTCGAGGATTTCCCACGTCACGTCGGCAAGGTAGGATACAGTTTCAGCATCCTCTTCCGTGTAGTCTACCGGCTTGTTGCCCACGCCCAATATCGCGACGACCTTGCCCTCCCTCATCACGGGGGCCACCAACTCGCGAACGACCTCGGCGTGTCCTTCCGGCATCCCCTTCTTGTGTTCCAGGGAAAAGTAATCGTTGTGTATTACCGGCTTTCTCTCCTGTACGCAGTCCACCCAGACGCCGGCCTGATCGATGCTGTAGTGCAGGCCTTTGCCCTTGGCCCGGCAGAACTCCTTCAATGTGCGAGTAGACCATTGCTGCAGGGAAAGGGTCTTTTGGTCGCTTTCCAGAAAGTGGTAAAACCCGATTGGGCTGTCCAGGAATGTGCCGACCTCATCCAAAGTCTTTCTCACGAGTTCATCCAATGTGTGGGCGGCGGCATACGCGATCAAGTCCAGCCGGACTTGAGTCAACCGTTGAACCCTCCGCTCAGCGCCCTGATCGCGGAACACCAGGACCACCCCGATGATCGTTCCGTCATGGGCTCGCATGGGCGCGCCCGAGTCGGCGATGGGGCGTTCGGCGCCGTCCTTGGCGATCAGCAGGGTGTGGTTGGCCAGGCCTACCACCACGCCTTCCCTCAGCACGCGGGCCACGGGGTTTGCAACCTCCGCCCTTGTCTGTTCATTGACGATGCGGAAGACCTCCTCTAGCGGCCTGCCTCGAGCCTCATCATCGCTCCAGCCTGTGAGCCGCTCGGCCACGGGATTCAGCAGCTCTATCCGGCCCCGTGCATCGGTTGCGATTACGGCGTCGCCGATGGCCTTCAGTGTGATGCTATGGCGCTCCACGCTCGCGCGCAGCGATAACTCGGACTGGTAAAGTTCCCGGTAGCGCTTCTTTTGCTCCCGCTGCCTCACAACGAGTCCCAATAGGACCATCATCCCCACCAGGCCCATGAGCAGCGCCAGGATGAGGACGGAGTGAAAGCGCCCTTCGGCGAATGCCTCGGCCGCGTCCGTCTTGGCCACCATATACCAGGGTGAGTCCGGAACGGGCTGGATAGCCGATAAAACTTCGACGCCTCGGTAGTCCTTGCCCCTCACAACGCCCTCCTTCCCCAGCACGGCCATAACTGCGGGCGCCTCCGTCCGGCTCAGGGGAATGCGTAGTTTCAGCGCCGTGTCGGGCTGATGGCGAAGATCGTTCAGGATAAGCACGTCGTCGCCGTCACGCCGGATAAGCATAGTTTCCGTGGTCTTGGTGGGAGTTGGCCAGGACTCGACTACGGGGTAGAGAAACTGGGAGGCGTCGCAAACCAGAATGACCGCGCCAACCGGCTTGGGGGTCTGCTCGTCCCCGGTGAAAAGCGGTGCGATAACGGAAATGCGGGGTGTCGGATTTTGCCCCTCGATGTACAAGTCGAGGAATACGGGCTTGCGGTCCCGCAGCGCGGCGGCAAAGGTTGAGGCGTATCCGCTGGGCGCCTCGGTTTGTCCGCTCAGGCTCAGGCGCACCCTCCCGTCGGGGTCCGCCAGCAATACGTCGGCGTAGCTGTAGCGCTTCGAGAGACTGTGAAAGAGGGCGCGGATCTCCAGGGTGTTCTCGTCACGCGGATCGGCATGAAAGCGGGCCGCCTCCCGGATAAAGAGAGGATTTTCCTGCAGTACCGCGGCGTCTCCTAATCGCTCTTCTCGCCAGGCCTTGATTTGCTGGGCTTTGAGTCGCACGATGGCAGACAGGTCCGTCTCTTTCTCCTGCCGCATCGTCTGTTCCTGCATGCGGTAGAACCACCCGCCGCCAAACAGCAGTGCCAGGAGCATTACGATCAGGGCGGCTTCTATCCAACGGGTAGATGCATTCATTTGCATGCCCTCATGTTTGTAGTCGTTCTTTCTGTTTCTAATGTTTTTCACAGCCGGCGAAGCGGAGCATATGCCCCGCTTGGCAGCCGCCAATTAGGGGTTTAGTCCTTCAATTGCATCATCGGCGAGCTCCGACGCATTACTGTGGTGAATGCAGTCCCATTCCCTCGTAAATGGTTCGATGCATATGAATATGAGCTCAGCCGCTTCTAGCACCATTCTGTTCAGTTAACGCAAAAGGTATTCCATAATTCTGTGTCGTCTGGATGTGATGCCCTAAACGCCAAAGGATTGATGAGGTCGGTTTAGCTCGCAAAATCCTGCTGCAAAGCAGAAACTCTTGAGGGCTTGGGGTGGAAAAGGTAGAAACCGGAACAGGCGTCTACCCGGCTAAGCCCGCAATGGTGTAAGGATTTTGCAATTCCTCAATCCCTAAATCTCTAAATTCCTAAATTCCTAAATTCCTCTTTTTGCCGCTTCTATTGCCACTTGTATTGCCGCTTCTGGTTGCCGTTTCTGGTTGCCGTTTTGCACGACACCTCAGAGTGTGCCAAACTGTTTGGGAATCTGTCTTTTGCACCCGTTTACCACAGAGACGGGGCATGGTCCGGGCAGGGAGAGATCACAGAGAAAAGAAAAAGGGCATCCAGCAAAAACCGGAAGCAAACAGGGATCTGCCTTCTAGTTTTGCCTGTCCGTTCAATTGCTTTCCTCTGTGCGTCCTCACAAAAGATCGGACGCCGAACTTGAAGCATCGCATGCACGTTTGATGCGACTAACGCGAACCTGAACGAAGTGAGGGTTCCTCTGTGGTGAATAGCTTTTGCGTCCCTGATGTCAACCCTTACAGGAAAGGTCCCCGCATGAGAACTCTAATCGATGATAAGCAATTAATTAAACTGGTCAGGAACGGCGACACCGTTAGCGAAGTCGCCCGCAAGATGGGAGTGAACAGATCGGCCGTATCTAAACGGTTGAAGGCGTTGAACATCGCCGTAAACCGGAATGTAACCATGCGGGCAGCCCATGAGATTGTTGAGCGCGAAATCAACTCTCTGGACCAATTGTCGAAGATCAACCGCGACGCTAACGAACTGCTCGACCAGCTTATGAGCTGGAACCGGGGCGAAGGCGATGCCCTTCATGCACTCGGATCTCAGGTCCGCAAAATCAAGGTCTGCGGGCAGGAAGAGGAAGCCGCCGAGTATAGATTCAAGGACCCCCGCGAACTTGCACTGAAGGCCATGCTGGAAATCCGGGGGCAACTGAAGCTGCAGCTCGAAATCTACCAGGCGCTTTTCGATATGAAGGCGGTCAAGCAATTTCAGACTGAAGTATTGGAGGCAATCGGAAGCGTTTCAACAGAAGTAAGAGATGCGATCATTCGTCGGCTCGCGGAAGAAAATGCTATTCGATCAACTCTTGACCTCAATTGAGCAGAAGTTCTGCCGGGATGACGTGAAGGCTTACGGCTCGCTTGGAACCTGGGTCGGGAATACGCCCCTTATCCTCCACGGCCGGCCGTTCAGCTTTCATAAGCAAAGCGAGCAGGTGAGAGGACCCTTTTATTTCGTCACAGCCATAGCGAAATGTATATGTTTCGAGGCACGGTAGCTGTCGGTGCGACCCTGGAAGTACCGTTGCCCGATGTCCGAGGGGATAAGGTTTTCCAGAAGGCGTAATCCGATACGCGCAAGGTCGCCCTCCAGGGTGGAAGGATCAAAACGGGCTATCAGCGGCTCACCCAATGACTGCAGAAAATCCGTTGCAACCTTCAGGCGTTCGGCCGCTTTCCCCGTGCCGGGCACAACGGGGGCTAAGTAGTCGAAAACGATCGCACTGCCGGGGGGGGAGATCTTCGCCACGGCGCTCAATGTATCGAAGACGGTTTCGCGGGAAAGATAATATGTGACTCCCAGCCAGCTAAAGAAAGTCAAAGCGCGGGGATCATATGGCGAGTGCTTTAGTATCCTGTCCAGACCCTCATTCGTGAAATCGAGCGAAACAAGATGCAGTTGCTCTGGAATTTCCCAACCCAGCCCGGCAATGCGATTCCACTTGAAGGCCTGTGTTGCAGGATGATCTATCTCGAACACCTGGAGCCTCTCCAGCATATCCCGGCAACGAAAGGCGAAAGTATCCATCCCTGCCCCAAGAATAACATATTGGCGCACACCCCTGCCGACAGCCTCACCAAGGGCTTCCTCGGCATACCTGGCACGGCTGAGAATAGTGGGAGCGGCCGTCCAGAGTTGCAGCATCCGTTCCAGTGCGCTCGTCTCATCCGGACACGTTGCCGCACCGGAAGGGTCAATCGATTCGAACATTTCTATCAAATGCTTCGCAATTAGCGATCGTTCCTCTTTAGTGAGCAGGCTATTGGCCAAATGATCGTCAAATATTTTGGGGTCGTCATGGAGCGCGTGATAACCGCGCATGAATGCAGCACCCAGAGCGGTGCGGCTGACCGGATTCTCTACCATGGGCATCGTCTCCCACGTTATTCAATTATATTAATAGGGATTCATGCGTGTTTTCGGGCTGCTGTCAGTCTCCCGCTCAAGCAGGTGAGTTTTGAGTTTTGAGTTGCTAAAAACTCTGCGGCGGATCTTTTTTTGTTGTGGCTGTACTGCTTGCTGCTCCCCGCTTCCTGCTATTCACTCCCGTTCTCGTCAACCATTCGGATCGCTTTGGCAGGGCACTCCTGCGCGCAGATGCCGCATCCCTTGCAGTAATCATAGTCGATTTTCACGGGGATGGATTTCGTGACGATTCCCTCGGGGCAATACATCCAGCAAAGAAAACAGGATTTTCCAGTATTGGATGGAATGCATTTCGAGCAGTCTATTTCAGGCCGCGAGGTTCTCCAGTCGCCGGTCTTTCCGGCTTCGGCCTCGCAAAGTTTTCCTCGGGCAACTGTAAAGGGGTCTTTATAAGCTTTGCTGGTTCCCATGGTATCTTCCTCGCATGACAGACTTGTTAACGACAGTAAGCGATCATTTGGTGAAATGTTCTCCCGTGCCGGTCGGGCCGGCGGAACAATCAGGAGTGGTCATTCCCCGGGGGCCGGGAAACAATGGTGCCCTCACAGGCCAGCCTTGCGCCGAGCACGTTCTGTTCGCCCGCATCACCCTTGAAACGGTTTCTAAGGGCCTTTTCGATACTTTCCATGCCAATAAGTCCGGTGGCCTTCGAGAAGCCGCCCAAAATGGCCGTATTGAACAGGACCGCCCCGGAGATAACGAGGCCCGCTTTTGTGGCCCATTGCGTTGCATCGGTTACTGCAACCCGCAGGTGTGACGGCAAAGCGAACTGATCGGGCGATTTCCTGCTGTTTATTAGAACTATGCCGTCCTGTTGGATTCCCGCCGAGACGTCCACTACGCGCAGTATTGTCTCGTCCAGCACGACCACCACCGAAGGATTCGTGACCAGGGAGAAGGTCCTCACCGGGTCGCGCGCAAACCTGTTTGTGGCGATTACGGGAGCGCCTCTTCTTTCGGCCCCGAAGAACGGAGCGGCTGTTACTCCTTTGTATCCGTCGTAGAAAGCGGCTTGAGCCAGGATCTCAGCGGCCGTGACCGCGCCCTGACCGCCGCGGCCGTGCCATCTTACCTCGATGTATTTGTTGTCCATTTTGCCGGCGACCTCATTTTGTTCATTTCGCTGAAGCCTGTTAATGTTTTGACCTAGATTAATAGCTTTTTAGCGGCCCCGAGTCAACCTCGCTCATTCGCTTCCTGTATGGTTGGTGTTCGGAAAGGCGCCCGTTCACCACAGAGGCACATGAATTCCTTTTGGTTCCATCGCTGCGCGAGTTCTCGCTTCTAGTCTTAAAATCCCCTAATTCCTAAATCCCTGAATCCGCAAAATGGAGATTTTCTAATCCTGTCGAAATCTTTCCACTCTCTTGCTCTCTGCCTCTCCGCGTCTCTCCCTGACCTGTCGATGATCAGTCTCCGCGTGAAACCAAGCTCTCCGCTCCTTGCTTCCTGCTCCCTGCTCCCCGCTCCCTCCTCTCACCGTTTTTCTCCTTGACAGCAGCCTCTGCTTAATCTATGACAATTGTCGACAATAAAAAAAAATACAAACCGGGTTTCTCTCATGAAGCCGAAAAAATTCACCAAACCATTTTCCGTAGTCGAACAAATCCATAAGTCCTTGTCGGATGCCATCCTCAACCAGGAACTGCAACCGGGTACACCTTTAACTGAAATGGAACTGCAGCAATGGTTCGGCGTGAGCCGCGCGCCCATAAGAGAGGCCATCCGCATGCTCGAGTCCGAAGGGCTCGTCGTGGTCAACGCGTTTAAAAAGAAATATGTGCGCAAGCTCACTCACGAGGAGTGGCAGGAAATCTGTACGGTGCTGGGCTGCCTTGAAGGATTTGCCGCCGGTATTGCGGCCGGTCTCCTGAGTGACGAACAACTCGACAAGCTGGGTGAAAATATCGAACAGATGAAAGAAGAGTATGAGAAAGGCAATATGGCCGCCTGCACTCAGCTTACCTTTGAATTTCACAGCTCGATAATCAGGGCTGCCAATAATTCAGTGCTCAAGAAGACCATAGCAAGCATCATGAGAGGGCCAGGATGGTATTGGCTCACTCGCACCTACTTCCAGGACCCATCGCTGGTGCTTTCATCGGTAACTGACCACTCGGAGATCCTGATTGCGCTGCGGGCACGCGATTCCCAAAAAGCCGACAAATGTTTTCGGGATCATTTTTCAAATATCCGGTCAAATTGGTTTGGCCAACTGTGAGCCGCAACTGAAACACTCGTCGTACGCCTGCAGGGTTTGCAAAGGAAGTGCATGGAGGCAACAGCTCAATTAAAAAAAAGCGGCAAATTCATAAGCCTCAGGGAAGCCGTGAGTCTGATCAAGGACGGCGATCAGCTTACTCTCGGGGGGTTCACCATCAACCGCAATCCCATGGCCTTGTGCCGCGAGATGATCCGTCAAAGAAAGAAGGACATCTACCTTGTGGTGCACTCTCATGGCCAGGGCATGGAACTTATGATCGGTGCGGGCTGTGTGAGCCGCGTCGAGCTGGCTTACGGGGGTGTAGCGCGTTTTGCGCCGACGGGCATTCGGTTCAGGAAGTCTATCTACTCCGGCGAGCTGCAGGTTGAAGACTATTCGAATTTCCAAATGATCCTGCGTTTTATGGCCGGTGCAATGGGACTTCCTTTTATTGCCACTACCTCGGGGCTTGAGACCGACATCGTCAAGAAAATGGGTTTCCCGGAAGAAATCCGGGGCAAAGGCCGGGTCCCCCACCGCAAACTCAAGGTGATGCGCAATCCCTGGAACGAAGAAGAAGGCGATGTCGTTTTGCTCCCGCCTCTCAACCCCGATGTAGCCCTTATCCATGCTCAATATGTGGGTCTGGATGGGACCGTGCGCATACAGGGTCTCACCTTTGCGGACCTGGAAGAGGCAAAGGCTTCAAAGCTTGTCATTGTAACCTGTGAGGAAATCGTTCCGACTGAATTCATTCGCCGGGATCCCGACCAGAACAGTCTTCCCCATTTTCTGGTCGATGCGGTGGTGCGCGCCCCTTACGGCGCCCATCCGACCGCCTGCCATTATTTCTATGATTACGACTCGAAGCACCTGCGCCTCTGCGCAGAAATGTCCAAGAATGACGACAACTTCCAAAGGTACCTGGATGAATGGGTCTACCCTTTTGAAACCCAGGAAGATTACCTTGCCAAAGTGGGAATCGAAGAGCTCTTGAAGATAAAAGCCAATCCGGCGATCGGATATGCGCAGGGCATTGACAGACGGTAGCCGGAAAACCGAGGGTTTGAGGGATTGAATTGAGGGATTGAATTGAGGGTTAATTCCTAACCCCCTAATCCCCTTATCCCCTAACCCCCTAAACCCCTAATCCCCTAACCCCCTAACCTGGAGGTTTTCATGGGTAGCTACACCTCTCGGGAGATAATGGCCATCAGTGCCGGCCGCCTTGTCAAGGACGGCGACATCCTGTTTGCCGGCACGGGAGTGTCCCTGCTTGCAGCCACGGTGGCCAAACGCATCCATGCACCGGGGTCGGTGGTTTTCTTCGAAACGGGCGGAATAGATCCCTCGCTCGAGGAACTCCCTCTGGCAGTGGCGGACCCCCGCGTGATGGTTGGCACATCGATCAATTCAGGCCTTGCCGAATCCCTGTCGCTTCTCGCTCACCCCAAGCTGCATGTCATTGGCTTTGTCGGGGCTGCCCAGATCGACAAATTCGGCAACATCAACTCGACATGCCTGGGCGACTACAACAGGCCCAAAACCCGGTTTCCCGGAGCGGGCGGCGCCTGCGATGCGTTCAGCTTTGCCTATGGCATGGTGATTTTTATGAGCCATGAAAAACGAAGATTTGTCGAAAAGGTGGACTACCTCAGCAGTCCGGGATGGCTGACGGGAGGGGAGGCTCGCAGGAAGGCGGGCTTCAAAAGGGGCGGGCCGATGGCGGTTGTGACCAACATGAGCGTCATGAAATTTGACGAGGTCACCAAAAAGATGTACCTGGCCGAGTACTATCCCGGGATAGAGCCTGAGAAAATTGCGGAAAACACCGGGTTTGCAATCGACATCAGCCGGGCTTTGCCTTTCGAACCCCCAACCGATGAAGAGCTTCGGATCCTGCGGGAAGAAATCGATCCACAGCGTTTGATCCTTGGGGGGGCCGACGAGTAGCTCGTGTCCATACGCGGAAACCCCGGATCAACCTGGGAGAATTTCACCTTATCCGAACCCCGGGCCTCTCGAGGTTTCTGTTCGTAAAAGATCGGTGGTCGATCCCGCCAAACCCTCTTCGGCCACCTGCCGAGCTTGCCCTGGGCCTGCCGAAGGCAGATATCTCCACCTAAAGGGGATTTTAGTTTGAAAGCGTTTCCGCGAACCCGAAACCCAGTGAGGGTGGGCACTCACAAAGCGCCCTCACAAGGAATCGGGCGCGAACTTGAAGCATTAACCAACGGCTGGAGTATTAAGCCCGGACCTGAACGAAGTGAGGGTCCAGCATGAACCGTGCTTCCACTGTGTACAGCGCGAACCCGAAGCGCAGTGAGGGTTCCGGCCGCGAACTTGAAGCATTAACCGACGGCTGGAGTATTAAGCCCGGACCTGAACGAAGTGAGGGTGGGCACTCATAAAAGATTGTGCCCGGACTTGAAGCATCAAACTACCGGCTGCAACGTGCGGCCCGGACCTGAACGAAGTGAGGGTGGGCACTCACAAAAGATCGTGCCCGGACTTGAAGCATCAAACTACCGGCTGCAACGTGCGGCCCGGACCTGAACGAAGTGAGGGTGGGCGCTCATAAAAGATTGTGCCCGGACTTGAAGCATTAACCGACGGCTGGAGTATTAAGCCCGGACCTGAACGAAGTGAGGGTCCAGCATTTGGGCACGGGCCGAGAGTATCAAGCGCGAACCCGAAACCTAGTGAGGGTGCGGCCTCACAAAAGATCGGCCGCGAACTTGAAGCGTTTAACGCGCTTCCTCGATGTTACCCGCGAACCCGAAACCTGGTGAGGGTTCACCAAGCGGAATTGTTTTTGTTTTTACTATTCACTATTCACCATTCACTGTTCACTTATCGCGGAGCGATGCGGGGGCGGGCTGTCGAGATCCTGGCTGGCGGTCCGGCCGCCCGATTGAATGATTGTAAGGAGGAGAGGAGCATGATGAGTGTTGACAGGGTGTTCATAGTTGGAAGCGGATTGATGGGCAGCGGTATAGCACAGGTATGCGCCCAGGCAGGGCTGGGTGTGACCCTGTACGATGAGAAACCCGAAGCTGTCGAAAAGGCCCTGAAAAGCATATCGTGGTCGGTCGGCAAGTTTGTAGAAAAGGGAACTGTGGCAGGCCCGGCGGAGGCTATCATGTCGCGTGTCGGTACGGCTGGCAGTCTCGAAGCTGCAAGTGAGGCCGATCTGGTTATCGAAGCGGTTTTCGAAAACCCGGACCTCAAACGCGAGGTTTTCCGCAAGCTGGACGGTGCGGCAAACCCGGGTGCAATCCTGGCGAGCAACACGAGCGCGATTTCCATTTCCTACCTGGCCGCAGAGACCCAGCGGCCCGACAAGGTGCTGGGTATCCATTTCTTTTCTCCGGTGCCGATGATGCCTGCCGCCGAAGTGATAAAAGGCATGGTCACCAGCGATGAGACCTTTGCTGTAGGCGTGGATTTCGTCAAACGGGTCGGAAAGGAGCCTATACTGGTTCTGCGCGATATTCCGGCCTTCGTTATCAATCGCATTAATTACAGGGCCAATATCGAGGCGATGCACCTGGTCGAAGATGGGGTGACCACCGTGGAAAATGTCGACAAGGGCCTGCGGCTGGCCTCCGGAAGAAAAATGGGGCCTTTTGAAATCGGCGACATGGTAGGTCTGGACGTGACCTATGGCGCCCTGATGTCAATCTATGAGGAAACCAAAGATCCTTCTTTCTACCCGCCGGCCATTCTTCGGCGGAAGGTCAAAATGGGGCATCTGGGCAGGAAGACCGGCAGAGGCTGGTACGAATATAATCCGGATGGAAGT
This sequence comes from Syntrophobacteraceae bacterium, assembly GCA_049520315.1. Taxonomy (GTDB): domain Bacteria; phylum Desulfobacterota; class Syntrophobacteria; order Syntrophobacterales; family Syntrophobacteraceae; genus SbD1. The sequence continues at coordinate 23,050 of JBEKPW010000039.1, forward strand.
ATGAAGAAGAGCGGGTGAATGGGTGAATGGGTGAATGGGTGAGTAGGTGAGGGTCCGTGGGTTACCAGAGCTTCAAGGAACTGAGAGTCTGGCAAGAGGCAAAGGTCTTGGCAGTGGAGATCTACAGGGTGACGTCTTCTGGAGGGATCTCACGTGATTTTGGCCTCAAAGACCAGATGCAACGCTCGGCAGTCTCTATTCCAAGCAATATTAGTGAAGGATACGAAAGACCCTCGGATGCCGAGTTCCTCCGGTTTCTCCACATAGCCAAAGGTTCCCTGAGCGAACTTGTCACACAAATCGAAATAGCACTGGAAGTTGGTCTGATCGCAGAGGAACTTGTCCCGCCAATTGAACAGCAATGCAAAAAGGTGGGATCGATGCTCACAAAACTGATTCAATCGAAGAAGAGCGGGTGAATAGTGAACGGTGAATAGTGAAGGACGAATAGGTGAACTTGTGAATGGATGAATAAATTAACGGGTGAATGTTTTTTTCCTATTCACCTACTCACCCATTCACCCATTCACCCGCCCTATTCTCACCTGCTCCAAGGAGGCCTATAAAATGGAAAAAGTAGTAATCCTTTCCGGGGTGCGCACGCCGATTGGCGCCTTCGGAGGAAGCATGAAAGCGGTCCCGGTCTATGAACTCGGAGCTTTGGTCCTCAATGAGGCCGTCAAGCGGGCCGGCATTCAACCCGTCCAGGTGGAAGAAGTCGTTATGGGCCAATCCTACCAGAACGGAGAATGCGCCAATGCCGCCAGGTTCTCTGTCCTGGCTGCGGGTTGGTCTGATACGGTTCCCGCCGTAACCCTTGACCGGCGCTGTTGCTCGGGTGTTGACAGCGTCATTTTCGCCGCGCTCAAAATCCAGACGGGTAACGCCCGGATAGTCGTAGCTGGCGGCCTGGAATCGATGAGCCAGGCCGAACTCTACTTGCCGGGGGATATCCGGTGGGGGTTGGGAGGCCGCAATGACCAAAAATGGGGCTTCATGCCGAGGGGTCATGGTGCGCTTCCCATGTGGGGGCTCCCGTTTTTCGACCGCATTCAGCGCGCGCGCCCGATGTCTCAGCCGATCGAACGCTACGGTGAGCTCAATTCGATGATGACGTGGGCGGAAGCGGCGGCAAAAGCGGAGGGCATCACCAGGCAGTCTGCCGACGAGTGGTCTCTTAGGAGCCATCAGAGGGCCTGTGCCGCCATTAAGGAGGGTAAGTTCGGGGAAGAGATCGTCCCAGTCCCGATCTCACTGGAAAAAGGTCAGAAGGGCTATTTCGGCGAAGACGAAACACCGCGCCCGGACACCAGCATCGAGAGACTGGCCAGGCTCAAAGCGGTCTATCCCGGCGGCATATGCACGGCTGGGAATTCTTCTTCGGAAAACGACGGAGCAGCGGCAGTCGTGCTTGCCTCCGAGAGCCTGGCCCGCGAAATGGGAATTAAACCTCTTGCCCGGTTCGTAGCGGGTGCCAATGCGGCTTGCGATCCGACATTGACCTATCCGGCCGTCAAAACGGCCGTCGATAAGGCGCTTGTCAAAGCAGGCCTGACATTGAATGACTGCGCGCTGATCGAGATTCAGGAGGCGTTTGCCGCTCAGATGCTTGCCGACGCCAAGATCATGGGCCTTTCCGAGCGGGATCGTGATCTCAAGGTAAACGTGAATGGTTCGGGAATTTCGCTTGGGCACCCGATTGGCGCTACCGGCACAATTAGAATGGTGACCCTTGTGAATGAAATGCGGCGGCAGGGGGTAACTTTCGGGCTTGAGACTATCTGCGGGGGCGGGGGTCAGGGGGTGGCCATCGTCCTGGAAGGGGTCTCCTGATTCAAATCGAAGGAGGCAACAGCCAGGGGAAAAATCATTTAATGACATCGGAAGAGCTGGAGGTTTAAAAAATGAGCGAAAAAAGCGGCCAGACGGGTAATGGGTCCGTTTCGTCCTCTGCGGGAGCGCCTGGATCTGTTGCTCAACCGGGCGAGCGAATTTGGATAGCAGTATTCATTTTCAGCTTCCTGGGTTTGATGGTCGACGGCATGGACCTGATGTTTTTATCATACAGCCTTCCGAGCCTGATGCCGGCCCTTGGTCTCTCGAAGGTGGAAGCTGGGTCGCTGGCCAGTTACTCGCTCATGGGGATGGCAATCGGGGGCTTTATGGGCGGCTGGTGCGCCGACCGGTTCGGGCGGGTTCGCACGCTTGTCTGGACAATCACTGTTTTTTCAGTCGGGACGGCCTTCCTGGGTCTGACCCAAAGCTACTGGCAGTTTGCTGTGGTCAGATTCATCTCAGCCCTTGGGCTCGGGGCCGAGTATGTAGTCTGTAACACCCTTATGTCCGAGTACGTGCCTACCAGCAGGCGCACCACTGTGCTTGGGACCCTGCAGGCCGGGTGGTCGGTCGGTTATGTGGTTGCGACTGTCCTGGCGGGTCTGATAATCCCCGTATACGGCTGGCGCTTTCTCTTTGGCACGGCTATCGTACCGGTGATTTTTGCTCTCCTGATGCAGCGTATCGTTCCCGAGCCTCCAAGCTGGGTCGAAGCTTCGAAAAAGCAGGTCGCTGCCGGAATAGCCGCAAAAGAGCAAAAAACTGAGCAAAAAAATCAGTGGCAGGTCATTTTCGCGGACCGGGGTTATCGAAAGAGCTTCATTCTATGGACGTTGACGGCCGGGTTCCTCCAGTTCGGCTACTACGGGGTGAACAACTGGCTTCCGACCTATGTTGTGAACGAACTTAAGTTCGATTTCAGGCAAATGACCGGTTACCTCGTAGGTACCTACCTTGCCATGATTTTGGGCAAAATCGTGGCGGGTTACCTGGCCGATGTTTTCGGACGCCGCTGGCTGTATGCTTTCGGCGGCGTGGCAACGGCCGTTTTTCTGCCCGTTATCGTGACTTATCACAGTCCGGGAAACATCGTCCTCCTGCTTACCTTTTTTGGCTTTCTCTATGGTGTGCCCTACGGTGTAGCCGCTACCTACATGACTGAAAGCTTTGCGACCGGGATAAGGGGGACCGCAGTTGGAGGCTCATACAATATAGGGCGCGTGGGTGCTGTGATCGCGCCCACGGCCATAGGCCTCATTGCGACCAAGTATTCCATTGGTGCCGGGCTGATCGTGATGGGTGGCGCCTACTTTATGACGGGAATCATTCCGGCGCTTTTCATAAAGGAGAAAATGTACGATCCGCAGCAGGCTGTCTGACGGCGCAGCAGGCTGATGAAAAAGGAAGCACCGGTGGGAAAAATCTTAAAAGCGGCTCATGCTTCCGTCATTCCGGCGGGGCCTGCCCCGGAAGTGTCTAGTCCGGGGGCCGGAATCTGGACTTTATTTAACTTATTGATTTTAAAACAAAAGGTAAGTGATGTGCTAATGCATGCCTCAGTATTGAACTTGCAGCAGCATGCTTGGTGACCTGACAATCAATTCAACGACTTATTTTTGGGAGGAAAACTCAGATGGACTTCAGTTTAAATGAAGAACAGCGAATGGTTCAAGAACAGGCCAGGCGGTTTTGCGAACAGGAAATCCGGCCTACGATGGAAGAAGACGAAAAGAACCACACTTTCCGGCCGGAGCTGGTGAAAAAGATGGGAGACTTGGGCTTTTTCGGGTGTTGCATTCCCGAAGAATATGGCGGTAACGGGATGGGGTTTTTAGAGTCCGTCCTGATGACCGAGCAAGCTGCCCTGGTCTCTCCGTCCTGGCGGCTTCCTTTCAATCTTCAGAATATAGGACCGTCCGTAACGGTGAATAAGTTCGGGACCACGGAGCAGAAAGAGAAGTACATCCCGGGGTGGGCTTCCGGCGAGAAAATCGGATTTTTTGCGATCACCGAGCCTAACGCCGGCTCCGATGTGGCAAGCATGAAAACTACGGCAAAAGACATGGGCGACCATTGGCTGCTGAACGGCCAGAAAACGTGGATCAGCAATGCCCATGTAGGCCATGCGGGAATACTTTATGCCGTCACCGACCGCGAAAAGGGGAACAAGGGCATAAGTGCTTTCATCCTTGACACGCACTTACCGGGCATTACCACCAAAGCGATCGAGACCAAGCTGGGACTTCACTGTTCCCCCACTGGCGAAATCATCATGGAAGACGCGAAAATCCCGAAAGAGAATATTCTGGGAAAACCGGGCGACGGGTTTAATATCTGCATGTGGATGCTTGGCAATACCAGAATCAGTTGCGCGGCCGGCGCTCTTGGGACCGGCGGGGCATGTGTCGATCTGGCCATAAAGTATTCCAACGAAAGGACCCAGTTCGGCCAGCCGATTTCCAAATTCCAGCTAATACAGGGGCAGATAGCTGAAATGGTGATGGAACACCATGCCGCTAAGCTCCTGGTGTACCAGGCTGCAATCCTCAAGGACAAGGGACTGCCGAACCAACTGCAAACCTCGGTTGCCAAGCTTTTTGCTGCAGAATCCGCCGTCAGGGCCGCTAATGAAGCAATGAAAATCTTCGGCTCATACGGTTACTCTACCGAGTATCCGATAGAACGTTACTATCGTGACGTTAAATCCTTCCAGATCGTGGAAGGGACCTCCAATGTACAGAAAATGATAATCTCGGGTATCTCGTGCGGCTTCCAGCCCAACCGGTAAACGCACGGAAGACGGAAGACGGAGAACGGAAGACGGAGCACGGAGGACAGTAGGGGCGGGGTTTATCCCCGCCCTTTGCATTGTCACGCGGCTCATTCGCAGGGGAGGGCTTTATGCACTCCCGCTCGTTTCCCCCCTCGTATATTGGGGAGGTGGTAAAGTAATTTGCGTTTGAAAATCTTTAAAAAAATAACGAGCTGAGCTAAGGGCCGCCGAGAATGGATCCCCCGTGACTCGTCGGAGGCGGCCCGAAGCGGCAGATTAGGAGTTTCCATCAACAAAAAGGCACTTCTATCGTGGCAGGCCGATCCTCCCTTAGCCTTCCTTTTCAGAAATTCGAGAATTTTCTCCACGGACAACCCCCAATGGCTTTTGAAGCAACAGCGCCTCCTCCCAGGGACAAGTGGAATGTAGAATTTTAAAAGCGGAGCTGAAGGTGTTTCCATCAGCTCCGCCATACCCTTTTCCAGTCCAGTCCCAATGATTGAGCGGTCTGCTAAAACACTTTTTTATAAAGTGCCACGACCTCGGCCGGATCCATAACGGGCCTTGCATTGAACATGGTCACGGCATCGCAGATGGCATGGGCGGCTGCAGCATCGAATGCGTCCCCCGGGACCCCCACTTCTCTCAGCTTCATAGGGTGGCCGGCTTCTTTCATTAGACTTTCGACAACATCGGCTGCGGCCAGCGCCGCCGCACGCTTTTCCATTCCGGCCGTATCGACCCCAAGCGCCTGAGCCGCCAAGGCCAGTTTATCAATAGCAAAATCAACGTTGAAGCGCATGACTTCAGGAAGGATGATACCGCAGGCGGCACCGTGGGGAACACCGTACATCATCCCCAGCGTATGTGCCATTACTGTGCACCAACCCGACATGGGCACCCGTGAAAGCCCACCCTGCCATCGTAGCGGCCAACTGGAGCTGCGAACGCGCTTCTTCATCCCTACCGTTCGCAATCGCTCTCGGCAGGTTTTCCTTGATCATTCGGATAGCCTGAAGCGCCATGCCATCGCAGATCGGCTGTGAGGTCGCGCTGGTAAGAGCCTCTATGGCATGCGTCATAGCATCCAACCCGGTTGTAGCTGTCAGCCCTTTGGGGAGGCTGAGAGTAAAGCGGGGGTCGAGAATAGCGACATTTGGAACAACAAAGGGAGACATGATATAAACCTTGCGTCCCGCCGCCTTGCTTTTGATGACGGCCGTATCGGTGACCTCGCTCCCCGTACCGGCTGTGGTGGGGACAACCATATGCGGCGTCTGAGGTGCTGCCAGCCGATTGATCGCGATATGGTCATTCGCTTTCCCGCCGCTCTTCAGCACAACGCAAACTGCCTTGCCCGTGTCGATTACGCTCCCGCCACCCACACTCACGATACAGTCGGCCCCGAGACTTCTGGCCATGGCGGTTGCTTCATCCACAATTGCAAGATCAGTGTCTTGAGCGATCTTGTCGAATACACCAACGCAGAAATCCACCAGTGCGTCTTGGACGAGTTGGGTCAACCCCGCCTCCTTCACGCAGGGATCGGTCATGATGAAAGCCCGTTTACATCCCAGGCTTACGACCTCCTGGCATAGGGAATTAATCGTACCATGTCCGGCGATGACCTTGGTGCGGCAGTCATATTGGCCAGGACTCGTTTTGATCCTGTCGGAAAGGAATCCCAGCATAACAGTGTTCTCGGAAGCGGCAAATGAATTGACGTGGATACGCTTTATCTGTGTATACTCCTTGAGCCCGGCTATACCAAGCTCCCTCCCGACACCCGACTGTTTGTATCCACCAAAGGGGCAGTAATCCCCAAAGGCATGATAATTGTTTATCCAGACCGTCCCGGTCCGCATCTGCCTGGCGATCCTCTCCGCCCTCGCATTGTTCCCAGAAAAAACACCGCCCGCCAATCCATAGATCGAATCGTTGGCAATTGCGACAGCCTCCTCGTCGTCATCGAATTTAACAATGCACACCACCGGTCCGAATATCTCTTCCTGGGCAATCCGCATTGAATTTTTCACGTTGGTGAAGATGGTCGGGGCGTAGTAGAATCCTTTCTCATATCCCGGAATATCAAGGCGATTTCCGCCCGTGACGACTTCTGCGCCTTCCTTTTTTCCGATTTGAACATACCCATCAACAGTGGCCAGCTGGGTCGAGCTGATCATAGGCCCCGAATGGGTTTCTGGAAGAAGCTGGTAGCCGACACGAAGCTCCTCCGTTCTTTTCTTCATTTTATCAAGAAATTCATCGTAAATTTTTGAAGAGACAAGAACACGTGTTCCCGATGTACAAACCTGGCCCTGATGGTGAAAAGTTCCCAGTACCGCTCCATCGACGGCAAAGTCTATATCGGCGTCATCGAGGATGATATTGGCCGACTTGCCTCTGAGTTCCAGGGTGACCTTCTTGACCGTGTCCGAAGCCAGTTTCATGATCTCGCGGCCTACTTCCGTACTGCCGGTCAGGGCAACTTTGGCGACATCGGGGTGGGTGCAAAGGATTTTGCCGAGAGAACCGCCCGGACCGGGAATAACATTGAGGACACCCGGAGGGATTCCCGCTGCCTGGGCAGCCTCCGCTATGAGAAGCGCTGTAACCGGCGTCGCCGTTGCGGGCTTCAGAACCATGGTGTTTCCCATTACGATAGCAGAGGCCACCTTCCAAAAAGCCATACACGCCGGGAAATTCCAGGGAACAATCCCAACACAGACTCCTAATGGCTCGTGTCGGATGAAATCCCGGCCAGGAGCAATAAAGTTCCCCGGAACGTTCTCCTCCCAGGGGAATTCGTGTGCGGCGGTATAGGCGTAATTGCGAAGGATCCCGGAGCCGACCATACCCCATATTGATGCAAGCCGGATCGTATGCCCTGCATCCATCGATTCAGCAACCGCCAGCCGTAAAGACAGTTGAGACACATGATCGGCAAAATCGTAAATGAGATCGGCTCGCTCAATGGGAGTCATGCGGCTCCATTTCCCGAAAGCTTTTTTGCGGCTGCAATAGCCCTCTCCACATCGGCAGGACCAGCCTGGGCCACTGTGGCAAACGGAAGACCCGTCCCCGGATCGATTGTTTCGAAGGTTTCTCCCTTTTCCGCGTCGACGAACTGACCGTCAATGAATAATTTGTAATGGTCCATAATATCTCCTTTAATTAACTCCGTTGAGCTTTTCCGAATGAACCCGCTCCCCTAGCCATTTGCTCCGCTCCAAATGACATACCCAGCTCGAATCCAGCTCGAATCGCCCAGAAACCGTTTCTCACCTTTCGACAGTCTCCAACCGAAATGCTCTGAACCCCGGAGTTCTGCAGTTGTCTTTCTAGCAGATTATTGGGGGCCACTCCGCAAGAGATGACCAAGGCTTCGATCCCCTCGAGGGACCGGACTTTTCCCTGGGTCTGAATGATGATCCGATCCTTCTGAATCTCCCAGATCCGGGTGCCGGTGTATACCTGGAGCCCTATTTCATTCATGCGTTCCAGAAACAGCGGCCGGACGTTGCCAAGATCGCCTGCCAGTTGATCCAGCATTTCCAGGATGATGACATTCTTTCCCTGATGCATCAATATTTCAGCAGTCTCACACCCCGTAGCGCCTCCTCCGAGAACGGCAACGTTTCTTTCCCGCACCTCACCGTCAATGGCATTTCCGAAATCGTAGCTTCTGATCAACTCCAATCCGGTTACAGGCGGTATGAACGGAATGCTGCCGGTCGCCAGGACAACAAAGTCTGCCTTCTGCTTCACTACCCATTCCGCAGTCGCTTCGCCCCGGACTAAAGTGATCCCGTTCTGCTTCAGACGTTCTTGGTAAAGAAGCAATACATCTTCAAGAGGCCGCTTATACTGGACCTTGGCCGCCCAGTCTGTCCCGCTTTTCAATGAGGGTGATCCTGGCCCCACGCTCCGATAAAGCAATTGCCGCACTAAAACCCGCCGGCCCTCCACCGACAATGAGGCAATGGGGGTTCCCTTCCAGCTTCGGGCTGGTCATGTACTCCTGACCGACAAGGGGATTGACAAAGCAGGAGATGTCCAGATTCGCCCTCAGGCGGTCGCTGCAGCCCAGATAGCAGGACAGGCAAGGCATAATGGTCCTGGCCTCGCCGATCTGCGCTTTCCTGGGCAGATCCGGATCGGCCAAGAGCGCACGGCCCATCGCGATGAAATCGGCATCCCCACGCTCCAGGATCTCTTCTGCGAGCTGCGGGGTGTGAATTCGACCGACCGCAATGACGGGTTTCTTGATCCGGCTCCGGATGCAGCCTGCGAGAGGCGCCAGAAGACCGGGTGTGTTGAAGTACGACTGCACGATCCATGCGCGCGAGGCATAGGATCCCGCGCTTACATGCACGGCGTTCACATATGGTGAGAGCTCCTCGCAGTAAAAGCATGAAAGGTCGAGATCGATTCCACCCTCAATATATTCTTCCGCGTCGATGCGGAATATAACCGGGAAGGCTTCTCCTACGGTCTCCCTGACCTTGTTCAAGATTTCCCGGGCAAATCGTACCCGGTTTTCCCCGGAACCGCCGTAATCATCATCCCTCCTGTTGGAGAGAGGAGACAAAAACTGATGGATGAGATAACCATGCGCACCCTGGATCTCGATGGCATCAAAACCAGCTTCCTTTGCCCGGCAGGCCGCCAGAGAAAAATCCTGCACGATTCGCACGATTCCGGCCTGATTCAAAGGAACAGGCGTCTGCTGCACGACCGGACAGGCAAGGTCAGAGGGCGCAACAATTGGCAGTTGTGTGATTTCCGTTTTCGTCTGTCTTCCCGAGTGGATCAGCTGAAGGGCAACAGCGGCTCCCGTTGCTCTAATCCTCCGGGTAAACTCCCCCAATTTGGGGATGAAGTTGTCCTCATCGATCGCCAGAGATCCAGCAAAACCCTTCCCGTCTTTGCTTACGTAGGCGCCTTCCACAATAATCAGACCGGCCCCCCCCCGGCCCCTTTTCTCCAGGAAACAAATCAAGCGCTCCGTCACCTCACCCGATGGTGAGGCATAATTGGTTGCGATGGGAGGCATGACAATGCGGTTCCGAACAGTGAGGGTGCCTATTTTGCCGGGTGTAAAGAGCATCGGATAATGGGTCATGATTCGTCCTTAAAATCAGCGCGGATTCCGCATGAAGGGAAATATCATCGCTTTGATTCCGTTCCTCCCAGGAACAATCGCTTTGGATCGAAGGATCTAAGGAATCTCAGTTCGTCTGCAGAGGCTTGCGGATAAGCCTTTAAAGGGCCGCGAATCTTGATAGGCCAGCCACACCGGTCCTGAACGGCATGAACAGCATCAGCATCCGAACTCACCTCAGAAGATTTGAAGTATCCCGTGAATTCCAATTCGAATCTTCCCGGGAGTTTTTCAAATACGCCGTACTGTGAAATCACCGTTGTTACTTTCGTGCCCGGCGACGTGACGTAGGGGACGCTTTCAAGAAATCTTTCTTTCGTCTGCTCCAGGGTGACCATGACTTCAGTTGCCCCGCTTGCAACGTCATTGGCACCGCCTGATCCCACGAGATAGGGTCCATCAGTCGATATTTTTGTCGTATTCACGTTTCCGAAGCGGTCGATTTGACCTGCGCCAATGACCCCGATGCTTGAGGTTTTCGAACCCGACATGAAGATCCCAAGGGTCGTAAAAATATCCGAGATCATCAGGCATGATGTGAGATTTCTCAGGTTGAAAATGAAAGGATCCGAGGGCTGCGGTGAGTAGCCATAAAATCCGATTTCAGCGACGAGCTCCAGGCGATCGCCTCCTCTGCGCAAATCATAATACGCCATCCAGGAGGCAAGGTTCGCAACGCCGATCCCGCAGAGCAGCAGTTGATATTTCTTTGCTGTGACGATCTCTTTCAGCTTATGGGAGGCCCCGGCGACCAATGTTTCCGCAGGCGTGGGATCTTCCGGATAGGGCAAGCGGTCCGCGGCTTCGGATAGTTCTGACATCCAGGAATCCTGATTGATGCGTCCCATGACGAACCAAGCTCTCTGCTTCCCGAGGCGCTCCAGGAATTGTTCGTGATTCCTGCAGCCTAAAACCCACTTGTCTACCCACTCCTGATACCTCATCGGATCTCTGGATGCCTTTCTGGCCTCCAGAATGAATTCCTCGTCTTCGCCGTATCCGTCAAAATCCGGGATGCCCAAGGCGTGGAGACCAGTAGGGTGGGCGCCAAACGGAACTTGGCAGACGGCTCGGACAACGTATCCGGGAATTTTCGTCATATAAGAATACCGTCTAATGAAATCGGCATCGACGATTCTTTCCACGCTAACGATCACTCCCTCTTTTGCCGCTAAAGCCCCATAATGGTTTCCCGAGTAGGGTGCCCCCAAAATCGTATTTCCATCCGAATCCGCCGCCCAACCATGGACCAAACTGATGTCCGGATTCAGCGCTTTCAGGACACCGACCGTCTCCGCGGAGCCAAACGGGTCGGGAACTGTGGTGAAATCGGCCCTATTGTCCACCTCCATGGAACTACCGCGCAGCGATTTGGTAGGGAAGTAGGGGAGCCCCATGGCTCCCGCCATCAACCGTTGCGTCAGTGAGAGATAAGTCCAGCTCTCGGGGATAACGCGCCCCTCTTTGAAGGCTCTGGTCAAAACAGGATTAGGGCTCGGGAAAGGATAGCCATCCCCGTTGAAACCGGAGATGATCCGCCGGCATAACCCCCCGTGAGCAAAGATGGAGAAGCTGTAAGCGCCTCCTGTATTGCCAATCAGAGTAAACCCCGGGTCTTTCCCCCAGTACTGCCGCGCAATTTCGAAGTATATTGCCCTTGGGAATGCCATCCCGTTTCCGGTATGGATGCTCATCCCGGATTTAACGATTTGTCGAACGGCGTCCGACAAATCCATAACTTTATCGCATTGAGGCGCAGGCCGAGCCGCAGTTTTATTCTTCAAAAAATCAAATATATTATTTTTCATAAGGTAACCCTGTTCACCTTTTGGCCTTGTTGTGGCGTTCCCGCCATTTCACCATGGCTTCTTTGGAATCCCTGGTCGTTCGAATCACGCCCATATGAGATGAGATCAGATCAAGAGCCGTCCTCAAATCACATCGGCTGCTCTGGTAGGCTGCCCTTTTGATTGTCCGAATGACAGTGCCGGGTCCCTCCGCTAGGCGCCTTCCGAAAGCATAAGTCTCCTCCATCAGGTTATCCTTGGCGAAAACCTTGTTGACCAGACCAATACGGTAGGCTTCCTGGGCGTCTATGAAATCACCCGTCCACAAGAGTTCGAGAGCTTTGGCCATGCCCACGAGCCTTGGCAGATAGTAGGCGCCTCCATCTCCCGGCACTATCCCGACTTTGACATATCCTTCTGAAAAGCGCGCCGTATCTGCGGCGAAGCGAATATCGCACATTAAGGCCATATCCATCCCGGCTCCGACGGCGACGCCGCTGACCGCCGCGATCACCGGTTTGTCGATGTCCTCAAGCAATAATGGGATCCGCTGAATCTTCTCCCACAGGACCATTTTGTGCCGATATGGGGCGTCCTCGGGAGGATCCTCCTTTTTCTGTACAAAATCGGCTCCACTACAAAAAGAATCGCCAGCCCCTGTCAGGACGATCACCTTGACCTCATCGTCCTTCCGCCAGACTTCCAGCATCCTGGCCCAGAGATCGATCATATCCAGGTTGAAAGCGTTCTTTATTTCGGGGCGGTTCATGATGATGGTTGCCACCCCTTCTTCTTTTCGGAACAGAATATCGTCCTTTTCCACGTTCTTCTCCATTCAGTACAGCATTTCATCATAGGGTATCCGCGTACAATTCTTCGGGCGAGCCATTCCACATGGCTTCAAAAATCGCCGCACAATCTTGCACCGTCAAGTCCTTCGGATTGTATTCGCGTTTATGTTTTACAATGCAGGTCTCGGCCATTTTTTCGAGGTCTCTCCGTTCGTAACCAAGCTCGCGCAAGCTCACGGAAAGCCCCATTTCCTCCATCAAATTGTAAACGAGGCGGACCGCGGCTTTCCCGGCAGCATCATTGTTCAGCGATTCGGTGCGTTCCCCCATTGACGACGCGATGAGCGCCAGCTTTTGCGGTATAACTGAAAGGTTTGAAGCCATCGTATAAGGCAAGGCGACACCGGAACCGACGCCGTGAGAGATAGGCTTAAAACCAGAAAGGACAAGCAAAGGTAAGTCGGCGTGCTTCAAACGGTTTGGGCGATGCCCCACAACCCCCACGCGAAAGGCGAGCGGCGGACGCGGGGGTGCACAACCATTGACAGGAGCGGATGACGCACCGGATGGGATGGCTGAGGAAGTTCCGTTACTCATGCTGTCTCCAACACCAAACAGTCTATGGGCTCACCTCACCTGAACCAAGCAATGCAGTGCTAACGGCATCCCCCCTTTCGGCATACCGCTAGTTACCTCCCTGCGCCTCCCGGATGTCTTGTATCACGGTCTCCAGGAATTGCCGCAGCTCCAACGGTAGCCCGGTGGGAATGGCTGTCAATTCACCGGCGGCGATGCGCCGGAGAAACGCCGCTAACTCGGGAAACGGGGCTCGGGCTTGGTCGAGCAGGGCCAAGTCTTCTTCCACGTCGGGGCCGAGGGCGCCCTCGCCGAAGCCGGCTTGGGCGCAGGCATCGGTGAGCCGCTGGAGGGCTTGCACCATCCGGACGGGCAGGCCGCCGCCGCCCCCACCGCCGGCGCGGCGTTTGAGTTCTGCGCGCAGTTCATCGCGCTTCCGCGCCCACTCGGCTGCACAAGTGGTGTCGCCGCGTGCCTGTGCGATCTGGGAGAGGGTGTGGTAGTCCATCCAGGCTTCCTTGAGGCCGAGGGACTCGTGGATATTGGAAGCTTCTTGGGCGTGGCGTTCGGCGGCGGCGAGGTCGCCGAGGATGAAGTGGGTTCGGGCGAGCTGACCCCACGAACCCGCTTCATCGGGCTTGTTTCCGAGGGTCTGTTTAATCTTCAGACTTTCCTCCACCGAGCGAATGGCCGCTTCGAAGTGCCGCCGTGCGGCCGGCTCGTCCCCACGGGTGCGAGCGGCTTCGCCTTCCTCTTGACAGACGATGCCGATGTTCTGGGCGGCTTGGCCGATGCCGATCTGGTCCTTCAACTGCACAGCCAGTTCGCGGGATTTCTCAAACCAGCCTCGTGCCTCCGCCAGGCGGCCTGCCTTCGCTTCAGCCACGCCGATGGAATTGTAGGTCCGCATCATCGAACCTTTATCGCCCGCCTCCTGAAAGCGCTGAAGTGCCTGCCGGTAGAGGTTGGTGGCGCGGTGGAGCTGGTTGCGATCGTCGGCGAGGACGCCTTGGTGTTGGAGCAGCGTTCCCTCGAGTTCCTTGTCTCCGGCTTCCCGGGCGGCGGCGAGGGCCAGGTCGTAGCGGGCGTCGGCCTCGTCGAAGCGGCCTGCCGCCGTGAGGATGCTGGCGCACCGGCCATGACTTGCGGCGGCATTGCGTTGGTTGCCCAGCTTCCCGTCAATCAGCAGCGCCTTTTCCGCCACGGCCAGGGCCTCATCGTGCCGGCCGGCATTTCGCAGGGCGTTGGCCAGGTCGCCCATGGTGGCGGAGAGGTTGCCCAGTTCGCTCGCTGCCTTAGTGTGGTCGGGTGTATTAAGAAGCGCTTCCCGGGGCTGGCCTCCGACTTTTTCCACAAGCGCCTCACAAAGGCCCACCGCCTCCAGCAGGATTGTAATGGCTTGTTCGGACGCACCGCACTCGACCAACACCCTGCCCAGCATCGACGTCGTTCTCGCCTGTTGAAACGCGGGGTCGAACTCCGTGGTCCGGCGGAGGCGCTCGATGAGGGCCTCAAGCTGCTCTACCGCACCCTTGGGGTCGCCCTGGGTGATACGTGTCCAGGCGTGCTGCCGCTCGTAAGAAGCGGCTTCTTCCGTGAAGCCCTCCCGGGTCACGGCGTACTTGAGCCACTGCACCCAGGCATCGCGCTCCCGGATGCGGTTTGACATTTGAAGATAGTTCGAAAAAGTTTCTCCCAGCTCCGCGGCGGCTTGGAACTGCCGGTCGGCCACGGCCCGGTGGACGGCGGTGCGGTAGTTCGCCTCCTCACGGTTAAGGATTTCCAGCGCGGTTCGGGATTGCGAGCCGCTCAGCGCCTTGTCCAGCATCTGCATGAGGGCGAGATAGACATTAATGAATCGCTTCCGGGTCTCCGGTTTCTCCGCGTGAGCGCCATCGGCAGCCGCATAGGCGAGGGTTGGGTGGAAGCGCAGGAAGGGGCGGCCGCCGATCTGAAGGTCGTCTTCCACCCGTAGCAGGGCTATAGCCTGCAGCTCGCGGCAGATGGGCTCCCATGCTTCCGGAGTAAGCTGACTCACGTCGAGCAGATTGTCTTCAAATACACCGCCTCTGAAGAGGCCGAGCCAGGGCAGGGCCTCGCGGGCGGCGGGGCTTAAGTGACGGCGGGAGAACTCCAGGGAGGCTAGCAGCGATTGATTGCGTTCTTCGGCGGCTGCCTGCTCGAACTTGGCCAGGAGCTTCACAAAGTCCGTGCGGATGGCCTCGGGCGTGAGGGTGCGCAGGTGCGGGCCGACCAGTTCCAGCGAAAGCGGGTGGTCGGCCAGATCGTTCAGCAGAGGTTCGAGTCTCTCGCGGCTGAGCTGGCGATCGCTCAGGGCAACTCCGTCGCGTTTCAAAATCTGTGCGAGCAGCCACAGGCTGTCGGCGCGGGCAAGGCCTTGAAGCTCGCAGCGCATGGCGCCGGGAAGCCCCGTTTCCTCCGGACGGCAGGTGAGGAGCAGGCGCCCCTGCCCCTCGCCGGTGGTGAGGTCGCGGAACAATTCGGAGAGGCGGCCTCGCTCCTCATCGGTGTACGGGTTGGCGCCGCCGGCTGAACCGTCGTTGAACTGCGGCAGGGTGCTCTCGAAATTGTCCCAGACCATGAGCACGGCCTTTTCCCGGAAAAGCTCCAAAGCCCGGCGGCGCTGCTCGGAGGCGGGAAGCTGGTCGAACTTCGGCCCTTCCAGGTAGGCGCCGAGCACCTGCGCCACCCGCTCGGCGCTCGCGAACTGCTCGAAGCTGAGAAAGCATGCCCCATCCCGAAACAGGCCGCTTCGCGTCCACCAGTGCGCGGCCTCGGTGGCAAGGGCCGTCTTCCCCATGCCGCCCATGGCATGCAGCACGATGCCCCGCTGCGACCGGAACCGGCGCTCCAGGTTGTAAAGCTCCCTGGCCCTGCCGTGGAAACCGTACTGCGGGGGCGGCGGAAAGGTGCCCGATTCATCCTCCCGGCTGGCGGAGCTTCGGAAACCCCGGCGGCGGTGGGCGTCCTCGGCATAGGTGCTGCGGATGAGCCGGGCAAGCAGCGTAGCTTTCTCGGCATCCTGCCCCGGCTTGGTGAAATCCACCCAGAGCAGTTCATCGAGATCGGACGGCAGCTTCAGCGCTTCGAACTTGATGGGGATGAGCCGGTCTTCTTCCGGATTGAAGGCCTTGTGCTTTTCGATCTCCCACTGCACCCACTTTGATTTCAGCGCGGCCTTCGACCCCGCGACGACGGTGAAGCGGCTGTCGCGGATGCCCTTTTCGCACTGCTTCTCGAGCTTGCCGGGACCGCACTCCCATTTGTCGAGCCAGACGCGCAGGCCGTGCTCCTCCACAAGCAGGCGGGCGAGGGCCTCCACGCGGACGGAGTCGTTGTGATTGTGGCTGAGGAAGAGGTCGAACTCCCGCACGGGCTCATGCCCGGCGGCTCGGGGCGGGAGGAGGGCGTCATCCGTATCGCGTTGGTAGAGGTGGGGCAGGAACCAGTCGTAAAGCCTTATTGTACGGCCCCGGGGGCCATATTCGATCCAGCGCGCCGGGGTGAATCGCAGGGTCTTCCGGGCCTCGGCCACGGCATGGCCGATGGTGGTGCCGCGCACAAGCTCCAGGTAGAAGCGGTCGAGGAGCAGCCGCGCGGCCTCGACGTGCACGGCATGACTCATGGAGAGTACGCTCCTCACGCCCGCCCGGATGAGCCGGGGCGCGACGGAGCGGAAAACGCCGGTTTTCCCAACCTTAGCGCTGCGGCAGGCCTCCAGCACCACGAGCGGGATGGAGCAATTCGCCAGCAGCTCGCCCAGCCGGTCCGCGGAAACGAGGTCTGTTTCGGAATCACCTGAGCCGTCATCGCTTTTCTCAAAGCAGAGCGCTCCGATCTGCGAGTTTGGCAGGAAGGCGCCGTGACCGTCGAAGTGAACCAGGTCGTAGGGGTCGCCGGATCGCTGCGCGTCGCGCAGCATCTCCTCCATGCGCGCCAGGGTGGGTGGACGGCAGAAATCCACCCGCACGTTCGAGCCCAATGGATCGAGGGCATCGAAGAGCGCCCTGGCCGTGAGCCGCGGATCGATGAAGCCCGCATCCGCCGGACGACTGACGATGTAGAGGATGCGCAGGGGCAGCTCGACCGTCCGTGGCGCAGACGCCTCCGGCCTCTCCAACTGCCGCCTCACCGATACGCGTTGCGCCAGGCTGCCCGCGCTGTCGGCCATGAGTTCCCACGGCAGTCGAAGCAGAACCGGGTCCTGCGTGGCAATGGTCAGCTCGCGCGGCTCGGGTGCGTCCAGGAGCTTCCGCAGGAGGTCCCTGCTTTTCCTGGCAGAGAAAAGTGAGTCATACAGCCTGCGCCCCCATTGTTCCAGGTCCCTCTCAACGCGCTGTGCCCGAACCACGGCGCCCCCGTCCGGCAGGTCCATGAAATCTTCCAGGTACCAGCGCAGGTCCTCGTAATCGTCCTCGGTGAGGAAGGGGGCGAACGAAACCTCGACGCCAGTCTTCTTTCCTGCGGCGACCTGAACGAGGTAACTCTTGCCTTCGGCGGCGGTGAATAGTATGCGGAGTTCATTCATGATGAGATGACCCTTCCTCCTCGTGCCAATATTGCTCTTGGGGGCCCGCAGTAGCCATGATCATCAGGTGGGTGCATCAGCGGAGCGTCATCGCGGGGTATTGGACAAAGAGTATAGCATGGCCCCGAAGAAGTATACGAACAAAGAATCAACCGGAAGCCTCTCAAGATGGTGTTTGACAATATCGCAGGCTCGCGTTAAGATTTTTATCACTGACAGCCGTTAGGGGTGCCCGGCGAACGCCGGGCTGAGAAAAAACCCTTAATACCTGATCTGGTCCTTAACTTGGTATTTTTGGAGCAAAACGTCGTTCAAAATTAATGGGTTATGTTTTAGGACGTAGATTTTTCGCTTATTTGCCATTAATATTATCTTGTCATTTATCAGGCCTTTAACCAATCGCTGCTTGTCCGAAAGAGACAAGTTTTGGTAGACTGCGTAAACCTCACGCAAAGCCGCACTTTTATCGACTGAAAAACTCATCAGGAAATCTTGTTCCTCACGCCCCTTGGTCTGTTCTTGCAACTTCACATTGGCTTCTTCTATTTCAATACCAAGTGATGTGATTTTCTGTTTTATCTGTAATTTTCGTTGTTTAAATTCTTTTTGAGAAAAATCCTCGTCGTAAATCATTTCGTCTACACGCTTCAAGGCGCGTTCTTCTAGCTTTTTCTGGCGTTCTAATTCTTGGATGGTACGTTCTAATTCTTTAATTCTACTATCCCATGGATTCTCATTCTTGGTAGGGTCGATCCAAGAACCTTCGAACGTGCCGAACAGAAGATTTGCGATACCTTCAAGAATTTGTTTCTCAGTCCGGTTTGCGTCGAAGATTGGAAGCGTGCACCTTTCCCGGTGGTTTGATTCTAACAACTTCCGGTGGGCCTCTTTCCAATAGCAGCAGTAGTAACGCCGTTGTGTATGTGAATCCCTTCTTGGTACCACCTTGGCTCCGCAAATCCCGCACTGAAGAAGTCCGTGGAGAAGAAAATCGTCTTTGGCATTGAGCGGTCTTCCAACCCTCTTCTTACTGTTCGCCATCTTGACTTGAATCTTTTTCCAGCGTTCAAAGGTGACGAACTTTTCACAAGCATGTTCGACTGGAGTTTTGTGTTTGTTAACTACTGTCTTTCCAAGGTAGTAAACTGGAGAGTGCATAATCTTGGCCATTGTAGCTGTGCACCATCGCTTACCGCGCCGTGGTTTAAATTGCATTGCATCCAATTTGAGTGCCACGTCTTGAATAGACAGATTTTCGTCATCTAAATAAAGACTGACCATTTTCTGGTAAACTTCTTTTTCGCGTTCCACTGTTACGATTTGGACTGAGTCTTTTGTAGGTCTACTAATAGCGTACCCGAACCCAACTGTACCAGAAATAGTCCGCCCTTCTGCAACTTTGAAGTCACGGCTTTCTTCCATTCGAACTTTAATCATGTAATGCTCTAATTCACTGATGGCGGCGAACACAGTTAGCATAAATTGGCCGTAAGGCCCTGTACCATCGAGCTTTTCTTTTATGGAGACAAAATGGCAATCAACTTTCTGTAAGTCTTTGACATTTTTGAGGACATCGGCCGTAGTTCTGCCAAAACGGCTAAGATTGTCCACAATGACAGTATTAAACGCTTTGTTTTTTGCATCTTTAAGCAGACGGTCTAAACCAGGACGGCTCGCTTTTTTGCCACTTACTCCTTCATCACGGTAAGTTTTGCAGTATTCCCATCCGAATAAGCGAGTGTAATCTTTGATATTTCTCTCTTGTGTATCTAAACTCTCCCCTTCAATTTGGGCGACGGAGGAGACGCGAATGTATCCAGCCGCGACCTTTGGGCTGTCATCAACTTCCACTTCTATGGTGTGACGTCGTTTATTCATTTAATAACACTCTGCCGTGAGAATTGTCGTGTGGCTTCTGTCCCATTCCGTGAATACCCAAATTTTATCCGCGTGTACGGAGCAGCCTTCAAGCTGTTACCTTTTCAATCATCGGAGTAGTATCAATCTGATTTTTCGAAATCCAATTGTAAAGCGTCGGTTCACTCACCTTGTACCTCTTGGCGACAAAGCTTTTGGGGCTGCCGTTCTTCAATAAGGCGACGATTTCCACCCTGTACTGATCGAGCCTTGACTTCCCCGGCCCCTTTCGTCTCCCCAGCTTTACACCGGCAGCGCGGCAAGCGTCACGTTGCTTCCCACATATGTCCCCCACAGCCGGCCCTTCATGCCGACCTCGCAACAATTGGAGTAGCGTCGATACCATTCTTGCTGAGCCAGTTCCACAACGTTGGCTCTGAAACATTGTAACGTCGCGCCACAAATGACTTCGGCGAACCGTTCCGGAGCAAAGCCACTATCTCCGGCCGGAATGGATCGAGCCTACTCTTGCCCGGGCCTTTCGGTCTACCTAATTTTATACCGGCTTTCTTCCTGGCGGCAAGCGCTTCGGTGGTGCGGAGGCTGATGAGATCGCGCTCGATTTCACTGACAAGGCCGAGAATGACCATAACAACCTTTGAATTAAGGCTGTCGTCAATAGTCCATGCTCCTTTGATGGAGTGCAGGGTTATATGGTGTAGCTTGCAATACTCCACTACCTCGATGATCTGCCGGAGAGACCTGGCGAATCGGCTGAGTTCGGCGGTAATCACAACATCACCAGGACTGAGTTGCTGGAGTACCTTTCCCAGCTCCCTTTGTTTCCAATCGACGGTACCACTCACAGTTTCTTCAATCCAGGTCACGCTACCAAGGCGCTTCTCGTTGGCAAA